>DROS01000038.1 GCA_011321815.1 Gammaproteobacteria bacterium
ATCATCGGCATACCGACATAGAGAATGAAGAGACTCATATCATTCAACAGCATGCCCGGGCAGCAACCCCCTCGGCGCCATCACGTGCCAGCAAAATAAGTCCGGGAGGGCTTATCAACAACCGCTTTCATCTCGAATACATGCTGGGACGGGGCGGCATGGGTGTCGTCTATGCCGCACGGGATTTGCGCAAAGAGGAGCTGGGTGATGCTGATTCGCGTATTGCGATCAAACTGTTGTCAGAAGAGGTCCGACACCTGCCCAATGCATTACGCATGTTGCAGCAGGAATGTAAAAAGGCCCAGGAACTGGCTCACCCCAATGTGGTGACGGTTTATGACTTCGACAGGGACGGTGAAGTCGTTTACATGACCATGGAATTACTCGCGGGAAAACCCCTGGACAAGTACCTGATCGACAGGGAAATTGCCGCAACCGGACAGGACACACCCGTCGACTTCAGCGAACCCTTCTCCATTATCACCGACATTGTGCAAGGCCTGGCCTATGCACATAAACGCGGCATTGTGCATTTTGACCTGAAGCCCGGCAATATTTTTATTACGGATGATGGCACAACAAAAATTCTGGACTTTGGCATTGCCCGCGCCATGCGGACTTCGCGTAAAAAAATGGCCGTTGATGCCTCTGAGCTCGGCGACATGATCGCGCTCACACCACGCTACGCCAGCCTTGAAATGTTTCGTGGAGAACAACCTGACCTCCGGGATGATATCTACGCGCTGGCAATTATTGCCTATCAGCTGCTGGCAGGAAAACACCCCTTCGGAGAATTCTCGGCAGAAGATGTGCTGCATCAGAACCTGCAACCGGAACGAATCCCCGGCTTGACTGACCGGCAATGGAAAGGTCTTTTGGATGGGCTGGCGCTTAAACGGGAAGACAGAACCCTCTCCGTCGAGGCATTCCTCGAAACCCTGCTGCCAAAAAAGGTGGACTACCGCTATTGGCTGGCGGTTGGCACGGCAGCAACAGCCATAATTGTGAGCCTCTTTTTCTGGTTACAACCCCCGCAAATTGTCGCCCCCAGCCTGTTTGAAAACCCGCCGCCTGCGGCCGAGCTAACCGGGGCAGACAAAAACCAGGTCGAACAATTACTGGAAGTCGCCGAAGTACACCTGATGGTAGGCCGCCTGATTTCACCACCGGGCGCCAATGCCCTTGATGTTTATAACCAGGTACTTGAGATACATCCCTATAACCGCCAGGCCATCCAGGGGCTGGAGACATTATTGAGTAAACTGACGCAAGCAGCCAAACTGGCGATAAACGATGGCAAGCGGCGCCGGGCCCAGGAACTGATCGACAGCGGCCTGAAAACCTACCCACAGCATAAGCAATTACTGGCTTTGCAACAGCAGCTTATGGAGATACAACCATGAAACACCACACGCAAAAGATAACAGGGAAAACAACACACGCCGGCATTTCCCTGAAATTATTACGGCACGGACTGGTGGCATTTGCCATTACCCTCATGGCCGGTTGCGCCGCAGGATTAGACGCACCAGACGGTGCATCACAAACGGCAGAAAATGCAAAAAGAACGTCGCCGGACAAGTTTTTGCCGGTTGATTGCCTGCTGCCGCCGCAAGTACGAAAACTGGGCGCCCAGATGACCTACATGGCCGCACGCAGGCCCATAAAAACCACCGCGCTGGACTGTGAAATACGCGGTGGCGAATATGTCGCTTACGACCGTGCCGACTATCGCACAGCACTGCAAACCTGGCTGGAACAGGCAAAACAGGGGAATGCCGAAGCACAAACCTATGTGGGTGAAATTTATGAAAAAGGGCTGGGCCTGCCCGCAGATTACAAAACCGCCTTTACCTGGTATACACGCGCGGCAGAGCAAAACTATTCCCGCGCGCAAATCAACCTGGGTTACCTGTATGAAAAAGGCCTGGGCGTTCCCCGGGATATGCTCAAGGCATTGAATTGGTACCGGCGTGCGTCGGGCATCGGGGATGACCACCTTGATTACTCCTCCAACATCGAAGTCAGGGCGACCACTCTGGCGCAGGAACAAACAGAAACCTTACGACAGGAAATACAACGACGGGAACAGCAGGTGCAAAATCTGTCCGCCTCTGTTGCGGGCATGAAAAAACAGCTGCAACAGCGTGAAAATGCCCTGCAAGATGCGCAGCAACAGCTCACGCAACTGAATAATAAAATCACGCAGGACACGAAAAATACCGCGCGCCTGAAAGAACTGAAAATTGCCTACGCCGCACAGAAAAAACGTATCGCGCAAACACAGGCCGCCGTCCGCGCCCTGCAATCACGGATGCTGCGGGTACAAACGCAGGCAGCGCGACAGACAAATAACCTGACGACCCAGCGGCAAATGCTGGCGATGCAGGATCAGGAGACCGCCGGCCCCTCCATTGAACTGTTTGATCCCGTTATCGTGATCACCCGTGGCAGCGGACCGATGGTGCGGGTTTCACCGGATACCCTGACACGATCCATCAAAGGAAGGATTACCGCACCCGCAGGGCTGAAACTGGCCTCCGTAAACAAGCAACCGTTATCGGTTGACGATGAAGGCATGTTCCAGACAAAGGTGCCGGTGGGTAACAAAACACAAATCTCAATACTGGCTACGGACAAGCGGAACCGGACAGCCCGTTTCTCCTTTGTCATGGAACCTGCCCGTCATATGGCCGCAGAAAGCAACCGCGCCTCCCGCATTGGCGCGGCATCCAAAGGCGTTAAATTTGGACGCTATTTTGCGTTGGTTATCGGTAACAACGACTACCCTCAATTCCCGACGCTTGAAACTGCGGTCAATGATGCAAAGCACGTCGCCACGGTGCTGCAATCCGACTACGGGTTTAAAACCCGGCTTATTATCAATGCAGACAGGTATGCGATTCTTTCAGCGCTGAATGACCTGCGCGAACAACTGACGGAAACCGACAACCTGCTGATTTATTATGCCGGCCACGGCGAGCGCGACCCAAAAACATTACAAGGATACTGGCTGCCCGTGGATGCTGAACAGGAAAATACCGCCAACTGGATCGCCAATTCCACCATTTCGGATTTGCTCAACACACTGAAAGCCAAGCACGTTTTAGTGGTGGCCGATTCCTGTTATTCCGGCTCCATGACACAAAGCTCGGTGGCGCGCATTGACGCCCAGCTGGATGACAAGCACTTGAAAAAATGGCTGAAAGTCATGGCCAAAACGCCATCACGTACGGTACTGACATCCGGAGGGGTCAGCCCCGTACTCGACAGTGGCGGCGGCAAACACTCTGTTTTTGCCAAAGCCTTTCTTCAGGAGCTGAAAAAAGATACCGGCATCATTGACGCCTATAAGATTTATCTTGGCGTATCACAACAAGTTAAAACGGATGCTGCTTCCATCGGATTTTTACAAAGACCAACCTATGCGCCCATTCGCCATACCGGTCACAACGGTGGTGAATTCCTTTTCGTAAAACAGGGATAGAGGAGGTAATATTGCATCGAATTCCAACCCAACTGTATTTATACTTCCCCACATTATAGATACAGCCTGGTTTTGGTCGGATGATTATTCGATGACACAAGGTCGGCGTGTTTTGGTTGTATTAGCATTGGCGCTGTTGTCTGGCGCCTGTACCACACCGATGGTGCGTAATGACGCATTTGCTGTTGCCAGCGGCTTTACACGCCAGGTTGTCCCCGGGGCTGATTTTTCGCACCTTGTTTACATTGCGGAAAACAACGCAAAAACCCGTAAAAAGAATGTGTGGCATGTCTACATCGAAGGGGATGGCATACCCTGGGTTCGGCGACAGATTATCACCGCCGATCCCACACCGTCAGAACCACTCATGTTGCAATTGATGGCGCAGGACTCACACCCGGCCATTTATCTGGGGCGACCCTGTTATTACGGCATGGCCAGGGATTCGGCCTGCAATCCCTGGGTGTGGACGTATGGACGTTATTCAGAGCAAGTCGTTGAAAGTATGCGCGTGGCCCTGGCTGCCCTGATCAACGCAAATACGATTTCTTCGCTGGTGTTGATCGGCCACAGCGGAGGAGGCACCCTGGCCATGCTGCTTGCAGAACGGGTACCCCAGACCCGGCTCGTGGTGACACTTGCGGGCAACCTGGATACAGACGCATGGACGGCCCGGCATGGCTATACCCCGTTGGAATATTCACTGAACCCAGCCCATCGCCCGCCTTTGCCGCGCCATATAGACCAATTGCACTACGTTGGTAAAAACGACAAAAACGTGCCGCCGGAAATGCTGAAGGCGGCTCTACAACAACAAAATGCCCGGATGTTTGTGCTGGATGATTTGCAACATCAACAGGGCTGGAATAATTACTGGACGAAAATTCTGCAAAAGATCGATTTTTCGGGGAGAGGTTATGAATAATTTTACGAAAACATCTTCAAGCACAAAAAGCCGGCAATGCAGCAGAAAGCCATTTTCTTTGCGCCTACATTCACCGGGTATGTTTTCCCGGTTGCTTCTGCTCATTGCAGGACTTTGCATAACCAGCACCTGCCTGGCAGAAGGGGATTTCCTTCAGATAACGAGCATTGTGCAATCCCCCGTCAACCCGGTCACCGTGGGTGACAGCGTAAGCTATACGCTCACGGTGCAGAATACTGATCTGCAAGCCAGCCGGTTTGCCGTTATTCAGATAGCCTTGGGAAACACTAACATCGTCCCGGCATTCAGCTCGGACACCGGAGAATGCTCCCCTGATGGTGATTTTTACTGCACGCAAATCGCAGCGGGCCAGTCGGCGCAATATACGCTGACCTGGCAGCCACCGGTGGGGCAGCACGATCTTGTATTTACGGTGAACTGTAGCTCATGCCTGGGAAACAGCCAGTCTATTACAACGAACGTCGTCCAGGCCGCTATCGGCACCATTCAATTCAGCAGCACCCGTTACCAGGCCAGCGAACAGGATGGCCTGGCGACAATAACAGTAACCCGAACCGGTGGCAGCTCAGGAGCATTGTCCGTTCGCATATCCACAGGAGGAACGGGCGATACAGCAACAGGGGAGGATTACTCTTTCCCGCCCTCGGAAGCCGCCGACACACTTTTCTGGGCAGATGGTGACATGACCAGCAAAACCCTGAATCTCAACATTACCGCTGATTCACTCGTGGAAGGAGAAGAAACGCTGACCCTTCAGCTAATGGAAAATACTGCGGGAGCAACCGGAGTACTGGGCAACCCCAGCCAGGCGACATTATTCATCCAGGACTCCACAACTGCCCCAGCCGCCGTAGATCAACTCAAAACCATTTCCGGCAATTTACAGCGCGGTGCACCAGGCGCCACCCTGGAGCCCTTCGTTATCAACGCGCTTGATGCATCGGGAAACCCTGTTGAAAATGTGTCTGTTGACTGGGAAGTCCTGCCCGTCAGCGGAGGGAATCTGTCACAACTGACAACAACAACCGACGCCAACGGTCGATCCAGTAACACGCTTACCCTTAAAACATCGGATCGCCTGGTGGTAAGGGCCACCGTGAACCCGGCGGGCAACTTGGGCGACAACAACAATGCGGCCGCCCTACATTTGGGGAATGCTGTCTCTGTCACTTTTATGGTCAATGGCGGAGTCGCCGACCAGCCAGGGCTCACAAAAAACCAGAAGTCCGTGGCAAAGGCTGTGGATTCCATGTGTACTGTCCTGGCGGAAATGGAGGGACGGGAAGAAACATTAAGTTCTGAACAAGACGACTTACTGGCAACCTGTCGGCGTCTGCAAACCGATGATCTGACGGTGGTTGCCGCAAGCCTGGATTTACTGGCCCACGAAGAAGTATCGGCCCAGGGCAGGGTCATTATCGAAACCGCCAAGCTTCAATCTGCGAGTATCCACCGGCGACTCATGGCCCTGCGTGCCGGTGCGCGAGGCGTCAACCTCTCGGGCCTGAATATCAAAATTAATGGACAGACGCTGCCTGAATCCATTGTCGCCGCACTGTTCGGAGGCAATGCGCAGGGTGGTTCGGCAGGTGAAGAACAAGGCATTGCCAGCCGCTGGGGCAGTTTTGTCAATGCCACCGTCGTTGTTGGCGACAGAGACAAAACAAGCCAGGAGACGGGATTCAACTTCCGCGCCAAAGGGGTCACTGCCGGTGCCGACTACCGCATATCGGACAAGCTGGTTGTGGGTGGCGCCCTGGGTTACACCGGCAAGGATTCTGACTTTAAGGGAAATGCCGGTGACATGGCGATAGATAACTGGCATCTGACAGCCTACAGCAGCTACTACCGTTCAGCGGCATTTTATCTGGATGGCCTGATCAAGCTGGGCCGGAACAATATCGACACCCGGCGCAGAATCAATCTGCCGGGTGATCCACCGCAAGAAGGCATCGGTGATACAACGGGTTGGGAATATGCCATCAGCCTGAGCGGTGGTTATGAATACAGCCGGAATGCGCTGACTTTCGGCCCCTATGGGCGGCTGGGATATATCCAGACATCCATTAATGGTTACACTGAATCGGCCTCGAACCCTGGCGGCATAGGAGCGGGCTCGGTACTGACGATTGACAATCAGGATGTGGACTCCATAACAGCCGTACTGGGCAGCCAGGTCAGTTATGCGATCAGTGCCCGTAATGCGGTCTATCTGTTGCAACTCAATGGTGAATGGGAGCACGAATTTAAAGACAACTCACGCGCCATCGCCGCGCAATTTGCCTATGACCCGACCCGCACCAGTTTCAACATTGCCTCAGACAGCCCTGACCGGAACTACTTTAATCTGGGCCTGGGCGTTACGGCAACATTTGCCAATGGCCGGTCCGGTTTTTTTCACTATGAAAGCCGACTGGGGCAGAATGACGTCCGCCAATCCTGGGTCAATCTTGGCATCCGGATGGAGCTGTAGTTTCCAGAACCCCGCGTGCACAAACGGGTGGATCTGCTATCATTGGCGGCCTTTTTGCGGCCCTTTTTGATGGCATGATTTGAAACAACAGACACGCGGAACACAACATGAAGGTACTGATTATCGGCAGCGGCGGGCGTGAACACGCCCTGGCCTGGAAAGCGGCGCAATCACCTGACGTAGAACAGGTTTATGTCGCCCCCGGCAATGCCGGCACAGCCCATGAACCCAAGCTGAAAAATGTCGCCATCGGCGTGGAAGACATTGATGCTCTGCTGGCTTTTGCGCAAGACAATGCTATCGGCCTGACCATCGTCGGCCCCGAAGCACCACTGGTCATTGGTCTCGTGGACGCATTTGATAAAGCCGGCCTGCGCTGTTTCGGCCCCACCCGGGGCGCAGCGCAACTGGAAGGCAGCAAAGCCTTCACCAAGGATTTTCTGGCGCGGCACCACATTCCCACTGGTCGTTATGGCAATTTCACCGATATTGATGAAGCCCTGAATTATGTGCATGCACAGAGCGCCCCCATTGTCATCAAAGCCGACGGCCTGGCAGCGGGTAAAGGCGTCATCGTAGCCCTCACCGTGGACGAAGCTGAAAATGCCGTACGCGACATGCTCGCGGGCAATGCCTTCGGCGAAGCCGGGCATCGGGTAGTCATCGAAGAATTTCTTGAAGGTGAAGAGGCCAGCTTCATCTGTATGGTGGATGGTCGGCATATCCTGCCACTGGCCACCTCGCAGGATCACAAACGTGTGGGCGAAGGCGACACCGGTCCCAATACCGGCGGCATGGGCGCTTACTCCCCCGCCCCCGTTGTCACCCCCGAAATACATGCGCGCATCATGTCCGAGGTGATTGAGCCCACAGTGGCAGGCATGGCTGCCGAAGGCAATCCCTACACCGGCTTCCTGTACGCAGGCCTGATGATCGACAACAATGGCGCACCCAGAGTCATCGAATACAACTGCCGTTTCGGCGACCCCGAAACCCAACCCATTTTAATGCGCCTGCGCTCAGATATTGTTGCATTATGCAATGCAGCACTGGACGGTCGGCTCCACCAGACCACCGCCCATTGGGACCCGCGTGCCGCCCTGGGCGTGGTACTGGCCGCCGGAGGTTATCCCGCCGATTATGCCAAAGGTGATGTGATCTCTGGGCTGGATACCGCCGAAAACTCAGACAGCACCAAGATTTTTCATGCCGGCACCATGGAAAAAGACGGACAGATCATCACCGCTGGTGGCCGCGTATTGTGCGCTGTGGGCCTGGGCGATACAGTAAGTTCAGCACAGAAACACGCTTACACGCTGGCAAAACAGATCCGCTGGAACGGCATGTTCTACCGCAGCGACATCGGTTATCGCGCCATTGCCCGCGAAAAAAACTGACACTGAAAAAAATATTTTTAAATCCAAACCAACAGGAAAAATATTATGCCGACACCCTTCGTTGCTATTCTCATGGGCTCTGATTCTGACCTGCCGGTCATGCAGGCCACTCTCGACACGCTGGATCAACTGCAAGTGCCCTACGAGGTAAAAATCACCTCCGCACACCGTACACCGGACGCCACACACCACTACGTAACCGATGCCGACCGACGTGGTTGTGCCGCCTTCATCGCCGCCGCCGGGCTGGCCGCCCACCTGGCCGGCGTGGTGGCCTCGCTGACCATCAAGCCCGTCATTGGCGTACCCATGGACGGTGGCCCGCTCAAAGGCCAGGACGCACTGTTATCTACCGTAATGATGCCCGGCGGCATTCCGGTGGCCACCGTGGCCATCGGCAAAGCGGGCGCCAAAAACGCCGCCTACCTGGCCTCCCAGATACTTGCCCTGGGCGACCCGGAGCTGGCTGAACGCGTCAAAACCGAACGCACCGCCAACGCTCGTGCGGTGATTGCCAAAGACGCCGAACTGCAAAGCAAGCTTGGCAAATAAACCCTCGTGCACGCCACCATGAATCGCTGGCAGCTCGCACAGGCCGCCCGGACGATTCATGGTGGCGGCGTCATCGCCTACCCCACCGAGGCCGTATTCGGCCTCGGTTGCGATCCGCTGAACCCTGATGCTGTGCAGAATCTGCTGACACTCAAACAGCGCCCCATGAACAAAGGGCTGATTCTTATTGCTGCCGACATCGCACAACTCACACCCTTCATCGCCCCCCTCACACCCGAGGCCAAGACGCAACTGGCCCATACCTGGCCCGGCCCTCACACTTGGTTGCTACCCGCACGCGCCAATACCCCCCGGTGGATACGCGGCCAACACGACACCATTGCCGTACGGGTCACCGCCCACCCCGTCGCCGCCGCATTGTGTCGAGCCGCAGGACATGCCCTAGTCTCCACCAGCGCCAACCCTGCCGGCAAAACACCTGCCATCGATACCCTGCGTGTACGCCGCTATTTTCCCAACGCACTGGATGGCATCCTGCACGGCGCCCTCGGCACAGAAACCGGCCCCACCCCCATTAGAGACCTGGCGACCAAAAAGCTGATCCGTCCCGCCGGTTCATAGCAACGGTTTGATGGGCATGAACTGCCAAAAGAAAACCCGCCACTGCTTCCCTGTGGAGGCAAATGAATCCGGATCATCATACAAAGCGTTCCAGCTATTAGCCGGCCTCATATCGGCTTGAATAAACTGCTCCACTTTTTTTGCTATTTTTCCGTTACGGATGATCACACCAACTTCTGTATTAAGATTCTCAGAACGCGGGTCCAGGTTATAGGTGCCGATATAAACTGTTTCCGAATCAACAACCATTGTTTTGGCATGTATGGCAAAAACCGGGCGTTTCTTTTTTACATTCTCATAGCGATGTAAAAGCTGTTCCTGAATTGCCGGATTCGGTTTGTATTCAAATATCCGCAAACCCATATTCAATAATCTCTGGCGCTGGTTTTTATAACCACTAAAGGCCTGCATGTTATCGGTTGACGCAAGCGAATTAGTGCTGATCTGTATAGAAACCCCTCTCTTTCGTGCACGCCGAAACAACGATTCGGCTTTTTTGCTCAACACCAGATAGGGCGACTGTATGACAATTTTGGATTTTGCATTTTCAACCAACATTGCCAATTCGGTCGTTGTAATACCCCCACCACCCAATGAAAATCGCCGGTTATTTTTTCCGGGTGTGTCACTGATAAATCTGGCATCCGTCCAGACCACCTCTTCTGTCAGCCCCTGAAAGGCCTCAGAAACATTTTCAATGGCCTTTCGCACTTCAGGCTCAAAATTATCAGGTGACCGTGCATACCCGTGCAGCTCCTGATAAATCTGCTGCACCTCCGCATCATCAACAGATACATTTTTTTGCAAAAGTCCCAAACCATCAAATAAGCCATTAACCGCCACACTCAATTCACTAAGCCAGAATTGCTCAAAACTCCAAACCATTTTTTCCACAACATTGCCCAGCACCAATATGTCCCTGTCACGGAAATTATATTCCTGGTTATAATCAAAATACTCATCAGCCATATTGCGGCCACCGGTAATCGCCACCTTTCCATCGACAATAAATATCTTGTCATGCATACGCTGATTAACACCCCGAAAATCAGTTATCACATTCAAGATACGTTTTTGAACGGGTGTCCCGACAGAATGCTTTGGGTTGTATATTCTAATTGACACATTTGGATGCAAAGCAAGGGCAAGCAACGTCTTGTCAGGCGCATCAATCAATAAATCATCAACAATAACCCGCACCTTTACCCCGCGCCCAGCGGCACGCAACAAAGCCTCTGTTGCCAGAATTCCGATATTGTCAGTGCTCCAGATGAAATATTGAACTTCAATGGTTTGTTGTGCGTGATCAGCCAGCCATGCCCGCGCCAAAAGAGCCTCTTCCCCCTTATCCAGTACAAGCACCCCCGTTAAACCGTCATGCAGTCTGATTTGCTCATCAATGTAAGCAAACCCCGATTGATCGGCGCGCACCGGGTTTTGACAGGCAACAAAAAATAACAGCAGAAACACCCGGCTCAGCAAAGTGATAAAGCCGGTTTTTGAGGTATTAAAATCAGAAGTATGCTGCATATTACTGTGTGGAACGGTGTTCCCCTTGTTTTATAACCTTCTCATCATAGCGGCCAATATTCCAGACGGCCAACAAAAAGGCAACGCCGGAAAAAGCCGCAATAATATGTTTCATTGCATGACCACTGATACCGACAATATAGTAAATATCAGCGTCAAAATTCTCCATCAATTTGGCCGTCATGTATAACACAAGAATCAACCAAATATATTTCTGCTGATAATCTGATACCGGAAACAGAAGCAATAGGAGCGGTATCAATATTATGGGCAAAAACTGCACAACCGCATAAAAACGAAGATCACCAAAACCGATGGTTTCTGTATATGACCAATAAAACACTGAGGACGCCCCAATAAGTAAAAGCGGCCACAACGCTCTTATTCCCAATCGCTGATCAAGATGGCGCGCCAAAATAAATGAAAAAAAAGCCATAAATGATATTGTCATTGGCAACCGGTCCCACAATAACGTTTCATTGGTGGGTGAAAGGTGATAATAAGCTGAACCCAGACCAGTCAATATCAATCCAATGAAAAACATCAGAACCGGCACTCTATGGCTGACAAGCGATTTTTTTGGCAGCTGCTTTTCCGAGACAATAAGACCAAAAATGCCTATAAGAACAAAAGGAATGTTTGACAAAACATTCCAGGCATTGGGAATGCCCATTTTTGTATCCCCATCGGCAAATTGATGGTAACCGGTATCCTGAGCAACTGGCTCAATAAAAAATACCGCCACCAGTACCGCTGCCGTCAGAACCTGTAATATTTTTAGCTTCGTATTGCGGCTCATGACGCCTGCTCTTTTTGAATAGTGTTTTTTCGGAAAAACTTTCCATTCTGTAAATAATTTATCGTCTGAAAAATAACGTCCGTACTCGACATGATCATCGGATGTGTATGCGGTACAACCAAGTAATCTGACATACCCGCCACTTTGGCTCGTTCAACAGACACTTTTCCATCATCATCCCCCGGAATGAACCTGGACAACATCAGATTAATGCTTCTATTACCCGTTATCACACCAACAGAATAATCAACAGGCCCCAGCTTATTAGGCAGGCTTTTGGCCGATGTCCCCAGTTGTTGTCCTGCGGGGCCATTAAACGCATAAAACCCTGGAAAGCCGGCCAGTTTATCAACAACCTCACTACCCTGATTTGGCGGGCTCAACATCACAACATGTCCCAAATTATCCAATGAATGATTCGCCAGATAATAACGAACCAGAATCCCTCCCATGGAGTGGGTGACAAAATGTATCCTTTTAGGCTGCACAAGCCGACATTCTTCTATGGCTTTTGTCACATAATTTTCTGCCAGCCTTTCGATGGTTTGCTTTCTTGATGGATAATTGACATTAACCACATGATACCCGGCCTCATTCAATGCAGTTTCCATGGCTGAAAATGAACGACTGCTTCTGGCAAGCCCATGAAGCAGTACGACACATTCATTTTTATTCCCGATCATTGACATCTCGTTATATTTCATCATTACAAAAGAATAACCTGTTAATCCTGCTTCCGCCGTTTTCATTCGCGAGGTAATTGTTAGCCTTGGCCATTTAACAAATAAACTATATCAATATTTGTAGCCACAAAATATTCTTTTGGTATACTACTAATATACTTCGCAATCAGAAAAACTCTGGGGAATGGGATATGGCGCAAACCACGGCACTGATAGACACATTGAAGCAGGCCCTGAAAAGCCATCGCCTGACCTATGCCCACGTTGCACAAAAGCTGGGGATGAGCGAGGCCAATATCAAGCGCATGTTTGCTTCAAAACGCTTTACCCTCGAACGTTTGGAAGATATCTGTCAATTGATGCACATGGAGTTAAGTGACCTTTTTCAACTTTACGAGGAGTCACGTCAACGCATCACCCAGCTGACCCTGGAGCAGGAAAAAGGACTGGTAGATGATGCCAAGCTTTTGCTGGTGGCAGTGAGCGTTCGTAACCGGCTCAGTTTTTCTGACATTATTAATAATTATCAGATTTCCGAGACGGAATGTATTCGCTGCCTCACCACGTTGGATAAACTCAAGATCATCGACTTATTACCCAATAACCGAATCAAACTGCGAATAGACGATGATTTCCGCTGGTTGCCCAATGGTCCCATTGACCGTTTTTTTGAACAACAGATTAAAAACCAGTTTTTAAAATCACGATTTAAGGGTGAGCAAGAGGAACGCTTGTTCCTGTTTGGTCTTTTGAGTGAATCCTCCACCCAGGTGATGATGAACAAAATGCAATCTTTGGCCAAAGAGTTTACCGACCTGCATCGCCAGGATGCCAAATTACCGCTTGCCAAACGTCACAATATCGGTGTTATGCTGGCCATCAGGCCGTGGGAATTGGCATTTTTTTCAGACATTGCAAAGCACCACACACAATAATCAGCAAGAGGTGTTTTCGCACCTCTTGCTGATACCTGCACCAATATCAAAATTTGAACTTGATGTTGGCACTGACTGAGTCTGCTTCTTTCAGAGCGACGCCACTAAAGTTATAGCGCTCCCATTCAATTAACAACGTACGTTCGTCGCCACCATAAAGGTCGATATTCACGCCTACGCCATAGGTTAACCCCTGGCCAGACTCAATCTCATTGTCATCGTTATCCATGAGCGACCAAAAAGATGTGCCGAGCCGGGCCTGGAAATCAATATTTTTAAACATTGGCTGAGTAACAACCGCGTCGATATATGCAGCATTTGCCGTAAACACATTGCTTTGCCTTGAATTGACATCCATTACAATCTCGCCAAAGCTGATCACGCCAAGCTCTACGCCTAAAATGGGATCGAACTGATGCCCGGCAAACAATTTAAACGTATTCCCAGCTTGACGAAACGACGCCTCTGTCCCCCCCGAATATGCCACAGACAAATTGGCTTCGTTGAACGTCAAATTGGTTGCGCTGACACCAACCCCGGCATACCAGCGTTTTTCAGTGTCAGAACCGGGGGCGGCAAACACTTGTGGCACATATCCTCCTGCTAGAAACACGGCGACCAATAACCACGATTTTTTTGAATGATAACGTTTCATTTTATTTCTCCTTTGCTTTTGAATGATGCTTTTGTGAATTAAAAAGATAAGGAAAAATTAACGGAAAGATATTTTATCGCAACGTTTATGGAAAAAACATCGATTACTTATACGAACAGTATTAAATACCAATACTATCTTTTATAGCGCCCCTCGCTACCATCGAGTTATCGGATTCCGTGTGGTTCCCACGGGGCAAACGTCACGGCCATTAAGTTAAGCGTATTTGGCCAAACCTGGCGTTTGTCAACGCAGAGCGCACAGAGAAAACCCATAAAAACTCTGCGCCCTCTGCGTTAACCACACTGCACTCAAACAACGCGCACCGAAGGGGGCCTGTGGAAACCACCAAGCACCCAAGAAAGTCTATGAAAAATATACCCTAAACATACTATTCTGCTATTTTTATCAATATGGTTTATTTATAAAGCCCTTTTGACGATTATCAGCCCAACACAACCCGATAATCACGTCGAAAGGAGAAAATCATGTTCAAGGTCATATTGCGCTGGATACTGCAAACCCTGTACCGCGTCGAAGTGAAAGGCGCTGAGCATCTGGCTCAGTTCAGTGAGCGCACATTGGTGGTCGCAAACCACACTTCATTTCTGGATGCCGTTTTGCTGTACGCTTACCTCCCGATATCAGCAACCTTTGCAATCAATACCTATATCTCCCGTCGCTGGATTGGGCGTCTGGCCAATGTGATTGGCAATTTGTTTCCCATTGATCCCAGTAACCCGCTTTCCATCCGCGCCCTCATCCGTCGCCTGCAAAAAGGTGGCGCAGTCGTTATTTTTCCCGAGGGCCGCATCACGGTAACCGGCTCTCTGATGAAGGTGTACCCCGGACCCGGTCTGGTGGCTGACCGATCCCATGCCACGGTATTACCGATTCGTATCGACGGCGCCCAATACACGCCGTTTTCCCGGTTACGGGGCCGTGTTCGCCTGAGCTGGTTCCCCAAAATCACCTTGAATGTGCAAGCTCCCCGTTGTTTGTATATCGCTGACGAATACCGTGGCCGTCGTCGCCGCGAGCAAGCAGGCCGTCTGTTGTCGGAGCTGATGGCCGAGATGATGTACAACACCGCAAATACAAGCCAGACACTGGTGGGGCGTTTGCTTGATGCTCGCCGTATTCACGGCGGTTCACACATCATTGCCGAAGATATCAACCGCACACCATTAAGTTATAACAGCCTGATTACCCGCTCTGTTGTGCTGGGTCGCCAGTTGCTCAAATATTGCAATGGCGATGATACCCTTGGGGTTTTGTTGCCGGGAACACTGGCCACTGTGGCAACATTCTGGGGCTTACAGCTGCATAACAAAACCCCTGCCATGCTCAACTACACCACCGGCGCACAGGGAATGATCGCCGCTTGTGAAACCGCTCAATTACGCCGTGTGGTAACATCCCGTCGCTTCGTGCAACAGGCCAAAATTGAAAAGGCTGTAGAAGCACTGAGCCAACAGGTTGAACTGATTTATCTTGAAGATGTGGCAGAAACCATCGGACTGTTTGATAAATTGTTGGGCCTGGTAAAAAGCCGTATCGACAGCTGGTTATTGCGCGATGCCTGTGGTGACACAACACAACGTGCTGTCATTCTGTTTACCTCAGGCTCGGAAGGCACTCCCAAAGGTGTCGTGCTGTCTCACCATAATCTGTTGGCCAATATCCAGCAGCTGATGTCACGGATTGATTTTAATGCTCAGGATGTTGCCCTTAATGCGTTGCCTTTGTTCCATTCTTTTGGTTTGACCGCAGGCATGATTCTGCCGTTGACATCGGGTGTGCGGGTGTTCTTCTATCCCTCACCATTACATTACCGGGTAGTGCCGGAAGTTGCTTATGAAATCAATGCCACGCTGCTGTTTGGCACCAACACCTTTTTGTCTGGTTATGCACGCTTTGCCAATGCCTATGATTTTTATAGCCTGCGTTATGTGTTTGCCGGTGCTGAAAAACTTCAGGATGACGTCCGCCGTACCTGGCAGGATAAATTCGGCGTACGCATTTTTGAAGGTTACGGTGCCACCGAAACCAGTCCCGTTATCGCAGGCAACGCACCCCTGGCAAACCGTCCCGGCACTGTCGGCCAGTTAATGCCTGGCATGGAATACCGTTTACTCAATGTGCCGGGATTGGAAGAAGGTCAGCGTCTACATGTTAAAGGCCCGAATGTCATGCAGGGTTATTTGTTTCATGATAACCCCGGTGTGCTGGTACCACCTTCATCTGAGCTGGGAGACGGCTGGTATGACACGGGTGATATTGTCACTATTGATGCCGACGGTTTTGTGCGAATCTGCGGCCGCGCCAAGCGTTTTGCAAAAATTGCCGGTGAAATGGTTTCACTCACCTCTGTTGAAGTACTAGCCAGCAAAGTGTGGCCTGACGCCCTGCATGCCGCTATCGCCATCCCGGACCCCAAAAAAGGTGAACAAGTGATATTACTCACGACCATTGACAGCGCAGACCGTGCAGCATTGCTGACACAGGCGAGAACTGAGGGTTATGCAGAAATCAGCGTACCCCGAAAAGTCATGCATATCGATAAAATGCCTGTTCTGGGCACGGGTAAAATCGATTACGTTTCGGCGAATAAATTGGCGGCAGCCTGACCATGAAAAACAAAATGAATAACAACATTTATCGTGTGCTGGCCACCCAGTTTCTGACGGCTTTTGCGGATAATGCTGTTTTGTTCACGGCCATCACCATCATCATGCAACAAGTCGAACCTGGAAACTGGTATATACCCGCTTTACAGGCTTCGTTTCTGATTGCCTTTGTCTTGCTGGCTCCCTGGGTAGGCCGGCTTGCCGACGCCCGCCCCAAACCCCGTGTGTTGTTCGCTGCAAACATCGTAAAGGCTTTTGGGGCAGGGTTGTTATTTCTGAATATTGAACCGCTTATTGCTTATGCCATTATTGGCCTTGGCGCAGCGGCATACAGTCCGGCAAAGTATGGCATTCTTCCTGAGATGGTTAACGAAAACACACTGGTCAAGGCAAACGGCTGGATAGAAGGGTCAACCATCCTTGCTATTCTCAGTGGTACCGTGATCGGTGCAGCATTGTCAGAATATTCCATTACTATCGCACTTTTTACTGTCATTATTTTATATATTGTTTCCGCACTGATCGCATTCAGCATCCGGCACAATGTTATTGTCGGCGTAAAAAAAGAAAATGCACTTGGCAATTTCCATACACAAATGAAAGGTCTGCTGGCCACACCACGGGCCCGGTTTTCGACGCTCGGTGTCAGCCTGTTCTGGGCTGCGGCGACTGTGTTACGGGTATTGCTGGTGGCGTGGGCACCCGCAGTGTTATTTATTCATTCGACCACGGACATTGCCATGCTCACCATGGCCGTTGCCATCGGCATTGCCTGTGGTTCGTTATTGGTGCCACGTCTTATTCCTTTGGCTTACTTGCGTCGCGCACGACTGGCGGCTTACGCCATGGGCATTGTTATTGTATTACTGGCCACAGTGGATAATATTTGGGTGGCGCGTTTTGCCTTGTTTCTGGCAGGTACCTGCGGTGGCCTTTTTGTTGTTCCCATTAATGCCGCACTACAAGAAATCGGACATAAATCCATTGGCAGCGGTGGCGCAGTGGCAATCCAGAATTTCTTTGAAAACCTGGCGATGTTAACTGCCACGGGAATCTACGCAATTGTCGCAGGCGCCAGTGTAGACCCGGTCATCACCATGATGTGGCTAGGTGCATTAGTCATCATTGCAACCATCATCATTTCGTGGCGTCTGCCTGAAGATACTGGTGAATTGCTTGATACTGGAGGCAATCACAAAAATTAAATACCCGTTGGGGTTGTCGCTCATAAAGCATAAGGCAATTAGCCAGCTCCGGTTAATTGCCTGTCATGCAATATTATCTTGATTGTCAGCTGTGTCCGGCCTCGTACAATGCCAGTGATTTAAAATGAGTAACGCCTGCTTCAGGGTTTTCTTTATCCATTTCCATCAGTGAAAAAAAACCCATACAGGCATCTGAACTCATCTCCTGGGTCAACACGGCTTTAGCGTCTTCCATACTTTGCCAGTGTACGATATCCGCATATTCATTATCCTTGACATGCACCAGCTCCCGGCTGATAAAACCTTTTAAACCATTAACAAAATCCTGTTGAAATTTTTCGGATGCCTGCAACAAATCCTGTTCGGTCTTTCCCGGCAATAGCTTTATCGTTGCCATTTCAATAACTTTCTCACTCATCGTCACATTTCCCTTTCAGTCATTACTGCAAAATTGAATAAGCCACAATTATAGATACCTGCTACTGACAGCATTCTGTCAGCAGAGATGATTATTTTTCATCGGACACGGGTATATCTCCATATCCATGTCAACCGTTTCATGGTCGCTGCGTTATGAACAGTAAACACAGCAATATAACCACGGAGACACATCATGAAATACACCAAAATCTGTTACACCAGCCTGTGCGCCGCTCTGTTAACCCTTCCCCTGCTGGCCAATGCAGGGCCCGGGCACAACATCGACAACCGACTGGATAACCGGGGTGACCGCATTGAAAACCGGCTGGATCAGCGTGGTGACCGTATCGATGAAAGGCTGGACCGGCGGGGAGACCGCATCAATGATCGTCTGGATCGCAAAAGTGACCGGGCCGCTGCCCTGGGTCTGAACGGGCGTGCCGCGCGCCTGGACCGACGGGGGGACCGTATCGAGAACCGTCTGGATCGACGTGGTGACAGAATCAATGCCCGACTGGACCGACGAGGAAATCGCATCGACCGGCGCATTGATCGTCGCGGTGAGCGTTTGCAACGTCGGGTGAATCGCCGCCACTGATTACCCGCAGCAAACCGGTGTAAAAAACCGCAACCTCCCCAAACCCCGCCATTGTGCGGGGTTTGTTGTCAGCAAGCTGTCACTAAACTGTCACAAATTCTTCATTAAACGTTCATCTGTTACCGACACAATCCCGTCCTTCTGTCTGTTTATCACCTGCGGATACACCCAACACAACCAGGGCTCAGGTGACATTCATTCTTAATCTGGGAGTTATTAAATGAAAAAACATTTTCTTTTCTTGTCGGTCGCCACTGCACTGACAACACCGATTGTCGCAACAGCCGTCGAAGTCGCTGGCGAAAAGCTGGAAATTTACGGCAAGCTTCACATGTCCATCGACAACAGTAACCAGGATGACCCAGCGGTCAATAACGATGGCATGAGCATCTCCAGTAACTCTTCCCGTCTGGGGTTCAAAGGAAAAATACCGCTGGAAAATGGCATGAAGCTAATCTGGCAGGCTGAACAGGAAGTACGCTGGGACGACAGTTCCAAAGGTAATTTTTCTGATCGTAACAGTTACCTGGGATTGGCCAGCGGTGCACATAGTCTCCGTGTTGGTATTTACGACACGCCGTTCAAAACTGTGGCATCCAAATGGGGGCTGTTTGGTGACTCGGTGGGTGAACGTCGCGCCGTGCTCGGCGCAGGTTATGACAACGGCAACCAGCTGAACGAGCGTGTAAAAAACATGGTGATGTACCAATTCAAAAACAAGGTATTAAGCGTTCAGGCCATGTATGCCGTAGAGCCAGAAGACTCATCCAGTGGCGTTGATAACAATGATGAAACCATGAGCGGCGCAGGCTTGTGGTGGAAAAACGGCAACCTGAAACTTTCTGCCAGCTACGAAGACTGGAAGCAACACAGCAAGATGGCAGATGGTTCCGCCTACCGGCTGGCCGCTGTCTATAGATTGAACGCCCATCAGTTCGGCGCCATTTACGAAGACATTGACTCCGATACCGTTAACGAATGGAAACGTGCAGCTTACGGCATTAACTGGAAGTGGAAGCTCTCTGGTTACACCGATGTTCGTGCCCAGTACATTACGGTGGAGGATGCCAAAAACACAACAGATACCGGTGCAAGAAAAGTTGCTTTAGGTATTTTCCACAATCTGGACAAAAAGGCCCAGGTCTACCTGGCCTATGGTGCTACTGACAATGATGCCAATGCTAAATTTCAGGCTGTGGATGGCGGCCATGGAGATGAAGTCAAAACAGTTGCAGGCGGTAACCCCAGTTCTATCTCAGCAGGGTTGATTTACAAGTTTTGATTATACGGAAAAGAAAAATGTGCAAGGACGCACGCCTTCCATGACTAAAGCGCCCCCTGTTTTCCGGGGCGCATCAATTTTTTTCATGTTTCCCGATAGCCGGTCCAGCAAGCCACCTCAATCAACCAGCGACAGGCCCAAGCGGTACAGTGGTTTCTTCTTGCCACCGGTAATTTTCGCGGCCAGCGCACTGGCCTGACTCAGCGGCAACTCATCCAGAAGTATTTTGAGAATACGTTGCGCCTCACCATCCGGCGCATTGTCCTCTGTGGCGCTGGCCCCGGCCACCAACAGCACCATTTCCCCTTTTTGCTGATCGGGATCATCATTTGCCCATGCAAGCAATGCAGCCACGGCATCACCCTTGATGGTTTCAAAAGTTTTGGTCAGTTCCCGCGCCAGTACCACATGACGATCCGCACCCAATACGGCAACCATGTCTGCCAGTGTATCCAGCAATCGATGGGGGGCTTCATAAAAGATCAACGTGCGCGTTTCTGCCCCCATTGTTTCCAGCCGTTTTTTGCGCGCAGTGCTTTTTGCTGGCAAAAAACCTTCAAAGACAAAACGGTCCGACGGCAACCCGGCAGCGGACAGAGCGGCGATCATTGCGCTGGCACCAGGCACGGGCACGACTTTGATACCTGACTCACGCGCCAGGCGCACCAGATGAAAACCGGGGTCGCTGACCAGCGGAGTGCCGGCATCCGAGATCAGCGCCACACTTTTACCCTGCGCCAGACGCGCCACGACATCCGGAGCCCGGTCACGTTCATTATGATCGTGCAGAGGCAGGGTTTTGCTGGTAATCTGGTAATGTTGCAACAGACGTCCGCTGTGCCGGGTGTCCTCCGCAGCAATAAGATCCACCCCAGCCAGCACCGCCAGTGCACGCTGGCTGATGTCTGCCAGATTGCCGATGGGCGTCGCCACCACGTATAAAACACCCGTTTCCACTGACTCGTTCATTGACACTGCTTCACCTCATCCACATACTTTCCCGTCCATGCGGAATCTAACACAAAGTTTCAGGCGCCTGCGCCGACAAATCCTGCCCGGCCTGCTGGTTTTATTGCTGGCAGCTTGTGTCAGTGCGCCACCGGTTGAGCAGGAGCAATTGAGCCCAGCCACCGACACTGCGGCGTTGGAGCAAATGGCCGCCGATGGTCGCTTCCTTGATGCAGCACTGGCCTATTCCAGACTTGCTGCTGATGCCCCCTCGCCACAGCGCGAACACTATACGCTACGCACCGCCGAATTGTTGATGCTGGGCAATTACGTGCCCCAGGCTCTCCAAATGCTCAATGAAATCGAGCCAACCACACTCTCCGCAGATTTACAGATTCGCCACGCCCTGCTTTCCGCCAGCATTTCCCTGGCGCGGCAATTGCCGGACGCCGCGCTGGATTCGCTGAGTCAGGTGGAAAACCTGTTAATGAGCGCGGATGAAATCCGCCCGCAAGACACACTGCGTTTACATCAACTGCGCGCCACTGCCTTTGCGCAATTGGGCAATCACCTGGAATCCGCCCGCGAACGGGTGCTGCTGGAACCTCTGCTGGGTGATCCTGATGCCGTACTCAACAATCAGGAAGCCATTCTCCATTCTCTGCAAAATCTCTCGCCTGCCGCCTTGCAGGCCCTGCAAACCGCCGGGCCGCCAGATGTACTCAGTGGCTGGCTGGAGCTGGTGTTGCTCGGCAGCAAAATGGCAGACAGCCAGCAGGGCGGAGCCGATATGGTTACCTGGCGCGAGCGTTACCCTGACCATCCGGCACTGGATGAAATTGTCGCAACAGTGCTGTTGGCGCGCCCCCGGGTGCTGCCCCTGCCGAAAAAAATCGCGCTGATCCTGCCGCTGAACAACCGCTTCGCCAAGGCCGCCAGTGCCGTACGTGACGGCTTTCTTGCTGCCTATTACGCGCAGCCCAGCAACACATCCATAAACCTGGAAAGCACCGGCAGCCCTGCCGATACCTTCGGCATGTCCACGTTTGACACACCGGCCAGCGTGGTGCCCAGCATAGCCATTTACGACGCAGGCGATGACCCGGGATTTATTGACCTGATTTATGAGCAGGCCGTCGATGACGGCGCCGAATTTGTGGTGGGCCCGCTCAACAAGGATGCGGTCAACCAATTGGCCGCACACGAGGAGCTGCCCGTACCGGTGCTGGCGCTCAATTACAGCGGGCAACACGGAGAAAATGCGGCGAAAAACCTGCCTGACAACCTGTTCCAGCTCAGCCTGTCACCGGAGCAGGAAGCGCAGCAAGTCGCCGAACGCGCCTGGCTGGACAATTACAGCCGCGCGGCAATCATCACCCCCTCATCCGCCTGGGGAACACGGGTAGCCAAGGCGTTCAGCGAGCGCTGGTTGCAGTTCGGCGGCCATGTGGTGGAAAAACAGACCTACGACGCCAAAAAAAGTGACTACTCACTACCGATTCGACGTTTGCTCAACGTCGATGAAAGTGAGCAGCGCCATAAAACCCTGCGCCGGTTGCTGGGCAAAAAGCTGGAATTCATCCCCCGCCGCCGGCAGGATATCGACTTTATTTTTATGGCCGCCGGTTCACGACAGGCACGGCTGATTCGCCCACAGTTACGCTTTCACCACGCACCCAAAGTACCGGTGTACGCCACTTCGCACAGCTACAGTGGCGGCATTAACCCCGACATGGACAGAGATATGGATGGCGTGACATTCGCCGACATGCCATGGACATTGCACACAGAGCAGTCCACCCACGCCCTCAAGGCGGACATCGAAGCAATCTGGCCCAATGTCAGCAAACGTTATTCGCGTCTTTTTGCATTGGGCGTGGATGCTTACCGGGTGATCGGTGAACTCAACACCCTGCGGCGCAACCGCTCGGCATTTTATCCTGGAGAAACCGGTGACCTGTATCTGGACGTAGCCAATCGCCTGCAACGGCGGTTATTATGGGCAAAATTCGAACGCGGTGTGCCGAAACTGCTCAACGAATATTCAGATACACCCCCCACCCCATAAACCAGATCACTGCGATGTTCAGCAAAACCCGCCAAAATGACAACCATGCAGTAATAGGCAAACAGGCCGAAACCAGTGCCTGCAAATATTTACAGGCCCAGGGGCTGACACTGGTGGAACGCAACTACCTGTGCAAACGTGGCGAAATTGATTTGATTATGCGGGACAAACACTCCACTGTTTTTGTGGAAGTGCGCTATCGGCGTAATGACCGTTTCGGCAACGGTGCAGAAAGCGTTGACTGGCGCAAACAGGCAAAACTGCTGGCCACTGCCGAACACTACTTACAGCAACATCCCAAGGCGGCACAAAATGCCTGTCGTTTTGACGTGGTGGCGATAACCACTGAAAACGGTCAGCAGACCATTGACTGGATTGTCGATGCCTTTCAGGCTTGAATATGCAGCTCTTCACTCATACCCAGGTCATATTTACATCCAACGCGAAGACGAGAACACCATGAAACCCGGAAAACTGTTATCCATATTATTTGCCATCAGCGCCTTCACGTTGAGCACCGGCTGCGTAGCCCCCGTGCTGGTCGCTGGCGCTGCCGGTGGCGCCACCGTGGCACACGACAAACGCAGCAACCAAACGATACTTGACGACCAGATAATCGAGACCAAGGCTAAAGATGCCATTTACGCCGATGCCAAAATGGCGAAACGTGTCCACATCAACATTACCAGTTTCAATCGCGTGGTACTGCTGACCGGCGAAGCACTGTCCCGCGCCACTCGCGACAAGGTAGTGGATATCGTACGCCACCTCGATAAAGTACGCCGCGTACACAACGAAATTCGTGTCGCTGATCTCACCGGACTTTCTTCACGCACCAACGACACCTGGATTACCTCAAAAATAAAAACACAAATGATCGCCACCAAAGGTTTCGACGCCACACGCATCAAGGTGGTGACCGAAGACGGCAGCGTGTTCCTCATGGGGCTGGTGACAAAAGAAACCGGCAATCAGGCTGCGGCCATCGCCCGCGAAATTTCCGGTGTAAAGCGCGTGGTGAAAATATTTGAATATCTGTAAAACCCTGTGATGGACATCCCTGCCGATGTCACCCAGGCACTGATTCAGTTATTAGGTGCTGACCGGGTGCTCACCGCGGCCAGCGACCGGCTGGCTTATGGTTATGACAACAGTCGTGAACAGGCCCTGCCCGGACTGGTGGTATTCCCCCGCAATCACGACGAAACCGCCGTCATTGTGCAACACTGTTACCGTAACAAAATCCCACTGATCACCCGTGGCCGGGGCACGGGCACCACCGGAGCAACAACCCCCATCAGCGGCGGCATTGTGCTTTCCACCGAACGTATGACGCGCATCCTGGAAATCGCACCGGACGACCGCTTCATGGTGGTACAACCCGGTGTCACCAACCAGGCCGTACAAGAAGCCGCAGCAGCACATGGTTTTTTTTGGCCACCGGACCCCACCAGTGCGACGGTATGTACAGTGGGCGGCAATCTCGCCTACAACTCCGCGGGACCACGGGCGGTAAAATATGGCACGCCACGGGAAAATACGCTGGGGCTGCGCGCAATATCCGGAGCCGGAGAAGAAATCCGTACCGGCACGCGCACCACCAAGGGCGTGGTGGGTTACGACCTCACGCGCCTGTTAATCGGTTCCGAAGGCACCCTGGCGATTATCACCGAGGCTACACTCAAGCTCACTCCCCTGCCGGAAACCAAGCGCACGTTGCAGGCAATCTACGCCAATATTGATTCGGCAACACAAGCAGTGTCGCGCATCATGGCTCAGCCGGTGGTGCCCTGCGCACTGGAATTTATCGACGGTGCAGCCATCGACATGGTGCGCGCAGTCTCTACAGCCGGACTTCCCGAGGGGGCCGGAGCCTTACTGATGATCGAAGTGGATGGCCCGGCATCGGCCATGACAGAAATGGTGGATGCGGTAAGTCTGGCCGCCACGACCAAGGGCCTGTTGAGCCTGAAAACGGCCAATACAACGACAGAAATTCAGGCGCTGTGGGCCACACGCAAGGCGCTGTCGCCCGCATTACGCAACGTGGCGCCAAAAAAAATCAACGAAGACGTGGTGGTGCCCGTTTCAAAAATTCCGGTATTGCTGAACGGGCTGGAAGCGTTGGCACGGCAACACAAAATCACCATCGTCAATTTCGGCCATGCCGGCAACGGTAATATCCATGTCAATCTGCTGGTGGACCCTGACGACCCCCGCCAACTGGCCAGTGCCAAGGCCTGCCTCGATGACGTCTTTTCACTGGTGCTGGGGCTGGGTGGCACGCTTTCCGGAGAGCATGGCATTGGCCTGGTCAAACGGGAATTTGTTGCCCGTGAAATCCCCCCCCCGACACTACGTGCGATGCAGGATATTCAGCAGGTTTTTGACCCCCATAATATTCTTAATCCCGCGAAAACCCTCCCCACAGCCCCGCCCCCGGCCAATCTGCATAACCCGTTAAAAAATTAAAGTTTCCCCATTTTTACACCGCTAAGTCTGTAGCAATAAACAGACATTGATCGCGCCTTGCGGGACAATATCGGCTGGCTCGTGGTTTGATAAAAAACCACCATTCACACCCGCCGTTGGCAGCAGGCAAAACCGATATTTCTGACAATACCTGGTATCTATCTTAAAAGAACGTCATGGTCCTCAAACGAAACCTTCACAACATTGATATCACAATACGCACACTCATCGGCATTGCATTGGTTTACATTGGTTTTATCGACGCAGGCTATATCAGCAACGATGTGGCACGCTGGTTATTGGGTATCTCTGGTATCGTCAACCTTCTCGCCGCAGCACTGCGCTCCTGCCCGTTTTATGCCCTTGCAGGCATCAGCACGTATCAAAAATAATTGGTCATTCTGAACACGCTGGCAAATGTCACTACGGCTCAAACTGATACTGTCATTTATCACCATCAGCCTGATGGTCGTCAGCATTTTCAGTGTTGTTGCCTATATCAGTGCACGCGAATACACCCAGCATGTTGAACAGGTACGCTTACACAAAAGCAATGAACATCTGTTTGAAATGCTGGATAAATCACAGCCTCTACTGGCCCAGCTTCAGAACATCGTGCCGCATCACGAAAACCGCGATAATGTTTTCAGCATCATCGACGCTTCACAGAAAAAAATACTACCGGGCGGGGGGTTTAATCTTGGTACATATTTATTAACGGAGGTTTTAGCGCAATCCAAAAACAACGAAATACAACAAGGAAGCTTTACCATTGGCGAACAGGAATACTTATGGTCCGCAGACCAGGTACCTGACAGTCAATACATTATAGCCAACACCTACCTTCGGGACAGCAGCGATATCTCGGCTTTTTTCAATTACGTCGGCAGCCCGCTCAGCACAACCCTGTTAATCAGCATCTGGATTTCTGTCTGGGCTGCACTTTTACTCGCCAGACTATTCCGGCAAATCAGTGAAAAAAATACACAACTGGAATATCAGGCCAGCCACGACCTGCTCACCAAGCTGCCCAACCGGGCATCCATTGGGCGCAGTGTCCAACAGGCAATGGAATCG
Organism: Gammaproteobacteria bacterium; assembly: GCA_011321815.1. Classification (GTDB taxonomy): domain Bacteria; phylum Pseudomonadota; class Gammaproteobacteria; order SZUA-152; family SZUA-152; genus SZUA-152. The sequence goes on from DROS01000038.1 coordinate 26,740, forward strand.
GCCAAAGCCAATCATGAAGGATTACTTTTTTGCCTGATTGATATTGATGCACTTAAGGAAATCAATGACAGCCTCGGACACACAAGTGGTGATATTTTATTAAACCAGGTTACCCAACGCCTGAAACGCACCCTGCGGGGTTCCGGGCATATCGGCCGGTTTGGCGGAAATAAATTTTCTATCATGATAAAACACAGCAAGACTGATAATGCAGAAAACATTCGCCACAAACTACTGGAAAATTTTGAACCCATCTATGAAATCCATGGCCACAGTCTCTACGTGCATGCCACTCTGGGCATTGCCATATTCCCGGAACATGCAGGCAGCGCCCAAGAACTGATCCAGAAAACAGAAACCGCGCTGCACACAGCCAAAAAACTGGCTGTCGACTCCACCATTTACGATGCCAGCCAGGATAACAACAGTGCCGAACGCCTGCGACTGACACATGATTTGCGCAACGCCATACACAACGAAGAACTTCAATTACATTATCAACCTCAGTTTGACGTACACCGCAATGAAATTGGCAGTGTTGAAGCACTGGCCCGCTGGATACATCCACAGCAAGGCTTTATTCCGCCAGATACGTTTATTGAAATCGCCGAACAAACTGGGCTGATTCAATCGCTGACAGACTGGGTATTACGCACCGCCATCAAGCAATGTGCAGAATGGCGCGACATGGGGAAATATCTCACTGTGTCAGTCAATCTGTCTGCACGGAACCTGCACGATGAAACACTGGGCAGCCAAATTTCCAATTTGCTCCACTATTGGGATATTGCTCCGGATAAACTTTGTCTGGAAATCACTGAAACAGCAATGATGACCAACCCCGCACACGCTAAAAAGCTGCTCAAGGAACTGGATAATCTTGGCGTGCGGCTCTCCATTGACGATTTTGGAACAGGCTACTCTTCGTTAGGCTATTTAAAACAACTGCCCGTGGATGAATTAAAGATTGACAAATCATTTGTGCTTAATATGGCAAAAGATGAAAACGATGCATCAATTGTGCGCGCCACCGTCAGCCTTGCTCATGACCTGGGACTGGAAGTCGTCGCCGAAGGCGTCGAAAACCAGGTATCACAGGACCAACTAAGCCGCATGGGGTGCGAATACATTCAGGGATACCACATTGCCCGCCCCATGCCATGTGACAAGCTTACCGAAATTTTGATACCCGTCGAGAAAAACAACGATGCACAACCCGATAAAATTCCTGTTAACGCACGATCTGGCAACCTTTAACCTAAATTTTTGCTACACGCAAACCGGTATGGCCTTTGTCAGATGAATACCGGCCACACAAACGTCAGCCTGACAGGCAACAGCTTCAACGCCTTTTTCCATCGCCTCACGCAACGTTTGGGCATAAACCGCATCAATTGTCTCTGCCGGACGAAATTCACGACAATCATTTCGTTGTACACAATAAAAAATTACCGCACGCGCACCCTGCTCCACAACATGGGTTAATTCACGCAAGTGCTTTGTACCACGTACCGTTACAGCATCAGGAAATAACGCCACACCGTTGTCCGCCAGCGTGACGTTTTTCACTTCAACATAACAGGGAGGCGCAAACCCGGAAGGTTCCAGTAACAAATCGATACGGCTACGTTCTTCGCCGTAAGGTACTTCACGACGAATATGCGCATAACCTTTTAGCTCAGGTATCCGGTCTGCAACAATGGCTTCGTTCACCAGATGATTGCCCAGCAAGGTGTTAATACCACATAGCACCCCCGGAGCGACTTCCACAATTTCCCAGCTATGGGGATATTTGCGTTTGGGGTTATCAGAAACGCTGAGCCACACGCGACTGCCGGGCTCACTGCAACCGGCCATCGCGCCGGTATTTGCAGTGTGCGCCGTAATCACTTCACCGTTTTTTAATTCAACATCCGCCAGGAAACGTTTATAGCGTTTGAGCAGGCGTCCTTCGATTAAGGGCGGCGAAAATTCCAAGCGCGGCTGGTGAAAACTATTTCGCCATGGCCAGCAACAATTCATTCATGCGGCGCACAAATGTTGCCGGGTCATCCAGCTGGCCACCTTCGGCCAGCATTGCCTGATCAAACAGCACTTTTGTCAATTCCGTAAACTGACCTTCATCAGTTTCATCTTTGAGCCTCAACACCAAAGGATGCCCGGGATTGATTTCAAAAACCGGCTTGCTGCCCGGCATGTTCTGCCCTGCTGATTTAAGAATGCGCTCCAGGTTGGCGCTCATATCATTTTCACCGGTCACCAGACAGGCAGGCGAAGATGTCAGGCGATGGGTAACGCGCACTTCACTCACATCATCACCCAGAGCCGTTTTAATGCGCGCCACAATTTCGCTGAAGGCTTTGCTGGTTTCTTCTTTCTCAGCCTTTTCTTTTTCATCTTCCATGTCCCCGAGGTCCAGCTCGCCCTGGGCCACCGACTTCAATGGCTTATCATCAAACTCGGTCAATGAGCTGAGCATCCACTCGTCCACACGATCTGACAGCAACAATACTTCTATGCCCTTGTTGCGGAAAATTTCCAGATGCGGGCTGTTTTTCGCTGCCGCAAAACTTTCGGCGGTGACATAGTAAATTTCTTTTTGTCCTTCTTTCATACGGCCCACATAATCCTGCAACGACACATCCTGGGTTTCGCTGTCATTGTGGGTGCTGGAAAAACGCAACAATTTGGCTATGCGTTCCTTATTTGCAAAATCTTCACCCGGCCCTTCTTTGATGACACGCCCGAATTCTTTCCAGAATGTGGCATATTTTTCAGCATCATTTTTGGCCATGCTTTCCAGCAAACCAAGCACTTTTTTCACTGAACCGGCACGAATGGTGTCAATGGCCTTGTTGTGCTGAAGAATTTCCCGTGACACGTTTAATGGCAAATCCGCAGAGTCAATAATACCGCGCACAAACCGCAGGTAGTTTGGCATCAGCTGATCAGCATCATCCATAATGAATACTCGACGCACATAGAGCTTTATGCCATGACGCGGTTCCCGATCCCACAAATCAAACGGTGCCCGTGCCGGAATATACAACAGCGAAGTATATTCATAGTTTCCTTCCACCCGATTATGTGTGCGGGCCAGCGGGTCTTCAAAGTCATGGGCAACGTGCTTATAAAATTCATTGTATTCGTCGTCGGTGATATCGCTCTTGGGGCGTGCCCATAATGCGGATGCACGGTTAACCACTTCGAGTTCCGGCTCCGCAGCTTTATTTTTTTCCTCATCGTCTTCTGTCGCACCAAACTGCTGCTTTTCCATCATAATGGGCAACGTAATGTGGTCAGAGTATTTGCCGATGATGTTGCGCAGGCGCATGCCATCCAGGAATTCATCTTCATTTTCGCGCAGGTGCAATTGCACCACGGTGCCATGGGTATCCATTTCCACGGTTTCCAGGCTGTATTCGCCTTCACCTGCCGACTCCCAGCGCACACCATGCTCCGCACCCAACCCGGCGCGGCGGGTAGTCAGAGTCACTTTGTCTGCGACGATGAACGAAGAATAAAAACCCACGCCGAATTGACCAATCAAATTGGCATCCTTCGCCTGATCGCCCGTCAGGGATTCAAAAAATTTGGCTGTACCGGATTTGGCAATGGTGCCGATGTGTTCAATCACTTCCTGGCGCGACATGCCGATGCCGTTGTCACTGACAGTAATGGTGCGCGCCTCTTTATCAAACGCGACGTGAATCTTGAATTCCGAGTCACCTTCAAACAAAGCATCGTCAGACAGTCCTTCAAACCGCAGCTTGTCTGCGGCATCCGAGGCGTTAGAGATCAGTTCACGCAGAAAAATTTCTTTATTGCTATAAAGTGAGTGAATCATAAGGTGCAGCAATTGCTTTACCTCAGTCTGAAACCCCAGGGTCTCTTTATGCGCTTTAACCGCCATCGTTTTACTCCTTGCACTATATTGTGTTGTGTCAATCACAAAAATCTATGGGTCTATTATGCCTCGTTGTTTTAACGTGAGAAAGACTCAACAGAAACTCCGAAGACAAACCCAAAAAACCAAGATTGGTGATTACTGTCGGCTGGCGACTTTGGCCTTGAGCAAAAAATGCCGGAGACCCTGTACCTGCTGATCGTCCTCAGGGCAAAAAACCAAAGCTGCGCCATCTGCTGCGGTGCGCACCACTTTGGCAGCGATGCGGTATTGTTTTGAATCGGGCTGGGCATGGGCGTGAAACACCAGCTCAATATTCGTTTTGCTGATGATGGGCATTTGTTCCGACGGTAAAAAAACACCATCCAGGCCGATATTGCCCGTGCGACAACGAAACATGCCTTTCACTGATTGCTCGTGAAAATGCACTTCTGTATCCAGTGCCAGTGTGTGCCGGTCTGTCCGGCGCTTGTCTTCTGCCCCTGACCCGTTTGCTGTTTCTGTATCCTGCGTTTTACCTTTATTCTCGCTGCCCATCTCCACAAGCCCCACCCGTGCATTGCAACAAAGCCAAATATCCTAGCGAGCTTTTTGGGCAAATGCCAGTGCAGAAAATTTTTGCTCAACAATCCGGCTGAAAACAAACCTGCACTTTTTCGAGGCCAACCAACAGAATGCTAACCAATACAGACTGTAGCCGGTTTAAACAACGGTAAAGCGATAAATGCGTAAAATTCAGACAAGTCTCTTTTCAGATTATTTTTTGTCGAACTTTTTGCGCAGCGATGCGGCCAGCTGCTGCGCTTTTTTCAATTGCTGAGGCGATAAAAAACTAGCCACTCTGGCCTTGGCATTGTGTTCCCGGCCACCTCGAATATGACTGGCAAGATCCAACCAAGCATAGGCTTTCACATCATCCTGCTGGGTGCCTGCTCCTTTATAGTACATAATGCCCACATTCGCCACGCCAGCCTCATAGCCCTGCTCGGCCGCTTTTTTATACCAGGAAAAGGCTTTTGGGAGGTCACGCTTCACTCCCTGGCCAAGATGCAGCATTACACCCACTACCGCCTGCGCATAGGCGACGCCTTTGTCCGCATCCACTTTAAATTCTTTGAAGGCACGGGGAAAATCTCCCTTGAGAATAGCCGCCTGGCCAGCCGGGATACCCGCAAACAGTTGTCCGCTAAACAAGACCAATATCAGTAGTATCTGCCCGATACAGAAGCCTTTTCGATCGAACACATTACTTCGCATTATTGAAAGTCCCTTCATTATACATATGGATTAAATTCAATCGCTAAACAATGGGCTGCACACCCTGAAACAATCAGGATTCAGGTGTTATTGCACATCCTGTTATCCTATGGCCACACTGAAATCCCCTGCAATAGACCAGCTATTACCTGTCATTCTGACTCACCATTAACAAACAGGCTGCATATGATTTACCTGACCACCTGAGTTTTTCATCACCTTGGGTATAGTGCAAAAAATGGTGCCGACGCACGGACTCGAACCGCGAACCTACGCATTACAAGTGCGTTGCACTACCAATTGTGCTACGTCGGCCTGTTGATCAGGGGCGCTATTGTAGGCATTTACCCCCTTTTTCGCAACGGAAAGTCGCCATAAGCGCACAACAATCTCAACCCGCAACCTGCCCGAAATAAGCGTGCGCAATTAAGGCGCTGAATTTTTGCTGCTACGCAAACGCTATGTACAAATTATTTCGTGCACATTCCTTGACCTCATGGACACCTGCGCTGCCCCAACTCAACCCCCTTCAAACTGTCCGCCATTGTAACAATACTTGCCACAGCGGAGGTCCGATTGCCAGGCACTGCCAGATCCAGCCAAATCTGTTGATTGACACGGTATTGAGTCTCCAACACGGCCTTCAAGCCCAGTTTTTTGACTTGCCGAAAACGGCTGTTTGCGGCACTTTCACGGGTGAACAAGCCCAATGAAATCGCATTTTCATGGCTGCCTTTGCCCATAATATACAGATCCTTCAAACCCTTTTTTTGCAACTCTTTGACTTTTCGCCTGGCTGCCTGATAACTTTTTGAGGCAGGCAGATACACCCAGTGACCTCTGGGGGTGCGCTGAGATACTTCACGATGTTTGACATCGACACCCAATGCGGTCAGCGCCTTGGTGCTGCGTTTGGCAACATCATTTCTGGCAAATGGACCGAGGGTAAAACAAGTAGGCTCACGGGACTCCCTGGGCTTTTCTTTCCGTTGTGCCTCAGAGGGGGACAATATATCAATTGATTTTACCGATGGTTTGCTGGCGACCGCTTGAACAGAGGACTTATCTGTCTTTTTTTCTGAAAGAGAGACATCCCCCCCGCCCAGGCCACGCTCACGCAGCAAAACAAGCGTAGCGACGCCCTGTGGCAGGGGTGGCTGCTTCAGAATCGTAGACGATGCGGGCTCACCTGTATCATCAAACTGCGTGTAAAAATAAGCAGCATTGAGCAATAAAAAAAACAGGAAAAGAATTCTTATCATTTACAACACGTTCCACCAGCCCACACGACAGACTCCATTATTATTGATCACTACTGACATCCGGCAATAATTGCCAACCCTTTTAATACCCATTCTGTTTTGTGTAGACTGCCTTCAGGCAGAGTCGGCAACAGCCATTGCGCATCACCGCCCGTCACCACGCAGACGGGGGTGGGTTGTCCATGCTCACGACACTGCTGCAACACCTGTTGCACCGCACCCGCAGTGGCGGCCATTATACCTGCCTGTACTGCACTGGTTGTGTCCTGCGCACAAAATATTGATGCGTTCATTGCCTCATCACCAACTTCGATTTGTGCGGCACTGGCCAGCAAACTTTGGCGCATCGTCGCCATGCCCGGCGCTATCAAACCACCTGCATGTACCCCCTCTGAAGTAAGCACATCAATAGTCAACGCGGTACCACAGGCAATGACACAACAGGCTCCAGCAATATGATGCCGGGTCGCCACCAGCGCAGCCCAACGGTCAGCACCCAATTGCGCCGGCTGCCGATAGGCGCACTGTACGCCAAAGGCTTGCGCTTGCGCCTGCACAGTGTCTATCGTCAACGAGAGCGATTCCTGTACACAATTGCCCCCCCACCACTGGCGCAGCGATGACTCAAGCCGGTCACCTGCCACATTGCTCAACACCAGCTTATTGACCGTCCTCGTGTTTCGCAGCGCCTCCCAGTGCGACTGAAATTGTGCGGGCAATGCGGACCATTCATAGGCAAATACTCCCTGTTGCAAAAACTGTCCGTTCTCACAAAGCGCCCATTTCAAGCGGGTATTCCCGGCATCCAGCAGCAATACGCTCATTGCCCGACACCACATGCGGTCGCACTCTCCACTTTTGCCGAGAGCCTCACCGATACCTCGCCACTATAGTGGCGCTGCAATTCACCATTGCGCGCCAACAACAAGGCACCGTTTTCGTCCACACCGCGCGCCACACCCCGTAACAGACCGGTGGGCAAATCCAGAATAACCTCTTGGCCCATCAAGACATCCCATTGCGCCCACTCCGCCATGAAGGGCCTCAGCCCCTGTCGTTCAAAATCTGTAATGGCATGCAGCAGATGGCGCAATAAAGATGCCGCCAATTCGTTACGCAACACCGCTTTTTCCAAGACGGACTCAAGATCAGTCCAGGGTTGATTCACCGCTGACATCTCCGCTGCGGGAGTACGGATATTGAGCCCCACACCCACCACCACAGCACAGGGCCCGGCAGCTTCGCCCGCCAGCTCCAACAAAATGCCTGCCAGCTTATGACCATCCAGCAAAATATCATTGGGCCACTTCAGTTGTGCTGATGCTACCCCGGCATCACACAAAGCACGCATCACCGCCACAGCAACAGCCAGACTCAAGCCACCCAAAGAACTCGCACCAGACTGAAAACGCCATAATAATGAAAGATAAAGGTTACCGCCAAAGGGCGACACCCATTGACGGCCACGGCGCCCCCGCCCCGCATGCTGGCATTCAGCAATACAAACATGACCCGAAGTATCTCCCTGCCTGGCCACCTCCAGCAAACGGGCATTAGTGGAATCAACTTCATGATGCACGTCAAGCTGTTGCACAGCCTGCCGCGCATCACTATCCAACGCTGCAAATATGCGGTCACGATTCAACAATTCCACTGGCTGTGCCAAACGATAACCTTTACCTCGCACGCAATAAATTTCCAGCCCGCTACTTTTCAATAACTGTATCGCTTTCCATATTGCCGTACGAGTGCGACCGGTAGCCCGCCCCAATGCAGGGCCAGACTGAAATCCACCATCAGCCAACAGCGTCAAAATTGTTTGCGCAAGCGTCATTTACAGAGTCTATTTACAAAAGCAACATATAGGGAAGACAACTCGGCAGATTATCCTAAATTAGTCATAGTCAGCTGAGCCATAGCGGGAGCAACTATGATGCTGAATACTCAACTGATGCGCAGGATTATGGGCTATACCATTGCCGATGCAGGCACGCCATCCAACGAACCTTGCAGCACAAAACTGTCAAAACCCCGCTGAGCCAACAGGTAAGCAGCAATGGAGCCGCGGCGGCCGGAATCACAATAAAGCAGGTAGCGCACCTCAGCGTCCAGTTTTTCCGACTTGGCACGCAACAGCGGCAAAGGAATATTCACGCTGTGTTGGATGTGTCCTGCCTGATATTCCGCTGGCAGACGAACATCAATCCAAATCGCACCGTCATCAACCATTTCACGCCCTTCGTCATAACTGATCCATTTCAACAAAGGCTCATTAAGCAACTCCAGAAAATCTGTTCTGGAGAGACTCAGCAGCACACCAGCTGTCTGCATCGTGATGGACGCATTACGCTTGCCCCCGGAAATCAGCGCCTCTTCACCAAAACTATCACCCGCTTGCAGTACTGCCAGCAGCATACCTTCAGGGTTTTTGCGCGTCTTGCGGCTCACCTGGCATTTTCCTTCACGGATAATGTAAAAATGCTCGCCCTCTTCGCCCTGGCGAATAACACTTTCACCCGCAGCAAAATGGTGCGTTACCATACTCATAAAAACAGACTGTATATTAGCCGGCGGAATACGGTGAAACACCTTTGCTTGCAACAGCCTGGCCATCCAGTCGTCATCACTGTCGTCGTGCGCACTATCCAGCTCCTGCACTTCATAACCACCAGACTGCCCCCAGGAAAGCATAATATCCAACGCAGCAGGGTCCACACTCACATATATCACATCAGTTAGCGCACGCGCCGTGTATTGGTAATGTGAGCCCTGTTCTAGCGGCAACTTGGCCAGGCGGGTACCGCTTTTGACACGCTTTTCCAGCTTGCCAGCAATGTGTAATTCCACCTCACCATCCATCAGGTATAAAATATTTTTTGCTTCACCACCCTGTTCAAAAAGCGTGCCCCCTTTAGCGACCACACTCACGTCTGACTGATCCAGTAACTCACGGCAATGCGCGATGCCCAGCGCCTTGATGGGCACCAGTGAGGAAAATTCGATCAGGTCGATTGTTGCTTCTTGCATATTAAAGTGGCTCAAGATTTCCGTTGCATTAGCACCCAGCAGGCCGTCAAAATGCCTTGACCGCATGCCAACAACGCCTAAAGTAGAATTTGTCAGCACCTATAAAACGCAGTGTAGCGAAATCACTAGGAGTCTGTCGGAAAATTCATCCGTAAAATTCTACCTCATTTTGCAATCAGGAAAGACTCCTGCTTCCCTATTCATTGCGCAATATTCTGGAATTTGCAATAAAACGACACGCCAACGCGCTTATCATCGTAAATAGCACCAACGATGGGCGCTTCACAGGCAAGGTACAACAAGAAAGAATAGCGGCAGTAACACAAAAAAACGATGTACTGACTATTATCCGCAGAAAAAAGAAAACCCCATGCTTTAACAAGCATGGGGTTTTTGAAATAAAACCTGGCGGTGACCTACTCTCACATGGGGAAACCCCACACTACCATCGGCGCTAAAGCGTTTCACTTCCGAGTTCGGGATGGGATCGGGTGGTGCCACTTTGCTATGGCCGCCAGGAAAACTGTTTGCAGGTCAAGCAACATGCTTGCCCCGCGAATGAGGGAAGTTGAATATTAATAGCAATACTATTAGCTAAGGTTGGTTATGTTATATCCGTCAACTTAACTATAAGCACTCAAGTACAAACCACTTGGGTGTTATATGGTCAAGCCTCACGGTCAATTAGTACTGGTTAGCTTCACGCATTACTGCGCTTCCACACCCAGCCTATCAACGTCGTAGTCTTCGACGGACCTTCAGGGAGCTCAAGGCTCCAGTGAGATCTAATCTTGGGAGGGGCTTCCCGCTTAGATGCTTTCAGCGGTTATCCTGTCCGAACGTAGCTACCCGGCAATGCCACTGGCGTGACAACCGGAACACCAGAGGTTCGTCCACTCCGGTCCTCTCGTACTAGGAGCAGCTTCCCTCAA
>DROS01000039.1 GCA_011321815.1 Gammaproteobacteria bacterium
ACCGTGGTTCCAGCTCCAGCGCAGATCCAGCGCCAACGTTGCCAAACCCTCCAGCGGTTCAGGCAGGGCACGAGGAAAGTAGTAGTCAGTTTGCATATTGGTTCCTGTTCAGGTCAGTACGGGAAAAAGGCCCCTTAAGGCCGTTGGCAATAAATTCCACCGTGGTCGCCGCCAGGATCACAGCGCTGATCGCTCCTGGACCAGCCAGCAACGGCGTGGCCAGTGGTACTACACCAACAGACTTCTTGTCGCCTGATTGATTTGATGGTTTTGTTGCATTGGCTACTCTCCTCATCCGCCGTCATGCCATTAACCCGACAAATATTTTTATATATTCCGCAGACTCAAGCATGGTCTCTGTTTTCCAGGTACTCCACCAAAAGGATAGCTTATTGGTAAGAAATTACATGACAGATTATTTTTTCGTTCTTGCAGCGAGCAGGCCGCTGCTAAACAGCAGCTCGGCCAGCAACACACCGATATAGATAAATGCCAATTTAATCAGGCTGGCCGCGTCGCTTTGCCAAAGATAGACCAACAACGCCCCTAATGAAGCCAGAGAAAGCAGCAGACCACTCAGCGTGCTGAAAACACCGATGCCGATCTGTTTGCGCAGCCGCAAGGCAGAAAGGTTGATTGCTGCAAATATCAACAGAAAAGTGGCACTGGCAAAAGAGGAGATCAGCGTCAAATCACTGGTGTTAACGAACAGCAGGGTAATCGCAGCAATAATCAGCAAACTGACCCAGGGAATATTGTTCTGCTTGCGCCGAAAGCCAAACGCCCGGGGAAGCGCCCGACTGCCAGCCATGACACTACCCAGACGTGCCGTGCCAAACATAGTGGCATTGATCGCGGAAGCGGTGGAAAACAGCGCTGCCAGACCAATCAACAGAAAACCCGCCTCCCCCAGAAACGGTTTGGCCGCCATGGCCAATGCATACTCTTTGTAGCGGACTACCTGTTCCGGCAGCAGGTTGCCCACCGCCACCAGCGATACCGTAATATAGATAATGATGGTGATAACTATGGACCACATAATCGCCCGCACCAGGTTGCGTTGCGGGTCATCCATCTCATTGACCGCATTGGGGATTAGCTCGAACCCCTCATAGGCCACGAAGATCAATGCAGCCCCCATCAATACCCCCTGTCCACCCTGATTGAACAGGGGTAACAGGTGATCCTGCTTGATAGTGATTAGTCCAATGACCGCGAACAGAAGCAGAATCAGCACCTTGGCGGTAACGATCAGTAACTCTGTATTACCCGTTTCGCGCACACCGTAGAGATTGATCCCGAGGAACAGCAGCAGCACAAATGACTGCAGCAGATGATGCATGGCTACGTTGCCGTCCCCGCCCAGCATCGCAGTGCCATAGACGCCAAAGGTAAAAGCATACAGGCTCATCGTGCCGATATAGCCTGCCAGCAGCAGCCAGCCACCGATTCTGGCGATAGCGGGCGGCCTGAATGCTTTCTCCAGATAGGTGAAACTGCCGCCATCGGAGCGGAAAACCAGACCCAGCCGGGCGTACGAGTACCCGGTCAACAGGGCGATCACACCACCCAGGGCAAAAGCCAGCGGCGCAGCATGGCCGGCCTGCGCAATAGCCAGTCCCAACACCGAAAAGATGCCCCCACCCACCATGCCTCCTACGCCCATGGCAATCATCTGTTTCAGATCAAGCTTGGTGGAGGTTTTATTCATAAGGACAACATCCCGAAATTTTTTTCTACGATAGCGGCTTTACTGCCGCAACCGAATTTTTATTAATTTTTGGTAACTATTCAGCATAGTATGAAACAAGCCGGTAACTGTTCAGATTGCCCCTGAAATTCGTCAGTTCAAGGCGAAAAATGTGAGTTTACGCGTGTAAATGACCATTTTTCAACGCAGAAATGGCGGATTTCAGGGGTGAGCTGAATAGTTACAATTTTTGTTCCATCTCTGGAACGGGTAATGGCGGGACAATGATGAAGCAGCGCTCTCATTGTCCCGCTTTATAGTGATTACTTAAACCATTTCACAACATGCCTCCAGTAGGATTCGATCTCCTGCCCGGCTTTTTTCAGCTCACCAGAATGTTCTCTGTCTTCCATGGCGTCAATCAATTTATCAATTTTATGATGCAGTTCACGCACATCTTTTGCACGGCTCTCTCCGGTAATCTGCTCATATCTTTTCAGATCGTCGGAAGCCACTTTCAGCGTGGCACGGGCAGCCGCCACATTTCCCTCACCGATCTGCAGTTCCGCAAGCTTGAGATTATCTGCCGCCTCGAGCAGAGGCAGTTCAACCTCGTCAAACTCGAATATCACACCTTCACTCTGCAACACCGCAAGCGCCGCATCGGCAGCATCAGTTTTATCACTGTCCAGCTCTTCTTTGGCCAACGCCAGCGCATCGGCAGCCAATGCGACATTCAGTTTCATGCTTGAACGGCGCCACATTGAAAATGCCTCGGCCATCGGAGGACTCGTTTTTTTGGCTTTTTTTCCAGTGTGTTTCCACTGCTTCATCCGGGAAGCCGCATGGGATTTCCTTTTGGCCCGGACTACCGGCGCCACCACATCCTCGATGTATTGTTCATCAAACACAGGCACATAACTGTCGCTCACCTCTTCCTTGGTGTTGTAGACAACATCACCCGACTTGATCTCTGTAGTGACTTCATATTTTGG
>DROS01000040.1 GCA_011321815.1 Gammaproteobacteria bacterium
CGGATATAAAAAGTGGCGCCTTCACCGGGCGCACTGCGGGCCACACCGATTTCCCCACCCAGCATGTCAATGAAGCGTCGACTGATGGCCAGCCCCAGACCGGTGCCTTCGTGTTCCCGCCCGGCGCCTGTATCCGCCTGTTCAAAGGTATTAAAAATCCGCTGCTGATCAGCACTGGCAATACCTATGCCGCTATCAATAACCTCAAACACAACATCGGTACCCACCCGTTGGCAGGTCAGTGTGACTGAACCTGTTTCGGTAAATTTGATGGCATTTCCCAACAGATTGACCAGCACCTGCCGTAACTTGCTGCGGTCAGTCATCAGACTGTCCGGACCATTGTTTTCCTGTTGCAGCACCAGCCCTTTCGCATCTGCCAGCGGCTGCATCAATGCCTGAAGTTCTTCCAGCAACGGCGCAAGCAGAAACAGCTCGGCAGAAACCTCTACTCTGCCTGCTTCCACCTTGGAGAGATCGAGAATATCATTAATAAGTTCCAGCAGGTGTTGGGCGGAACGGTACACCATGCCCAGTTGTTTGGCCTGCTCTTCGTTGACGCTTCCCACAATGCCATCTTTGATAATGCCGGTGAAACCGATAATGGCATTCAGTGGCGTACGCAATTCATGACTCATGTTGGCGAGGAATTCTGACTTGGCGCGATTGGCCTGCTCGGCCTGATCACGCGCGGTGGCCAGTGCCCGTTCCATTTGCATGCGCTCGGTGAGATTCACCAGAATGCCCAGAGATACTGTTTGATCGCCCATTTTTATCAGTATAGCGGACAACAAACCCTCTACGATCCGCCCGGAGTCCGTCCGGAACGTGAGCATCTTGTTACGCACCTGGCCGTACTCTGACAATTCCTTCACCACCACATCACGGTCTGACGGGTCAGCATAAAACTCTGCCATATTACGCCCCACCATAGAACGGGATTTGCTTTCAATCTCACGTTTCGCATGTGGGTTCGCCATCAAAATCACGCCCTCCAACGAGGCCACCACAATGGTTAAGGGAATGGTGTTCAGAATTGTTTTTAACTGAGCCTCACTTTCCCGCAGCTGTTTTTCCGCCGCTTTCAAAACGGTGATATCACGCAGGGTGCCCACCCGCCGAAGCGCATTTCCCGAGGCATCCCGGCTGACCGCACGACCCTCAGCGCGAATGATTGCATATTCGCCATCCCGGCGACGCACCCGGTAATCCAGTACCAGAGTCGCTCCCCAGCGCTGAGGGTCGGCTTCGTATTCAGTCAGCGCACGCGCCCGTTCTTCACGGTCTTCGGGATGAATCATCTCAACCCATGCCTGATCCGTGCCGGGCATCTCTTCATCGTCATAACCCAGATCATGAAACAAACGCGGACTGAAATAGCGCACACCCGTTTCCACATTCCATTCCCAGACACTTTCCTGCACGGCCGCAATTGCCTGCTCATAACGCGCATCACTACTGCGCAAGGCGGCTTCTATTTCATGACGATGTTTGATCTCGTGCTGTAGCCGCCGGTTCCACCAGAGCACAATGCCCAGAATCAGCAAAGCAAACACAACCGTGATTAACACTGCCCGCCACAGCGCCCGGGAATCCACGGCCTGGGTATGCTCAAAACGCACCGCAAACCAACGGTTTTTGATGTCCTGCCGCTGCTGCGGCGTAATCTGCCCGATGGCCTTGTTGAGTATCGCCACCAGTTGCGGCCAGTCCTTGCGCACGCCGATGCTTTGCTCAAAATTGTACGGCGTCGGCGCAGCAACCTTGATATCAGTCATACCCAATTTGTCCATTACCCAAGAGGTCGCACTCAGATTGCCCACGTAAGCACTCACTTCTCCACGACTCAGGGCATACAATGCCTCTGCGGTATTGGTATAGGTGCGCAGTTCAAGCTCTGGATGTTTGCGCCGCAATAAATCCTCTGTTGCATAGGACTGTTCCACCGCCACCTGCTTGCCCTGCAAATCGGCAAGACTGGTCACAAGGTGAGTATCCTCACGAACAAAAATCACATAGGGATAAATGAAATAGGGTTTGGTAAAACGGAGAAACTCCCGACGCTCTTCTGTCATTCCAACCGCAGGCAGAACATCAATTTCGTGTTTGCGGGCCTTATCCATCACCTCCTGCCAATTCAACCCGGAAACAGGCGCCATGGCCGTATCCAGCACACCATTTAACAACGTAATGACATCGGCGCCAATACCGCGGTAACGACCCTGTTCGTTAATAAACTCGAAGGGCGGCCAGGAAGGGTCCACCCCTAAACGTATCACGGGATGATCGGCCAGCCACTGCTTTTCACTTGCTGACAACTGCAAAACAGAAGTTTCAGCATTAGCCCATCCCAGGCCCAGCCATTTACTGGTAATCGTACGTCGTTCGTCAGCAGTGATCTGGCCCATGTAATAATTGACCGTCTCCAGCAGTCCGGTACGTCCCGTCTTTATTCCTGCCTGATAGGCGCGGGTGTAGAGTGGCGGCTCAAGATAACGATAGTGGTTGGGGGCGCCCACATCCGCCAGATAACGCGACAGGTAAAGCGGCTGGGTTACAAAAACAGAAATATCACCACGTTCTGCGGCTTCGAACAAATTGCGGTAACCTTCAAACAACACCTGCTCAACATCCGGAAAATGTTCACGCAAATAGTCTGCGTGAAAACTGCCTTGTGTAACCCCAACACGGAAACGCGGCAAATCATCAACACTCAACAAACCACCAACCTGTTCATTAAAATACAGGTGATAGGGGCTGCTTAAAATAGGTTTGGAAAAATCCAGAAACGCCGAGCGTCGCCGGTTGGAAAAAAGTCCGGCAATAATATCTGCCGTACCTTCATCCACCATCGACTGGGTTTCCTGGCTGTAGGCACCTGTAAAACGCACCGGAATACCCGACTTTTTGGCCCAGAGACGCCAGACATCAATCAGTATACCGTCTGGCTCACCGTCTGCATTTTCAAACTGAATAGGCGCACTGTCCAGTCGATAGGCGATAACCAGCTCTTTATCAATACCCACCCAAGCCGATGAAGCTGGAACACTCTGCGCCGATACAACACCACAGAAGCCCAGACCGGCCAACAACAAAATACAAAATAGGAGACACGAATTCCGTTTCACCGCCTGCTCAGTCCTCTCTACATATCAGTAATGACACAGCTCGATCAGATTCAAATCCGGATCACGAAAATAAAACGACATCATCGGTCCTGTGGCACCAGTGCGCGCCACCGGCCCCTCCAGAATTTCTATTCCGCAATCTCGCACATGTTGAATCGCAACTGATAGTGGTGATTGTATGACAAAACATAAATCTGCCGAGCCCGGTGAAGGCGCATTGGCTTTGGGTTCAAACCCATTACCGGCCTGATGAAGATTGATTTTTTGATTGCCGAATATCAAAGCCACGCGATTATGGGCAAAGGTTTGTTTTTCCATACCAAGAATGCGCTGGTAAAAACTTACGGTAGCTTCGATGTCAGTAACGGTCAGCACTAAATGATCAATATGGCTGATATTCATTGTTGGCTCGTTTTATTACGGGCTGGGGTAAAAACCAATATTAACCCGACAACACGTTAAAGTATGTTCCTGAAAAAAGTCATTCACCTCACATTGTCCAATATTTGTCCACGACAAGCTACAGAAACTTAACCCCTTAAAAGACAAATATACCCGTGGCGCTTGGAATTCAGGTTTAAGTGCGCGTCATATTTTCTTCACGGCGAGGCGACATGACGCGCCATCGTTATTCTATGGCAAGGACAATAACGTGGCCATGAAGAAAACAGGGCGTGCAATCAGGCCTGAATCCCAAGCGCTACGGATATATATGCAAACTTAGCTTGACCATTTCACGCAAGAGGAATAGCGTGCGTATTGAGGCCAGATTCCTGAAACCAACCTCGTATTTCCTGTTGTAGCGCCATCCTATAAAAAATCAATAAAAGGAAATGATTATGCTTACACGGATACTCATAGCTGTCGCCGTTCTTCTCTCCACGGCATGCTCAAATACAACAATCAAAAGTCTAAGTGACTTCAATCCCAAACCAATGACAAAATCAAACGTCATGCCAAGTGAATCAGCACTGGAAAACACACCTTATAAAGTTGTTGTGTTTGACGTTGATGACAATAAGGTTCAACTGGCCAAACAATCCCAGGTAGGTACTTCGGTCAGTGGTGAATTGGTGGCACAGATCAATAAATCAAATGTGGTTATGGTCAAAAAAACGGGCTTGTCTGATTTAAAAACGGCCATTGAAAACAATGCAACGGATTATAGCGATGGCTCTGCCGTTGATTTCGCTGTAACCGGAAACATAAGCATTGCGAACTATTCCAAAAAATATCATAAGCTTGCAACATACAAAGATAAAAAGGGGAAAATACATGTTACGGAACCTTATTGTGAATATAAGGCATTGGTCATGGGAAACATCTACATACATGACATAAATTCCATGGATCTTGTTAAAACCATCCCCGTTTCCGGCGGTGCAGACCGGTCCATTGACGCTGCCAACAGAAGTGTTCGCTCCTGCAATGACCTGTCCACCACGGAGATTTCCAGCCTGGTACGTTCTGCCGGAAAAAAAGCGATCAGCCGGGAGGATGTTGTTTTCCAAAACCACTTCCGACCCAATGGCTATGTACTGGAACGCCGCACAAATGGAAAATCCAGCATATTCAAAGTCACTATCGGTCAGACAAACGGGCTTGTAAAAGGCCAAAAAGCCGAATTTTTTACCGTTTATAAGAATAAAAATCCGATAACAGGAAAGTCCGCAATGCTCCAAAGCAAAGTTGCTGAGGGTGCGGTAAGCAATAAAGTACAGAAAAAAAGCGCATGGATTGTTGTTGACGATGAAGAAGTCGCTTCTAAAATCCGGCTGGGGGATGTTGTAAAAATCACCTTTGAAAAAGGTTTGCTCGATAAATTATTTAACCGCTCATATTCGCAATAAGCAGACCATTTTTACATCCCTTCTTGAAGGAGATGGCGCGGAGGGTAATTACATCCATACAGCGCGGGCACGTTATTTGCGCCCACGCTGTATGGCGTTACGTCATAAGCTTAAAGAAATTAAACCGCCATTACTTTACCACCACATTAACCAGCCGCCCCGGCACCACAATCACCTTCACCACATTCTTTCCTTTCGTGAATTTCTGAACATTCTGGTCCGCCAGGGCCACCTGCTCAATCACATCCTTCGCCGCATCTGCGGCAACAGAAACCTTGCCACGTACTTTGCCATTCACCTGCACTATCAGTTCAACGGTATCCTGTACCATGGCGTCAATATCGGCTTGCGGCCAGGGGGCAATGAGGATGCTGTCTTCATGCCCCAGGTCTTGCCACAAAGCATGGGTGATATGCGGCACAATGGGGGATAGCAGGCGCAGCAATAAACCAACGCCTTCGGCGTACACCGGCAGGTCAGTTTCTCTGATTTGCGAAAGTGTGTTGACCATTTTCATTGCCGCAGCAACGACCGTATTAAACTGATATTTCTCCACATCACGATCAGCCTGTTGCAACAGACCATGCAATTCTGCACGATATTTTTTCTGTTCCGCAGACAAGGTGCTGACATCGACAGTGGCCCCATGGGAGTGCCACTGCTGGAGGGCAGCCTGCCGTCCTTCGTCATGCACCAGCCGCCAGACACGTTTCAGAAACCGGTATGCGCCTTCCACCGCATCATCGTTCCATTCCAGTGATTGCTCCGGTGGCGCAGCAAACATGGTGAACAGGCGCACAGTGTCAGCGCCATATTTTTTAATCAGCTCCTGTGGATCGACGGTATTACCTTTGGATTTGGACATTTTGCTGCCGTCTTTGAGCACCATGCCCTGCGTGAGCAGTTTCTCAAAGGGTTCATCAATATTCAGCAGTCCGGCATCACGCATCAATTTGGTGAAAAAGCGCGCATACAACAAGTGCAGAATGGCATGCTCAATGCCGCCGACGTATTGATCCACAGGCAGCCAGTAGTCGGCACGTTCGTCGAGCATGACTTCGTTGTTGTCTTTGCAGGCATAGCGCGCAAAGTACCATGAGGATTCCATAAAGGTGTCAAAGGTATCAGTTTCGCGTTCGGCTTTGTTGCCACATTTGGGACAGGTGGTTTCGTAAAATTCCGGCATCTTTTTGATGGGTGAGCCGACACCGTCAAATTCGATATTTTCCGGCAACACCACAGGTAACTGGTTTTCTGGCACAGGTACGGCGCCACAACTGTCGCAATTGATAATGGGAATGGGAGTACCCCAATAGCGTTGGCGGGAAACGCCCCAGTCACGCAGGCGATAATTGGTGCGTTTATTGCCTTTGCCGTCTTTTTCCAGCTGGGTGGCGATGGCATCGAAGGCCTCAATGGACGCCAGACCGGTAAAATCACCCGAATCCACCAGCACACCTTTTTCGGTGAAAGCACATTTGCTCAAATCAATATCTTCGCCGTTGGTGGGGGCGATGACCTGTTTCACTGGCAGGTCATATTTTTGCGCAAATTCAAAATCACGCTGATCGTGGGCCGGCACAGCCATCACTGCGCCTTCGCCGTACCCCATGAGCACAAAATTGGCGCTATAAACAGGCACCTGCTCACCACTGATGGGATGAATGGCCTTAAGCCCCGTATCCACACCCTTTTTTTCCATGGTTTCCATGGCCGCTTCGGAGGTTTCCATGGTTTTGCATTCTGCAATGAAAGTGGCCAGGGTTTCATTGGTGTCTGCGGCTTTGACCGCCAAAGGGTGCTCAGGGGCGACGGCCACATAGCTGACGCCCATCAATGTGTCGGGACGGGTGGTGTAAACGCGCAATGATTCTCCACTGCCAGCCACCGTGAATTCCACTTCCACACCCTCGGAGCGGCCAATCCAGTTGCGCTGCATGATGCGCACCCGCTCGGGCCAGCCGTCAAGCTTGTCGAGGTCTTCCAGCAATTCGTCGGCGTAGTCGGTAATGCGCATGAAGTATTGGGGAATTTCCTTGCGCTCTACAGCGGTATCGCAACGCCAGCAACAACCGTCAATAACCTGTTCGTTGGCAAGCACGGTGAGGTCATGGGGGCACCAGTTTACTGGTGCGGTTTTTTTGTAGATCAGTCCTTTTTCAAACAGCTGGGTGAACAGCCATTGCTCCCAGCGATAATATTCCGGGTGACAGGTGGCCAGCTCACGATCCCAATCGTAACCGAAACCCAGGCGCTTGAACTCGCCGCGCATGTAGTCGATGTTGCCGTAGGTCCACTGGGCTGGCGCCACCTTGTTTTTCATTGCGGCATTTTCTGCCGGCAGGCCAAAAGCGTCCCAGCCCATGGGTTGCAGCACATTTTTGCCTTTCATGCGTTGGTAGCGGGCAATCACATCACCGATAGTGTAATTGCGCACATGCCCCATGTGCAGGCGACCGCTGGGATAGGGGAACATGGACAGGCAGTAGAACTTTTCTCGATCAGGGTCTTCGATGGCGCGAAAACTGTCTTGTGCCTCCCAATATTGCTGGGCCGCTGTTTCAATTTGTTCGGGTTGGTACTGTTGTTGGGGAATTTCGCCTGACATGGGTGCAATAAATCCTGTAACGGTGTGTTTTGAAAAGTGCCTGAAAAAAGGCGCACAGGATACCGCACTCTCCTGTCCGGGCACCAGAATTGACTTGCCCGGCCTCCATTATCCAGCGCATCCCGGCAATTATTACATCACTTTGTTTCCAAAGTATTTTTAGGGAAATAAAGTAAAGTTTCAGTATGAAGGTGCGGCTATGTTGTGTAGCATCCAGTGGTCACCATCATTTCTGACAACAACCCGCCACTGGCCCAGACTGGAAAATGAATAACGGCACGAAATACAATTCGCTCCAAAGCAACATCAGCGAAAAACATTTCCGGGGCATGATTGAGTCCACCACAGGCATCCCCTGGATTGTGGATTTTGCCACTTTCCAATTTACCTATGTCGGCCCCCAGGCCGAAAAAATACTCGGCTATCCCATAGAGCAGTGGTATGAAACTGATTTCTGGAGCAACCATATCCACCCCGATGACCGGGAGGCCACCCTCAACTATTGCGTGAAGGCCTCACAAAAGGGTAAGGACTACAATTTCGAATACCGCATGATCCACCGCGATGGCCACAGTGTGTGGATACTGGACTATGTCAATATCGTTACCGAAAACGGTGCGCCAGTACAGCTGCAAGGCTTCATGTTCGACATCAGCAAAGACAAGCAGGCGGCACAAACACTGCAGGAACGTACCGTGCTGCTCGATGCCATGTATCGAGCCTCGCCCGATATGATTTTTATTCATGACAACGATGGCCGTATCCTTGACGTTAACAACAATGCCGCGCAACGCTACGGTTACACAATAGAAGAAATGCGTGAACTCAGCATAGCCGATGTCTCCGCTGACCCCGATAATCTGCCGCTGGTCAGCGACTGTATGCGGCGGGTCTTGAGCGGCGAGGAACTTGACTTCGAGTGGCAGGCCAGGGACAGCAACAACGAATTCTTTCCCGTCGAAATCCGCCTGCGCAAACTGGAAGGATGCAGTGCGCCCGGCACACCGGCAGTCATTGCCACCATACGCGATATCACTGAACGCAAACGCACGGAAGAGTCCATCAAAAATATTGCCGCCGGTGTTTCTGCAGAAAGCGGGGATGTATTTTATCAGCGGATGGTGACACACCTGGCCAAACTCTTTGGCGCCGATTATGCCTTTATTGGTTTGCTCAACGAAGACGACCCTGAGACTATCAGTACATTGTCAGTCTTTGCCCACGGCAGTATTGCAGCAAACATGTCCTATTCCCTGCTTGACACACCCTGCGCCAAGGTTATTGGCAAAGGCACCTGCTGCCACCCCTGTGATGTGCAACAACTGTACCCGAATGACCGGTTACTGGCGGATATGGGAGTGGACAGTTTCATTGGCGTTCCGTTATTTGACAGCAACAGCCGGGCCATCGGCCTGATAGAGATACTCGACAGCAAGCCAATGGCGCTGCAACAACAGCTCACCGAAATTCTGGAAATTTTTGCCGCAAGGGCCTCGGCCGAGCTTGAGCGCGACAGGATTCACCGGCGACTCGAAAATACACGACAAAAACTGGCTCTGCATGTACAACAAACCCCGCTCGGGGTCATTGAATGGGATACCAGTTTTTGTGTAACGGACTGGAACCCTGCCGCAGAAAAAATCTTTGGTTACAGCAAACAGGAAGCACTGGGAAAAACCGCCACCGAATTGATTATTCCCGATGAGTCCCTGCCCTGTGTGGATGCCATTTGGCAAGCGCTTTTGGAAAACCATGGCAGTACCCGCAGCACCAACAGCAACATCACCAAAAATAAAAAAAACATTACCTGCGAATGGTACAACACCCCCCTGGTAGCAGATAACGGGGAGGTTATCGGCGTTGCTTCACTGGTGAGTGATGTGACCAAGCGCATCAATACGGAAATAGAGCTTGAAGTACACCGCGAGCATCTAGAGGAACTGGTGGAACAACGCACCACGGAATTAACCAATATCAACCAGGAACTGGAATCCTTCAGCTACTCCGTGTCACACGATTTACGCGCACCACTGCGTCACATTGATGGTTTCAGTCAGGTATTGCAGGAAGACCACGCCAAACAGCTGGACGAAGAAGGCCGACAACAATTACAGCGCATTCGCAACAGTGCGCAACGTATGGGGCAACTCATTGATGATCTGCTGGTACTTTCCCGGGTATCCCGTGGCAATGTCGAGCGTGAACCACTCAACCTGTCCAGCATGGCACAGGATATTTTTAACAAACTGCAATACTACGATGCCGACCGAAAAGTCAGCATCAGTATTCAAAGCGACATGCTGGCCACAGCGGATCACCGCCTGGTACATGTACTGCTGGAAAACCTCATTGGCAATGCATGGAAATACACCTCTAAAATTGACCATGCAAATATCAGTTTTAACGCGGAAACAGGCGAAAAAGGTGAAACGGTGTTCTGCCTGCGCGACAACGGTGCGGGCTTTGACATGAAATACGCAGAACGTTTATTTACCGCATTTAAACGACTGCATTCTGATCGTGAATTTGAAGGTACGGGTATTGGCCTCGCCACAGTACAACGTATTGTCAATCGGCATGCCGGCCGCGTGTGGGCCACTGCGGAAATCGGAAAAGGTGCGGCCTTTTATTTCACGTTGGACAATTAGGGTGAAAGTCCCGGCCATGAGCAATGTTGCCGTCACCACTACAAATCACCTCCTGCACCTCAGCAAATTCGTATTCCGCGCTACTTGAAACTTCATGGCTTGGCACATACTCTGGCACCTTGTTTCAGCTTCACCTATCCAATACTGATTCACAAGGAGTTCCCCATGAAACCTGGCACTGTCTGTCACAAATCACGCACGCTCTATGGCGTGTTCGCCTTAAGCGTATTGTCTCTTTTCAGCAGCATGTCTGCCTATGCCGGCAGCGACATTATTGTTACCCGACCGGGTAACATGTCCTCCAATATGTCATCCAACATATACATTGGCGCAAGTCTCGGAAATGCCAAATATGACAAAGCCAACGACTCCAGTGCAGCCTTTGGCATCTTCGGCGGGGTTCACATCAATGAGATATTGGCAGTCGATTTTGGCTGGGCAGACTTGGGGGAGGCCTCAGAAGGAACATATAAAGCGAAAGTAAATGTGTTACAAGTTGCCCTGCTGGGGAAACTGCACGCCAGCACCGATTTCTCATTGTTTGGCAAGGTCGGGCTCGCTCGGTGGGCATATGGCTTAAGCACCCCCTCTTTTTCCGGCAGCGACGACGACATTAATGTGTATTTTGGCGTCGGTGCCGATTATCATATCAGCGGCCGATCTGCTGTGCGCTTTGGTGCCGATTTCTACAATATGAAACCCACCATATCCAACGTTACCCTTGCTGAAGAAAATATTTCATTGTTTTCGATTGGCTATATTTTCCAACTGTAGGTAGCAATAAAAAAGCGGACCAATGGTCCGCTTTTTTACGTGGCTTTTACAACCACAGCATTCCACTAAAGACCGAATAAAGACTTCTCTTTGGACTTGCGAATTTCTTTTTCATCAGACCATTCCACAATGCCGCTCTGTAGATGTATAAGCTTCAATGTGAATTTGTAATAAACATCCTTTCTGCTGCTGTTACGTTTCACAATACTGGAAAGATTACCGTACATCATATACTCAGCACCGATTTGCTGCCCCATTTTCGTGGCGGTGTTTTGGTTAACCATGCCGCTGTCATTTTGGTAATCAAGCTGTTTTTTCAGTGCTGCAACCTTGGTCATATCCACAAAGCGGAATTTACCGGAGCGCAGCAATCGTGAAGAAATAGTGTCGGTAATGGACTCTGTATCAATATGCTCGCTGGTCTTGTTTTTAATGGTATCAACAAACATCACTGGCCGACGCTTTGAAGTAATTTCGACAATAGGTGGAAAGGTTAACACCGAGTCCACCATTTTTGCGGCAATCTGCTGCAAATCTGTTGAACCAAAACTGGTCGTGGTTGTTTCCACCTCGGCAGCATCACCGTACTTGATGGCCTTTGAACAACCGATCAATGACACTGACAGCAAGCCGGCAACAAGCAATACTCCCGCTGATTTGAGTCTTTTGCCCGTTTCCACCTGAATTGACTGCTTTGATAATTTCATTTTTTTACAACTCCCTTACGTTGACTTTATAGGTTGTTACAGAAGAATTAGGGGCTACGGCTTGCATATTGACACTGGATTTTCCATGCAGCACGACTGGAATCCAGGACCGGCTCCCTTGCTCCACTTCAAAATTGTCGCCGTCATACCATGAGAAACGGTACTGGATACTTTTATCCGAGCTGCTAAGATTGCTTAGCTCTATGTTGACTTCCAGCAGGCCTCCCTTGAAGCGGGATCTCATATCAGTAATGGTGATTACATTCGCTAATGGCTCATTGTGAATCACCAGATGTTTGGCGTATGCTGGATCACCTTCGGTTTTCCCCGTCGCCTCCATCCCTGAGGTGGCGCAACCCGCAAGCAGTACCACACCCGAAAGCAGGGCTGACAATTTCACGATATTCATTGTTTCATCTCCTACGCTGTTTCAAATATTACAGCACAATTATTGCAACAGAGGTATTACAGCACAACGGATGCAGTATGAAAGGTGTTCCCTGTAGCCACAACCCGAATCAGGGTTTTTTTGCCTGGAACAACTTTGATATCCATGGTTCCTGTTGCCGTGCCATTTTGAAATTGTAACTGGTATTGCCCTTCCGGCAGGCTGCTACGCAGGATTTGTGCATCCTGGGGGAGTGTCAGCCAGCTGCGCCGGTCGGCCTGCTCGGTGACCACATTGAACACATCTACCGCCAATTTCCCAAAGCCACCAAGCAATTTTCCACTCTGCTCACTCGCCTGACTCTTGGCAACAAGACGTAAAACCTGCCGGACCATCATTCCCGGAAGACGTTCGACCAGCGCCTTTGCCGCCAACGCCTGTACATTCACAATGGGGCTGGTTTCACCGATCAGGGTACCGCCGGACACCGAGACGCTCAATGGTGAGGGGGCCTGCCACTGCTCCACATACGTGGGAAAGGCAATGGAGCGCACACCATTATCTGTAATCAGGGTAACATCCACGTTCGTTTTTACCGGGGCAAAACCATGCTCAAACAACAGCACGATTTCCCCTTCATCGGCTTTTGGTGGCGGAATATCATTACCAAACTCTTTTTTGAAGCGCTCGTAGTCTTCTCTCATCCCCAGGCTTTGCGCCAAGCGCAGCACGTCCCGCTGCACGTAAACATTATCAGGAAAAATCTCCAGTGCTTTTTTGTAATCAATATATGCATCATTGGGTTTTCCTGTTGCCTCAAACAAGATGCCCGACATATAAAAGGTATAAGCGTTCTGGAAAGAGTTTTTCACCTGCCCTGCGGCAGCCTGCAAGGAAGCGAATGAATCCATGAAGCCCTCATTTTTTTCCATTTGCTCACGCGCATCTTCTTCAGCATCGGCGACCTCATCTTCAAAACGCTCCAGCTCATATTGCTGCTCCTGGTTGGCCCGCCTCACCTCCACCATTGCAGCCTCCAGGTTGTGGGACATCAGGTAGTTCATTGCCTGGAACTGATGCACAAATACCCGCTCGTAACCTTCTCCTGTGTAAGGAATGGCATTGTCGCTGGTCAGCAGAGAGGCGCCCTGCGCCGCCGTGTCGGACATGGATATCTTCGCTTTCTCGTCATTTTCCTCAAAGGCTTCAATAACCCGCTTGAAATCTTCGATACTGGCCTCGGTATCACCAGCCAGTTGCTCTATCCGCCCTCTTTCCATGAGATAAAGGATTTTATCCGCATCGTCCTCGCGCCCATCGAGCGCTGTTCGTGCCTTCGTGTACTGCTTGCTTTCCAACTGTAGCTTGATGGGTTGTATCTGTTTCGGGTACGAGGTAAAAATTGAGCCTGTGGCACATCCACCCAAAAATAATACCATCACCCCCAACAGCATCAGCCGTGGCAGTTTTCTGATTAACAAGTGAGACATGACTCCTCCCCGGAATCTTTTCGGAAGTCTCTGACAAATTTTCCAGCTGGCATTTGCCGGGGCTTCCTTGTTATTTGATTAATTATTGTTTTTTAATTCCAACACCATGACGTCATGAGCAACCAGGCGAGCACCGTGAACTATGCGGCCAAATCAGTTACCAGTTCACCGGTTTGTCACTTGAGCCTGGCGTCAGCTCCATTGGCTCTGCCGCTTCGGGCTCAGCCTGCCGTAAGCGTACCAACGCGCCCTTTTTGATGCTTCCCTCCCCACTGGTAATTTTGGCCTTGGAGAATTTCTTCTGAATGGATGTCACTTCTACGACGCCCACTTCTTCCTCCATACTGCCCAGTGACTCGCCGGTATCCGGGTCTATCAATCCTTCCCCCTGTGCCAGCACGGTCAAAAGATCCCCCACTTCAAAATCAACACCGGAACCACGATTGATATACACCGTATTGCCCGTCACTTTGACTATTTTCAGCGGAAACACACCTGCCACCACACCGTTGACGATTTCTTTTACCGTTTTTTCCTTTAAGGCCTCCAAAAATTCATCCGCCGTAAGCTCCCCTTTCGGGTTTCGGTCTTCGTGTTCCACAGTAAATTTTTCAGCCGCAACGATTTTTCCGCCACGACTGTCCACAATACGCACATTGACGATCATTTTGCCAACGTAGAGAGAACGGACGGTATCAGTGTAGGGGATTTTTTTACGTTTCACCCCGGCTTTCAGCATTTCGATTTTGCCCATTACAAAATAGTCGGCACCAATAAGCTGTCCCATTTTTACCGCGCTCTCCGGTGAAATATATCCGGATTCACTGAACTCCTGTTCAGTAAGAACGTCTTTCATGCGGCTTCTTTCCACCACATTGAACTTGTTGGTCTTGACCAGATAGGTCATGAGATCCGATGACAACAAGCGGGTGGTGTCTTCCACAGTCTGCACCACCACAAAACCGGGGGCAATGGTCACGCTTGCCTTGTCGGCACTGAACTCAAGCACCGCAATGGTTGGCCGTGCAGCCATCGCCGCCACAGGAATCGCCAACAATCCAAAAAGAAAAAGGGAATGAAACAACCGGGAAAAACCGTGCGAGAAAATCATGACAAGTTCCTGTTCAAATCGCTAAAGTTAAGGGATCTCTGATGCAGATCCGGACAAAAAACTGAACCCCAAATACTCAAATTCACTATAGGACAGACGCATTCAGACACCTTAAGCGAAACAAAACATATACCACATCCGACGGTATCAAAAGAGTCTTGCAGAATAATGTACACTTTTGCTGGCACAAGCCAGTATCCGGGCAATTTAACACCCACCCTGAAAGATGATCAAGGCTCAACGCAGACCCGCCAATACTCACGAGCATGCGCATCCTTGTCAAGGTGCATTATTACCACTTTGGCCCGGCGCCTCCCGAATACCGGGCGGACAAACACGCAATACTGACTATACAGCCCCATGCCCTTCTACCATAATTGGGTTATGGCATGTCATGAAAGGACGTAGATCATGAACACTAACAACACCCAGCATTCAAAACAGAAGCCTGGGCAAACAGACAACCACGAGAACAATCGACACACCAATGCCTATGAGCGCATGCAGGAGCGTGCCCGCCGCTTTCTCGACGAAAATACTCAGGGTTTATTACCAAATCTGGCTGATGCGCTTGAATCTGCAAAAGAGCAGGCAATCCATCTCGGAGAGCTCACCAAAGATGAAGCCGAACTGATCAGCGCTTATTTGCGCCGCGACCTGCACGACGCCGGGGAATACATCAAACAGCAACGTGGTGAGCTGGCGGACTGGCTACGCTTTGATGTTGAACAAATCGAAAAAAAGATCTGGGATTCGCTGTCTCTGCTGGTGGATAAAACCACCATCGAACTGGAACAATTGAAAACCCGTGCAGACCGTTTGGGCGAATGGCACACGGGAGAAATCACCGGGCCTGGCACATTGGTATGCAGCAGCTGTGGCGAGCAATTACATTTTCATAAAACCGGACATATACCGCCTTGTCCCAAATGTCATGCCACGGTGTATAAACGCTCTGGTGATTAGAGGGCCTGATTCCTGCCTGCCCATGACTTAGTAAACGCCAATATCCAGATATGAGCGGGCGATCTTGCGAATGGCGTTGACATATGCCGCCATGCGGTAGCTGGTTATTTTTTTACTTGCCTCCCGTGTTGCACGCATTTCCTGAAAAGCCTGGCGCATGGAATCATCCAACCCCGAGCGCACTAAATCCAGTTCGCTGGCGCCACCATTGATTTTTTTCCGGAAACGATCAGGCACCCGTTTTCCTGTCACTTCTTCCAGCGCATCAATTTGATTTTGTCCACGAATCTCATCATAACGCCGCTGCATGCGCCCGAAACGAATATGCGACAAGTTGCGAATCCATTCAAAATAAGAAACGATAACACCGCCGGCATTGGCATAGGCATCAGGAATGACAATAATGCCACGCTCGTTGAGTCTCTCATCTGCGGCAAAGGTAATGGGGCCATTGGCCGCCTCAATAATAATCTTCGCGCTCACCCTGTCCACGTTGGCAAGATTAATCTGTCCCTCCAGCGCAGCGGGAATCAAAATGTCGCAATCCATCTCCAGCGCACGGGTAGAGCTGCCTTCTTCATAACGCCCACCCGAAAAACCACTCAGCGTTTTATTTTCCACCTTGTAACGATAAGCCTCTTCGATGGCCAGACCATCTTCATTAACCAGTACACCTTTGCTGTCGGCCACCGCAATCACTTTACAACCATCTTCTTCAAACAAAAATTTTGATGCGTGATAACCCACATTGCCAAAACCCTGTACCACCACCCGTTTACCACCCAGACCACTCTTCAGCCCTGCCTCTTTCACGGCATCATCATGGCGAAAAAATTCCTGCAAGGCATATTGCACACCCCGGCCCGTGGCTTCCGTGCGTCCTTGAATACCGCCATGCTCCACCGGTTTGCCCGTAACGCAGGCGGTATAATTAATATCATCCGGATTAAGGTGTTTATAAGTATCGGCCATCCAGGCCATTTCACGCTGGCCGGTACCCATATCCGGTGCCGGCACATTGGTGGCCGGATTGAGAAAGTCCTTGCGCACCAACTCAAGTGTAAAACGCCGGGTGATCAATTCCATTTCATCCCGGTCATATTTTCGTGGGTCAATCAACAAGCCTCCTTTGGAACCACCAAAAGGTACATCCACAATAGAACACTTGTAAGTCATCAATGCCGCAAGCGCTTCCACTTCATCCTGATTCACGCAGGGCGCATAACGAATACCCCCTTTGGCGGGCAGGCGATGCGTGCTGTGTACTGCCCGCCAACCGGAAATCACTTCAATCCTGCCACGAATCTTGACGGGAAATTTAACCTGTAACACCGCATTACAGGATTTGATGGCCGCGGCCACATCGGCTGACAAGTCTATGGCTTCAAGAGCATGATCCACCATGCGATCAACACTTTCACGAAAAGAAATTTCCTGGCTTTGGCCATCTGACATGGCTGCCTCCTGATATTTTGGCCGGAACGGCTGACCGGAATGCGTAAACAGTTAATTTACGTTATGAATAAATATCGACATCATTTAGCGTTTATTTACACGTAATGTGCATACAACCAATACCACCAACAATGCAAGCAGCACTGGCCAGTTACCCACCCGTACATAAGGTGTTGTACCCTGCTGTGGCTGAATTTCCCCATCCAGCACTGCAATCTTGAATTGCGGTGAAGTTGCCAATAACGCCCCATGATGATCAATCACCGCAGACACACCATTATTGGTTGCCCGCAACATTGGTCGCGACGTTTCAATGGCGCGCATGCGGGCCATTTGTAAATGCTGATGCGGTGCAAAAGAATCACCAAACCAGGCATCATTACTCACATTGACTAAAAACGATGCCGCAGGCAGTGCACGGATCACTTCTTCGCCAAAGGCATCTTCATAACAAATGGACATGCCGATTTTGTTATCACCCACTTCCAGCAAGGGTTGTGTCGCTGACCCACGGCTGAAGTCCGCCATTGGGACTTGCAGGATATCCAGCAACCCTCCCAGTACCGATTTAAACGGAATGTACTCACCAAAAGGCACCAGATGCGCTTTCCGGTAAATTTGTGTGGAAACCTCACCGGCAGCATCAACATCCACACGCACCACACCATTGTAATACTGACCGTCATCCTGCCCGGACATTACAGGCAGGCCTGTCAATAACGCCGCACCGCCATTTTTACGTTCTCTGCTAACCAGATTTTCCAAAAAAGACTGTGCCTGATGGAGATAGGCTGGCAATGCTGTTTCCGGCCAAATGATAATGTCACGATCCCAGCGATCGCTGCTCAGCCGTGTATACAGTTCTATGGTCGGACCACGCTGTTCGGGCCGCCATTTTATATTCTGTGGCACGTTTCCCTGGATCAGGCTGGCCGTTACCGGTGTACCTTTGGCCTCTGACCACGCCACTTGCGCCAAGCCACCCGCCACAAGCCAAACTGCCGGTAATGCGGTCAGTGCGATAACACGCTGTTTGTTTTTATTCATCAACGCATAAAGCAACAGGCTGGCGCTGAGCGCCACCAACCAGGAAGTACCATATACGCCCAGTACAGGCGCAATACCCACTAGCGGTGAATCCGTCTGGCTATAACCTAAATTCAGCCATGGAAACCCGGTAAAAATCCAGCCGCGCACCCATTCAAAAAACACCCACAGCGCCGGAACAAGTAACACTAAATAAAAACCATCACTGAGTGCAGAAAAATAACGCCGTGAGACCCAGCCCAACAGTGCCGGAAAAAGTGCAAGAAACAATACAAACAACAGCGTCGCGGCAGCAGACAAAGCCATGCCCATACTGCCAAAACGGTAAAAGCTCACCGCTACCCAGGAGATACCCACGGCAAAAAACCCTACGCCAAACAGGTAACCACGAACAAAAGCCTGACGGGGCGAAGCACGTAACCAGAAGTAAAACAATATCGCGGGCATTATGATCGCGAAAGGAAAAAGGTCAACAGGGGCAAAAGCCAGGGGCAAAGCCGCCCCCGCCAACAAAGGAACAACGTACTGGCGAATATTAATCTTCGTTGCCCGCAGCACTGCCTGATGTGTCAGCAATTTCAATTTCATCGGCTGGCAATATATTCAATTGCAACAGATGAATACGCCGACTGTCAGCACGCAGTACTTTAAATTCAAAACGACCTATTTTGCATTGCTCATCCCGCCTGGGCATCCGGCCAAATTCGCGCATCAGCAAACCACCAACAGTATCCACACCATCGTCACTGAGTTCAGCATCAAAATACTCGTTAAACTCATCAATGGGCGTCAATGCCTTCAGGGTGAATTGCTGTTCTGAATGTTTGACGATAAAAGCATCTTCTGCAAAATCATGTTCGTCTTCGATATCGCCCACAATCTGTTCCAGCACGTCCTCAATGGTCACCAGACCGGCCACACCACCATACTCGTCCACCACAATCGCCATGTGATTACGATTGGCGCGAAAATCCTTGAGTAAAATATTGAGTCGTTTGCTTTCCGGAATAAACACTGCGGGGCGCAGCAGATCGTTCAATTGGAAATGCCGGTTACCATCTTCTGTGGACTTTACATCACGCTCACCGATATAGGCCAGCAGGTCTTTGGCCAGCAAAATGCCGACGATTTCATCCCTGGAATCACCCACCACAGGAAAACGTGAATGTGCAGATTCAACCACCACCGGTAAAAAGGTTTCCGGCGACGCAGACTCTTCCACTACAATCATTTGCGAGCGCGGCACCATCACATCACGCACCTGCATATCCGCAACGGTGAGCACACCTTCAATCATTGCCAAAGCATCATGATTCAGCAGCCCTTCTTTTTCAGCTTCACGCAGCACTGCCGCAAGTTGCTCGCGGTCCTTTGGTACAGAAGAAAAGGGTTTGTTCAGCAGAGATTGCGTCAGCCTGCCAAGCCAGGAATGGTGTTGCTGTCCGTTATCGGCAACAGCCCCATTGGGGTGATCTTCACTCATATTGATTTATACATGCCCTGATATTGGTTGTGCATTATTGTACTCAGCCTGAATCCGTAAGTTATACCGAATACGGGTTCGCATAACCCAGCCCGGCCAGTACCACTATTTCCAGTGATTCCATTTTTTGTGCGTCATTGTCCTGTATATGGTCGTAGCCCAGCAAATGCAGGGTGCCATGCACAATCATGTGCGCCCAATGTGCGGTCAGCGTTTTGCGCTGTTCGGCCGCTTCCTGCATGACCACGGCTGCGCATACCACAACATCACCCAGTTCCCGTTCTGTCCGATCAATGGGCA
Organism: Gammaproteobacteria bacterium; assembly: GCA_011321815.1. Taxonomy (GTDB): domain Bacteria; phylum Pseudomonadota; class Gammaproteobacteria; order SZUA-152; family SZUA-152; genus SZUA-152. Next base: position 19,956 of record DROS01000040.1, read on the forward strand.
TACCCGGTGGTGATTCAAAAGGAAAAGACAACACATTGGTCGGCCCTGTTTTTTGCCGGTATTGCTGATTCAGTTCAGTCATTTCATTAACATCGACAATGCGCACAGTCATTTGTGTCTCTGCTGTTGTCGTCAATCTGCTTGCTTCAGCCTGTTGCATAACGGCATCCACCCAGGTTTGTATGTGCCCGACATCAGGCACGCCCTGTTGCGGGGCATTTTCCAGCGCCATTTGCACATCCACCTGCATCACTTAACGCTCTTTGGGGTCAGTGCCGGATTCCGTTTTTTCATAGGCTTCATACGCCACCACCACTTTTTGCACCAACGGGTGACGCACCACATCCCGGGACTGAAAAAAAGTGAAGCTGACGCCTTTCACATCCTTCAGTACTTCCACGACATGACGCAGCCCGGAACGGGTGTTTTTGGGTAAATCCACTTGCGTGACATCCCCCGTGACCACTGCTGTCGAACCAAAACCGATGCGTGTCAAAAACATTTTCATCTGTTCAACAGTCGTGTTTTGCGCCTCGTCCAGGATAATATACGAATCATTGAGTGTACGGCCACGCATGTAGGCCAGGGGGGCAACTTCAATCACATTGCGCTCGATAAATTTATCAACCCGCTCGAAACCCAGCATTTCATACAATGCGTCATACAGCGGTCGCAAATAGGGGTCGACTTTTTGCGCCAGGTCACCCGGCAAAAAACCCAGCCGTTCGCCAGCTTCCACGGCTGGCCGTACCAGCACAATACGCTGCACCGTCTGTTTTTCCAGTGCCTCCACTGCACAGGCGACGGCCAGATAAGTTTTGCCGGTACCTGCCGGGCCCACACCAAAGTTAATATCGTGGGTGAGCACATTGTGTAAATAACGGCGCTGGCTGGCGCTACGCCCTCTGATAATGCCTTGACGGGTGGTGATGCTGATACCAGCCTTATCGGCTTCCGCACTTTCATCCGCATTATCATGGGACTGTGTTTCCTGCAAGAGCAGGTGTACCCGCTCTGCTTTCAACTCACCCTGAGCCGTGTCGGCATAAAGCTGCATCAGCACCTGTTCTGCGGCGCGCACCGGGGCGCTGTCGCCCAGCACGGTAAAATTATTGCCGCGATTGTTCACTTCCACGCCAAGACGCTCTTCCACCAGACGCAGGTGCTCATTAAATTGACCACACAAGTTGGCCAGTCGCAGATTATCGGCGGGTTCGAGGGTAAAACTTCGGGAATCGGGCTGATCGTTCAAACCGGGAAAGAGAGTTCCTTGGACATAGGGGACAGGCTACGCCATTCTGCGCTCGGCTGCCAATACCTTTTCCCGCTGCACGACTTCTCCGCGTAGCGAATTAGGCATGGCCTGGGTAATCCGCACATCCACGAACTCACCAATAAGCCGCGCTGGCCCGGCAAAATTGACCACGCGGTTATTTTCTGTACGGCCACTCATTTCATTGGCATCTTTGCGCGAAGGACGTTCCACCAGCACGCGCTGCACCGTGCCCACCATCCCGGCACTGATAGCCGCCGCCATTTCGCTGATACGCGCCTGCAAAACCGCCAAACGCTGTTTTTTTACCATCAACGGCACATCATCTGGCAAACCTGCGGCGGGTGTGCCGGGCCGCGCGCTGTAAACAAAACTGAAAGAGTGATCAAAACCAATGTCCTCAATCAGCTGCATGGTGGCCTGAAAATCGGCATCGGTTTCACCGGGAAAACCGATGATAAAATCCGACGACAGGCTCAGATCAGGACGCACTTCGCGTAAGGCTCGCACTTTTGCCTTGTATTCCAGTGCCGTGTGGCCACGCTTCATCTGCACCAGAATACGGTCTGCACCGGTCTGCACCGGCAGATGCAAATGGCTCACCAGCTCCGGCACTTCAGCATAGGCCTGAATCAGCGAGTCTGACAGTTCCACCGGATGCGAGGTGGTGTAACGAATGCGGTCAATGCCCTCCACAGCAGCCACGTAGTGGATCAGCAGGGCCAGATCGGCAATTTCGCCGTCGTCCATTACACCCTGAAAGGCATTGACATTTTGCCCCAGCAAAGTCACCTCACGCACACCCTGCGCCGCCAGTTGCGCCACCTCGGCCAGTACGTCATCAAAGGGGCGGCTGATTTCTTCACCGCGGGTGTATGGCACCACACAGAAAGTACAATATTTGCTGCACCCTTCCATGATGGAAACAAAGGCCGTGGGGCCATCGGCTTTAGGTGCGGGCAGATTGTCGAATTTTTCAATTTCAGGAAAAGAAACATCCACCTGCGGGGTTTTTTGTTGTTGCAGGGCTTCAAGCATCTGTGGCAGACGGTGCAGGGTCTGTGGACCAAAAACCAGGTCCACATACGGCGCACGCTGACGAATGGCATCCCCTTCCTGGCTGGCAACGCAGCCACCAACACCAATAACCACTCCTGGCCGTTGCAGTTTGATTTCCCGCCACATGCCCAGTTGCGAGAATACCTTTTCCTGGGCTTTTTCACGCACCGAACAGGTATTGAGCAGCAATACATCCGCCTCTTCGGGGCTGGCCACCAGGGTCAATCCGTGGCTCTCACCAAGCAGCTCCGCAGATTTGCTGGAGTCGTACTCGTTCATCTGGCAACCAAAGGTTTTAACATAAAGCGTGCGTGCGGATTTCATGTACCGGCGTCCATCGACGAAAAAAACGAAGATCGGCAAGCGATCATTCAAAAACTGCTACGAAGCCGTGCAGATTAGCATATTTATCGGGTTTTTTCCTGTACCCCATACTTGCCGGTGGAGCACTGGCAGGATTATTTTTCATATGCGGATTCCGACGCAATTTTATGAATACTGAGATCGGCTCCCGCATATTCTTCTTCCCGGCTGAGACGGATACCCGCCATTTTTTTGATCATGCCGTAAATCAATAAACCACCACCCAAAGCAATGCCCACGCCGATCAGCGTACCCGCCACCTGGGCAGCAAAAGTCACGCCACCCATACCACCCAGCGCTTCAAGCCCAAAGATACCGGCCGCAATGCCGCCCCACGCGCCGCACAAGCCATGCAGCGGCCAGACACCCAGCACATCATCAATTTTCCACTTGTTTTCGCAAAGGGTAAAGGTCCATACAAACAGAGCTCCGGCAACGGCTCCGGTTACCAGCGCACCCATGGGGTGCATGATGTCAGAACCCGCACACACGGCCACCAACCCGGCCAGGGGGCCGTTGTGCACAAACCCCGGGTCATTTTTACCCGCCACCAGAGCTGCAAGAATGCCCCCCACCATAGCCATCAGCGAGTTAACCGCAACCAGGCCGCTGACGGCGTCAATGGTCTGCGCCGACATCACGTTAAAGCCAAACCAGCCAACAGTCAGTATCCACGCGCCCAGCGCCAAAAAGGGAATACTGGAGGGAGGATGAGCAGAAATACGGCCATCCTTGTCATAACGGCCATGGCGCGCTCCCAGCAGCAACACCGCACCCAGCGCAATCCAGCCACCCATGGCATGTACGACGACCGAACCGGCAAAATCATGGAATTCCGCACCGAAGGTGGCGCTAACCCAATCCTGCATGCCGAAATTGCCGTTCCAGGTCATACCCTCAAAAAAAGGATACAGCAAGGCGACGATAAAAAAGGTCGCCACCACCTGCGGGTAAAAGCGCGCCCGCTCGGCAATACCACCAGAGACAATGGCCGGTATCGCTGCCGCAAACGTCAGCAGAAAAAAGAATTTCACCAGCTCATAGCCATTTTTTTCAGAAAGCGCCTGCGCCCCGTCCATGAATCCCATACCGTAGGCGATACCATAGCCGATAAAAAAATAGGCAATGGTGGAAACCGCAAAGTCCACAATAATCTTTACCAGCGCATTGACCTGGTTTTTTTTGCGTACCGTGCCCACCTCCAGAAATGCAAACCCGGCGTGCATAGCCAGCACCATAATCGCCCCGAGAAGAATAAATAAAACATCACTGCCTGCCTGCACACTATCCACTCGCCTGCTCCCCCCTTTAAAGTCCCGGAACAATGTTCACCTGTAAACTGGCTGCAACACGGCTACCGATTGTTGTTATCAACGGTGTATGGCATTTTTTATGCGCGCACCAAAGCCATTCGTCCGGCAAATCGCTCGCACCATACTGGCGCAAACTATACCGAACCTGCGGAAAGACATCTATTTCGGGTTTTGGGCACACGGAGGGGCGCACAATACTTGTGCGTCATGGCAACGGCCACCACCCAGGCTGGTGCAGGCGGGCAGCGTTACAAACGGCAATGGCGGGGTTGGGGGCGTGCAGACTCCTCAGTCAGTGGGCGATCTTTGGCCAATAACTGTCGAAGTCAAAACCTGGACTATGTGGCTGAGTGTGGCACTGGGCGCAGATTTTTTCTTTCGGCCAACCAGCATTGGGTAACGCCTTGCTGCCAGCGGCCTCCACATGCGCCCGCCCCGCACCATGACAGGATTCACACTGCACCCCCAGCAAATGACCTGTGACATTCATGTCAAAAAAACCACCGGGCTGATCAAACCCCACGGTGTGGCACTGGATACAGGCAGGATCAAAAGCTTTGTTTACGTCTTCAAGGTCTTCGTAGGCAATGGCATGCTGGCTGTCAAACCAGATTTTATGCTGTTTTTCATGGCAAGTCTGACACACGGCCTCTCCCACAAAAGGACTTTGACCCGACTGCTGTTTTTTCCGCGCCGCCACACGCTGCAAATAGTCAGCCTTCACTTTGGCGTTGTATTCGTCATACCACGCCTGCAATTGTGGCGCATCGGCAATGCTGTCCGGCATGGGTAAAACCGTATGCCGCCAATCCGCAATACGCCCCGCCTTAAGCGTTAAATCCAGACGGCCAAGGCGCATGCCACGGGAGCCCGGCTGTACAACAAGGGCGCCATTTTCCCGCCGCGCCTCGCCATACACCTCATAAGCCGCACCTTCAATCAACACGTCAATATTGTCCAGACCAATCTGCTCGGCAAACTGCTTGCTGCTCAGCGTAGTGCTCACCACGGTTAACTCACCGTCTTTTCTGGCTCGCAGCAAGGCGGCATGGAGTTTCTTCGGAGAGGCGTCGACCAGACTGTGCTGGCCCTGCATTTTTTGCAATGGCGAATCTGCAACATCCAGCCAACTGAAAAAACGGACACGCTGCTTGCCACGGGAGATTAAACGGTCTGAAGAAAACGGGGAGGGGACCGCACCCTTCTCCGTATCAGCGTTACTCAATACCCAGGGTAATGCTGCATTTGCCGCAAAATCCGGGCCGTAGGCAAGATCACGCCATTGCACGCCCACGGCATCGTAATTCAACAGCTCAAAGCCTTTGAGAATATATTCGCCCTTGAGGCGATCACCGGGACCATCGGTACTCAATAATCCGCCAGCAGAAATCACCAGCAAATCCGGTGTCGTTTCGCGCAATTGTTGCAGTAAAGTGGCCCGGCGTTTAATACCACCGAGATTCCCTTCCGCACTGCATCCACAGGGCTCCAGCTCACCATCCAGATTGCCTGAATAAACAATGCTCAGTGTATTATCAGCCCAGACCAAAGGCAGCCACGCAAACAGCACACACAAAAACATCAATAATTTGCAAAAAGGTTTATTCAGCATAACGCGCTCCGCTTTAAATTTTCGTACACTATCCCCGTCAACCCGTTACGGATTTTTACCCGAAATGATGCCATACTAGCCCCGGGCGCAACAGTAAACGGCGCCAGCGATGTTATGAAAAAAACCACTTCCGCCTGGTTGCCCAAGCTGCTGCTCATACTGGCCGTGCTGCCCATTCACGCCACGGAAGCAGCGTATTATCCCGACTTTCGCAAACCATTTGATTTCAGCTTATTACTGACCAACAATAATCTTGACTTGCAAACAGGCGCCAACGAATATGGCGTCTCGTTGGACCGCATCAGCATCGAAATATTCACATTAATCGAATCACAATTTCAGCTTGGATTTATCTCCGGCTCCAGCAACCTGAGCGTCAATAACGATCCGGTAAGCGCAGGCAGAAGCCTCAATGGTTATCATGCCGGTTTGGCAATGCACAGCGCTTTAGGCCGCAATCCGCAAATCGGTTTGCGCGCAAATTATATTTACCAGGAAACAAAAACCGCCAATCAGGCGGTAACCCTTAACTGGCACGAGTGGGCGGCAGGCATTTCCGGAAAGATAACTTTGGCCCGGCAGCTGGAATTAAGTGCCGGCTGGGCATATCACAATGTGGACGCCCGCCGCCGCGCCACAGGAAACATTAATCAGACACAAAACCTGAAACTGGCATCCGGCGCACAGAAACGGCTGGAAATTGCCTGGCTCGACCACAGCGACGGCCGCGTGAGCCTGGCGATACAACGTGGCAGTTACCGGCAGGTGGCATTCCGGTTTTCACGAAAATTCAGGTAACGAACAACAATCAATTGTCGTTACGTGGCGATGCCAGAATCTCAATCAGACGGTCTTCAAGCTCAATACGGTCCGCCAGCTGCTCGCCCAGGCTTGACAGGTCATCGGCAAGGCGGCTGAGGTCACCACAATGATCTTCACAATCATACTTATCATTGAAATCGAGAATTTTCTGGGTAATTTCAGAGATATTCGGATAAACCTCATCGGCAATCTCGCGAATAGGCACACGACGCTCACGGTCTTCATCTATATGGCGATAAAGCTGAAAGTGCGCGCTTGCAGTATAATCAATAAGCCGCTCACAAAACGTTTGCAATAGGCGCTGTGTATCCTGTTCGGGCTTGAACGGTTGTCTGGAGGCCAGTTCAGTATACAGAGACAGTGCGCCGGTACGGCATTCAACAAGATCATCGATTTCCTGATGTGAACGGGCTCGGCGTTCTGGAATCGTGTGAATATCAGACGGCATAATTTCCCCTTGCTGCGTTTTAAAACACATCGTGGCAGTCTGTAAACTACAACGAAATGTGCTGGTAATAAAATGTTGTTCTGGCCAGAAATACAGTTCAAGAGCCTGAGTAACAACAACCGGCGCGCAACCTGTTAACAAGTGCGCAGGCCCATAGTAGCAACCCTGGCTTTTTTTTGTAAACAATTATTAAGGGGTAAATAATTGCCGGAGGGAGAAAATTCAAGCGCCAATCAGTAATTCAATTTTCCTTAAAAGGCGCGTGAAATCCACTGGCTTGGTGTCGTAATCTTCACAGCCCGCCTCAATGGCTTTTTCACGATCACCCGCCATCGCATGTGCCGTCAAGGCGATAATGGGAATGTCTTTTGTCCCCGGGTTTGCTTTGATACGTCGCGTTGCCTCCCAACCATCCATTACCGGCAGACTCATATCCATAAGAATCAGCGTAGGCTGTTCGGCATCAGCCAAATCCACCGCAATGCTGCCATCCTGTGCATAAACCACATCAAACCCCTTGCGTTCCAAACGCCGCGATAACATGTCCCGGTTCATTTCGTTGTCTTCGACCAACAACACTTTAGACATAACCATGTCTCCTTTTTATCGCCCCATGCTTCATTTCAAAAGTCATGATTACATCCGGGCGCTTCAGGCTCAGAACTTTTGTTTGTGGCTAAATTAAAAAACCCTGCAATAAAAACAATTCACTTAATCCTGATCCAGATTTTTGTATTCCTGCCGCACTCTTTCAAAATCGCTTTCCACTTCAAAAAAGGCCAAAACCACATCCGGGTCAAAATGGCTGCCGAGGCCTTCTTCAATAATGCGTCGACTTTTTTTGTGATTGAATGCATTTTTGTAACACCGCCGGGATGTCAACGCATCATACACATCCCCCAAAGCCAGAATGCGGGCAACCAAAGGAATGCGTTCACCCGACAGGCCATAGGGATAACCTGAACCATCCCATTTTTCGTGATGACTTTCGGCAATTTCAATGCCCGTACATATAAAATCGTTGCCGGGATGCTGCCTGTCCACTTCGCGCAAAGTCTCCGCGCCAATCACCGGGTGTTGTTTCATGATGATCCATTCATCATCATTCAATGGCCCGGGCTTAAGCAATACATTGTCATCAATACCCACCTTGCCAATATCATGCAACGGGCTGGCGGCGTAAATGTTATCAACAAATGCCCTGTCAATAATGGATTGAAATTTGGGCATGTGGCTTAACTGCTCTGATAACAGTTTGCAATATTCCCGCATACGTTCAAGATGCTCGCCCGTTTCAGGGTCTCTCGACTCTGCCAGTTTGGACATGGCAAAAATAGCCGCTAACTGTGATTGTGATATTTCCAATACTTTGGCGCGCACCTCTTCAGACAGACTCACATTATTACGTTCAATTTCTGCGCGCCGATGTTCTTCCAGATCGCTCATGCGTTTCCGTTCCAGATTGGCGTCCACCCGCGCACGCAACAATACCGGGTTAAAGGGTTTGGTCACATAGTCCACTGCTCCCATCTCAATACAACGTACTGCACTGTCCACATCATCAAGTGCTGTGATCATGATGATCGGTACACGTCGTAGCACAGTATCGCCTTGAATCACCTTGAGTGTTTCGTACCCGTCCAACACCGGCATCATTATATCCAGCAACACTAGGTCAAAAGAATGTGCACGTAACTGTGCCAATGCCTCTTCACCATTCATCGCGGATGATAAATGAAACCCGAAATTGGCCAAACGTCGTAGCAACAAATCCCGATTCATTTCATTATCATCAACCACCAGAATAGAGAATGCCTCTCCCGCTTCATCGTTTCTTTGTTCGGCCGCATTCATGACAATTCCACCTTTTTATTGCAACAACGTTCCAACACAGTGTTTATTCATTTCTAGGAGAATGTCGGACTTAGGGAATCGTCGCGGGAGAAAACCATTTTGCGTCCATTTTTTTGATCGTTTGAGGCGAATATTGGATATATTCAACGAAAAGGATCGAGAAAATGGGCTGAAATGGTTTTTTCGCAGTAGATTCACCCTAAGTCCGACAGACTCCTAGCCTGTTGCCGTTTTTGATTGTGAAGAACCAATCAGTTCACGCAGACGGCGCAACAGGGTATCCAGACTGTATGCGCCTTTTTCAATCACCATATCCACATGAGTCAATAATTTTTCACGTTCTGCATCGCTGATAGAATGCCCTGTCAACACCAATACCGGAATGGATTTCCATTTTTCATTTTTTTCCAGTTCCTGCACAAATGTCGTGGCACTCATCGTCGGCAGATCAGTGTCCAGCACAATAACCGAAGGCATTTTTTCAGCTACCCGCATCAAGCCCACTTCGCCATCGGTGCCTTCCACAATGTCCCAGCCCTCGTTTTCAAAGACCATTCTCGCCAGCCGTCGCGCGTCAACACCGCCACCGATCAGCAATACCATAGAAGCCACATTGCGCCGCAAATGAGTGCTGATAATATTCAACAATTCATTTTTATCTGCCGGTTTGTTGAGGTAATCTGCCGCACCTAATGTCGTCGCCATCGCACGTTCGTCAGTCATACTGTGCATAACCACCGGCACATGCAGCAGCGCCGGATTTTTTTTCAACTGTGACAACACGGACCAGCCGCTCATATCGGGCATAACCACATCGAGGATGATCAGGTCCGGCACCAGGTCAACAGCCCGCTCCAGGCCTTCCTGTCCACTGTTAACCGCTTCAATATAAAAGTCCTCGTCTTTTAATGTCCGCTGTAGTAAATCACCCACTGATGGGTCATCATCAATGACCAGAATGGCAATGGAATTTTCACCTCGTTCAGTCCTGTTTTTCGCCGACTTTACATTAACCACATGTGCCGGTGACAACGTCGGCGGCTGATTCAGCATATTGACAACATCACCCCCTCCGGCCGCACCAACCACTTCTGCTGGAATTTTTATCACAAACTCTGACCCGCTTTTCAGTTGACTCGATACCGTGATTTCACCCCCCATTAACCGGCATATGTTGTAACTGATAGCCAACCCCAGGCCAGTACCGCCATACTGGCGTGTTGCGGACTCATCTATCTGTGTAAAAGCTTTAAATAACTGTGTCTGCTGTTTTTCACTGATGCCAATTCCGGTGTCGATTACACGAAATACCGCCCACTCGCCAGCCTCATCCACCACCCGCTCAACAAATAAGCTGACCTCTCCGTTTTGAGTGAACTTTGCAGCATTACCCAAAATACTGACCAATACCTGTTTCAGCTTGCCCGCATCGGTATGAATGCTGCCAATATTCTTGTCGCAATCTACCGTGATAGAATTTCCATTCGAGGCAATAAGTGGTGCAATGTTACCCATTACCTCATTAACCAGTTGTGGCAGACTGACATCCTTCAAATAAAGCTGCATTTCACCCGCATCTATTTTTGAAAGATCCAGAACATCATTAATCAGCGAAAGCAGATGTTTTCCGGAACTGACAATGTTCTCCAAATCCATCGCCATATCTGCATTACCCGTTTTGCCAATATCTTCATACAGCATTTCGCTATAGCCGATAATGGCGTTTAGTGGCGTGCGCAGCTCGTGGCTCATGTTTGCCAGAAACTGGCTTTTCTCCTGATTGGCTGCCTCGGCCTCCAGCTTGGCCTGCAATGCGGCCTGAGCAGCGCTATGCCCTTCTTTCAACGCATCATTACGCTGACGCAGGCGCGTGAACAATTGCTCGATTGAACTCCACACCTGTCGGATCTCGGTACTTACCGAACGGTCTGCGGGAGGCAGGCTGACCTGTGAATCCAGGTCCACATGTGCCAGACGATTTGATAAATCCGTCAGCGGTTTAAGCAGGCGACGCACCCAATATTGCATGCCCAGTAACAACAGAAAGGCCAACCCCATGGACACACCCATTTCCCACCACATTTCGTTGACCAGACGATTGTAAAATTCATCGTTGTATTCCAGCGCCACATTACCCAATAACGTCCCTGTGCGCGGTGAAAAAATTGTCATTTCCGCTCGGAAAGGTACGGCCTTGTGGTCTGCTTTGTTACGGCGTTCGATCACCTGACCATCCAGCAGAGAAATTTTCAGGCTCAACACGATAGGCTCGTGGTAAGTTGAATCCTCCAATAAAACAAGCTGCTCTAAAATTTTGCCTAATTGGATATCATTACCTTCATCCACTGCCGCTTCCAGCAGCTGTGTGTACGGCGTTACCAGCAGCTCAGCCTTGGTTTGCTCAGCAGCCTTTAGTGTAGGCGCCACCACAAAAGCCCAGTGGCGGGCAATCACGGCCATACTCAATACCACCACCACGACCATCGCCAGCGATACACGGGTCGTCAGTCGTGAGAAAATATCATTCATGATGTTTGCAGGTTTTTGTTAACAAGGTATTAACCGTCACGTTTAAACGTGACGGCACGGGAAGATTGAGATAGACCTCCGCTCGCTTATTCATTGGGATGCTGCCCATAACACCGCGCCCATATCACCCGGCTCTCAGCAACACGTATCATGGCTGGAACACCATATCCTGGAAATGTTTTTACCACACTGATTACCCGTGTCGCGGCAAACATATTGTCAATATTGTTGTTATCTTTATCCACATGGTTAGCAAGCTCCTGCGCAAACCCCTTAATTTCCATCGTAAAAAATAACCATTAGTTCTTTTATTTTCTTCGAAAGCAACTATCTTCTGCCCCGACACACAAAGCCTTCGGACGGGCATTTTTATAATTAATGTTAATAAACCTGTTTTATTATTGACATAAGCAGCTCATATTCAGATTTTAAACGGCCAACTCCGCGTTGATTTTTTCGGCAATACATATAAAAACTTAAGCGATGATAAAAAACCCGAAACACTCGCTTTCAACAGGCATGGTAAAAACAACAAACTGATGCACGTTGGTGTTGTTTTCACGTCACCAGACCATCCGAAGGCAATAATACAAATCCGGCAATAAATCATTGAATATGATATCCTTATCTCTCTACTCTAATACTGCTAAAAAAAACAGGGAAATAAAGAAACCCGCGAATACTATTAAAAAATTACACGCTGATCAATAAACCATTTTCAACGAAATATTTAAACTTTTATCCGCCAGAAAAACCGGGCCGGATTCCCGGCACTTGTTTTTTATCCACTGCATTTAGTGGAAAGCTTATCTCAACAGAAACTGGACAACGTCCTTAATATAGTCTACCTGTGAAATTCATTTGCCTGAATGACTATAAAACCCACATTAATTTAAACGTGCAGAAATTTGTCGGTCGTAATTGGCAAACGGTTGATACGTACTATAGTTGAGCATTCTGATAGTAAAACCTGATCTTGATATGAATACAGGCTTTATGTCATCAATGATACTCGGATCAGAATGCCTGAAAGGCTAAATGTTGTACTGCATTTGGTACTACACCCGTGGCGTTTGGGATGTCGGTTTAAGTGTGCGTCATATTTTCTTCATGGCGAGGCGAAATGGCGCGTAATCATTATCTATTACAAGGAGTTTCAACGTGGCCATGGCGGAAACAGGGCGTGCAATGAGACCTGAATCCCAATTGCTACGGGTATAACCCGGGAAAGGAAATAAAAAACACGCGCTCATTGGTGCGGCGCCTGTTTCGCGCCGAAATTTTCAACGACATCAGTGTTGGCGCATCCGGTAAAATCTGAAGAAGGCCTTCCGGATTATCATACCTTGCCGTATTGCAAACCATCACCCAGCCAGCGTCGCATCAGTGGGACAACATTTGCAGAATGCTCTTTCAATAAAATTTCAGCACACCGGGTAATGCGTGGAATCAATGCCTGGTCCCGTTGAAAGTCTGCAATACGCAAATTTACCAAACCGGTTTGCCGTGTGCCCAACAGTTCACCCGGGCCACGAATTTCCAGATCACGCTGCGCCACGACAAAACCGTCATTGCTTTCCCGCAAAATGGCCAGGCGCGCTTGTGCCGTTTTTGACAGTGCGGCACCATAAAGCAACACACAACTGCTTTGCTGCGTCCCCCGGCCCACGCGGCCACGTAACTGATGCAGTTGTGACAACCCCAGACGCTCCGCATTATCAATAATCATCAGCGTGGCATTGGGCACATCGACACCCACTTCAATCACCGTAGTGGCTACCAGCAAATCAATTTCACCCGCCTTGAACACCTCCATCACCTGGGCCTTTTGCACCGCTTTAAGCCGACCATGCACCAAACCGATACGCAAATCCGGCAACGCCATCTGCAAGGCCTCCGCTGTTTCCTGCGCTGCCTGACATTGCAGTTTTTCAGACTCTTCCACCAGCGGGCACACCCAGTAAGCCTGTCGGCCACCCTGACAGGCTTTGTGGGTGCGCGCCACAACCTCGTCACGGCGCTGCTCTGAAACCACCACCGTTTCCACCGGGCTACGGCCTGGTGGCAGCTCGTCAATAATCGACACATCCAAATCGGCATAAGCCGTTTGCGCCAGGGTGCGCGGAATAGGCGTCGCGGTCATCACCAGCTGATGCGGATAACGTTCACCGTGCATGCCATCACTTGCGCCTTTGTTACGCAATGACAGACGCTGATGCACACCAAAACGGTGTTGCTCATCAATAATCACCAGCCCGAGCTGCCTGAATTCCACACCTTCCTGAAACAGCGCCTGCGTACCGACAATCACCTGCGCACTGCCATCACTCAGGGCTGCCAGAGTATCTCTGCGCGTCGGTCCTTTTGTTTTACCGGAGAGCCAAAATACCGATATATCCAATGCAGACAACCATTGCGTAAAATTGATACGGTGCTGCTCTGCCAGCAATTCGGTTGGCGCCATCACCGCCACCTGAAAACCAGCCTCCACCGCCTGTAAGGCTGCCATTGCTGCGACAATGGTTTTACCGCTGCCGACATCACCCTGCACCAAACGTTGCATGGGGTGCGGCTGATCCAGGTCCCGTTTTATTTCATTCACCACTCGCTGCTGGGCTGCGGTCAATTCAAACGGCAGGTTTTTCTCCAAAGCCTTTTTTAAATGGCCGTTGACCTGCATCGCCATCGCGGCTTTTTGTTGTTGTTTGTGGCGCAGCTGACGCAGACTGACCTGGTGCGCCAACAACTCCTCAAAGGCAAGGCGCTGCTGCATGGGGTGTTCACCGGCCTGTAGTTCATGCACATTTGCATCCACAGGCGGATAATGCACGTAGCGAATGGCTGCTTGCAGGGTCGGCATTTTTTCCCGCTGCAATATTTCTGTGGGTAAAAATTCTGTGAGTTGTGCGGCAAACAGCGCTGGCTCCGCCAATACCGTATTAATCAGGGTGCGCAGCTTTAGCTGGCGCAAGCCTTCTGTGGTGGGGTACACCGGTGTCAAGCGGGCTTCTGTTTTAACCGGCTCGGCATCGTTTTCCAGCAGGCGATATTCCGGATGCACCATCTCCAGTGCGCCACCTGCCGCCCGTACCTCACCAAAACATTCCACATAAGCACCACGCGCCAAACCCGCTTGCTGCTGTGCGCTGAAATGAAAAAACCGCAGCGTTAAAAAACCGGTGCCATCGCTGATGCGCGATAACAACATGCGGCGGCGGCCATATTTTATTTCTGTAAGCTGTATCTCGCCACGTACGGTAATTTCATCGCCATTGCGCAAACTGCCAAGTGCGGCAGTACGAGTGCGATCCTGATAACGCAGCGGCAAATGGAATAATAAATCGGCAATGCAATGAATACCCAGATTGGCCAGCTTTTGCTGCACACTGGGGCCCACCCCTTTTAACCGGGCCAGTGACTGGCTCTGGGAATGGTCAGGTATTGGCGCGGATCGTTTCAAGGCAACCTGTCCCCTGGCGGGACCCGCTGCGATTTATGGGGAGCGCATTTATCAAGATACATTTCCACCATTTTCCTGCACATCTTCCGGCAAGGTATAAAACCACATCTGGTAAATCGAAATTACCCACTGCAACGCAAATGAAACCCCCATCAACGCGCCACTGATCATCACCACCCATGCGAATGGCTGATAGACTTTAGTAAGGTACCAGGAGCCGATATCCAATACGATTGCCAGAAAAGGGGTCACAATCAATGCACACTTCACCCAAACAGGTTTGATGTAAGCATGACAAAAAATTGAACCCACGATATAAAAAATAAACGTAATGCCAAACAAATGAATATGCGACACGCGCACGAGTGTGAAAATATCCATGCCTGTATCCAGCTCCGCCATTGACATCACACCTTCGTATTCTCTGAAGCTTGCGATATGCGGGTTTGATCCGTTATGACACACCATGCAGCGTTTTTCGATAATCGGCTCAATGGATGCCACATATTCTTCCTGCACCGCTCCACGACGCACCCAGGCGATGATTTCATCCCGCTCATTCTGTGGCAGCATGTTGGCCATGGGGCCTTTCAACGCCCCCTCAAGACGGGTATCCGATTTACTGCCGCTGTAGGCAATGATCAAGTCATTCACTGACAAACCCGGATTCCCGTCTCGCCCCGCGTGTGAAGCAAAAATATAGATCATCGCAAACAGGTAACCCACTCCCAACACAACCAGCGTGCTGGTAAACATTACCCGCATGCCAATGGGCAACATGGAAAAATGACGACAATGTTCTTTTCCAAGCATTTAAAAGCTCCCCTCGGTTACTGTCATTATGCGCAATTGCAAGTTGATGTTTGGACATCGTTTCGATTATGAATACATAAGATTCTCGAAAACCTGCTCAACGCTGAGCATATACCCGTTACATTTCCTATATTAATAATCATGTGCTGTATACACTGCTTCGTACTATACTTCCTGGCAACCATTATCGGAGACACTCCTTGCACCACTCCCAACTCACCCCTCTCCTGGCCATCGCATTACTGCTCAGTGGTTGTGACAGCTCTCCCTCTGTTGCCAACATCAGTTTCTCCAAACAGATCCAACCCATCTTTGCCCAACACTGTCTGACATGCCATAACGAAAAGGGCGAGGGAGCCATCGCCAGCGGTTTGAAGTTATCAAACTACAAAGAAGTGCTGAAAGGCACCAGATTCGGGCCGGTCATCAAACCTGGGGACAGCCTGTCCAGCACCCTGGTTATTTTGGTTGAAGGGCGCGCAAACCCCGCCATTAATATGCCACATGGCAACCAGGCGCCATTGAGCAGTGAGCAAATTCAGATATTGCGTCAGTGGATTGACCAGGGCGCGCGCAATAATTAAGTCTACCCTGAATCCGTGCCTTCAGGGCGGATGCCGAGCGCACCAAAAACAGGCACGCTTGGGCGAGATATTGGTTTCACCATGCCCCAAAAAAATTCTGGCATGAAGGTACGGGTTCAGGTCTAAGTCAACACCATAATGGCATCCATCTCCACCGGCACGCCTTTGGGCAGGCTGGCGACACCCACCGCCGCACGCGCCGGATAGGGCTGCTGAAAATAATCGGCCATTATTTCATTCACCAGTGCGAAATGAGAAAGGTCCGTAAGAAAAATATTTAACTTGGCGATATCCGCCAGACTGCCGCCCGCCGCCGTGGCAACAGCTTGCAGGTTATCAAACACCCGACGGATTTGCGCAGCCATATCCCCATCAAGTACTTCCATGGTTTCTGGCACCAGTGGAATCTGCCCGGAAAGGTACACGGTATCACCAACCTTCATTGCCTGCGAATAAGTGCCAATGGCTCCAGGTGCTGCATCGGTGTGTATCGCTTCGCGTTTTTTTATTTCCGTATTAATACCCTGACTCATCAGTTTCTCCATTAGTAGTTTGGTTATTAAACATTATGATTTTGATCGTGCAATTTTCACCACACCGTCGGTGGATTTTATACGCCGCATCAACTGCGCCAGATGCACACGATCCCTCACGGATACAGTAAACATCATTGTGGAATAACGACCATCATGTTCTGTAATGGATACATTTTCAATATTGGATTCAAGATCTGAAATAGCCGCCGCCACTGTGGCCAAAACGCCGCGCCGGTTAGCCGTATCCACACGAATGTCCACTGGGTAAAAACCCTCAACATCTTTTTCCCACTGTACATCAACCCAGCGTTCCGGGTTGTTTTTAAATTCACCCACGTTTTTACAACCACGCAAATGTATGACGATGCCCCTGCCTGCACTTACAAACCCCAGAATCGGGTCGCCGGGAATCGGGTGACAACATTTGGCATAAGTGACAACCGATCCCTCCGTACCACGAATGGCCAATGGGCGGCTGGCTGAACGGTTTACTGATGTTTTCATCCAGCTGGGTGCATAACGGTTGAACATGCCTTTCACACCAGCACTTTCCTGGTTACGCAGATTTTTGCTTGACTGAAAATCGGCAATTTGCCGGGCAACCACCGACGCCACCCGTTTCCCCAGACTGATATCCTCGTAAAGATCGTCCAGGGTTTTCACATTCAGGCTTTTTAAAATCTCCTGCTGTAATTCCGGTGAAAACTTGTCCCAGGAAATTGAAATGGCGGCCATCGCTTTTTCCAGCAGGCGTTTCCCTAAGCTGATCGCCTCATCCTGCTGCATGTGCTTCAAAAAATAACGAATATTGGCGCGCGCTTTACCTGTAGTGACAAAATCCAGCCAGACCGGGTTTGGTTTTGCACCAGGGGCAGTAATAATTTCCACCGTTTGCCCGTTGAGCAATACACTGCGCAACGGCGACAAGCGCCGGTCGATCATTACCGACACACAGGTATTACCCACATCGGTGTGTACCGCATAGGCAAAATCCAGCGCCGTTGCACCACGCGAAATATTCATGATGTCGCCTTCCGGCGTAAACACATATACCTCATCGGGAAACAAATCGATTTTTGCATTTTCAAGAAATTCTTCGGAGTTACCGGCATTTTGCTGCATTTCCAACAAGCGCTTGAGCCACTCAGTGGCATGTACCGGCGTGGCATCGCCTGTTTTATACTGCCAGTGTGCAGCAATACCCGCTTCTGCCACACGCTGCATGTCTTCAGAACGAATCTGCACTTCAATGGGGATGCCATAGGGACTGAACAAAATAGTATGCAGGGATTGATAACCATTGGCCTTGGGTATGGCAATGTAATCCTTGAACCGGCCCGGTACCGGTTTATATAAATTATGTACAACACCTAGTGCGCGATAACAGGTATCAACCTTGTCGACAACCAGCCTGAATGCAAAAACATCAGCAATTTCTTTAAACGTTAACACTTTGTTGCGCATTTTCTGGTAAATGCTGTAAAGGTGTTTTTCTCTGCCAATAACCGGAACATCCAGCCCTTCGCTGCGCAAGCGTTCTTCAATGGCGACTCGGATTTTATCGACGATTTCCTTGCGATGCCCGCGAGCCTGTTTTACCGCCTTGTCCAGCACCCGGTAACGTAATGGGTGGATTGCTTCAAAACACAAGTCCTCTAACTCTAAAGAAATATTCTTCATGCCCAGACGGTTGGCAATAGGCGCATAAATATCCAGCGTCTCGCGCGCAATACGCCGTTTTTTATCGGGCCGCATCACGTCCAGGGTACGCATATTGTGCAGGCGGTCTGCCAGTTTGATGAGAATAATGCGGATATCCTTCGCCATGGCGAGGATCATTTTGCGAAAGTTTTCGGCTTGTGCTTCGGCCTTGCTGCCAAATTTAACCTGGGTCAGTTTGGTCACACCGTCCACCAGGGTGGCCACTTCTTCGCCGAAGTTGCTCACCAGGTTTTCTCTGACGGTATCGGTATCTTCAATCACATCATGCAACAGGGCTGCAATGATGGTGTTGCAGTCCATGCGCATTTCGGCCAGGATTCTGGCCACGGCAAGTGGATGATAAATGTAAGGCTCACCGCTAAGGCGGTGCTGGCCTTCATGGGCTTCCGCGCCAAACTGATATGCCCGATAAACTTCCTTTACCTGATCCGGTTCAAGATACCCTTCCAGCAGAGTACACAGATCATGGATTAAAAACACCGGGCTCTCTTTATCGTAAAGTCTTTAATGGGGAAACGGGCATCCTGACAAAAGGGGCTTTTTTACCCTTGAAGGGGGCACCCTCCGGGGCATAAAAAAGTGGGGTACGAGCTGTACGCACAGACATTGCTACGCACCTCTCCGGGGTTTTTCCAGCTGTCACACACTGTCGGTAAAAAGCATGTGAAAACATAAATGCTGTTAATCCTCGTTTCGCTCGGCAAATTCAGCCGCTTCCGCCGCTGCCGCTTCTGCTTCAGCGGCCTCACGCGCCACGCGCTCATCCGTCGCCATTTTTTCCAGGATTTTATTGCTGATTTTACCTTCACCAATTTCACGCAGGGCGACTACTGTGGCCTTATCATTTTCCCATTCCACCATTGCCTCCTTGCCGTTAACCAGCTGCCGGGCACGCTTGCTCGCCAACAACACCAGCTCAAAACGACTGCTGACGTTTTCCAGACAATCTTCAACGGTGACTCGCGCCATGATACAAAACTCCTGAATGTGAATCGTAAAAAACGGATTCTGATAATTTAAATGAGGCCCTCAGCACCGCAAAACCGGCAAATTTCCACGAGGGCGGAAAATTGTACAAAAACGTGCCCGGCTTTACCAGTTCTAATAGCATGAATTCAGTGCTGAATTTAATCATGCTTTTGCTTTTCATGCACACTGCAAGGGGCTCTGATGAGTCCGGACAAAAAACAGGCAGCTGCATTATTCCAGCAAATCGGCCAGCAGATCCTTCAGCTGCACGCGCTGGCGCTCGATCCCCAGCCGTTGGCTACTGATGATTGCCTGCAAATCTGCCACTGCGGTATCAAAATTATCGTTCACCACCACATAGTCAAATTCATCATAGTGCGACATTTCGGTCTCGGCATCCCGCATGCGCCGGGCAATAATGGCTTCGTCGTCCTGACCGCGTCCGGTGAGCCGCTCCCGCAATGCCGTCTTGGAGGGCGGTAAAATAAAAATACCCACCGCATCATCAAAACGTTTCCGTATCTGGCGGGCTCCCTGCCAGTCAATCTCCAGAATAATATCCTGTCCTGAAGCCAGCTGCGCCATTACTGCCGCCTGCGATGTACCGTAATAATGATCAAACACCCGGGCATGTTCCAGAAAATCCCCCTGAGTGATCATTTGCTTGAAGGTGTTTTCATCCACAAAATGATAATGCACACCATTCTGTTCGCCGGAACGCATGGCGCGCGTAGTATGAGATACCGACAGCCCGATGCCATCCGCATTCTCAAGCAATACCTTTAACAGGCTCGTTTTGCCCGCGCCGGAAGGAGCCGAAACGATGTAAAGCGTGCCGTCGACACCCTGCTGCTGTGCCATGCAGATACCCCCCAAAACATAAATACTGTTAACGTGCGCCTAAAATACAGGCTAATGTGGCAAACGTGCCTGATTACTCGATGTTTTGAATCTGCTCCCGCATCTGTTCAATCAGTACCTTTAATTCCACCGAAACGATGGTGGTATCGGCATGCACCGACTTCGACCCCAGCGTATTGGCCTCGCGGTTCAGTTCCTGCATCAGAAAATCCAATCGCCGGCCTATAGGCCCACCCTGGGCCAGCACCCGCCGTACCTCATCAACATGGGCCTTGAGACGTTCGATTTCTTCGTCCACATCCGCCTTGTTGAGCAATAACACCACTTCCTGCTCTAACCGTGCCGGGTCCAGTTCACCCTGGATTTCGGCCAGGCGTTTCTCCAGCCGTTCACGTGCCGCCTGTAAAATCGCTGGCAAACGCGCCATCACTGTCTTTATCTGCGCATCAATAGCAGCACAACGCGCCTCGATCACCGCCTTGAGTTTTTCGCCTTCTCGCGCCCGCGCATCCAGCAAATCGGCCAGTGCGGTCTCCAACAAGGCCTGGGCATCAGCCGCCAGCTGCTGGGTGTTTTTTTCCGGTACTTTCAATACACCCGGCCACTGCAACACCTCCAGGGCATTGATCGGCGCAGCATTGTATAACAACTGATCAATCTCTCGGGTGACATGCGCCAGTTTTTCCACCAGGGCCTTGTCAATTTCCAGCGGTGGTGACTCGTTATCTGCCCGGCCTGTGGTTTGAAAACGCAAAGTGGCATCAATTTTTCCACGCTTGATTCGTTTGGCCACCTGCTCCCGGATTTTCGGCTCCAGAAAACGCAACTCCTCCGGCAAACGCAGACTGACTTCAGAAAACCGGTGATTGACCGATCTTAGTTCCCAGATGAGGTGTCCATTTTCAGTATCGCCTTCCTGTCGGGAAAACGCCGTCATGCTGTGAATCATCTTCATTGCTCCCGAAAGGTTGTGCACTGTAAACAAACGCGCAGTGTAACTCCAATCCGGCATGCAGAGAACCGGCTTTTGTGGCAGAACATTTTGTACAAATACACCGTGATCAAAAAAATTGTAATGTATTTATGATTGAACCTGACACCGCTCTTCCTGCCGGTACAGAACTGGAACACTACCGCATCAACAGTACATTGAGCGCCGGTGGCTTCGGCATTGTATACCTCGCCACGGATTTACAGAATAACCTGCAAATTGTCATCAAAGAATACATGCCCAACAAGCTGGCACAGCGCCTGCCTGATGGTTTTGTCATGCCACAGGGCGAGCAACAACAGGAACACCACAATGAAGGCATGCGCCTGTTTTTGCAGGAAGCCGCCGCACTGATCAAACTCAAACACCCCAACATTGTGCGCGTGCTGAATTTTTTTCGCGCCAACGGCACTGTTTACATGGTGATGGAATACCGGCCTGGTAAAAATCTGCAACGCTATATCAAAAACCGTAGCGGCAATCTCAGTGAAAATTTTTTACGCACCATTTTTCCTCCTTTACTGAAAGGGCTGCGAGTCGTACACGAAACGGGATTTCTGCACCTGGATATCAAACCCGGTAACATCCATTTGTGCCCCGGCGGCATTCCACTGCTCCTGGATTTTGGTGCCGTACACCCCCGCAACACCAGCCGTAAACTACAGATTACCCAGGTGGTTACTGCTGGATTTTCGCCCATGGAACAATACAACCTTGGCGGCTATGTCGGCCCCTGGACTGACATCTACGCCATTGGCGCCTCCATGCGCGCCTGCATTGAAGGTGGCGCTCCCGTATCGGCCAAAGACCGCAACGAAAAAGATAAAATGAAACCCGCCGCCACCGCTTTTAAACGGCGTTACTCAGCCAGTCTTTTGCAGGCACTGGATTGGGCCATGGAAATGGACCCTCTGTTACGCCCGCAAACCGTCGATGAATTTCTCGACGCAATCAACCAGCAAAACGATGAAGGCAACAATCTGTTGGGCAAAATTGTCGATACTCTGACCCGGCCGCTTTAACATGAAATATCAACTCGCCAAAACCTCCCGCCTCGGTAATCGTGTTGTCAACGAAGACCGTATCGGTGTGGTGGAACACAATAATACCGTACTACTGGTTTTGGCGGATGGTATGGGTGGATATCGCGGCGGGCAGATTGCCTCCAAAGCCATGGTCAATCGCATGTTGCGACAATTCAAACGCAGCAAATTACCCGCCGCCGATCCCGCAGCCTTTCTCAAAGACCTGATCATTGATGCCCATCTCGCCGTACTGCGCGCAGGCAATGAACAATACCCTCCCATTGAACCACGCACCACCTGCGTGGTGTGCCTGATTCAGGAAGGCAGCGCCTGGTGGGCGCATGTGGGGGACAGCCGCCTGTATCTTTTCCGTGGAGGCAAGCCATTTATGCGCACAATTGACCACTCAAAAATTGAAGAACTGCGCCGCAAAGGCAAACTCACCAAAGAAGAAATGGATAAACACCCGCAACGACATCTGGTTACACGTTGCGTAGGCTACCAGGAACACCCACCCATTCCCACGATAAGCGGCAAAATACCGTTAGAAAAATATGACATGCTGTTACTGTGCAGTGATGGTTTGTGGGGACCGCTCACAAAAGAAAACATTGCCAATACATTAACCCAGAATCCATTGGCGGAAGCCGTTGAACGTATTGCTTATCAGGCCGAATTTCGCAGCTACCCGGAAGCCGACAACATCAGCGTGATTACCCTGCGCTGGATTTCCAATGAAACAGATGAAACTGAAAAAACACAAAAAGAAGACGTGCAGGATGAATTAACACAAACCATCACCGCCCTTGACAATGCCATGGACAAACTCAACCCCTGAGCATACTGATCTTGAACGCCCCATCGGGTTTCCCATAATCAGGTCAGATCAAACCCCGCTCGGCAAACGACACCGTTGCACCATCCCCCACTACCACATGATCCAGCACCCGCACATCCACCAAGGCCAGTGCATCGGTTAATTGCCGGGTCACCTGCTGATCTGCCATGCTGGGCTCCGCCACGCCGGATGGATGGTTATGCGCAAAAATCACCGCTGCTGCGTTATGCCCCAACGCCTTTTTCACCACTTCCCGTGGATGCACACTCGCGCCATTGATGGTGCCACGAAACAGCTCTTCAAACTGAATCACCCGATGACGGTTATCAAGATACAAACAGGAAAAAACCTCAAACGAATAGTCCCGCAAACGCGCCACCAGAAAATTTTGTGTCTGCTTTGGGTTTTCCAACGCACAGCCACGCTGCAAGGTCTCGGAAAAATGTCGCCGCGTCATTTCCACCGAGGCCTGTAGGTGCGCAAACTTTGCCTTACCCAATCCCGGGGCCTCGCAAAACTGTTTCAGATCCGCATTTAACAGCGCGCGTAAACTGCCAAAACGATTTAACAAATCACGCGCCAGATCCACTGCCGTCTTACCAGGGATGCCCGTACGCAAGAATATCGCCAGCAATTCTGCATCCGACAACGCGCCGGCACCACGTTCTAACAATTTTTCCCGTGGACGCTCTTCCTCTGGCCAATCGGTAATCTTCATGAGCAAATTCCCTTTATTCCTGTATCCCTGTGTTTTTAAACACCATAATTCGGTTAAACTGCTGGCTTGAATATTATACCCAAATACACACACACGGACAGACCATGATCAGTCTCAACAATAAACGTATTCTGCTTGGCGTCAGCGGTTCCATTGCCGCCTACAAATCCGCCGAACTGGTGCGGCGTCTCAAAGAGGCCAACGCAGAGGTGCGAGTGGTACTCACCAAAGGCGGCGCCGAATTCGTCACCCCGTTAACCTTTCAGGCGTTATCAGGAAACCCCGCACATACAAACCTGCTGGACACCGAAACCGAAGCCGCCATGGGCCACATCGAACTGGCGCGCTGGGCCGATGCCATTTTGATTGCACCTGCCAGCGCCAATTTTATCGCCCGACTCGCACAAGGCCGCGCCGATGATTTACTCAGCGCCATTTGTCTGGCCACAAGCTCCACCGTTGCCATTGCCCCTGCCATGAATCAGCAAATGTGGGCCAATGCTGCCACCCAGGAAAACCTGCAACAACTCAAACAGCGTGACATATTGCAATTCGGGCCCGGTGACGGAAATCAGGCTTGTGGCGAAACGGGCCCAGGCCGTATGCTGGAAGCCAGCCAGCTTGCGGCACACGTCGCTGAAATTTTTGAAACGGGTCTACTGTCTGAGGATACAGTACTACTTATTGCAGGTCCTACGCAAGAGGCGATTGACCCTGTACGTTATCTCAGCAACCGCAGTTCCGGAAAAATGGGGTACGCTATCGCCCAAGCTGCCGCCGAAGCGGGGGCGAAAGTCATTTTAATCAGCGGCCCCACCTCACTTGCCACACCACCGCGTGTTGAACGCATCAACGTGCGTAGCGCACAACAAATGTTTGATGCTGTTATGCAGCACGTCGCCCATAGTGATATTTTCATCAGCGCCGCCGCCGTTGCCGATTATCGGCCTGTCCGCATTGCTGGACAAAAAATTAAAAAAACCGAAGATACCCTCACATTGGAGTTACAACGTAACCCCGATATTCTTGCCGAGGTGGCCGCATTAAAAAATGCCCCTTTCACCGTCGGTTTTGCTGCGGAAACAGAAAATCTTGAACAGTATGCCCGAGAAAAACTGGCGCGAAAGGGGATTGATATGATTGCTGCAAATTTAGTGGGAGAAGATATCGCTTTTGAGGCTGATGAAAATACATTGTTAGTACTTACTGCGGAAAACAAACAACCACTAGCGAGAGCGTCAAAATTTATACTTGGGCGACAGTTAATTGATATTATTGCCAAACAAAAATACAACGTGAGTATATGATCCACGCCAGAACAGGTTTCTGACAAAAAAACAGGCAAGGAGCACCATGTCGCTCGCAGCGATTTACAGCCGGGCCCAATCGAGCATCGAGTCTCTGCTGGCAACCGTTGAAGTTATTATGCGTCCATTCCTCACCCAGTCTGCCCATTGTTGACCAGCCTGAAGCCGCATATCACCAAAAATCTTTGCCCACATAATTGATGAAGTATTGTAAAATAACGGGCAGTTTTATATTGTTATGGCACGAATATGTCATTTTTTACCACCCAATTTCACGAGATTAAAGGAACCGCGTTGTGACTACCCAATCAAGGCCTACGTACACTCAAGTAAAAACCAGATTTGAGTTTTTGAGGGAAGTGGCACGTGAATCAACCTGGGAAGGATTGTCGGCAGTAATGTCCAACAAGCGTGACATGGCCATTTTAAAGAATTCTATTTCGCTTGATGGATTGACCTTTAATTCACAAAGAGAATTACGGAAGTGGGAAAAGACTGGTCTTAGGCGAGTGGCTTGGGATTGGGATGCTGTGCAAAAGAAGTACAGAACACACCCCAAACGCTTTGAGCTATCAATTTGGTATCGTGGCCCAATGCTTTGTGCCGCAAGCATTGGCAGACCTACATGGGGCGGTGGAAAACTTCGGTTAGATTATCTTGAGTCTTCCCCAATGGGAACACCATTAGATGGATTAGTCGCGGACATAACCATTGCGGCTTGTGCCACGTACGCAGATTCAATTGGGGCAACCCAATTGCGAGTAATGAATCCTGTAAATACTGACGTTAAAAATCATTACCTAAGTAAGCCAGGATTTTCATATGATCAACATGGTAATTTTTGCTTTATGGACTTGGTATGACCGACAAAGACTCAACAAGACCGCCAGAAGGAACACCTGAATTTAAAGAGTGGTTGAAAGCGCGATCACGGAAACACATGGATGCGATTTTTGGTGACGACTACAAACCCGCTGAGTTTGAAAATGGCGGCGCAATCTTTGGCGATATTGAAAACCTTGACAAGACGGACGCCGAACTTTTTCCCGATGAATTGGAAGAATATACACCAGAAGAACGCAGGAAAAAGTTCAAGGTTCATTCTGATAATAAGAAAAAGGGTGGCGGCTGATTTTTATGACCCTTTTCATTCCACATAACCACCAGCGTATTCAACTGGCTTGGGAAATCGCAAACTCATTTGCGCTTCAATTTTGTCCAATAGCAGCAAGTCAGCTGAACGTGTGATAGATTCCAGCGATTGACAAGCGCAGTCAAACAATGAAATCAGTTCTTCATCAGACGCAATGGTCATACCTCCGGCTTCATGGCAAATCGCCCTGTAATCATTTTTCGGGTTAATCTTGCGATCATTGCCCATCGTCGGCCGGTCTGATAGTGGAAGTATGCGCTCACCGTACCTTGGGACATCCGTCAGGGCATGCCCCTGACGAAAAAACAAGCAAGGAGCACCATGTCACTCGCAACGGTTTACAGCCGGGCCCAGTCGGGCATCGAATCCCCCCTGGTCACCGTCGAAGTCCATCTTTCCAATGGCTTGCCCAGTTTGTCCATCGTTGGCTTGCCCGAAACGGCAGTAAAGGAAAGCAAGGACCGGGTGCGTGGCGCCGTGCTGAATTCGCGGTTTAATTTTCCGAAGCGACGCACCACCATCAATCTTGCCCCTGCTGATTTGCCCAAAGAAGGCGGGCGTTTTGATCTGCCCATTGCATTGGGTATCCTCGCGGCGGCCGGTCAATTGTCCACAGATACCCTGGCACGTTATGAATTTGTAGGGGAACTGGCATTGAGTGGTGCATTACGCCCCCTGCGCGGCGTATTGCCCGCCGCCATCGCTGCCCGTGATGCCGGGCGCATTTTGATTGTACCGCAGGAAAATGCCGCCGAGGCCAGTTTGGTAGACGGAGTGGAGGTATTGGCAGCAACACATTTACTGGAAGTGTGTGCTCACATCAATGCCATCGGGCAACTGAGCCCGGCGCCACGGCAGACACAGGTACACGGTGAATCCTCGCCAGACGATCTCAGTGAAGTACACGGCCAGCAACATGCCAAACGCGCCCTGGAAGTGGCTGCCGCCGGGGGGCACAGTTTGTTGATGATCGGCCCGCCAGGCACGGGCAAAACCATGCTTGCCAGCCGCCTGCCCGGCATTTTGCCCACCATGAGTGAAGACGAGGCGCTGGAAGCCGCTGCGGTAGCGTCCATCAGCGAGCGCGGATTTAGCGTCGAACAGTGGCAACAGCGGCCTTTCCGCACACCGCACCACACCGCCTCCGGCGTGGCTTTGGTGGGCGGTGGCAGCAATCCACGCCCCGGAGAAATTTCTTTAGCGGACCACGGTGTGCTGTTTTTGGACGAGTTGCCGGAATTTGACCGCAAAGTGCTGGAAGTGCTGCGCGAGCCACTGGAGTCGGGCCACATCACCATCTCCCGTGCGGCACGACAGGCGGAATTCCCCGCACGCTTTCAACTGGTGGCGGCAATGAATCCCTGCCCTTGCGGTTACCTTGGCCACAGCAACGGCCGCTGTCATTGCACTGCTGAGCAGGTGCAACGCTACCGCGCCAAAGTCTCCGGTCCTCTGCTGGATCGCATTGATATGCATGTGGAAGTACCCAGTGTGCCCCAAACAATGTTGCGCGCGGCCTCACAAGAAACGGCTGAAAGCTCTGCAACGGTGCGCCAGCGTGTCGAAACGGCCCGAAACCGGCAAATTGCCCGCAACGGTAAAGCCAATGCCATGTTAAAGAATCGTGATGTGCAACAGCATTGCCGCATCAATGATGCAGACAGCCATTTGCTGGAACAAGCTATCGACCGGCTGGGACTGTCGGCGCGTGCTTACCACCGTATTCTCAAGGTGGCGCGCACAGTGGCCGACCTTGCCGGTGAAAAAGATATCGCCACACCTCATCTCACCGAAGCCATCGC
Organism: Gammaproteobacteria bacterium; assembly: GCA_011321815.1. GTDB lineage: Bacteria > Pseudomonadota > Gammaproteobacteria > SZUA-152 > SZUA-152 > SZUA-152. The sequence goes on from DROS01000040.1 coordinate 48,008, forward strand.
CTATCGGCGGCTGGACCGTTCGGCCCGTTGATATTCAGCATTACGCCACTGCGGCATGTTACGACCCCATGTGCTAACCTTGGCATCGTTTTTTTAACCGCGATGAGCATAGTAAATATCATGTTTTTATCACATCAAAATAAAGGGTATCAATGGCGTCTGACTTTGGGGTTGCTGCTGTTATTGGCGCTGGCAGCCTGCGAAAAAGGTGAAGAGCGCGCCCTTAATGTTTCCACCAACCCTGCCGTAGAAGCATTGGCAGGCACGCTGTTTGATGCCATACAAAGTGGTGACGACGAACTTATCATCAAACAATACAACTCCGCTTTTTTCGCTCAACAATCCCAGAAACAGTGGCTGGATCATTTAAAGGCACTGATGGCCGAGCGCGGGCCCATGCGGACGTACCGGCTGCATCGCAGCCAGGCCGACACACGTTTTTCCGGTAAATTTTACATGCTCGAATATGAGACCGTGCATACAGGCAACAAGCGTCTGCATCATGTGTTGACTTTTTTACTGCCCGTGACGGGCGGAGACATTCAGCTCAATGGCCATAAAATCACACCGTGGGAAACAGACGAGGAATAAACAAGTGTGGGTAACAAACACAGAGACCACCGGGACACAAAGGCCACAGAAAAAGGCAAAAGCTTTCAATGGCATTTGCTTTTTGCGCCCTGGCACTTCTGTGACAACCATACGATTCGCAAAATACCTGATAGCCGGATGGGCACTGCTCGCTGTTTTCCTGGCAACATCCACGGCCCAGGCCGCACCGGGGGGCGGGCGCAGTTCGCCGGTTAAAGTTGCCGAAGCAAAACAAGTATTGATGGCACCACAAACCTGGGTGGCCGGTACAATAATCAGTCGCCATGATGTACGTCTGGCGGCAGAAGTGGCCGGCAAACTGGTGCAGGTGAAAGAAGTAGGCACCCAGGTAAAAGAAGGCACAATAGTGGCGCGGATTGACCCAACCTTTGTTGAACTGAAAATCGAGGAATTCCAGGCACAGATAGCGGCAGACAAGGCGCGACTGGAATTTCTCAAAAGTGAAGTACGTCGCAACGAACGTCTGGCCACGCAAAACAATGCCGCACAAACCCGCCTGGATGAATTGCGCGCCGACCGGGAAGTGGCGCGCAGCGAATTACAGATATCACGGGTACGACTCAAACAGGCCCGGGAGGAATTGCGCCGGCATGTGATTCGTTCGCCGTTCGCAGGTGTCGTGGTAGAGCGCCTGATGCGCCGTGGAGAACGTGCGGCGGTGGGTGATGATGTGGTAAGGGTTATCGACGGCCAGACACTGGAAGTGCAGGCATGGGTACCACTGAGCACGCTGAACGTTGTGCACGCGAATGATTCGCTCACATTAAAAATCGACCGTCAGGAAATCAGCGCGCCGGTACGCACCCTGGTGGCTGCCGGTTATGGGCGTTCACGCCTGCTTGATTTGCGCATCAGCCTGCACAACGGCACCTGGACAGCCGGCCAGACCGTGCTGGTTGCCGTGCCCACGGCGGCGGCAGAAAATGTGCTGGCTGTCCCACGTGATGCGTTGGTATTACGCCGTGACGGTGCATTTGTATTTCGTATCAACGCAGAAAACAAGGCTCAGCGTGTGGCGGTAGAACCGGGTATCGCCAGTGGTGCGCTGGTGGCAGTGTCTGGTGAGCTGACCGCAGGCGACCAGATAGTGGTACGTGGTGGTGAACGCTTGCGGCCAGGCAGCACAGTGAAAATTATTGGTGAGTCGAAGTAGTCCGTAATGTATATCGACACAAGGCGCTACGTTTCATGAAACTCACCCGTTTAGGACTTGGCAACCCTGTCGCCGTCGTGGTCGGCGTATTGCTGGCCATCATGTTTGGCCTGATCAGCCTGGACCGTCTGCCCGTTCAACTGACCCCCGAGGTTGAACTCCCCGAAATCACTATCAGCACCGTCTGGCGTGCCGCCGCGCCGGAAGAAATAGAATCGGAAATCATCGAACCCCAGGAAGATGTACTACGCGGCCTGCCGGGCATGACCAAAATTCTCGCCCGCGCGCAACGCGGACGTGGCAGCATCACCCTCACTTTTCAGATTGATACCGATTTGCGTCGCGCCCTGCTGGAAGTGATGTCGCGCCTCAACCGTGTGCAACGCTACCCTGCCGATGCCAGCGAGCCTACCATCAACTCCATCGGCGGCCGCTCGCGGGCCATTGCCTGGTTCATTTTAAAACCGGTGGCAGGTAATGACCGCGACGTCGCCAGCTACCAGAATTTTGTGGAAGAAGTGGTGCAAACCCGTTTCGAGCGGGTGCCGGGTGTCGCCATGTCTGAAGTTCGCGGCGGCCGCGAGAGCGAACTGCGCGTCACTTTTGATGCCTACAAAGCAGCCAGCCTGGGCATCGAGCTGCCTAGAGTGGCAACACTGGCAGGCGGTGCAAAAAATACTTCAGGCGGCTTTGCCGACGTAGGCAAACGCCGTTACACCCTGCGTTTTGCCGGTCAGTACGATGTCGATGACCTGGGTAAAATGGTACTGGACTGGCGTGAAGGTCAACCCGTGTATTTACGTGACGTGGCCGACATTGAAGTACGCATGGTGGATCGCAGCGGCTTTGTGATTCAAAACGGTCGGGCGGCAATGGCCGTTAACGCACACCGCGAAACAGGCGTTAACGTACTGGAGGTGATGGCGGGTCTGCGTCAGGCCGCCGAAGAACTACGCGAAGGCCCGCTGAAACGCGCCGGACTCAGCTTTGTGCAGGTCTATGACGAAACCCGTTACATCGACCGCTCCATCAACATGGTATCCAACAACTTACTGTTAGGTGTGCTGCTTGCCATAGGCGTACTCTGGTGGTTCTTCCGCAAATTCCGCGCCACGCTGATGGTGGCCGTCGCCATTCCCATTTGCGTGATTTCCACTTTTATGCTGCTGGACGCAACCGGCCGCACCCTCAACGTCATCTCCCTGGCAGGCCTCGCCTTTGCTGTAGGCATGGTGCTGGACGCCGCCATCGTCGTACTGGAAAGCGTCGTACGCCTGCGTGAGCGTGGCATGCCCAGCGCACAGGCTGCCGACGAAGGCACACGCAAAGTATGGGGCGCATTGCTGGCCTCTACCGCCACCACTGTGGCAATCTTCCTGCCCATCGTTTTTTTAAAAGACGAAGCAGGGCAACTATTCGCTGATCTGGCGTTGACCATTGCCGCTACCGTCAGCATTTCGCTTTTGGTGGCTGTTACCGTATTGCCTGCGGCGGCATCCACCTGGTTGCGCAACGCCAACATGCACGACCCGCATGCCCACTGGTGGGATGCGGCCAGTAACGTTGTCATGCGCCTCACCGACACCCCCCGGCGGCGGGCATTATGGATTATCGGCCTGATCACCATCCCCTTGGCGCTTGCCACATGGCTTAAACCCGAAGCGGATTTTCTGCCCAACGGCAATCGCAACCTGGTCTTCGCATTTATTCTGCCACCGCCGGGCAGCAGCGTGGACACACTGGAAAAAGAATTGGGGAAAGTAGTGGCGCAACGTATGCAGCCCTACGTCGACGGCGTCGCCGAACCTGCGGTGGACAATTATTTCTTTGTCGCCTTTGGCTCAGGCGTATTCATGGGCGCACGCACCGTAGACCCGGACAAGTCCGATGAACTGGTGCCGCTGATCAACCGGCTTATCGGCAGCTTCCCGGACACCATCGCCTTTGCCCAGCGCTCATCGCTATTCAGTGGCTTTGGTGGTGGCCGTACCGTGGATATCGACATTCAAGGTTCGAACATTGACGCGTTACTCGACTCGGCCCAGACCGGTTTTGCCGCAGTGATGCAAACCATTCCCGGGCGCCCACCACGCCCACGCCCCGGACTGAGCCTTGCCGAACCGGAATTACGGTTAATCCCGGACGAACGCCGCATCAGCGAAGCAGGATGGACCCGTAGTGACATGTCACAAATTATTCGCGCACTGGGAGACGGCCTGTTTGTCGGCGACTACTTTGATGGCCAGCAGCGCCTGGACATCATCCTGCGGGGGCAGGACTGGCAAACCCCGGAAGAACTGGCCGCGATCCCCCTGGCAACACCCAACAGCGGCATATTGCCGTTAGGTGAGCTGACAAACATTGTGCGCACCGCCGGGCCGGATGAAATTCGCCGCCTCAATCGTCGGCGCACCATTACGCTGGAAGTGAAGGCGCCGGAAGACATGTCGCTGGAACAAACCATGTTAGTGCTCAAAGAAAAAGTGAACCCGCAAATTGAACCTCTGTTGCCGGAAGACGGTGAAATTCACTACAGCGGTACCGCCGAAAAACTGGATGTCGCACTGAAAAGCATGAGCGCAAGCTTCCTGCTGGCTATTGCCATTTTGTATTTGTTGATGAGCGCGTTATTCCGTTCCTTTCGTGACAGCCTGCTGGTGATCCTCGCCATACCACTGGCCACCGTCGGCGGTGTACTCGCCCTGCAAATCGTCAACATCTTCATCGCCCAACACATGGATTTACTGACCATGATCGGCTTTATTATCTTGTTGGGACTGGTGGTCAACAACGCCATTTTGCTTGTCTATCAAACACGTGCTGCTGAACGTGAAGGGCTGGAACGCCGTGAAGCGGTGAATCAGGCGGTGCATCTGCGGCTGCGCCCCATCCTTATGAGTACGCTCACCAGCATTTTTGGTATGTTGCCATTGCTGCTGATGCCCGGCGCCGGCACGGAATTATATCGCGGGCTGGCTGCTGTTATTGTCGGTGGCATGAGTGTAAGCACCGTGTTTACACTGATACTGTTACCCAGTTTGTTACGCATTGGTGAAGATACAAAAAACAGCAGAATGAAAACAGCCTGAAAAATGAAATATGCCCTGTGTTTTTATCTCTTCTGTCTTCGAGGGAAGAAAGCCGGAGAGGATTGGCTTTAACCGGACACATCAGTTGAATCTACTGATGTGTCCAGTTTAATTTATTTGTCACGCCAAGGTGTCAAACGACGCTCAAGAAGATTCAGCGCCAGAGAAAAAAACAGGCCCAGAACACCAATCACAAAAATTCCCGCATACATGGCCTTGATGGAAAAGGTTTCCCACGATTGCCAGATCAAATAACCAATGCCCGCATCAGCACCGGAAAATTCTGCGGCCACCACAATCACCAGACTGTAGCCGATGGCCAGTTTCAGTCCAGTGAAAATTGCCGGCAGTGCCCCAGGCAATATCACCCGCAATACAAAGCTGGTTTTTTTGATGCGATAAACCTGCGCAACATCGTGGTAAATTTTTGCTACGCTGTCCACACCATGCAGGGTATTGATAAGCACCAGAAAAAAACTACCAATGGCAACAACCACAATTTTGGACATTTCACCAATGCCAAAAACGAGCATAATCAGCGGCAGAACAGCAATTTTAGGGATGGGATAAAGTAAAGCGACTAACGGATAAACCATTATACGTACTATATGGTTGAGCCCCATGGTCACGCCCAAAGCAATACCACCGGCACAGCCAGCCAGATAACCCCAGAAAATACGATAAAGGCTGGCGCTGACATCTGTCCACAAACCCTCTCCAGGACTGGTAAAAATCAGATAATGAAAAACAGCACTGGGTGCAGGAAAAAACCGGGCATCAAGAAAGCCACTGCGGGTGCATGCTTCCCATAGCAGTAAAATGCCCAGTGGTGATGCAAACAACCAAAAATAGCGGTTCTTGAACATCAGAAAGATTGTTTGTCCTTATGGCGAAAGGGTTCACATTCTTCACGCAGCAACGCCATCAACTCGCTGACCTGGTTTTGATAAGCCGGTAGTTTACGCAGAGCCAGGAACTCCCTCGGTCGTGGCAACTTGATCTCAATAATATTTTTTACCGTACCAGGATGAGCGCTCATCACCAGCACCCGATCAGCAAGAAAAACGGCTTCTTCGATATCATGAGTGACAAACACCAAGGTCTTTTTTTTGCGCTGCCAGATATCCAGTAACAAACCATGCAATGCACAACGTGTCTGATAATCAAGAAACACAAATGGTTCGTCCATCAACAAAATATCCGGTTCGTTGGCAAAACTGCGGGCGATACTGATTCGCTGACGCATACCGCCAGATAATTGATGCGGAAAATAATCAGCAAATGCCTTCAGCCCAACCAGATCAATAAATTCGTTAACAATGGCATCAAGATCACGGTTAATCATTTGCACATTGTTTTCCAGCAGGAAACGAATATTGTTGCGTGTCGTCATCCACGGAAACAGGCCATGTTCCTGAAACACCATACCAACAGTACCTTGCTTTAAAGAATCTGTTGATCGAATGCTTAACTCACCGGATGTGGCGGTTTCCAGGCCTGCGATGGTACGCAACAAGCTGGTTTTACCACAACCGCTGGGGCCAAGGATACAAAAAAATTCGCCCTGCCTGATTTGAAAATTCAGATTTTTATAAGCAACCGTTTGCTGTTTTTTACGGGAAAAAGTTTTGCTAAGCTGGGTGACAGAAATTTGCATAATATTTTTGTGCAGATTGCTACGGATAACGTCCCAGTTTTTTAGCCGCAGTATGTGCATAACCAAGATCAACAATGGCATCAATATCCGGCATGGCCTTCAGGTAACCTTGTTGAAAATACCACTGTGCATCGTCTTTCAGACTCTGCACATTAACCAGACCATCCGGGCTTAAACCAACCGGCACCACCTCCTGATAAACCGAGGCGTCTTTAATCCGTGTGGATTTTGTAAGAATGTTAATAACATCCTGCTTGCCTTTGCCTTTTTCAAAGGCATCGTTGTAATCGCGTAAACCACGCACGTAGGCATTCATGAAACCCTGCGCCTGTTTTGGGTATTGCTGCATAAATACCGGTGAATAGTAAATAACTGCGCTTTGCTGGTTGGGATAGATTTCATCATTACCTGCTACACGCACGGCAAAACCGTGTTTAATCGCAGCGGCAACAAACGGTTCGATTTGTACAGTAGCGTCAATGGATTTATTGGCCAACGCAATATTCATATCCGCATAGGCCAGCGTCACCAAGTGGATGTCTTTTGATGTTAACCCGGCCTTGCGTAAATATTTTTCAATGACGATTTGTTGCGAAACGCCCTTGGCGGTAACTGCCAGGGTCATACCTTTCAGGTCTTTGAGACTACGATAACGGCCGTTATCCAGATGGTCTTTGCGTACGATTAATGCGAGATAACCATGGCCAGGGCTCACTGTGCCTTTGTCTGAAACAATTTTAATGGGAATACCCTGGGCAATGGCGTTATACATGCCGGCGTTGACATTGCCGCCAGCGACAAACAATTGACCTGTGGCTAAAAAAGGCACCATTTTTGCGCCAGAGGCCTTGAAGGGATTAATCACTACATCGATTCCCTCTTCGCGGAAATAGCCCCGTTCTTTGGCGATAAACATGGCGGCGGAACTCATTACCGGAGAAATGCCCACGGGCACTTCCAGCCGCTCGGAAGCAAAGCTGTTGCTGGTTAACAAAACGGTCCATAAAAAAAAGGTGGCAAACCGATAGCGTAAACACATGGCATATTCCCGTTGTTATAAAAATTCGCGGACAGGTTCTCAGAGTATGCTTATCATATCGTATTCATCATAAACTTAAACTGCTGAAATACAGGCCAATGCCAGCAACAGCGGTTAATGCGCCAATGATCTCACGCAAAGTGACATGCTCTTTCAGCCAAAAAACCGCCAGTGGCAAAATGAACAGAGGACTGGTGGAGTTAAGTGTGGCGGCAACAGCGGCATAAGTGTACTTCAGCGCCACGATGGACAACCAGGTACCCAATAAAGCGCCGATCAGTGAGGCGGCAAGTAGCGTTTTCAGCCGTTTCCCATTGCGCAATGGGCTGACCCAGCCCAACAAGTCACGCACCATCAATCCCCAGAAGGTCAGGCCGGCAATGGCAAAGACCTGGCGAACAAAAGTGGCCTCCAGTGCGGGAATATCCGCCACACCGACCTTGGTGGCAATAATGCCCAAAGCGTTGGCGGCCACGAATAACAGGCCAAAAAAAAGTCCGCTGCGATATTTTTCACGTGACTGCTGTTGCGTGTTTTCTTGTGGTGCGCGCTGCCACAATACATAAGTAACACCGACAATGGCCAACGACATGCCGAACCAGGCCAATGCGGAAATTTGTTCGCCTAAAAAAACCACGGCGATAAACGCGGTAGTAACCGGGATCAATGAACCCAGCAACAGGGTGCGCCGTGCTCCCAGTCGCATCAGAGTCAGAAAATAGAGCGTGTCACCAAAACAGATACCGATAATACCGCTAAGCGCTAATGCAGCAAGACTGTTTGCATCAACCAATGCCAAGCTGGAATAAAATCCGGGCAACAGCAAAACAGCCATAAACAGCATCGCCACCAATCCCTTGGCCAGATTAATACCCATGGCTGGAACATGGTCACCGATACGCCGGAACAAGATGGCGGCAACAGCCCAACAAAAGGCTGATAACAATGCGGCAACAGCGCCTAAGATATGAGACTGGAATGAAGTAATGAAAACAATCCTGTGTGAACGTTACGCGGGTGAATCTGACATAACATGATATACCCACAGCGCTTGGGATTCAGGTTTAGGCGGCGTGATATTTTACTGATCACATGCTGGTACCATAGCATCGCACTCAAACAAACCTATTCCACATACTATTGGGATCAAGGATGGTACAGAAAATTTTTAAAACAAGTCTGTTATTGTTCGCCACGGCGCTTATCAGTAGCTGTATGCATGCAACACATATTGGCCAGCCGCTCATGACGGTTCCTCACCCGGGAAAATATCAGCTGGCTTATCATACGTCACAGGCATTTCCGTTGTACGCCATGGCCACGGTCGATGGCCGGGAGTTTCTGGTGGTGGATGACGTTGTTCTACCGTCGGTACAAAGCCTGTATCTGCTGACTCACTGGAAAATCTTTGAGGATGAAACTGTATTGGATATGGGCACAGGCTCCGGCGTGCAGGCTGTTTTTGCCGCAGACAAAGCCAGCAAGGTCGTGGCCACAGACATCAATCCGACAGCCGTTAAAATGGCCCGTTTGAATGCAGAAAGAAACGGGGTAGGGGATGTTATTGACATCAGACAAGGTGATTTATTCGCACCAATAAACACGGGTGAAAAATTTGATGTCATTCTGTTCAATATTGATTATCCCCACAATGAAGCAACCCAGGGGCTCTGGAAATTGCATGAACGCTTTTTCGCCGAAGTGAAAAATTATCTTAACCACGGTGGACGTATTTATTACCAGTCGGGCCGCATTGATAACATAGCACGCATCGACAGCATGGCCAGCAAGAATGGCATGAGTATTCTCAGTATACGCATGGACGTTGCGCTGGAAGCTGACAGACAGCCCGTTGTGTATCTTATTAAACGCAGCCTGGATGTGGAGGTGAAAACCACGACTTGGGGCGGGTGATGAAGTGCCCCCATGCAGGAAAATGGAGCGGGTGATGGGAATCGAACCCACGTCATCAGCTTGGGAAGCTGAGGTAATACCATTATACGACACCCGCATGACCTGCCACGACAGGTCTATCGTAAGGGCATTATTCTGTGATCGCAAACGGTGAGCCTAAATCCGGCAGGCTCCCAGGAGTCTGTCGGGCTTAGGGAATCGTCGCGAGAGAAAACCATTTTGAGTCCATTTTGTTGATCGCTTGAGGCGAATATTGGACATATTCAACGAAAAGGATCGAGAAAATGGGCCGAAATGGTTTTTTCGCAGTAGATTCACCCTAAGTCCGACAGGCTCCTAAGACAAGAAAAAGGTTCGCCCTACGTCACCAAACCTGTGCTAATATTCTGCGCATTACCCCACACCGAGTGACTTGAAATTGTCTTTTTCGGTAGACCACCCATTACTTGACGCCATCATCAAGCTCACGGCGCAACGCGATCAGGAAACGCTCGCAGATGCTTTGGTTGATGCCATTTTGACACTCACCAATACAGACTTTGCCAGTATTTATGCCTTGGGTGGTGAACTGGGCCATCTTTCTGCCAAAGTGCTGGCCAGCAATAACGAACCCGTTGGCAGTCACATCACGCCACTGGACATCCGTCCCGGTTTGCGTGCCTGTATCGAAGGCCATAGCACAATTACTGTGGCGACAAAAAACGGGCACCAGATGATTCACCCTGTACTGGAGCAGGGCAACGTGGTGGGGCTGATGATTCGTGAACATACGCATGCCTACGACCATCAAAGTGATGTGATCGAAGGCCTGTTATCCATTTACGCAAACCAGCAATCCCTGTTGAATCATCAGCAACGCGACGGGCTGACGGGACTGTACAACCGGGTGGCGCTACAAAACTGGATGGGCAAGGCCCTTACCACTGATCGCCACGCCGAGCGCCGCGCCAGTGACGCGGGTAATGACGTGCCGCTGGGTTGTTTTGCCATGTTCGATATTGACTTGTTTAAACGCATTAATGATAGCAAAGGCCATTTGTACGGTGACGAAGTGTTGTTGGTATTTGCTGACCTGATGCGTGAATCATTTCGCTATAACGATCTTTTGTTTCGCTACGGCGGTGAAGAGTTTGCCGCCGTACTCAGTGACACCGATCTCGATACCGCACTGATGGTGCTGGAACGTTTTCGTGAAACCGTGGCGCAACACAACTTTGCCCAGCTCAACCAGGTCACCGTGACCATCGGTGTGACACAAATCGCCCCGTATCTGGCCGCCGACAAGCTTATTGAGCGCGCCGACAAAGCCTTGTATTTCGGTAAAAACCACGGCCGTAATCAGGCAAATGCTTTTGAATGGCTGGACAAGGGCGACATCGTGCCCACAATCAACGAGCACCCGCAAAGTTACAAATTGTTTTGAATGGTTGACCGTCGGTTACGCTCTCGCTAATCTCCGCATCCATGCAAATCCAACTCAACGGTGAAAGCCGCTACATCCCCGACCACAGCAACGCCCAGGATCTGGTCGAATTACTGGAACTCACCGGCAAACGCCTGGCCATGGAAGTCAACCGGAAGATTGTGCCACGCACCGCTTATGCACAACACCCACTGCACGAGGGTGATCAAATTGAAATAGTGCATGCCATCGGGGGTGGTTGAGGCCGTTGCGGGAAAATACACCACCCAGCCTGCAATAAACCGTGCGCCCTGTGCAATTGTTCACCAACGGCTATAATGGCCGCCATTTTATAGGAACGCGCACGCGATAATTTGTACGCTCCTTACATTTACGGCGCCACGCGCCACATGCTTTTGGTATTACGCTATGTCAGAGAACACAAATTTGCAGGACGGCGGCTTCGTCGTTGCCGGCAAGACCTACCACTCCCGACTGCTGGTGGGGAGCGGCAAATATAAAGACCTCGATGAAACCCGGCAAGCCACCGAAGCCAGCGGCGCGGAGATCATCACTGTGGCCATCCGCCGCACCAATATTGGCCAGAACCCCGGCGAACCCAACCTGCTGGATGTGGTGCCCCCCAGCCGATACACCATTCTGCCCAACACCGCTGGCTGTTACACCGCCGAAGACGCCGTGCGCACCTGCCGCCTGGCACGCGAACTGTTGGACGGACACAAACTGGTAAAACTGGAAGTGCTGGGTGATGAGAAAACCCTGTATCCAGACGTTACCGCCACCCTCGAAGCAGCAGAAACGCTGGTGAAAGACGACTTCGACGTAATGGTCTATACCAGTGACGACCCCATTCTTGCCAAGCGCCTGGAGGATATTGGCTGCTGCGCAGTGATGCCATTGGCCGCACCCATCGGTTCTGGTTTGGGTATTCAAAACAAATACAACCTGCGCACCATTGTTGAAAACGCCAGCGTGCCTATTTTAGTAGACGCCGGCGTGGGCACCGCATCCGACGCGGCCATTGCCATGGAGCTGGGGTGTGACGGTGTATTGATGAACACCGCCATTGCCGGTGCGCAAAACCCCGCACTCATGGCTTCAGCAATGAAAAAGGCCATTGAAGCCGGGCGTGAAGCCTTTCTTGCCGGGCGCATCCCACGCAAGCGTTACGCCTCGGCTTCGTCGCCGGTGGATGGCATTTTTTTCTGAGCCCGTTTGGCTTAAAATCTGACGCGAAGACACCAGGGCGCAGACACGCAGCACTTTAACCGGGAAAGCAACATTTCCAACCTGGAAAAACAGCACGTTACTTGATTTTTCTCTGCGCCTTTTGCACCTTTGCGTTGGACGTTTTTCTGGATGCCCGAAAAATCTATGCCTGAAGACACACACCGCCCTATCCGCAGTTTTGTACGCCGCGAAGGCCGTTTGACCAGTGGCCAGCAGTGCGCCCTTGATACCTTGTGGTCACGGTATGGCATCGACAGTGCCGGGCCCGATATTCTGGAACCAGAACGCATTGCCCGCAACGAGCCCGTGCTGCTGCTGGACGACTGTTTCCAGCGCAAGCCCGACGCCAACCGACAGACGGTGCTGGAAATCGGCTTCGGTAACGGCGGTTCACTGGCGGAAATGGCTACCGCCCTGCCGGATCACGACTACCTCGGTATTGAAGTACACCGCCCCGGTGTCGGTAATCTGTTACGGCTGCTGGAAGCGCACGGGTTGAATAACGTACGGATACTCTGCGACGATGCTGTACAAATCCTCAAACACCGCCTGCCCGACGCCTGTCTCGACCGGGTACAGCTGTTTTTCCCTGACCCCTGGCATAAACGACGCCATCATAAACGGCGCATCGTCAACCCGGAATTCGTGGCGCTCGTCGCAACAAAACTCCGGTCTGGCGGGGTATTTCATCTGGCCACTGACTGGCGGCACTATGCCCAACAAATGATGAACGTGCTTGAAGCTGCACCTGATTATCAAAATTGCGCCGCCATGGGTGAATTTTCACCACGGCCGGACTGGCGTCCACTGACCAAATTTGAACACCGCGGCCAATGCCGCGGCCACGGCGTATGGGATTTGCTCTTTAAGCGGATCTGAAGAGCCTGTCGGTTTTTAGTGCCTTGGTTAACCCCCCCTCCATTCGTGGTTTCAGTTGGGGAGCAGAGCTAAATTAGTGTATTATAATTTAGTTTTTTTAGGGCCACGCTCTGTATACGCAAAGCGTACGAAGGAAGAGAAGGCAAGCTGGGTATAATTATTCTAATAAAATTTGCGCGGATATTTTTCGGTCTTCAGCGCATTGGGCAGGCGGGCATAGTAAACCATGTGACCAAAGCAACAACGCAAAAGGCCGGAAAACAAACAAGCGAATGTTAGAATAATGATGACCACCTACCCCATGGTGGCGTATAAAAAATGTCGTTACCAAACCATCTGCTATGTTTGATTTTTGGAGAAGAGACCCGGTGAGTGACTCTGACAAACCGACATTTAACCCTGCTTTACTCAAACAGCTTGTTGCCGCTGCACTATTTGTCCTGCTCGGCCTGTATCTGGCCAGTGTGGTGCCAAGTATCGAGATCGCCTGGGTCACCAGCATTCTGCTGCTGACGATTTACCTGTTTGCTTTCGAGGTTGTGAGTGTTGATGTGGCTGCGGTCAGCATTATGGTGATCCTTGGGCTGAGCACCCTGCTGGCGCCACTCATGGGATTGGACAGGGGATTGGTGGACACTCAATATCTGTTCGATGGTTTTTCCAGCAATGCGGTGATGTCCATTATTGCGGTAATGATCCTTGGTGCCGGGCTGGACAAAACCGGATTGATGGGCCAAGTGGCGACCTTTATTCTCAGAGTCGGCGGCAGCAACGAAAAGCGCATTATCCCCATTATTTCCAGCACTGTGGGAGTAATCTCCTCATTCATGCAAAACGTGGGGGCAGCAGCACTTTTTCTGCCCGTGGTATCACGCATTTCAGCACGTTCCGGCCTGCCTATGTCACGCTTGCTGATGCCCATGGGCTTCTGCGCCATTCTTGGTGGCACCGTCACCATGGTAGGCTCCAGCCCACTGATTTTGCTCAATGATCTGATTCTCACCTCCAACACCGCACTGCCTGCCACACAACAAATGGAAACCTGGTCGTTATTTTCAGTGACGCCCATAGGCCTGGCGCTGGTGATCACCGGCATTGTCTATTTTGTGGTAGCCGGACGTTTTGTGCTGCCGGTCACCCAAAAACAGGAGGTCGGCTCAGCAACCAGCACCATGGCCTATTTTCAAAATATCTACGGTCTGGATTATGCGCTGTTTGAAGTTTCTGTACCGTCAGACAGCCCACTGGTGGGGCACATGCTCGATGATGTGGAGCACGCCTGTAAAATCCGTGTTATCGCCTCGCAACGCGGTGCCGATAATCTGCGTATCGGCCCCGGAGGGCTGGCGCGCGACGTCGGTATCGAAGCCAACAGCGTATTGGGCATTCTTGCCTCACCAGAGAACCTCAATGCTTTCGTGGAAAAATTCGGCCTGGAGCTGCACAGTGATTTACTGACATTTTCCGAATCCCTCGCCGCCACCAAGGCAGGTATCGCTGAAATGGTCATCCCACCCGGGTCGGGCCTCATTGGCAAAAGTGCGCGTGATGTATGGATGCGCAAAACCTATGGCATCGCCATGGTGGCCCTGCACCGCAACGGCGAAACCCTGCGAGAAGGCGAGGGCATCCGCGATCTGCCGCTACAAGCGGGAGACACACTTGTCGTACACACCACCTGGGATGCATTTGCACGCCTGCGGCACAACAAGGATTTTGTGTTGGTAACTACGGAATTTCCGCACGAAGAAATACGCCCGAACAAAGTGGGTGCCGCATTATTTTTCTTTGCTGTGGCATTAGCGCTGGTATTATTCACAGATTTACGCCTGTCAGTGGCGCTACTCACCGGAGCCATCGGCATGATCCTGTCCGGCGTATTAAAAATCGAGGAGGCATACACCGCAATCTCGTGGAAAACAGTGTTCCTTCTCGCCAGTTTGATCCCTCTGGGACTGGCGGTGGAAACCTCGGGAACGGCCAAGTGGATCGCCGAGCAAACCCTGTCCGTGGTGGGCGACATGCCCACCTGGGTCATTCAAGGCTCAGTAGCCCTGTTGGCTACCTTCTTTACGTTAGTCATGTCCAATGTGGGGGCCACCGTATTGCTCGTGCCACTGGCGGTAAACATTGCCGTTGGCGCAGATGCGGACCCGGCAGTCTTTGCACTCACCGTCGCTATTGCCACCTCCAATTCGTTTCTGATCCCCACTCATCAGGTAAATGCGCTGATCATGGGCCCAGCCGGCTATCGGGTGTCCGATTTTCTGAAAGCTGGTGGTATCATGACGATTCTGTTTTTGGTAGTGATGATGCTGATGATGAATATTGTTTTTTAGGTTTATACCTGAATTCCGCCAGCGCCTGTCGTGCCGGGCATTGCAACCCAAGGCATTCTGTAAATATTCAATACCGCATTCCATTTAGAATCATTTTGTTTTTTTATTACTGATCATTGCAGTCTACAGGGTGATAATTCACCTTCAGGCAAATAAAGGAATCTGTTTGTGAACAAATTTTTATTGGTGATAGTAGCCATCCTGTTGCCAGGATTCGCGGCAGCATCTACAACAGTTGGCGAAACACTGGACCTGACCAGACATCCTGTTGGTTATGCCGCCATCGCGGTTTTTGTGCTGGCCTACCTGTTTGTGATGGCAGAAGAGTTCACCCAGCTACGTAAATCCAAGCCGGTAGTGCTTGCCGCTGGCATCATTTGGGCAATGATCGCTGCGGTATACGTCAGCAATGGCATGACCCACGAGGCTGAAGCAGCGGTGCGCCACAACCTGTTGGAATACGCTGAATTGATGCTATTCCTGCTCGTGGCAATGACCTATGTCAACACCATGGAAGAGCGTCGGGTATTCGATGCGCTGCGCTCCTGGCTTATTCGCAAAGGCTTCAGCTTCCGTCAACTCTTCTGGCTCACCGGCATCCTCGCTTTTTTTATCTCGCCGGTGGCAGACAACCTCACCACGGCCCTGCTGATGTGCGCTGTCGTGCTCGCGGTCGGCGGTGACAATACCCGCTTCATCAGCATTGCCTGCATCAACATCGTCGTCGCCGCTAATGCTGGTGGTGCTTTCAGTCCTTTCGGCGATATTACAACCCTGATGGTATGGCAAAAAGGCATGGTGGAGTTCTGGGGCTTCTTTGCCCTGTTCCTGCCCTCAGTGCTCAACTTTGTGGTGCCCGCAGCCATCATGCACTTCGCCATCCCTGCAGAACAACCCACCACCAGCGATGAAATGGTGCCCATGAAACGTGGGGCACGGCGCATCATCGGCCTGTTCCTGGTCACTATCGCCACCGCCGTCAGCTTCCACAACTTTCTGTACCTGCCGCCGGTAATCGGCATGCTTACCGGCCTGGGTTATCTACAGCTGTTTGGCTACTTTCTGAAAAAAACCGCACGTGTCGACGAAAACAACGACAATCGCCGTATGGGAGAAGTCGTGCCTTTCGATGTTTTCAACAAAGTGGCGCGCGCCGAATGGGACACCCTGTTATTTTTTTACGGCGTAGTGTTATGTGTGGGAGGACTAGGCTTCATCGGCTACCTGTCACTCACCTCGGAGATAATGTACACCCAGTGGGGCGCGACCAACGCCAATATTGCTGTAGGTGTACTGTCGGCCATTGTCGACAATATTCCGGTGATGTTTGCTGTGCTTACCATGAATCCGGATATGTCCACCGGGCAGTGGCTACTGGTAACATTAACTGCGGGCGTAGGTGGCAGCCTGCTGTCTATCGGATCTGCCGCCGGGGTAGCCTTGATGGGACAGGCGCGTGGCCAGTACACTTTTTTCTCCCACCTCAAATGGGCTCCGGTCATTGCGCTGGGCTATATGGCCAGCATTGGCATGCACATGTGGGTCAATGCCGACTTGTTTTAGGAAGTGTTAACCCCCTTGGCATTGCAATGTTGCACCGACAATAAAATATTATTTTATTTTTCTGATTTCTGCGGCCAATAATGTTTCAATTTTATTTTGGTCAGGAATCACCACTGTCATATCGGCAAGCTGCGCCTGCTCACTGACAAGAGGAGGCTTTTTCCCCGGCGTTTTAACGGTGCTGATAGTGGATTTTTCCAGCCTCATGAGCTTGGGGATGCCCTGTGACACCACACCATAAAAGGGTAATTTTTCATCCCCACCAATACCGTTGAGCACCGCAATATGTACGTTGTCCATCGGTGTGCTGCTGGCAATATCATTGGCCGCCTCAAAGGAAATTACCGGAATACGCACACCACGCCAATCCATCATCCCCAAAAACCACCTGGGTGTTTTTTTCACAGGATTCAATTCGCTTGGGCGCACCACTTCAGCGATACAGGTATTGGGCAACACCATGTTCATGCCCACAAGCGGAATCAGCTGGGTGCGAATAACACTGCTTTTTTCATCGGTCTGTGTCATGGTCGTATTCTCTGGCCGCTAATTGAAAATTTGAGTCGGTTAATCACGATAATACTGGTAAAGCCTTTCCGCGAGGGCTTGTGGGTTGGCGCTAAAAGTTACTGTATTGGTTTTACGTGCCTGGTCCGGCATGCTGCTGATCACACAGCTATCGACATCCTGTGCCCAGACAATACCACCATGTCGCGCCATGGCCTCACAACCGCGGGCCCCATCATCCCCCATACCACTAAACACAATAGTCCCCGCCATGTTGCCATAATGACGGGCCACTGCATCCATAACGTTGTCAATGCTGGGGGAATAGATGGCGCTTTCCATCGCAGGAGTAAGCGAAAGATAACCATCTTCGGTAATTTTTATATCTTTGTCAGCCGGGGTCAGAATCACTTCATGATGCCGAATCAGGTGTCCGGCCCGGCCCGCCAAAACGGTAAACGGCGTAACGCGATTAAGCTGTTCTGCCAGCAGGGATATATGATTAGCGCCAATATGTTGAGCAAGAATAAATGCAACGGGCAAATCTTCTTCCACCGTCGCCAGAAATTGGCGCACGGCCTGCGGCCCACCTAGCGAGGCGCCAAGCACCCAGGTATTGACCGCCGCACCCATGGGCTTTTCAGTGGTATTTGCCACATCAGGTGTTGTTGATACCCCGGCAATGGGCTCGATGACAGGTATCTCAATGTCCGCCTGCGGGGCGCTTAATATAGCTTCTGTTACATCCGGTTTACCGGCAGATTCGGCAACAGGCTCATGGCATGTGGCAATGTCTGATAATTTGCGCGCAAGTTTTTTTGCCCACAGTGCATTGGCGCCGCCACCGGCAGGGCTGCTGTCGTTAAAAAATATTGGTAGTGCATCGTAATCAAGCAGAGTGTCGATGATATCCGTTTCAGAGCCGTTTTCTTCGCTCAAATCGACCAGCAACACGTCCGGTGACGCATTTTCCAGCTGGGCCAAAAAACCGTCACCTGGCAACTCATGCGCGACCACATTCAGGCCTGCATCTTCCAACAAAGATGAAAGCCGTTGTTGCATTTTTTCCGAAGTGGCGAGAATCGCAACCCGGGTGGCTGAATGATTCATGACATCAGACATTGAAACAAGACATTTTTAATGCAGCTTAATGTCGGTGAGTACACGAATATTTTCGATGAGTTCCTGTTCCTGATACGGCTTACCCATGTATTGGTTGACACCGATGTCAAGGGCACGCTGGCGATGTTTGTCACCGGTGCGGGAAGTGATCATGATTATGGGTATGGTTTTTAGACGCTCATCATTACGCATGGTGGTGGCCAGCTCGTAACCATCCATGCGTGGCATTTCAACATCCAGCAACATAATATCGGGCGTTTGCTCAAGCATTACCGTAAGCGCATCCACCCCGTCTTTGGCGGTAATGATGTTGTAGTTATAGCGTTTCAGCAAACGTTCAGTAACTTTACGCACAGTAATGGAATCGTCGACAATCATCACTGTCAGCATCTGTTTTTCTGCCGCTGCCACTTCTTCTATGCTTGGCATTAACGGTGCGGGTTGGCCATGTTGTTGCGCCAGAGCAGAACGTACCAGGTTACCGATATCGAGAATCAACGCAACTTGCCCATCGGGCAAAATAGTCGCGCCGGACAACACACTGACGGTGCTCAATTGTGGCCCCACGGATTTAATAACAATTTCCTGCCGACCCAGCAAAGTGTCTACATGTAAGGCAATACGATGCTCCGCAACGCGGATCAGCATTAATGGTACCCGCTGGCGCTTTGCCGGTAGTTGTGGTGTTGTACCCTGCAATACCATACCAAGGTTCAGATACTGGTATCGTTGCCCGGCATATTCAAAATGGCTCTTTTCATTGGCAATCAGCGGTACCAGTTCATCACTGCCAACACGCACCACATGTTCGATATTCGGCAACTGAATGGCATAGGTTGCATCAGCCACCTGTACCATCAACGCTTGGTTGACCAATACAGTAAGTGGCAGACGCAAGGTAAATGTCGTGCGCTTGCCTGCCTCAGAATCAATATACAAAGTGCCGCCCAGTTGTTTGACCTCCGTATTGACTACGTCCAGGCCAACACCCCGGCCGGAAACCTGGGTAACTTCTTCTGCAGTACTGAAACCGGGCTCAAGAATGAACTTCATGATTTCAGAATCACTCAGATTGGCGTCGGCCAGCATGCGGCCTTTTTCAATGGCTTTTTTACGCAGTGCGTCAAGATTGATGCCAGCACCATCATCCGAAATGACCAGCACCACTTCAGAACCCTCGTGTGTAAAAGCAATGTGTACATTGCCTTTGGCGGGCTTGCCTGCTTTGGCGCGGTCTTCCGGCATTTCCAGGCCATGGCCGATGGCATTGCGCAGAATATGCTCCAACGCAGGTACAATACGATTAAGCTGGGTGCGGTCAATTTCACCTTCACCACCTGTCACCAGCAAATCTGCCTCTTTACCAACTTCTGCACAGGTCTGGCGCATAATACGGCGTAAACGTGGCAATACACTGGAAAAGGAAATCATGCGGGTACGCATCAAACCTTCTTGCAGTTCACTGGTCACCCGCTGTTGTTGCAACAGCAACACATCAGTCTCACTGGACAGATTGTCCAGCAGACTCTGAATACTGGTTAAATCCCCAAGACTTTCCACCATGCCGCGGGAAAGTTGTTGCATGGTAGAGAAGCGATCCATTTCCAGCGGATCAAAATCTTCGGTATCCGTGGAGGTGGTTTCATGCCGGTACATAATCTGGGTTTCAGTTTCAATTTCGAACTTGCGCAACTGTTCACGTAAGCGCTGCACAGTCTGATCCAATTCCGCAAGATTAAAGCGCGAGGCCCCCAATTGTTGGGTAATGCGAGAATTATAAATATTGATTTCGCCTGAAAAATTAACCAGGTTGTTCAACAGGTCTGCCCGCACACGCACTTGCTCATCGGTTGTGGTGGTTTTATTTGCGGTGTTGCTTATGCCCACCTGATCAAGCGATATGTTTTCCGTCAGCTCTTCCGTTTCTTCTGCAGAAGCGATAACGGGTGTTGCGGAAGTTTCATGTAAATCTGTTTCTGTTACTTCAGCTTTTTTTTCAACATCCGTTTCAACAACCGGAGGCGTTTCATCGACAGCAGAAACATCAAAGGTCTTACCGCTAATGGCTGCGTCAAGTTGTGCGAGCAGGTGGGTGGGCGTGGAAATAGGTTGTAGCTTACGCGCGGTTTCCAGGCCCGTTACCAGCCAGTCGTGACAAGACTGAATCACATCAATATGTGCGGGCAATGGTTCAATACGTCCATCAACAATACGTTCCAGCAGGGACTCCATGGCATGAGCCAGATCACCCACCGCAAGCACATTGGCCATGCGTGCGCCACCTTTTAGGGTGTGCAACAAACGTTGCAATTCAGCAACATGATCAAGCTGATCATGTTGACCAACCCATTTCTGCAAAATATTCTCGGTGCTTTCCTGTAACTCGTCAGCCTCTTCGAGAAACACTTCGAGCAGATCCGGGTCATAATCCACATCGGTTGCGGCAGAAACTGCTTCCGGTTCAGTGCTGACAACATTTAAATCAGCGGCTTCGTTGCCCAGCTCTTCAAAAGCGCTCTCGGGTAATCCTTCCGGAGTCGTATCGTCGCCCGGAATAATTAATTCATCGACACCTTCTTTTTCAGACAGTAAATCATCGGCACTGGCCTCACTGACAATGGCGTCATCAACAACAGGCATGTCGCCGCTGCTTCCCGGGATTGGTTCACTTTCTCCGGTATCGACTGCGGTTGTGGCAAGGCGGGTAATTTGTGCGCGCAATTCACTGGCATCCTCCGGCACATCACCATTGCGTACCTGCTGAATAGCAAGCGCCAACCAATCGAGACCCTGTTGTACCAATTCCGGTAATTCTGCTGCTGTGGGTCTATGGGCCTCAGTAATGTTTTCCAGGGCGGACTCCAAATCGTGGGCCAGATCACCAATCGCAAAAATATTGGCCAGGCGCGCGCCCCCTTTCAATGTATGCAATGCACGCTGTAATTCCATAAGTGCGGCATGATCATCCTTGGAAATCGCCCACTGCTGCATCAGGGCATCGGTACTGGCCAGAATTTCATCCGCCTCTTCGGTGAAAATGGCAATGAGTTCATCATCTTCTTCGTCAGTTGCATCAAGAGCTGCTGCCGCTGCCACAAAATTGTCCAGGTTTGATACTTCGGGCACCGGCGTAGCCATGGTGGCTTCATGCAAGGCAGCGATCCGGCTTAGCAAGTCCGATTGATCCGCAGCAACGAAGGCTTCATCAGTGAAAGTGGCTGCAATGATTTCGATAACATCAGCAATCTGGCGCAACAGATCCTGTCCGTCACTATCCAGGGGAAGTGCCCGCTCATGCATTGCCCTGATCAAGCGATCCATGGGCTCGCTGAGTTCAGAAATGGATATAACATCCGCCATACGTGCACTGCCATGCAAGGTGTGCAAAGCACGATGCAAATCGTCGTCCACTACGGCTTCATTACCACCTGCATTGGATAGAAATTCCCGGATGGCGCGAATATGCGTCGCAGTCTCTTTGCGAAAAACTTCAACAAGGGCTGATTCTCGCTCAGGTACAGGTGGAGCAGCTTCTGGCTCATCACCAAAAACTTCGTCCAGCTCTGCTGACGGCGTAAGCTCAAGCGCAATATCTTCCAGCTCGTTGATGGAGCTCTCCAGCGAGAGCGCATTATCATCCAGTGACTGGCTATCGTCCGGCATCGAAAGATCCAGGGATGCCAGCAGATCCTCATCCGGCTCGACGCCCTGATCAGGCAGTGATGGCTCTTCATGATGTTCCGGTGACAATACTTCCGTTTCACTCGACGGTGGCGCCTCCGCATCGCTTGCTTTATCGTCCACAATACTCGTTACTGCCGGCATGGCCACAGAGGCAATATCACTGGCACTGAATTCACTGCCATCAGTCATGGCATCAGCTTGTGCAGCCAAAGCTTTGACGGGTGGGCGCACGTTAGTCTCTTTTTTCAAATGTGCCAACAAGCCACGCACAACCGTTTCTGCGTTTTCCAACAAGGTAAACATGCCCGGATTGGGGACAATTTTATTGTCCAGCACCCGATTGAGTAGATTTTCGATGGACCAGGCGAAATCCCCCATAACCATAGCGCCCGCCAAACGACCACTGCCCTTGATGGTATGATAAGAACGCCGTAAGGTTTCCAGTGATTTTGTATCGTCGTTATTGGCGCGCCAGGCATGCAGACAATCCGTCATGGTGCCAAGCACTTCGTCGGCTTCTTCCACAAAAATTTCGAGAATTTCTTCGTCAATATTTTCTTCCCGGTATTCTTCAGCTCCCGCCAGTGGCGCTGTAGCTGACGGGTCTTCCAGTGCAAACTCTTCACCACCGGTAACAATTTCCTGTGTTGCCTCGCTGGAGACATCAGAAAATGATGTACTCATCGCCAGTTCTTGTGTTTGGTTGGGGTCATCAATCACTGTGGTTTCTGGTGAAACCGGGGAATTAGTGACTGAGCCGGCGGATTTTTTTCTGGACGACAGGACATCGGTTTCCACATTAATGAGTGCGGAAACCGATTCAACAGGGTGTCCCAATTGCTCCACACTGATTTCTGCAACTGCCAGTACGCCCTCTGGCTGGCCACGACCTTCCTCAATGGCTTCCAGGTAGTATTCAATGCTGGTGATGGCATCGGCAAGGCCATCGAGTTTGGCGGAGCCCGGGTGAACCTGCGCAGAAATCACATCTTCGCGAATAAAGGCATTGGCAGCCCCCAATAATTTTGCAGCACGTTCAAGATTCATTACCGCCAACGCGCCCTGAATTTGTGCCAGCTTTGCGGGGGCTTCGGCAATCACCTCAAACTGATTGGGTTCAACTGCGAAAGTATTAAAAGCTTCCTTGACATCGGCAAGCACGGACTTGGCTTCTTTAATGACCAAATTGGTTATTTGCACTTGCTCGGTGCGTGGCAACAATACTTCAGGGGAATCCGCGCCATCATTGACGGTAAGATCCGGCGCATCGGCTTCGAAGTGTGCCTGCTTGCTTTCTTTTAGATGATCCAGCGAAGATTCAACATAAAGAAGTGCACTGGCGACTTCCATTAAATCAGTGTCAGCAGGATCTTCACCTTTTTCAACAAGCTGTTGAAGATGTGTAACCTGATCTTGTATTACCCTGCGCAAATCACCCAGACTGAGCATGGCCAGCGTATCAGCCGTACGCGCCAGATTTTGTATCAGCGGTGACAGCTCACTGATCTCACGCTCAGCATTGCGCACAAAAATATCCAGCTGATCTTTTACATGCAACAAATCATCTTTCAGAACAGCGGAAACACTGTCCATAATATCAGCTGTTGAACCTTTGAGTTCATCCTCGGCCTGTTCCAGCGAACCACCATAGGGCAACAACTGTTCGAGATTAAATGCCTGCTTCAGGGTGGTCACTCGCGGCCCCGTCGATGTGGCGGTCCCCGTATAATAAAGGCAGTTTTTAATCAGATCATAAGGCTCGGCTGTTTCAATCGCAGCTTCACCATCTTTGATCAGCCGCCTGATTTCCCGATCAACCTGGCCCAGCAACATTTTTACCGCTGAACTGTTTTGCAGACCCTTGTCAATCAATGATTCAATAATGCCGCCCACAACCCACCAAAGACGTTGGCCGGCAACAGAATTACAGGCATTTTGTAATTCACGCAGTACAGCAGCCATTTTTTTCAGGCTGCCGGCGGCATCTTTATCGCGCAGCAAACCCAGCAATGAAATTTGATAAATGGGTCGTAATTTTTTCGCGTAAGCTTGTATTTCGGGATAGTTCCTGCCAGGCGCAGGACGTTTTTCCGGCGGTAACACCCCTAAATCAGGTGAAAAGAAGGCATTTTCGCTGAGCAGGGGTTCACCCCGCGCTGCACGCATGTCATTGAGCAGGGGTGTCAACACAACGGGCAAATCAGGGTGGCCATTTTCCAGGCGCTCAAGATAGGCAGGCAATTGCAGTGTGGCGCGAATCAATACCTCAAAAGCATCCTGCTGTTGGGCAATTTTCCCGTTAAGCAAAGCATTGGCCACTTTTTCCATTTCTTCGGCGAGCAATGCTGCACCGTAGATTTCCACCATTTGCAGCGTGCCATAAATCTGATGCAAATAGGTTGCACAGAAACGAATTTGCGTAGTATCGCTGGTATCTTCGATAAACGCTTCCAGCGCCTGATGTGTTTGGTTCAGGCTTTCCTGGATTTCATCTTTGACCCACGTCAGTGTGGTGTAATCGAGTTGTTCACCCATAATGATTTTGCACGCCTATGCATCGGGACCGTCGAGGCCATCAAGAATGTTTTGTTGGCGTTTAAAGGCCAAGGTGTTTGCGTAAGTGAATCGCTTGATGTCGGGGTATTCCCAATTCAATAATTCGCCTACGCCGAGTATTAACAGGCCACCGGGTTGCAAATGGTCGGCCAGGGTATTAGCAATATCAATGCGTTGCTCTTTGTCAAAGTAAATCAACAGGTTTTGACAAACAATGATGTCCATTTTGCCAATAGGTGCTGCACCAATGTCAAGAATATTCAAATGATTGAAACAGACACGTTTGCGCAACTCTTCATTGACTTGAAATTTATCGTCTTCGGTAATGGAAAAATAATTATTGAGCCATCCCGGGTCTATGGCCTTGATTTGCTGGCGGGTATAAATACCTTTGCGCCCATGCGCCAGGGCACTGCGACTGATATCACTGGCGGTAACACCCAGATAATATTGGCAATCGAGTTGTCGCATATAGTCATCAATAGCCATGGCGATACTGTAAGGTTCCTCGCCAGTGGAGCAACCCACACTCCAGACATTGATGGTGGCTGGTGATGTTGCATATTGGTCACTCTGATCGGGCAGGTATTTTTCCCGGATCAGCGCGAGTACACTTTCCTGCCGCAAAAAACGGGTTTCATGCACAGTAAGGTGATGCACCAAACGGTCCCATTCAATAACACCTTCGCGCCCATTTTGCACATAATCAAAATAGGCCTGAAAATTGTTAATACCCAATTCACGCATGCGCATACCAAGATTGGTTACCAAAAATGAAATACGATTATCGGGCAAGCGCATACCTGTGCGTTCTTTCAGCAAGGCAGCCCATTGCTGAAACTGTTCAGCTTCCATTTGTGGCAGGCGTTTGACCGCCAGCTCTTCATAGCCAGGCAGATATTCCATATTCGGCTTCATGTAAAACGTAACCGTTTAATCTGGGCAAGTTGCAAGATGCTGATACCGATCAATCTGGCAGCTTGAAGCCGGCTACCGATTTGCGCAGCTCGTTCGACAAATCTGCCAGATTACCGATGGATGCCGATGTTTCGTTGGTACCCGCCGATGTTTGCGTAGTAACTTCCTGGATCACGTTCATACTTTCTGAAATACTGGAAGCGGCTGTAGCCTGTTGCTGGGCAGAATCAGAAATAGATGTGGTGAGTTCGGCCAGATGGGTCGATACCTCTTCAATTTCTGCCAGGGAGTCACCGGCATTAAGTGCAAGCTTGGCTCCTTCCACCACCTGAGAGGTGGATTGTTCCATGGATGCAACCGCCTCGTTGGTATCGGACTGAATGGTTTTCACCAAAGCTTCAATTTGTCGCGTCGCATCGGTGGACTTTTCAGCAAGTCGCTGCACTTCATCAGCAACCACCGCAAAACCACGGCCCGACTCACCGGCCATCGCAGCCTGTATGGCAGCATTCAAGGCAAGAATGTTGGTTTGATCGGCAATGTCGTTGATCAGCTCAACCATGTCGCCGATTTCCTGTGAACTTTCACCCAGCCGCTTGATGCGTTTTGAGGTTTCCTGGATCTGTTCACGAATGGTATCCATACCACGAATAGTGTTCTGCACGTCGGTAGCGCCTTTTTTCGCAATATCCACAGAACGTGTTGCCACCTCAGAAGATTCCGTCGCATTACCGGATACTGTGTCAATGGAAATTGCCATTTCATTAATGGCCGCAGACGCGGCGGTTATCTGTTCTGCCTGATGATCACTGGCTTCGGCAAGGTGCATGGCCGTGGCCTGCGTTTCCTGTGCGGCGGATGACACTTGCACAGTCGTTTCGTTAATGGTTGACACCAGTCGACGCAACTGGTCAATGGTGTAGTTGATGGCATCTGCGATGGCGCCGGTGATATCTTCCGTCACGGTGGCGGAGGTTGTGAGATCACCATTGGCGAGATCACCGATCTCATCCAGGAGCCGCATAATGGCATCCTGATTTTGTTTGTTTTGCTGCGCCGTTATTGACAAACGTTTACGGGTGTCTGTTTGTATTTTCACACCCAACCAGATAAAGACGAGTAATGCGGCAGCACTCAACAGGTTACCGGTAGTGTTGGTTACAAAGCGCTCATTGCCTAACCGGGTGTAGGTGTTGCGTAATTCCGTGGTGGCGTTAAGCAAGGCTTCACTTTTTGCTGCCATGTCGCTTGACGCTTTTTGTGCCTCAAACAGAGCCGGGGTTTGTTCAAGAATACGCCCAACCAGCTCATGGACAGTTTCAAATTGTTCAGCCACCTCTTTCAGTTTTTCACGCGCATCCGGGTCAGACACCCGGCGTATGTTCATTTTGCGATTGCCTTTCAGCATGCCATCCAGCACCCGGCCAAACAATGCCGCATCACGACCGAAACGTTCGGCTGCCGCAGAAGAACCGGTACCACCTGCCAGCACCTTGTTCGCGTTAACTGAGATACGTGGCACCAGCATGAGCTGGCGACTGGCGATGTAAACCTGACTGGAATTGGCGCCGGTTTCAATCATCAGACTGACCACTTCATCAGAAAGGGCCAACAAGTTGGGCATGGTTTCATTCACCGCACCAACAAATTCACTCAGCATGCGGATAGTGCCCTCGGCACGCAAAACCGTGTCAGCATTTTTACCAAAAACTTTCCAGAGTGTTTCGACTGCCGCCAGATTGTCCTGCGCTGTTACCGGGGAAGGGGGTAAGCCGGTTTCAGGATTACCCTCACGCAACAGGTTGAGGTTGTTTTCAAACTCATTGCGGGTTTGTTTTAAAAGCCGGAACGCTGACACCCTGGCACTGGATGCCTCCACAGCATTTTTCACGATACTTTGTGACAGAACACGCTGTTCGCCAGCCAGACTGATGTACTCTTTGTCGTAGTCAGTTTGTGTGCCAACGTAAAAGAATGTTACAACGGCCAATGCCAACAGGACCAGAAGCGTCCCGCCCAATAGCAGTAACCCTGTGCCTGCGGAAAATTTTGAATCAGATGCTATTTTCATCGTACTCGGCTCCTAGCCCATAAATTTTGGCGTTCAGTATGAGACTGTGTGTTGTTATAGGTAGTGTAATTTATTGTTACGTGTGTTGTTAAACCACTAAACCGCGACTTTATAAAATTGTGGATCTTCAATCAGCGTGGACATGTCAAACAAATGCCAGATTTTTTCATTTTGTTTGAATGCGCCACGAATATGTACTTTCATCTCCGGATTCATTTTCCGAATGCGCGTTACCTGGTCTTCCGGGTCAAAATGCCGCAGGCCAATGACCTCGTCAACCAGTAATCCTACAATCAATTCACCCTGATGAATAACCAGAATTCGTGACTGTTGCTGCAAATGAGCGGAAGGTTGTCCCAGGTAATTTTGCAAATCCACAATCGGCAACAATGTACCCCGAATGTTGGCGAGCCCCTTTATCCACGGCAAAGTGCCAGGCACCAGGGTCAAATTTGGAGAGTGCAATATTTCATTGACCTGATTGAGCGGTGCAACCATCTCAATATCGCCAAGGCGAAAACCGATACCACTCCACAAGGAGCGGGTTTCGGTTTGTTGCGGCAAACCCTTTGCATTATTTTTGCTTTGCGCCTCCAGCACTTGCAGGAGATCAAAGGGGTGCATTTTACTGTCCACGTTTCAGGTATCCGTAATAATGGGCAATCAGACGCCAAGCAGGCTGTTGATTTTACTGATCAGCTCTTTTTCATTGGCAGGTTTGGTCACATAGTCTTTTGCGCCCTGGCGCAAACCCCACATTTTATCCGTTTCCTGATCTTTGGTGCTAACGATAATAATCGGTATATCACTGGTCTCTGAATCTGAGGAAATCTGGCGCGCAGCTTGAAAGCCATTCATACCAGGCATCACTACATCCATAAGAATCAGGTCGGGCTTGCCTGCCCTGGCTTTGTCGACACCTTCTTCACCGCTACTGGCTGTGGCAATGGAAAAACCGTGTTTTTCCAGCATGGATGTCAACACATGAATTTCAGTGGGTGAATCATCTACAATCAGGATGTTTGCCATGGAATGCCTCTCCAGGTTTTAGCGTTTAATCAAATATGCAAAGCGAAGCGGAAAACAATAAACCTTGCATGCTATTAATGTTCAGTGGCCAGGTGTTCCCTTATGGCGCTCAATAATTCATCTTTGGTAAAGGGTTTGGTCAGATAACGGTCTGAACCGACAATGCGCCCGCGAGCCCGATCAAACAAGCCATCTTTACTGGTCAGCAAAATCACGGGGGTATTTTTGTAGTTATGGTTTTTTTTGATCAGTGCGCAGGTTTGGTAACCATCCAGGCGTGGCATCATGATGTCGACAAAAATGACATCCGGGTTCTGGTCGGTGATTTTTGCCAGAGCCTCAAAACCATCAGTAGCAGTAACTACAGCGCAGCCCGCTTTTTTCAGCAGGGTTTCTGCGGTACGACGGATGGTTTTGCTGTCATCAATAACCATCACTTTGACGCCTTCCAGGCTGGTTTCTTCTGTATTACTCGACACCACTCCACCTCTATGATTGGGTTGCAGTCTCTCGTGGGTCCAGGGCACTACGTTTCAGTCGCGCTTTCCAAGCCCAGAAAATTATTGTAAGGGAAAAGCCGTTTGCAGGCTGGCTTCCATTATCGCACCCCTTAAGGGTCGACGGGAAATTAATGGCTCCCGGCCAGACACTTCATGCGCTTGTTGCGTTGACGAGGCGCTCTGCCGGAAACTCGCCTGTTAAATCAAAGGCATTGTCCCGTTTATTTATCACATTATTCAAGTACAATCCATAAGTGCCTGCCATTCAAGGCTATATCGGCAAGGCGGGCAACTCATGCAGACTATCGGCCAAGGCTGTGGATACTTAAAGCCCAATCGTTTTTTTCTGGAAAACGGCATTTACCTGCGAAGGCAACGACTCATTCTTTATTTTCAGGGCCAAAATGGTGATTTTTTGATCAATCTATTTAACCGTAAGCAAATCATCCAATGACTACGCTCGCTTTATTGATGGACCCTATTGAGGCTATCAAACCACAAAAAGACAGTAGTCTTGCGATGGCGCTGGCAGCGCAGGCGCGTGGCTGGACGTTGCAATACCTGGAAATGAAAGATCTGTATCTGCGTGACGGACAGGCCCGCGCCTGTTTGCGCGAGCTGGCGGTGCGCGACAACAACAACGATTGGTTCAGCCTGGGTGAGCCGCAAGACCGCCCATTGGCCGAGCTGGATGTGATATTGATGCGCAAGGACCCGCCCATTGATACCGAATATCTTTACGCCACGCAAATGCTGGCCATGGCCGAGGCACGGGGTACGCTGGTGGTAAACCGCACTCAGGCCTTGCGTGAAGCCAATGAAAAACTGGCCAGCGCCTGGTTTCCGCAATGTGCGCCGCCAACACTGGTTACCCGTGAACAGGCCCGGTTGCGGGCATTCCTGGCCGAACACAGCGACATCATTATCAAACCACTGGATGCCATGGGCGGCGCCTCTATTTTCCGCGTACGTGCCGAAGACCCTAACGTGGGGGTGATTTTTGAAACCCTCACTGAGCACGATGGTCGATATGCCATGGCCCAACGGTATATTCCCGAAATCAGCGCAGGTGACAAACGTATTTTGTTGGTGGATGGAGAACCCGTTCCTTATGCCTTGGCGCGGGTGCCAGCCAAGGGCGAAACGCGCGGTAATCTGGCTGCGGGAGGCACCGGCATTGGCGTTGAGCTTAGCGAGCGGGACCGTTGGATTTGCACACAAGTGGCGCCACGCCTTAAAGCCATGGGGCTGATGTTTGTGGGTCTGGATGTAATCGGCGATTTCCTTACCGAAGTAAACGTCACCAGCCCTACCTGTATTCGTGAGCTGGACGCACTTTACGGACTGGATATCGGCGGACAGCTAATGGACGCCATCGAACGCAAATTAAGCGCATGATCAAAACACTTGGCCACATTTCACTGGTATTCGTCCTGGTTTTTTTGACCGCCTGTGACCGTAAGCCCGTTGCATACCATGAGCAGCTGCTGGTATTTGGCACGGTGGTAGACGTTAAGCTCTGGGGGGTGAAAGAGGCGCAGGGCCGACAGGCTGTGGCACGTTTGGCTGATGATTTTGCTTACATGCACAATGCTTGGCATGCTTGGCATCCTGGGCCACTGGGCCGGGTCAATCAGTTACTGGCCAGTGGCACATCATTTACCGCACCTCCCTCCATTCTGCCATTGATTCAACGGGGTACCGTACTGTCTTTGCGCAGCGGCGGCCTGTTTAACCCGGCCATCGGCAAGCTCACCGCATTGTGGGGATTTGCCAGTGACGACCCACCCAAAGGTCCGCCGCCCAGCGCCGAGGCTATTCGCGCCATTCTTGACCAACGACCCGATATGGAGGATATCCGTCTGGATGGCATCAAGATGCAATCCGATAATCCTGCGTTGAAACTGGATTTTGGCGCTTTCGCCAAGGGTTACGCCGTTGATCGCGCCATTGATGTGTTGCGTGAGCTGGGCATTGATAACGCGGTGGTGAATGCCGGTGGTGACTTGCGCGCCATTGGACGTCACGGTGACCGCCCCTGGCGGGTGGGTATCCGCCACCCACGGGAAGCGGGCATCCTGGCTTCGGTGGAAGTGGAAGGTGATGAAAGCGTGTTCACTTCCGGCGATTACGAGCGTTATTTTGACTGGCAGGGCACACGTTATGATCACATCATCGACCCACGCAGCGGCTACCCGGCCCAAGGCCTGAGTTCGGTTACGGTATTTGCCCGGCGGGCGGATCTTGCAGATGCGGCAGCTACGGCACTGTTTGTGGCCGGCCCTGATGAAAAAGACTGGTTGCCGGTGGCGCGAGCCATGGGTATCACCGGTGCGATGCTGGTGGATGACGAGGGTCAGGTGCAATTGACACCGGGCATTCGCAAACGTATTTATTTTGAGCCTTCCGGCACTAACGGGCAAACAAATGTTGAGATTCACATCAGTGCGGCGTTATGAATGGAGTAAAGCTCAGTCGAGGCGATACCGTGGTGTGGCTGCTGGCGGCAACCCTGCTGATAGGTTTGTACACGGTATTCTGGCAGGCCGACGGCCATGGTGCCGAAGCGGTGGTACTGGTGAATGGTAAGCGCTGGGCGCGGCTCGATCTGTTCCATAATCAGGATCTCAAGGTGCCGGGTCCACTGGGACACAGCCGTATTCAGGTCCGCGACGGCCAGGTACGCTTTGTGGATTCTCCCTGCCCCCACAAACTTTGTGTACACACCGGCTGGCTCAGTCAGGGCGGTGAAGTGGCCATTTGCCTGCCAAACAAGGTGAGCCTGCAAATCCTGGGTAATGATCCGCGTTTTGACGCAATAAATTTTTAATCTGGGTTTCGGGAGTGTTCACAATCATTCTGACGTCCCCTGAGCACTTGAAGCCATGAGCCATACTATCCAAACCACTCGCGACGACTACCTCATTGCCGGTTTTGCCGCTTTGGCCATCACCATCCACATCGCCGAAAGTGCCCTGCCCAGCCCTCTGCCCGGTATTAAGCCAGGACTAGCCAACGTGGTAACACTGGTGGTGCTGTGCCGCTATGGCTGGCAAATGGCGGCCTGGGTATCGTTACTGCGGGTGCTGGTGGGCAGTATTTTAATCGGCACTTTTTTGTCGCCGACATTTTTCCTGTCGGCGGCCGGCGCTTTTGCCAGCATCAGCGTGCTGGGCCTGTTGTTTGCCCTATCCCGCACCCTGCCGGGCTGGGCGGTGGGGCCAATGGGCTATGGGGTAGCGGCTGCACTGGCACATATGAGTGGACAATTCTGGGTGGCCTATGTGGTTTTTGTGCCACATTCCGGTTTGCTGACCCTGTATCCACTGTTGATGACACTGGCAGCTGTGCTGGGAATTGTCAGCGGACTGTTGACCCGCATCGTGCTGGCGCGGTTGAATAATACGCCGTCTGGCAAGCGCCTGTCGGACTCCCGGTGACAATTCGGTATAATCAACTTAACGTAACAATATTCGATCCCATCATCATGGCTACTGCCCAGGCAACTCAAATGCGCCCGCCCGCCCGCCCGCCCATGCGCCCCAAAATCAGCACTGGGGATCGCCTCAGTTTGACCATTTTTTTTGCCATCGTACTACACAGCCTGGTCATCCTCGGTATCAGCTTCAGCAATGAAGACCGCATCCAGCCACCACAAAAATTACCTGGGCTGGAGGTCACTTTGGTGCAAAGCCGCAGCGACAAGGAAATCAAAGATGCCGATTTTCTTGCCCAGGCCAACCAGGAGGGCGGTGGAGACACAGAAGAAAAGGTACGGCCATCCACACAGGAGGTGCCGGTGGTACCCACGGGCGAGACCGGCGAAGTACGGGAGTTTGTGCCCGAAACCAAAATTGCCACCCAACCCGAACCACAACAACGGGAATTACTCACCACGGCCGATTCCGAGCGCAAGATTGCCGCGGGCCTCAACATGCCACAGCAAAAACAAAACCTCACCGCTTCACAATTGCTCTCACGCAGCAAAAAAATTGCCCGGTTGTCTGCTGAAATCGACCAGAACCAGCGGGTGTTTGCCAATCGCCCCAAACGCAAATATATTTCCGCGCGCACCAAGGAATATAAATACGCCAGTTACGAAGAGGCCTGGCGTGCCAAGGTGGAGCGCATCGGTCGGATCAACTTTCCCGATGAGGCGCGACGCAACAAACTCTCCGGCAGTCTGATTATGTCCGTCACTCTCAACCAGGATGGCAGCATTCAATCCATCAAGATTCGTCAGTCGTCGGGACATAAGATTCTCGACGATGGTGCGGTGCGCATTGTCCGTCTGGCTGCACCCTTTGCGCGTTTCTCTGAAGACATTCGCAAAGAGGTGGATGAACTGGTCATTACCCGCACCTGGGTATTTGAGGCTGGCCAGCGGTTTTCTGCAAAATAACACTCAGAAATCCCAAGAGAACGCCTTCTATGCCCGTGGTGTTTGGGATTTCGGTTGGTAAGTGTGCATCATATTTTCTTCATGGCGAGGCGAAATGACGCGTAATCGTTATTCTATGGCAAAAAGTTTCAACGTGGCCATGGCGGAAACAGGGCGTGCAATCAGACCTAAATCGCAATCGCTACGGATACAACCCGTAACAAAAGCTTGTGACTCCTGTTACTTGGCATCATACTAGACACATGGCCGAGTCCGGTTATCTGAAAAACCAGTTTCTCATAGCAATGCCGACATTGCTGGACCCCAATTTTTTCCGTAGCGTCGCCTATATTTGTGAGCACAATCAGCATGGCGCCATGGCCATCGTCATCAACCAGCCGGTGAATCTGACGGTGGGTGAATTAATCAAACAAATGAAACACAAACCGCCCCAAACGGCACTGTCCGAAAAACCGGTGTTTCGTGGAGGCCCGGTGGATGTGGATCGTGGTTTTGTTTTGCATCAGTCGGGTAATCAGTGGGAAGCGACCCTGCCGGTAACCGACAATATTTTTCTTACTACCTCGAACGACATCATCACTGCCATGGCCGAGGGGCGTGGCCCGGAACAAAGCCTGGTAGCGCTGGGTTTTGCCGGCTGGGGTGCCGGGCAGCTGGAAGAAGAAATCCGTGAAAATGCCTGGCTGAACTGTCCGGCAGACAGCAGATTATTATTCGAAACCGAGGTGGAAAACCGCTGGGAAGCCGCTGCCGCATTGATCGGTATTGATATTCACCAGCTTACCGGCGCAGTAGGACACGCGTGAACCGCGTGACGATCAAAAACACAAACAGCGAAAAAAAGGGTGCCAGGGCCCGTACGCTGCTGGGATTTGATTACGGGCTGAAACGTATCGGCGTAGCCGTGGGGCAGGAGCTTACCGGCACAGCCTCAGCGCTGGTCACGGTGCGCGCCAATGATGGCAAACCGGATTGGGATGCCATCAGTAAACTCATCGAACAATGGCAACCGGATGAAGTGGTGGTGGGCTTGCCGCTGAATATGGACGGCAGCTTCCACGAACTGAGTTACCGGGCACAGCGATTTGGGAATCAGTTGCGCGGACGGTACAATCTGCCCGCCCATTTTATGGATGAACGCCTGTCTTCGCTGGATGCAGAGCGGGAACTCAAAGGTAAATCACATAAGGTACAGGCCGCCGATATCGACAAAGTGGCAGCAAAAATCATTCTGGAATCCTGGTTAATCGCGCAGCAGGCGCGAAAATAAAAAAGGGTGGCAATGCAACAACTCATTACACAAATGGCCGAAGAGCTGCGCCACAAATTTGGCAGCAATGTCACGATTGAAGATGCGCTGATGATCGGCATTCACACTGGGGGGGTCTGGGTGGCGGAACGCCTGCATCAAGCGCTGGGTATCAGGCAGCCGCTGGCACAGTTGGATATCTCATTTTACCGGGATGATTTTTCGCGTATCGGCATGAATCCACAGGTCAAACCCTCGCAATTACCCACCTCAGTGGACGAAGCGCATATTATTCTAGTGGACGATGTCCTGCACACCGGCCGTACCATTCGTGCCGCACTCAATGAAATCTTTGATTATGGCCGGCCGGCAACAGTCACCCTGGCCGTACTGGGTGAGCGCAGCGGGCGCGAATTGCCCATTCAGGCCGATGTGGTGGGCACACATATCCAGCTGGGTGAGCATGAGCACGTAAAACTCACCGGGCCTGAGCCGTTGCGGCTGGAAGTGGTGGAAACGCCGTGAGGCGGCGCAACCTGCAATTGGACGCACAGGGTCACCTGCGTCATCTGCTGACCATTGAAGGTCTTAAGCGCCAGCAGATTGTGGATATTCTCGACACCGCTGAATCGTTCATCACCGTCGGTGACCAGCAGGTACGCAAGGTACCCTTGTTACGTGGCAAAACGGTGGTAAACCTGTTTTTTGAGGCCAGTACGCGCACGTTGACCACCTTTGAGCTGGCCGCAAAACGCCTGTCTGCCGACGTATTGAAAATCAACATCAATACCTCAGCCACCGTGAAAGGCGAAAGCCTGCTGGACATGCTGCAAAATCTGGAGGCCATGCAGTGCGATATGTTTGTGGTACGCCATGGCGACAGCGGCGCCGCGCATTTGATTGCGCAACATGTCGCTCCACATATCAGCGTCATCAATGCCGGTGACGGGCGACACGCTCATCCCACCCAGGCACTGTTGGACATGTTTACCATTCGCCGCCACAAAAGTGAATTTGCGCCGCTCACGGTGGCTATCGTTGGAGACATCATGCACTCGCGGGTGGCCCGCTCACAGATTCATGCACTCACCACGCTGGGTATTTCCGATCTGCGCGTGGTTGCGCCAAAAACGTTGATTCCCACCCAGGTGGAAGGATTGGGCGTACATGTCTACCACAATATGAAAGAAGGCCTGCACGATGCGGATGTGGTGATCATGCTGCGCCTGCAAAAAGAGCGCATGCAAGGCGCTTTGCTGCCCAGCGAACAGGAATATTTTCAGGACTATGGCTTAACGAACGAGAAACTGGCGGTGGCGAAACCCAATGTACTGGTAATGCACCCCGGGCCCATTAACCGTGGCGTGGAAATTGATTCTGAAGTGGCCGACGGCCCGCGCTCGGTGATTCTTGAGCAGGTAAGTAATGGTATCGCCGTGCGCATGGCAGTGATGTCCATGGTACTGGGGCGTCCACCTATAAACACAGAAAGCGAAGGAGCAGCCCAGTGAAAATTTCCATTCTGGGTGGTCGCCTCATCGATCCGGCAAACGGGCTGGACCAAATTACAGATGTACACATTGCTGCTGGAAAAATTATCGGCTTGGGTAATACACCCGCCGGCTTTGAGGCAGGGCAATGTATCAACGCAAATGGACAGATTGTTTGCCCCGGGCTGGTGGATCTGCGCGCCTGTTTGCGCGAACCAAGCCAGGAGTACAAAGCCACCATTGCCAGTGAAACATGCGCCGCCGCGAAATCGGGGATTACGACATTGGTATGTCCTCCGGATACCGACCCTGTGGCGGATACCCCGGCAGTGGTGGACCTGATTCATCACCGTTCAATGCAGGCCGGTTTTGCCCGGGTGTTGTCGCTGGGCGCGCTGACACAAAACCTGGAAGGCAAACAGCTGGCGGAAATGGGCGCACTCAAAGCCGCTGGCTGTGTTGGCGTGAGCAATGCGCACACAGCGGTGAAAAACACCCAGGTGATGCGTCGCGCCATGGAGTATGCATCCAGCCAGGATCTGCCGGTATTTTTGCATGCCGAAGACCCGTCACTGGCCAATGGCGGCTGTGCGCATGAAGGTGCGGTAAGTGTGCGCCTGGGACTGCCGGGAATTCCAGAGATTGCGGAAAGCATTGCCGTCGCGCGCGAGTTACAACTTATCGAACAAACCGGTGTGCGCGCACATTTCTGCCAGCTGTCCAGCGAACGCGCCGTAAAAATGATTGCCCGCGCACAACATGATGGCCTGTCTGTAACGGCGGATGTAGCCGCGCACCAATTGTTTTTGACAGAAATGGACATCGGTTATTTTGACAGTCAGTGCCATGTACGTCCGCCCCTGCGCACCCAGCGGGATCGCGACGGTCTGCGAACAGCACTAAAACGTGGCACTGTCAGCTCTATTTGTTCTGATCACCAGCCCCACGATACCGCCGCCAAGCTTGCGCCCTTTCCATCCAGCGCCCCTGGTATCAGCGCATTGGAAACCTTGTTGCCATTGGTCCTGCGTCTGGTGGACGAAGATGTGCTCAGCCTGCCCGAAGCCATCGCCTGCCTTACCTGTCATCCGGCACAAATTGTCGGTATGGGCAGTCACCTCGCCGTCGGTGATTGTGCCGATGTGTGCATTTTTGACCCTGAGCAATACTGGGAGCTCACCACCGAAAACATGGTCAGCCAGGGACATAATTCACCCTTTCTCGGCTGGGAATTCAAAGGCCGGGTAACGCATACACTATTGGCCGGGCACATCGTGTTTAGCAC
The DNA here is from genome assembly GCA_011321815.1 of Gammaproteobacteria bacterium. GTDB lineage: Bacteria > Pseudomonadota > Gammaproteobacteria > SZUA-152 > SZUA-152 > SZUA-152. The sequence continues at coordinate 85,719 of DROS01000040.1, forward strand.
CAAAACCTGATTTTTTCCCTGCAACTCGAACCTGGACATCCTTAACCAACATGACACACCGCGATACCATTTTTATCGAAGATGCCAACATTCTTGAGCGCCAGGCACAGGCAGGCAATCAGGTTATCTTGCGCCTGCACGCACCAGAAATAGCGGCACATGCCCTGCCTGGTCAGTTTGTTCATATTCAATGTGACCCGGCCCTGCCCATGCGTCGACCATTGTCCCTGATGCGCGTCAATGCCAAATCGGGGTGGGTAGATATTTTGTTCAAAGTGTTGGGCACCGGCACCCGCTTGCTGTCCCAACACAAAACAGGTGACCGGCTGTCGGTAATGGGGCCCATCGGCAAACCGTTTGAGTCACACATGAAATATTCACGACCGCTGCTCATCGGTGGCGGTGTGGGCATGCCACCCATGGTGTTTTTGGCCGATGCTCTGCGGGAAGTGAAAGGCATCTACCAGCCCTTCGTGATTATGGGCTCGGAAGTACCTTTTCCTTTTAAAAGCCAGCCATCAAAAATAATGGTCCCCGGTGTACCCAATGAAGTCATTGCCGCCATGCCGTTAATGGACGACTGGGGTATTGCCTCACGTCTTGCCAGTCAGCAGGGTTATCCCGGTTGTTTTGAGGGGTACGTCACCGATCTTGCGCGTAGCTGGCTGGACGCCCTGTCAGAAGAACAACGCAAGGAGGTGGCTGTATTTGCCTGTGGCCCGCATCCCATGTTGGAAGCCGTTGCGCAGCTGGCACGGGAATACCGTTTGCCCTGCCAGGTTTCCTTGGAAGAATTTATGGCCTGCGCCGTGGGGGGGTGCGCCGGTTGCACCGTGGAAGTGCAAACGGCAAGCGGCCCGGCCATGAAACGGGTTTGTGTGGACGGGCCTGTGTTTGATGCAAAGACAGTGTTTCCTCCCGTTTAATCCAGTCGGGTAAACACCAATCTATAGCGGTGACTGGGTTCCACCAGTGCTGTGACATACATTACAACTGGCAGAAGTATGGCTGACAATGCCCGGCATATTGCGAGTTGATCCATTTGGCATAACAATGGTTATGTAGGCGCCCTGGCTGAGATTCATATTGTTCGGCGTGAGGATATCTATCGCTGTCACTGTATAAAAATTCCCATAGGCATCCACTTCAAGTTTTGCACGCAAGTCTGTGCGGCCCATATCTGCATAATACTCTACAGAGCCGCCAGCGGCCCCGATAGATGTACCAGCGGTAATAAATGCTCCGGTACCCGGCCCATTAGTGTGGCAGTTCATGCAGTCTGTGCCCCGTCGGCTGTCGTTATGGCTGTTGGTGGAGCCATTCTGGCTCAGCCCGACAACGCCGCCGTCTCCACTACCACCACCTGGATTGCCATTTCCTCCACCTCCACCTCCACAGCCCGTGAGCACGAGAGCCAATACAAAGATACTCAGCATTAAAAGGAATACAGGACGGGCGAAAAATTGAAACAACATAAGCACAAGCTTCTTATTAAGATTTTAGGGGTGCTGAACTTCAGTTTACGGCTGAGTCAGAAATAGTTCCGTGGTTTGTCTTCCAGTTTAAGCGGCTTGAATTTTGAAAACTTAAACATTTGGCGGATACCGCGTTCCTTAGCCATACTGGCATTGCTCAGCGATCATCAACTTCCATCAAGGTTACACCACTCATGGCATCGCTCATCTTTTTGACGCCCGCCTTCTGGCCCAGTTTGATCATCAACCGCAGCTCGTTAGCAGAGTCCGCATGATGCAGGGCGGCTTCGTAGGATATTTGCTCGGTTTTGTAGAGTTCATAGAGGGCCTGATCAAAGGTGTTCATCCCCTGCTGGTTGGATTTACTCATCACATCCTTAAGCTCGGTGACATTGCCTTCACGGATCATCTGAGCCACCAATGGTGTATTAATGAGCACCTCGACGGCAACCCTCCTGTCCTGTTTGTCCCGGGTAGGAATAAGTTGTTGGCCAATAATGGCACGCAGGTTAAGCGATAAATCCAGCAGGGTTTGTTCACGCCGGTCTTTGGGAAAGAAATTAAGGATACGGTCCAGCGCCTGATTGGCGTTATTGGCATGCAAAGTGGTAAGACACAAATGCCCCGTCTCGGCAAAGGCAATGGCATGCTCCATGGTTTCACGGGTACGTATCTCGCCGATCAAAATCACATCAGGAGCCTGACGCAAGGTATTGCGTAGCGCGGCCTCGAAACTGATGGTGTCAACGCCTACTTCCCGTTGGGTGATGATACATCCATCATGCTCGTGTACATATTCAATAGGATCTTCCACCGTAATGATATGGTCACGGCTGTTGCGGTTACGCTCACCAATCATGGCTGCCAGGGTACTGGACTTACCCGTGCCGGTGGCGCCGACAATAATGATCAAGCCACGCTTGGCCATGGATAAATGAGCCAACGCGTTTGGCACTTGCAAGTCATCAAAGGTGGGTATTTCGGTTTTGATGCGACGCAACACAATGCCTACGTGGTTTTTCTGCTGAAACACATTGACACGAAAACGCCCGGCACCGGGTGGGTCAATGGCAAAATTGCATTCCAGGGTATTCTCAAATTCACGCTGTTGCTGTTCATTCATCAGCGCCAACGCCAGCTTGCGCACCTGATCTGCATTCAGTGGCGCATCAGAAATAGGGGATATTTCGCCGTTGATCTTGAAACTGGCCGGAAGCTCTGCTGTGAGAAAAAGATCAGAGGCCTCTTTGCGAATCATCATTTTCAACAACGACTGAAAATCCTGAATAACATTAAATGGTTTTGATGCCATAAGTAAAAAACTGTCCCTAAAATAAGTTTGCGCGAGGAGTCTGTCGGACTTAGGGAATCGTCGCGAGAGAAAACCATTTTGAGTCCATTTTTTTTGATCGTTTGAGGCGAATATTGGACATATTCAACGAAAAGGATCGAGAAAATGGGCCGAAATGGTTTTTTCGCAGTAGATTCACCCTAAGTCCGACAGACCCCTAGTTATACGTCTGTGCACAAAAAAATGATCCGCACATTTAATAACCATTCCCGGCCTGCGTTCGGTTTATATTCTCACCTAAATCCTGCCAGCGGTCGTGCTTGCGCTGAATGCGTGCGATCACTGGCAGTGATTTCGGTTTCAGATTATATAAAGGTATCCTTATTCATGGCCTTGGACGCAGCCTCCTGTTTGGTGATGACACCTTTTTGCAGCAGTGACTGCAAGTCCTGATCAAGCGTTTTCATGCCACTGCCCTGGCCAGTCTGGATAGCAGAATACATCTGGGCCACCTTGGCCTCACGGATCAGGTTACGAATTGCCGGGTTGGCAATCATGATTTCGTGTGCCGCTATACGGCCGCCACCGACTTTTTTCATTAGCGTCTGCGAGATAACTGCACGTAATGACTCCGACAGCATGGAACGCACCATTTCTTTTTCTGCGGCGGGGAATACGTCGATGATACGGTCAATGGTTTTGGCGGCAGAGCTGGTATGCAGTGTGCCAAACACCAAGTGGCCCGTTTCTGCGGCCGTCAGCGCCAAACGAATGGTTTCCGGGTCACGCATTTCGCCCACCAGAATCACGTCGGGATCTTCACGCAATGCCGAACGCAAAGCTTCGTTGAAACCCAAAGTGTGACGATGCACTTCACGCTGGTTAATCAACGATTTTTTGGATTTGTGCACAAACTCGATAGGATCTTCAATGGTGAGAATATGACCATGATCGGTATCATTTTTGTAATCAACCATGGCCGCCAGGGTTGTGGATTTACCCGAACCGGTTGGACCAGTGACCAATACCAGGCCACGCGGGGTTTTGGCAATATCGGCAAAAATAGCCGGGCAACCCAATTGTTCAAAAGTGAGAATGGTGCTGGGAATGGTACGAAACACCGCACCGGCGCCACGCTGATGATTAAAAGCATTAACACGGAAACGCGCCAAGTCAGGAATTTCAAACGAAAAATCGACCTCAAGAAATTCTTCATAATCTTTACGCTGGCGGTCATTCATAATGTCGTAGATCAATGCATGTACAGTTTTGTGGTCCATGGCCGGCACGTTAATGCGCCGGATTTCACCATCGACACGAATCATCGGTGGCTCTCCAGCAGAGAGATGTAAATCAGAGGCATTGTTTTTGACGCTGAAGGCCAGCAGTTCAGAGATATCCATCGGGGCTCCCGCAGTACATTAGCTATATTATTTTTGAACGAGGTTTATCGAATGCTTGTTTTCGGTGGTTAACAACACCGCACTGTCGCAAGTCATAACGACCATTAGTGTAGAATTCTTGATATTCCGACACATTGATGTGTGTCGCATAAAATACCGCAAATCCAAGTAAATTGACCATGCCTGAGAATGCGCTCTGCGGCAAGACAGACATTGAGTAACGCTCGCGTAAATTGGCGGCACGCATACGCCTTGCCGAAAAAACGTACAAGCGGGGACCGTTGCATGTTTATTTCAGCGGGTGCACAGTGTAGATCGGATAAAAATTGCCCAGCGACTCAATGGTCAACGCCTTGCAGGGCGAAAAAAACGACTCCCGCAGTGATGAAAATGAAACGTCAACAGACCCTAACTTGTTTTTATTAACCATCTGGTGAACCATTACCCATTATGAAACAAATCAAACTGACATTTATCGGCGGTGGCAATATGGCAGCCAGCCTCATTGGCGGTTTGCTGGCGGACAAACTGCCGGCAAAGCAGATTACCGTAGCCGACCCCACAGCCAGCACCCGTGATTCTCTGTCCAGCCATTTTGGCGTGAATACCGCAGAGGATAATGTGGCGGCCATCACCGGGGCAGACGTGGTGGTGCTGGCGGTCAAGCCCCAAATGCTACAATCCGTCGCCCAGACACTGGCGCCCGCTGTGCAGAAATATCAACCATTGGTGATAACCGTCGCCGCCGGTATCCGCAGCGCCGACCTTAACCGTTGGCTGGGTAGCGAGACCGGTGATGATGTCGCAGTGGTACGCGCCATGCCCAATACTCCAGCGTTATTACAGACCGGAGCCACGGGTTTGTTCGCCAATGAGCAGGTGGACGAAACACAACGGGATCTCGCTGAATCCATTTTACGTGCCGTGGGACTGGCTCTGTGGGTGGAAAAAGAAGATCAAATGGATGTGGTAACAGCCTTGTCCGGCAGCGGCCCGGCTTATTTTTTCCGAATCATGGAAGCCATGGAAATTGCGGGTACCCAACTGGGGCTTTCCACAGAAACCGCACACCTGCTCACCTTGCAGACCGCGCTGGGTGCCGCCAAAATGGCGCTGGAAAGCAGTGAAGCAGTGGCTACTCTGCGTGAGCAAGTCACCTCGCCTGGTGGCACCACGGAACAGGGCCTGCGGGTAATGGCAGAGCAGGATATCGACGGCTTAATGGCCCAGGTGCTCAAGGCGGCATCCGACCGCTCCCGGGAATTGGCCAAATTGTCAGGCGAAACAAAACAGTGAGGGAAATATGATGGGAGGCTCCTACGCCGGTAATGCCGGGGTATTTTTGGTGCAGACCTTGTTTGGGTTGTACATGGGTGCGATATTGCTGCGTTTTTTGCTGGCTGTGGTGCGCGCTGATTTTTATAACCCCATTTCCCAGTTTTTGGTGAAAATAACCAACCCACTATTGGTGCCACTGCGGCGGGTGATTCCCAGCCTGGGGCGCATTGATATGGCCTCGCTGGTGTTGTTACTGATCCTGCAAATTCTGGAGTTGCTCGCAACAGGGCTGATCAGCGGAGTAAGCTTTCAGCCCATCGGCCTGGTGATACTGGCGGTGGCAGAATTGCTGTCGTTGTTATTTCAGATTTATTTTTTCACTATTTTGATCCAGGTCGTGCTCAGCTGGGTGAGCCCGGACGGCCACAACCCGGCCGTATCCTTATTGTATAGCCTCAATGAACCCGTATTGGGCCGGGCACGACGCATTCTGCCCCCCATTCACGGATTTGATTTATCGCCGATTGTGGCCTTGATTGTTATCCAGTTATTGACGATTTTGCTGGTGGCCCCGATCAGTGATCTTGGCCGGGGTCTGGCCTTCGGCTGAAACAATACCAAATCCTGGATATCTTTAGTTGCGGGCACATCAGCATTTCGAAAAAAACCGCAAAAATAACCGTCTGCGCAGTATTTTCCGCCGTTGATCGGAACACGGGAATTTCTCGTTTTTCATCAATCACCTGGACTAAACTTCCCTGATCGTTGGCCGCTAATTGATAGCGAGATGTTGGCCGTGTGCGGTATTTTCGGCCCTGCGCGGACTTAAATTAAGTCAATTTGGGTAAAACGGGATGGCAAAAGACCAGTTTACAGAACAATTAGAAGCCTATAGTCGCTGGAAAGAGGATATTATCAGCCACATAAAAGCCTACCGGGAGTGGCTGTCAGAACACGACATGAGCAACCCGGAAGATGATTTACGCATGTACGAGATTCTTGATGCCCTGGACTCGGACCATATTACCATTGGCTTTGCCGCAGAATTTTCACGCGGCAAAACTGAATTGATCAACTCCATCTTTTTTGCCAATTATCAACGCCGCCTGCTGCCTTCTTCTGCCGGACGCACCACCATGTGCCCCACAGAGTTGTTTTACGATACCAAGGCAGAAAAACCTTATATTCGCATGTTACCCATCGAAACCCGCCTCGAAGACACCAGTATCAGCGAATATAAACAAGATGCCAATAACTGGATCAATACGGACCTGGATGTGGATTCACCGGAGCATATGGTGGAAGCCTTCAAGGAAATTGTAAAAACCAAGTCAGTGCCCGTGGAAAGTGCCATTCAGCTGGGACTGTATAGCACGGAAGAATTTGAACAGTGCGAAATACCCCCTGTGAGTATTGAAATCCCCATGTGGCGCCATGTGATGATCAGCTTCCCCCATCCGCTGCTGAAGCAGGGACTGGTCATTCTGGACACCCCTGGATTGAACGCCATGGGCTCCGAACCAGAACTGACCATGGACATGTTACCCAATGCACAAGCGGTAATTTTTGTGCTCGCTGCTGATACCGGCGCCACCAAAACCGACATGGAAATCTGGCGCCAGCATGCCCAGGCATTTCGTGAAAACAAGGAAAATGGCGGTCTCATCGTCGTGTTGAACAAAATTGATACGCTGTGGGATGAGCTACAGGACGAAACCACCATCAATACGAACATTCAGGAACAGGTGGATAAAACCGCAGCAATGCTCAATATTGAGGCCAGCACAATCTACCCTGTGTCCGCACAAAAAGGGTTGTTGGCGCGTGTGAAAGGCAATGAAGAATTATTGAAAAAAAGTGGCTTGCTGGCCCTGGAGGCCACTCTTTCGGACGACGTGCTACCCGCCAAACAACATCTCGTACGCGAAAATATAGTTTCACGTATTGGCTCCATGGTGGAAACCACCCGGGGTGTATTGGTGGAACGCCATGAAGCAGTACAACAACAGCTGGATGAACTGCGCTCCCTGTCGGGGAAAAGCGCGGATGTGCTCATGGAAACCATGCAAAAACTGCGTACGGAACAAAGCATTTACCAGAAAGATGTGGAAAACTTCCAAACCAGTCGCCATGTGCTGAAACGGCAGCTGGTGTCACTGATCGAAGCGCTGGGACTGGATTCCCTGGATCAACTGATCACAAAAACACGCACCGACATGGTAGACAGCTGGACCACCCATGGCCTGAAAAATAATATGAAAAGATTTTTTGAAGGTACACGGGATAATATGACCCAGGTGAATTATCAGGTCGAAAAATCCAACGGCATTGTGCAATCAATTTATGACCGTTTCCGCGACGAGCACGGCTTCACCGACCTCAACCCTACATTGTTTACCACTGCACGTTACAGCCGCGAACTGGATCAGCTCTATAAAAAAGCTGCTGATTTCAGAGATAGCTCTATGACGGTTATGACTGAGCAAAGCTTTGTGGTGAAAAAATTCATTGTCTCGCTGGTGAGCCATGCACGAAACATTTTCTTCCGCGCCAATCAGGATGCTGAAGACTGGGCAGGCAGCGTAATGCGCCCCCTGGCGGCACGTATTAAAGAACGTAAAATCCAGCTGGAAAAACGTTTGGCCAATTTGCAGAAAATTAAAAACTCCCGTGAAAAACTCACCGATAATATTGCTGATCTGGAAAAACAAAGCGAAGAATTAATGGCTCAGCTGGACACTATTAACGGCGTACTTGAATCTGTAAATACACCATTACCCCCACTGCAAACCACTAATCAGAGGGCCATTGCCGCATCGTAGCTCTTCCAATACATAAAATCCCGGTTATTTCAGGTATATTTACCACCTCATTCCCAGTCGCATCACAGCGCCTGATATTTTTCTGTACACTTGTTTAAGTATGCACACGGGCTTACATCAGCCTATATAAAAATCAAGGATAACGAAGAAAACTTTATTCCTGAGAAAAAAACATGGTTGACATTGCTTAAATTATTCACGATGGTTAAATCAGGCTTTATAGCCATCAATGCAGTGGAGAGGTAGCCGTGTGTAAAGATAAAGCGTGTAAAAACAGTTTTTTCAGCATCCTGAAAATAACCGGCATTCTTCTTTTAATGTGTGGTCCTGCTCAGGCTGGTGAACCGCAGGTTTTTGGTGATTACACGGTACACTACAATGCCTTCAATACTGACACATTGCAGCCTAAAATGGCCGTTGCATACAATATCGTACGTAGCAAAAACCGTGGAATGATAACTATTTCGGTGCTAAAAAAAACCAATTCGGGCAACAAACCAGTACGCGCAAACATTGCCATCAGCGCAAGCAACCTTACCGGACAGCTCCGCACCTTCAAGGTGCGTGAGATAAATGAAAACAGTGCAATTTATTATTTAAGCGAATTTCATGTGGCTCATGAAGAAATGCTGAACTTTACCTTGCAGATTCTTCCTGAAGACAGCTCTCAACCCATGACGGTCAGCTTCCGGCAAAAATTCTTTACACAGTAGCACCCATCTACCCATAGCGCTTGAGATGCAGGTACCAATGTATGCCCACTCAAGGTTTTAGGTGAAAAACCCGCTATCTGTTCATTAGGGCCCGTTATATTTGGCATGTTGCCAATGGTAAATAACTTTTCAACCTAGAAAAAGCCGTTAGGTGCGGAAAAGCCATGCAAAATATTGATGCGCACAGTCAATTCAAAAGTCATACAGCCACCCCGTCAGTAACAAACAGGTTTTTGAATTTACCAGGAACATCAATATGTTGCGGCAAACTTTCCAGACTTGATGCCCATTGCCTGGCTATGGGCAAATAAAAAATGCGCATAAGGCTATCAACCCGGCTGATTTTACTGATTGTAACGTTGCAAATGTTGATGCTGTTCCTGCTGGTTTGGAATAGCAGCAGACTGACAACAGACAGCCATATAGAAATGTATGAAGATATGCTGCAATCAGAAAGCCATTTGTTGTCAAAAGCACTGGTGCCTGGGCTTGTTTATAATGATACCGTAGTTTTACAAGATGTATTCAGCCAGTTCGCGGAATTTGACAAACTGATTTACGCGGAAGTGAAAGAACGACAGGGCCGCATCATTGCACGACTGGGGGCGCCACCAGCTGACATGGTTGCAGACATAAATTATAAGTCCGCATTAGTGGATGGCGTATTTGATATCGAAATGCCGTTATATTTTGAAGATCAGGTACTGGGCAGCCTGCGTCTTGGTTATTCGCTTTCTGCGGCTAAAACATTAATCCAGAAAACACGATTCCAGAATTTATTAACAGCCTTGTTAGGTATGGCAATCACTTTGTCAGCAACGTTGTTGATCGCTTTGTATTTCACGCGAAATTTACGTCAACTGGAAGAAGGCGCAAAGGCATTGTCACAGGATCAACTGGATTACAGAATTGTATCCAACAGCAAGGGGGAAATAGGGGAACTGGCATCTACGTTTAATCATCTTGCCCAACACCTCAGCGAAACCAAGATAGCATTAACAAAAGAACATGATGCCCTGGAACGTGAAACCCGTTTCATGCAGGCATTACTGGACGGTATTGATGCCGTGGTAATGGAAGCCCGTCCACCCGGCTATCAATTTACCTTTGTCAGCCGGGAAGCACAAAACCTCATGGGCTACCCTGTATCAGACTGGCTAAAACCGGATTTTTGGGCAAACCATGTTTCTCCTGCGGATAAAAGTTGGCTGGAAGAAACGATTTCCGTACACACCAAAAAAGGTGAATCATTTACCGTTGATTTTCGCATGACACATCGCCAGGGACATGACCTGTGGGTGCGGGCCATCAATAGTGTCGAGCTGGATGAAGAAAAAAGTCCCATTATGCGTGGCCTGATTCTGGATATCACCGAACAAAAAACGGCAGAAGATCGCATTGTCTATTTGGCCGAGCATGATTCGTTAACTGGACTGATTAACCGCCGTCGTTTTCAAAAAGAACTGGAGAGGGCCACTTCCTACTCACAACGCTACCAACAACAGGGCGCTGTATTATTTATTGATCTCGATCAGTTCAAATATGTAAACGATACTTATGGCCATCAATACGGTGATGAATATTTACTGGATGTATCACGCAGATTGTCTCAGGTCTTGAGACGCACTGATATTCTCGGGCGTCTTGGTGGTGATGAATTCGGGGTGGTTATTCCTAAGTGCGGTTTTGAAGAGGCACATACCGTGGGCATAACATTGTTAAGTGCGTTAACACAGGAAAACCTGGAGCATGGGGGAAAAATAGTTCCAGTTAGTGCAAGCATTGGTATTGCTTTGTTTCCTTCACAAAGTGCTGTACCCAGTGATTTGCTGGCAAAGGCTGATGCCGCTATGTATACCGCAAAACGCAAAGGCCGCGGTCAAGTACACATCTTTAGTGACGATGACATGGAACTATGGAACATGCAGGCAAAAATCCACTGGGAGGAACGCATTCGCTGGGCACTGAAGGACAAACGTTTTGAACTTTATTATCAACCGGTAGTGCAAGTGCGCTCAGGACTGATTACTCATTATGAAGCCCTGCTACGGATGCGTGATGAAGATGATAAAATGATTACACCAAGCGCCTTCATTGAAACGGCCGAGCGTTTTGGGTTAATTCGCCAAATTGATCAATGGGTGGTAAATGAGGCAATAAAAATACAAGCCAAGAGCATCAAACAGCATAAGCCCGTCAGTTTGGCAATCAACTTATCGGGCAGGCACTTTGGTAATGTCAGCATGCTGAAGTTCATTCAGGAAGCGATCCAGACTTATGGTGCTGACCCACAAAGCCTCATGTTTGAGGTAACGGAAACTGAAGCCGTGGAAAATCTTTCCAAAGCACGTGAATTCATTGATGCATTGCGTGAGATCGGTTGTAAATTTGCATTGGATGACTTCGGCATTGGTTTTTCATCGTTCCATTATTTACGGAATCTTCCCGTAGACTATATAAAAATTGACGGTAGTTTTGTACGAAATCTTCACGTGGATAGCGATGATCGTTTATTTGTTAAAGCTATTGTGGATTTGGCAAGAGGTCTGAAAATTCCATGTGTTGCTGAGTTTGTAGAAAATAGCCATATCGTTGAAGTTTTACTGGAGCTGGGCGTAGAGTTGGGGCAGGGTTATCATATTTCAAAACCCAAACCGGAATTCATCGACGGACAGATTGTTGATATTTTATAGGCAGCAAATACTGTCTGTCCGTTGCCGTATAAAATCAGCAGGCATAATCAATAGTAAGTGGCGCATGATCTGAAAATCGTTCATCCCTGTAAATGCTTGCTGCTTTAACCATATCCCGTAATGCCGGCGTCACAACCTGGTAGTCAATCCGCCAACCAACATTGTTTGCCCATGCCTGTCCCCGGTTAGACCACCATGTATATTGCCCCGCTTCCTGATTAACAACACGAAAGGCGTCAACAAAACCCAGAGAGCCAAAAAGTTTATCAAGCCATGCGCGTTCTTCTGGCAGGCAACCGGAATTTTTCTGGTTGCTTTTCCAGTTTTTGATGTCAATTTCTTTATGTACGATATTCCAGTCACCACACAATATAAATTCACGACGTTGACGGCGCATGACCTTAAGCCTGTCGGTGAAACGCTCCATAAAACTGAATTTGATCTGCTGGCGTTCCTCTTTGGATGAGCCAGATGGTAAATATAACGAAACAACACTGAATTTGCTGCCATTTTCCCGGGTAAAATCTGCCTGAATAAAACGCCCTTCGGCATCCATATCCTCAAAACCCTCTCCCAGGCCACGAATAATGCGATCCGGTTTTTGTCGCGCATAAATCGCAACGCCGCTATAGCCTTTTTTTTCCGCATCAAAATAATAACAATGGTATCCGGCAGGGTAAAAATCATCGGCTTCCAGCTGCCGCTCCTGTGCCTTGGTTTCCTGAATGCAAACCACATCAGCATTTTGTTTTTTTAACCAGACAAAAAAGCCCTTTTTTTCAGCGGCACGAATACCATTGACGTTGACAGTGATAATTCTCATAAGAACTCCGACAGTGTGTTTTCGGTATTATAACCACAGGCTTGCCGGGCAGGGTGGGATATAGGGTATAATTTCGCCCTTTGAATTTCAGCCGGGACCGTCACATGCAAGCCTATCAACAGGAGTTCCTCGATTTTGCCATTGATATTGGCGTACTGCGCTTTGGCGAATTCACGCTTAAATCAGGGCGTGTCAGCCCCTATTTTTTTAACAGCGGTCTGTTCGACACGGGCGCAAGCCTAGCACAACTTGGGCGTTACTATGCACAGGCTGTTGTTAATTCTGGCGTTGAATTTGACATGATTTATGGCCCGGCTTACAAGGGTATTCCTCTGGCCACCAGCCTGGCCATTGCCCTGGCTGACAAACATAACCGGGATGTGCCCTATTGCTTTAATCGCAAAGAAGCAAAAGATCATGGCGAAGGCGGTACGATTGTGGGTGCTCCTCTGAAAGGCCGGGTGCTGATCATTGACGATGTGATTTCTGCTGGCACCTCTGTGCGTGAATCCGTGGACATCATCCAGGCCGCTGGCGCCACGCCCGCAGGTGTCGTGATTGCGCTGGATCGTCAGGAACGTGGGCAGGGGGAAACCTCCGCCATACAAGAAGTGGAAAAAGACTATGGATTACGGGTAAACAGCATTGTGCGATTACAGGAGCTGGCAGAGTTTCTGGATGAAAAAGGTGATCAGGCAGAAGCATTAAAAGCGATTGAGTTGTACCAATCACAATACGGTATTTAACGTCAATGTTAAGTTAAGGCGTCAGTTTTAATAGGGTCCAGTCATTAATTTTTAAGGAGAAAAAATGGTATGAATAGTCGGTATACATTATCCGGGTCAGTCGCGCTGCTTTTCATGGCAGCAACAGCAGCGGGAAATGCAGCAGATCCACAGGTTATTGATAACAGCTGGAAGGGCAATGTGGAGCTGGGCATAGTAACGACTACCGGTAATACTGAAACGGAAACCATCAATGCCAAGGCCAAGGTGGAAACAGAACGGAAGCAATGGCGGCATACCATTTTTATTGAGTCACTCAACAGCTCCAACAATAACACCACCACCGCAGAACGATACGTTATCAATGGCCAAAGTGATTATAAATTCAGCGAGCATAATTATTTCTTTGCCATGGTCAATTATGAAAATGACCGTTTTAGTGGTTATAACTACCGCGTCAGCGAAGCACTGGGTTATGGTCGGCGGGTAGTCGGCAATGCAGCCTTGACCCTGGATCTGGAAATTGGCCCTGGTGCGCGGCAAAGCGAACTTGACACAGGCAAAAGTGACGATGAATACACTCTGCGTGCTGCCGCCAAACTGGTATGGAAGGTCAGTGACACCAGCACATTCACTCAGGATGTGAACACGGATGTGGGCGAAAATGCCACCATCACCAAATCGGTAACCGCATTAACCGCACAGGTTAATGGCAGTCTGGCAACAAAGATCACTTACACGATGAAAAATACATCGGATGTACCTGACGGCATTGAAAAAACCGATACTGAAACGGCTGTGACTCTGGTGTATTCTTTTTAACAATTAAAAAAACAATGCTGTAGCTTGGTAAAAGGTTTCAAAACGGCTGGCATTTCATGTCAGCCGTTTTTTTGCACAGAAAAAGCGTAGGCTTGCTGCTCAGCCAATAATCAGCTTCAAACCCACAGCGAGAGTGACCACCTCAAAAACCCGTTTAATCCAACGGTTACCTTTGGTGATGGCCAGGTGTGCGCCGATGTACCCTCCCATCAATGAACCCAGCAATAATGCTGGTAACCAGTCCCAGCGAATTTCACCAATCAGCCCCAGCGTAATCGCACCGCTACCATTCCAGAACAACCCCACCAATACCAATGTATGAGCAACAGCCTGTTTGTAATCCAGCCCGAACCAACGCACCAGCCACAAAGTAACAAACAGCCCCGTGCCGGAAGTCAGCGAACCATTCAGAATGCCAATGCAAAACAACACGGCACCGCCCCATAAATAATGCCCAAGCGATTGTATTGTCTGGGTAACGGACTGTCCTAACTCGGGTTTGAAAACAGAGTACAATCCCAGCCCCACGGTAAGCAGGCCCAGTGCAATTTCTGCACTGCGATCAGGCACAAATAAAATAACGCTGGCACCGATTACCACCCCGGGAATACCAAAACTGACAATAAACAGTGTCAACCGGCGTTGCAGGCTGCCTTCACGCAAATTGCGCATGGTCGCGCCAATCCCCAACGCCACGCTGGCGACTTTATGGGTGGCCAGTGCCACACCAAAGGGCAGCCCTAAAAAAATCAGTACTGGAAATTGCAGCAGGCCCGCACCACCACCGGCAAACGCGGAAAAAATATTGGCCACCAGCGAAATCAGCAACAGCAGCGATTGGGTGATCCAGTCCACGTTGCTTTTATGGAAAAATCAGGTATTGGTGGGAAACAGATTGGTCGATAACAAAACCCATTGTTGTTCCCAGCGTTCCAATGGTGATTGTTGAAAGCCGCTGCGCACAAACTGATTCATACGCCCCTCAACGGTCGCCAGTAACAGATTGGCGATGGCTGCGGAAGGATGTCCCACCGGCAGTTCATTTTTGCTTTCCGCTTCACGCAAAACCTGTTTAAGCTGGGTTTCCAGTCGATCATAAAACTGGGTTATGCGTATCCGTAAGCGACCGTGTTCACCCGTGAGTGCATCACCCACCAGGATACGCGACAGACCGGGGTTTTTTGCGGAAAACCCCAGCAGCATAGTCAATGACTGCTGGCAGCGATCATGGGCACTGGCATGATCTTCGAGAATACGATTGATCAGACTGAAAATAGTGTCTTCAATAAATTCAATCAATGCCTCGAACATACGCGCCTTGCTGGGAAAGTGTCGATACAGTGCTGCTTCCGACACACCCACTTCTTTTGCCAGCGCGGCTGTGGTGATACGTTGACCAGGATGGGTTTCAAGCTGGTACGCCAAAGCTTCGAGAATTTGCTGGGCGCGGGTGGGTTTGTTATTTGTTGTCATAGTATTTTAAAACCAGTTACCGTTTTTGGTTTGTTGGTACGAAAAATAATGCCAAGAAAATGGGTCATCCGTGAACCACCAAGAACAAAACCCAAAATTGCTGAAAATAGTGATTTTCGCTGACGATCCTTTCCCATAAATGTTCAAAACAAGTTGTGCAGTACCTAGGGAGTGTTGATACCAAACAGAACAATGAGGTGATTATGGCAAAGATCAATACGCTTAAAGCACGTTCCCAAAGCGTGATTTTTGTGGCGCTTTGGGAACCTGCTGTAAATTAGTTGCGCGAACGAATCAACGTGCCCACACCATCATCGGTAAATATTTCCAGCATCACTGCGTGCTGTACCCGGCCATCAATAATGTGCGCAGTACTCACGCCAGCCTGCACCGCTTCCAGTGCGCAACGGATCTTCGGCAGCATGCCACCATAAATGGTGCCATCATTGATAAGTTCTGTGACCCGGTCCGCCCCCAGGCCAGTGAGCAGTTCGCCCTCTTTATCCAGCAGCCCGGCGGTATTGGTGAGTAACATAAGCTTTTCTGCATGCAAGGTTTCCGCTAGTTTACCCGCTACCAGGTCAGCATTGATATTATAAGACTGGCCATCCGCACCTACGCCAATAGGTGCAATCACCGGAATAAAGTCGCCGCTTACCAGCATATCCACTACAGCGGGGTCGATGCTGGTCACCTCACCTACATGGCCAATATCGACGATTTCCGAGGCATTCATTTCTGGGGCTGTTTTTTCAAATGTGAGTTTGTGTGCGCGGATCATGTCACCGTCCTTGCCGGTGAGACCCACAGCATTACCGCCCTTTTGATTGATGAGGTTAACGATTTCCTTGTTTACCAACCCACCCAGCACCATCTCCACCACATCCATGGTTTCACTGTCGGTGACCCGCATACCCTGCACAAAGGTGGATTTC
This sequence comes from Gammaproteobacteria bacterium, assembly GCA_011321815.1. Lineage (GTDB taxonomy): Bacteria > Pseudomonadota > Gammaproteobacteria > SZUA-152 > SZUA-152 > SZUA-152. Next base: position 102,172 of record DROS01000040.1, read on the forward strand.
TTGCCGATACGCTCCAGCAACTTGCCTATTTGCGGGCCACCACCATGCACGACCACAGGATTGATGCCTACGGTTTTCATTAGCACAATATCACGTGCGAAGCTGTCCTTCAGATCGTCATCCACCATGGCATTACCACCGTATTTGATAACAATGGTCTTGCCTGCAAAGCGCTGGATATAGGGCAAAGCCTCGGTGAGCACCTGGGCGATATTCATAGCGGATGTTGTATTGAGCGTCATGAAGCTATTGTAAGGCGACTGGCACAGCTTGGCCATTCCTGATTCATCAGCAGTGCAGATGGCACTGGTCGGAGTTTATTTTATATTCCTTTGCCCAACGCCTTGCTATATTTGCTGAACCGGGCCAATTTCCCAGCTTGGAGTGTGGAAACCAGTTCCAGTTTTTTTAATGCTGCGACTGCTGCGAGCAAAAACTTGTCGCTACGGGCGGCATGAACAGTGCTGCCCGAACCTGCCAGGGCAGAGGTGGTGTCGTACAGTTTTACCATGGCGTCACTGACACCGACAATGTTGTTTTCTCCCAACGCGGAAGAAAGTGCATGAATGTTTTGTGGGCAGTTGTTATTCCGAAGGGCTCGGAGAATCCACTCTCCACTGTATGTGGTCTGGCCGATGGTATAGGGCTCGTAGGGCCACATGACTCCGCCTGATCCGCTGCATTGCATTTCATCAAGAGTTTCGCCACACATTTGTTGAACTGAGGTTTGTTCCAGGCTCGGTTGCTGATGAGTATTTCTGTCATTTCGCTGTCCCTATGTCGCTTTATGCCGATAGATACCAATTTACGTCAGGCCGTTGGCGATGCTACTGCACGGTATTACCTGCTTGTAGATACTTGCCGTTATCCTTCCTGTCTGTAAATCTAATCTTTACCTCTTAACCAACCCTATCTCCAAACTTACATACTGCAACACCACCCCCAACTCCGCCAACATTTTACGATTACCCAACCGTCGTGATTCCTTAAGATAAGACAACATACCTGCACTCATCACTTGTTGTGCTTCTTCCAGGCTTATTTCCGGTGGCATCGGTAAATTGTACGCTTGTGCAATGTCTTTGAAATAACGCGACATTGTGCCGGGCTGTCCATCAGAAACGTTATACACTTCACCGGGCTTTCCTCGTTCAGCCGCAGCAATACAAACCTGCGCAAGGTCATCCTGATGAATACGATTAGTGTAGGGGGAGTCTGCTTCATGCAGAATCGGCAGGCCTTTTTTGATGCGCTCAATCGGCAACCGGCCGGGACCATAGATACCACCAACACGCAATATAATAATTGGCACACCAGTGCTCGCCGACCATTCCTGTGCGGCCTGTTCGGCATCCAATCGTCGCCGGCCACGCGCAGTTTGTGGATTAACAGGACGAGTTTCGTTAATCCATTGTCCCTGGCAATCACCATAGACTGCGGTGGTACTGAGTAACACCAGTTTTTCCGGCAGAGCATCTGTTGAAATAGCCGACAGAAAACGGCGAATCAGCGGGTCATTTTCCCCTTCCCCAGGCGGCGGAACCAGATAAAATATCGTGGCCGTTGTCGTGGGCAGAGCACTTAAACCACCCGTTGCGAGGTCAACCTGTACGGGTTCGATATCAGCCTGTTGCAAGCGCTTGATGCTTTCCACGCTACGCACCAATCCGGCAACGGGCACCTTTTTCTCACAACATAAACCCGCAATACGTTCACCGATATCACCACAGCCCGCAATAAACACAGATTTCATCAGTGGTTTACGCCTCGTCTTTCCCGCATAATCGCTGACCTTTATAGCCTACTTTGGAATCTTCATGACTTTTACCGTTCACATTTTGCCCAGCGGCCGCAGTTTTAACGTGGAATATGGCGAGTCTGTTTTGGATGCGGCACTACGCCATGGTTATGCCTTTCCCTACGGTTGCCGCAACGGCGGTTGCGGTGCATGCAAAGGCAAGCTGCTCGACGGCAGCGTGGATTATGGCACGAATCGCCCGCCCGCTCTGAGTGCTGAGGATGTCAGCCGAGGCTTGGCGCTGTTTTGTCAGGCCCATGCAACTTCTGATCTCAGTGTGGAAGTCAAGGAAATTGGTGAAGCGGAAAGCCTGGAAATCAAAACGCTACCAACCAAGGTGACTAAAAAAGAATTTCTGTCTCATGATGTAGTGCGCCTGTACCTGAAGTTACCCGAAGCGGAACGTATACAATTCCGTGCCGGGCAGTACATCGACATTCTGCTGCCCGATGGTCGCAAACGCAGTTTTTCACTCGCCAATGCGCCTCATGACGATGCGCTTATTGAACTGCATATTCGCCATGTGGACGGCGGTGATTTTACCGGTTATGTAATGGATGAATTGCACGAAAAAGACATTTTGCGCATCGAAGGTCCACATGGCAGTTTTTTCCTGCGGGAAGAAGCACAGCGGCCGCTGATTTTCATGGCCGGTGGCACCGGCTTTGCACCCATCAAGGGCATTATAGAACATGCACTGGCGGAGGGTTTAAGCCAGCCTATGCATTTGTACTGGGGCGTGCGGGAAGAAAAAGATCTTTATCTCAGCGAGTTGCCACAAAAATGGGCCAAATATCTGCCGCATTTTCATTTTGTACCGGTTTTCTCAGAACCGACAGCAAGCTCCGGCCAACCTGGAAGTGCGCGCACAGGTTATGTGCACGATGCAATCATCGAAGATTTCCCTGAAGGCATGGAGAAATTTGATGTGTATGCCAGTGGTCCACCAGTAATGGTACACGCAGGGTTTGATGCATTCAAAAAACACGGCCTGATCGAAAACCGTTATTTTTCTGACGCCTTTGAATTTCAGACACCTAAAACCAAATAAGGGCCGTGCACATTTCAACGGCCAAACAACTGACTCCATCCCACAACGGCTGCGGATTTATTTTACGCCTTCTGCCACTGCTGGTTTTACAGTGCTGGCAATAACAACCGCATCCCGTATTTCTGTTTCCGATTCCCGGGTTGTCTGATTCGTCAAGGCAATGGCCGGGCTTGTTGCAGGCTCCATAATAATCGGCGTCGTTTGCTCACAGCCCGGCACCAATCGTAAACCTTCACGAAAACATTCTGCCGCAGCCGCTGTTTCATTCATGCGCTCCAATAAATTGCCCAATTCATTGTAGGCTTCAGCACTGGGCTGCGCGTTGATACTGGCTTCCAGATAGCCGCGGGCCTTGCCCCATAATTTACTGCGTAAACTTAAACGTCCCGCCGTTAACAGAGTAACTGCATCCCGCTCATGTTCTACCAGCAATGATTCCACCAAGTCCAATTGGCGGGTGGGTTCCGCACTCTCTATTTTTCCATAACACATCAACAGCACTTCGCTGAACTGCCGACGTAGCGCGTGTCGTAACAACGGCTCGGCCAAATCACTTTCACCCATAGCCAACAGACGCTGCACATACACCACCAGAATATTTTCTTTTTCCCGAATGGAACCAGGAATACGCGACCACACATTTGATAAATCCGTAAATGAACGCGCCTTTTGCAACAACGCCAAATAGGCTTGTTGCGCCAAGTCATCAATGACATCTGCTTTCATCGCTTTTCGTTTGCGTAACAGGGGAATAAGTTCCAGCAGGTGTTCCCAATCTTCCAGACGTTGATATAAACCTGCCAATACCTTTAATACCTGCACATGTTTGGGCGCAAGTTGGTGCAGATGCCTCAAGGTCGCAAGGCATTGCTCCAGTTGGTTTTGCTTAAGTTGCAACTCAGCCTGGGTCAATCCTACTGCAATATCTGCCGAGGGGTGATTTTCATGGGCTAACTTTAAATAGTGGTCACGGCGCTGATCCGCACCCTGGGCCTGTGCTGCCCGCGCTGCGGCAAGGTAATTCAGTAAAGAGGCATCGCTTGATTCGACATATTTCAATACCTTTTTTTCTGCTCTTTGCCAATGACCTTCGGCAAGATCAATCAACCCCTGCGTCAATAATTTTATTGCCTTTTGCTCCCGCCGCTGTTTTTTCCAATGACGTAAATCACGCGGGACCGCAAATACTTTCACCCCCGTTCGAATCAAAAAATATAACAAAGCAAAGCCCGCTATCAGCACCACTGTCATTAATGCCAATGTGGTTTCCACAGTCCAGGTACCCACTGAAAACAGCACATAGCCAGGATCTTCCATTGCCAGTAAGGCAACAATAACCGCCACAAACAATGTGGCTAGACAAAGGAATAACAATTTCACTGTGTTGTTACTCTCAGAGAGGTGTTTATTGTCGAGCGCTCATTCATCATTGAACGCAGTTCACGCAATGACCCACTGACATCCGGTATCGTTGGCTGCAATTCGACGGTGCGCAGATTTTTTATCGTTTCCTGCATATTAACAACCGCCGCAGATTCCGCTTCAAAATAACTGCTTAACCATTGTGAAACTTCTTCAAGCGACTGTGAAAATACTGCCGTGTTCCGTTCCAGCACAGCCAATCTTGCCTGTTCCAACTTCAATTGCAGATTTTGATATAAAAACCAGGCTTGCTGTGGCGGTAATAACGGTTCGACAGGTTGTTGATGGCGGCGCACCTGTACCAGACTTTTGATGTCGTTCCACATCACAGCCGGTATCTCCCGCCACTCCACCGATGATGTGCTTTCCTGCTTTTCCGAAGCCATCGCCAGCCGCTTTTTATCCAACAGTGGCAATTGCTTGACAGATTCTGCCAGACTGCCTATTTGCAATGCCAGGCCGGGAATATCAACATCGGGCATGGCACGCAAGGCAGTCAGTTCACTGGCGATTTCCTTACGTACCGTGAGCAAAGCGGGGTCAGCAATGGCTTCAAGCCGGCTGTCAGCTGTCTCAAAAACAGCGATAGCGGTTTGTTGATCCTGCGCCAGAGTAAGCCGATGGTTGGCCACTGTTAACAAATATTCCACTTCCGCCATACGCCACGTGATCGTACTGCGGCCCAGTTTTTCAGTAATGCTCCGCAAAGCCACATTGACGGCTTGATGTTCTGATTGTTCACTTTTCCGCGACGCCACCTCTGCGGACAACTGATCTTTTGTCGCTTGTAACTGTTGCTCTAATTGATTGACACGTGTTTCAAAGCCCTTCTGAATATTGCCCAGTTCACGCTGGGCACTGGTTAACTCGTTCTGGGTATTGACCAATTGTGCATTAACAGGGGCCTGCGCACGTAACAACCAAAAATCGTAAGCCGCCAGCCCGACAGCCGATACCGCAACCAAAAATAAAATACTGAGGGCAACATAAGAGGAAGTTTTTTTGGTGGCTGTGTTTTTTCCCGGCGGCATTTTTGATTCATTTTTTTCTTTCGCTGCTGCTGAATCTGTTTTTCCTGGTTTTTTTGTTGTCACGTCTACCACAGGGTTTTCCACCGGATCAGACACTGCGTCCGGTATATTTTCTGTTTCACTTTCAGGTTTGTCTTCTGGCATATTTTTTTCGGCTTTTTTCATAATATTTTTTCAGCCCGGATTCGGGACTTTGCCCATGTTTTCAGTGCAACCAAAACTGCATCATCATTGGCGGCCATTGCCACTACAGGTGCTTGTGAAAACCCCAGCCTGGCGGACAGGCTCACCATTCGCTCACTGATCACCACCAACGGTGACGCAAACAAAGTCGGTTGATGTTCTTTATCTATCATCGACACCAGATTTTGCAGACCCTGATTGCTGGTGACAACAATCGGCATCGTGCCAGGTTTGGCCTGTACCTGGTCCCAGGCTGCATACAGTGGCCGGGTATCCGATTTCGGAATTGCACGCTGATAGCATTCAAAATAATCAACCTGTGCGCCCCGTTCACGCAAACAGTTGCGCAACAATTCCCGGCCACTGTTGCCACGAAAAATCAGAATGCGTTTTCCATCCAGTTTTTGCAACTCCGGCAAACTCAGCAATGCTTCGCTGTTAAACGGCTCCGGCGCAACCTGCGGGGCTGGCAGGCCTTTTTTTATCAAGGCTTGTGCCGTCGCTTTACCCACCGCAGCAAGCGGCAACGCCATTGGCCAGGCTTGTGGCTTTTTCAGCATCGCCATTGTGGCATTGACTGCGTTGGCGCTGACAAAAATGGCAAGATCATAGTCTGCCAGCTGGGTCAGTTGTGCCTGGCATTGTTGTGGGTTTTCCGGTGGCTGAATATCGATCACCGGAAAGCGCAGTGCCCTGGCTCCTGCCGCCTCAATCAGCTGGCACAGTTTTTCTGCCTGATGCGCCGGTCGTGTTACCACCACCGTGACACCGGACAGTTCGGACATTCAGTCTGCGTCCTTGCTTGCGTAAACGTCCTGCAAAATTTCCCGGGCACCCCGGGCCAACAAGTCATCGCCCAACGTCGCACCAAGATATTCTGCCTCTTCGGCACGACCGGCTATTTCACCTCGCACCATTTCGCTGCCATCAGGCCGGCCCACCAGACCACGCAATAACAATGTAGCACCATCCAGCTCGGCATAACCACCAATCGGTACCTGGCAACCACCTTCGAGGCGGTTATTCATTGCACGTTCCGCACGCACGCGAGCCGCTGTTGCAGTGTGATTCAACGGCGCAATCAATTCATTGATGAACGGATCATCACTGCGGCACTCAATACCCACAGCGCCCTGGCCAATCGCAGGCAGACTGAAACCCGGGTCAAGGTGCTCCACAATACGCTTGTCAAAACCCAATCGCTTGAGGCCGGCGCAGGCCAGGATGATCGCATCATATTCACCATCATCCAGCTTTCGCAGACGGGTGTTTACGTTACCACGCAAATCAAGAATTTGCAGATCCGGTCTCCAGGCACGTATCTGGCAGGTTCTCCGCAAACTGGAAGTACCGACCTTTGCCCCCCGCGGTAATTCCTCAATGGTTTTACAGGTATTGGAAACAAAGGCATCACGCGGGTCTTCGCGTTCACAAATAACGGCCAGATGCAGCCCTTCGGGAAATTCCACCGGTACATCTTTCATGGAATGCACAGCAATATCGGCGTCACCTCGCAACATGCCTTGCTCCAGTTCTTTGACAAACAAACCTTTCCCACCCACTTTCGCCAATGGTGTATCCAGGATTTTGTCGCCCTGGGTGACCATTTTTACCAGTTCGATCTGCAAATCAGGCTGCTGGGCCAACAGGCTGTTGCGCACAAATTCAGCCTGCCACAGGGCCAGGGGACTTTTACGGGTAGCGATACGTATGGTTTGGGTCATTTTAACGCCCTGTTTGTTGAAAAAATTTTCGTGTAGTGCTCTCAGTTTGTGAATACCGAAAGCGCTACATATGCTACGGCCTGCACTGAATACAGGCAACCACTATAAAAAACCACCATATGAGGAAGGCTTACCCATTTGCCGCACATTTAATGTGGTACCCGGATATGGTAGACTCGCGTGCTTTTCCAGGGTCTGTTGAGACCTGTTGGATAACCGAATTCTTAACAATTGCAGGAAATCAAAAATGCATACTGGCGAAACGTTTACCCAATTTATTATCAAGGAGCAGCGCAATTCTCCTTCTGCCTCGGGCGATTTTACCGCCTTGCTCAACGATGTGGTCACGGCCTGCAAGGCTATTTCCAGTTGCGTCAACCAGGGAGCCCTGGTTGGCGTACTCGGTTCTGCTGGTAGTGAGAATATCCAGGGCGAAACCCAGAAAAAACTGGACATCCTCTCCAATGATATCTTTTTACAAGCCAATGAATGGGGCGGTCACCTGGGCGCCATGGCATCCGAGGAAATGGATGACATTTACCCCATTCCTGCGGAATACCCCAAAGGTAAGTACTTACTGACTTTTGATCCTCTGGATGGTTCGTCCAATATCGACGTCAACCTTTCAGTGGGCAGTATCTTCTCTATCCTGCGTTGCCCCGAGGGTGTGGAAAACCCCAGCGCAGAGGATTTCCTCCAGCCCGGTACAAAGCAGGTCTGCGGCGGCTTCACCCTTTATGGCCCCTCCACCATGCTGGTGTTGACCACCGGCAACGGTGTTAATGGTTTTACCCTGGACCACAATGTCGGTGAATTCATCCTCACCCATCCAGACATGAAAATTCCCGAAGACACCGCTGAGTTTGCCATTAATATGTCCAATCAGCGTCACTGGGAAGAACCCATGAAGCGCTACGTTGATGAATGTATTGCCGGCACCAGCGGTGAACGTGACAAGGATTTCAACATGCGCTGGGTGGCCTCCATGGTGGCCGAGGTGTATCGCATTCTCACCCGTGGCGGTATTTTCATGTACCCCAAAGATACCCGTGACCCCAGCAAGCCAGGTAAACTGCGTTTGATGTACGAAGCCAACCCGATGGGTTTCGTCGTTGAACAGGCTGGTGGCCTGTGCTCCACAGGGCGCGAGCGCATCATGGAAATTCAGCCTACAGGCCTGCACCAGCGGGTACCGGTTATTCTGGGTTCCAAAAATGAAGTGGATCGGGTGATCCGTTACCACGACGAAGCCTGATAAACGCTTCCAACCCATACCCCGTAGAACCCAAAAAGGCGACAATCCTGAGTGGATTGTCGCCTTTTTTATACTCTCCAGCTCCCCGTCAGTAAATACTCACACCCAGCTCACTTATTGCAAGACTTCGGGATATTTTCCTGAAAAACGGCCAAGCCTGATTCTCTCGCCTGTTGGTAAGTAAACACTCATGTTTTATATATCCAGATTCGCCACCTGCAAAGCATTAGTCTCAATAAACTCACGGCGCGGTTCCACCTGATCCCCCATCAATGTGGTAAACACATCATCAGCCGCTACTGCATCTTCAATCTGCACCCGCAACAACCGACGGGCGCTGGCATCAAGAGTCGTTTCCCACAACTGTTCCGGGTTCATTTCACCCAGGCCTTTATAACGCTGAATATGCTGACCACGACGAGCTTCGCGCATTAACCACTCCAATGCCTGCCTAAAGCTGCTTACCTCAGCACGGCGCTCGCCACGCTGCACAAAGGCACCCTCGGCCAGTAGATCTGCCAACTGTTCACCTAAGGCCGCCATGGTTTTGTATTCACTGGAAGCAAAAAAATCACTGGCCATCACCCTTTCATTGCCTACGTTGTGGCTGATGGCATTAATGCGCGCCAACCAGCTCGCATGATCAGTATCATCTTCCAGTGTGATCTCATACTGCACCGCACTGGCGTCATCGGCATTGAGGCGTTGACTTAATTCAGCAAACCATGATTCTGCTGCTGACTTATCCAATTTTCCATCAGCCGGAAATGCAGGCATATAAACAATCTTATCCAACAGCTCGCTATGGTAACGGCTCGACAAACGATCAATCGTCGATTTTACCGTCAAATATTGCTGCGCCAGGGTTTCCAGGGTGACACCCGCGATAGCCGGGCTATTAGCACTCACATGAAGACCCGCATTTTCCAACGCCGCTTGCAGCAGATAATCATTCAGTTCACTGTCATCTTTGACATACCGTTCCTGCTTGCCTTTTTTCACCTTATACAGCGGTGGCTGAGCGATATAAATGTGACCACGTTCAATAAGCTCAGGCATCTGCCGGTAGAAAAAAGTCAATAACAAGGTGCGGATATGCGAGCCATCCACATCGGCATCGGTCATGATAATAATACGGTGATAACGCAGCTTGTCTGCATTAAATTCTTCCCGGCCAATACCGCAACCCAATGCGGTAATCAGTGTGCCCACTTCGGCAGATGAAAGCATCTTGTCAAAACGTGCTTTCTCCACATTGAGAATTTTACCCTTCAACGGCAGGATAGCCTGCGTACGACGATCACGCCCCTGCTTGGCAGAACCTCCGGCGGAATCACCCTCCACCAGGAACAATTCAGATAATGCCGGGTCTTTTTCCTGACAGTCTGCCAATTTGCCAGGCAATCCGGCAATATCCAACGCACCTTTACGCCGTGTCATTTCACGCGCTTTGCGGGCAGCCTCACGAGCACGGGCAGCATCCACAATCTTGCTGACAATGGCTTTGGCGTCTGTGGGGTTTTCCAACAGGAATTCCTGGCACTTCTCCGAAACGGCAGATTCCACAATACCTTTCACTTCTGAAGACACCAGCTTGTCTTTGGTCTGTGACGAAAATTTGGGGTCTGGCACTTTCACAGACAATACCGCTGTCAGTCCTTCCCGGGCATCGTCACCGGTCATCGCCACCTTGGCTTTTTTTGCTGCGCCCAACGATTCAATATATTGGTTCAAAGTACGTGTCAGCGCACCACGGAAGCCGGCAAGATGGGTACCACCATCACGCTGGGGAATATTATTGGTAAAACAAAAAATATTTTCCTGATATGAGTCATTCCATTGCATGGCAACTTCCACAGTAATGCCATCTTTCTCGGAAACAAACCCGATTACTGCGGGATGTAATGGCGTTTTATTGCGGTTAAGGTGCTCCACAAAGGCACTGATGCCCCCTTTGTATTCAAATATATCCTGCTTGTCGTTGCGCTCATCGCTCAACACAATGCGGACTCCGGAATTAAGGAAAGACAATTCACGCAGACGTTTGGCCAAAATATCGTAGTGAAACTCGGTATCACTAAAAGTTTCTGCGCTGGGTAAAAATCGAATTTCGGTACCGGTACGGTCCGTTGTACCAATGACTTCCAGAGATTTTACCGGATCACCATGATGGTATTCCTGAAAATGGGTCTCGCCATTGCGCCACACCGTCAGCTTCAACACCTCGGATAACGCATTAACCACAGACACGCCTACACCATGCAGGCCGCCTGATATTTTGTAGGAGTTATCATCAAATTTACCACCGGCATGCAGCACTGTCATGATGACTTCTGCGGCAGAGCGTCCCTCTTCTTCGTGAAGATCCACCGGGATACCTCGACCATTGTCCTCTACCGACAATGAACCGTCACTGTGGATAGTCACATTGATTTCTGAGCAATGGCCAGCCAACGCTTCATCTATGGAATTATCCACTGCCTCAAACACCATATGATGCAATCCTGTGCCATCATCAGTGTCACCGATATACATGCCAGGACGCTTTCTTACCGCGTCCAAACCTTTTAAAACTTTGATTTTGGAAGAATCGTAGGGAGTATCACTAGCCATTGCAGAACCTCATGTTTGAACCTGTGCAGTGTATCAGTTTTTGGCAAAAACCGCTTTACAATAAACAGTTTGGTGCCAGCGCTTTTATAGGCGTACAGCGCCTGGTACATAGGCGATGTACTAATCTATAACGTGAACCCGACCTTGTTCCACGTGAAACATTCCATGCTCGCTATTGTCCAGAGGGAAAAGTGAACGGTCCGTTCCAGTCAGAAATATCTGTGCGCCAGTCTCGGTCAAAGACTGCATCAGGATGTTCCTTTTTTCCGTATCCAGCTCCGATGGCAGATCGTCCACCAACACTACTACCGATGTATCCCGCATACGCATTTGTTCACACTGCGCCAAAACCAGTAATGCCACCAATACCTTTTGCTGCCCTCTTGATAAATACTCCCGGGCATCAACACCCTGAATACGTATTCGTAAATCCGCTCTGTGTGGGCCAAACTGTGTGAAGCCACGCTCCTTATCCGAGACATATTGAGCTGCAAGATAATCAGCATAAGCCTCCCCTTCTCGCCAGCCCCGCTGGTAAGTGATGCGCACTGCTGTAAGATCCGGAAACTTCTGACTGTAGATTGGCACGTATTTCATCAGGTCCGTCAAATATCGCTGCCGGGCCTGATCCAGTTGGACGGCAGTTTGCACCAACTCCTGATCCCAGTTGATAATGGACGCTCGCGCCCCCCCTGATCGCAATGCGGCATTTCGCTGCGCTAACACTCGACGGTAAGTGTTCCAAATGTGATGAAAACCGTGTTCCACGTGGAACACGCCCCAATCCAGAAACTTTCGCCGGTATTCTGGCCCTTCTTCAATGAGTCGATGTAATCCAGGCTCCAAAACGGTTACGGGCAACGCCTGAGTAAGTTCGCTGCTGCGAGCAATGAGTCGCCCGGCCAGTTTTATAGTGCTTTTACTCCGTTCACGGTGCATACCCACCGTAAACTGACGGCCTCGTTGTTGCACATGACCCAGTACGGTAAACGAAGAACAACCCTCACAAATCAGACGATTGGTTTTATGGGTGCGAAAAGATTTTCCACGGCCTAAGCAATGAATAGCTTCCAGCAGGCTGCTTTTACCACTACCGTTGGGGCCAATAATGTAGTTAAGCCCGGGCAGGGGTTTAATGTGAATATCCTTGAGATTACGGAAATGCCGAACCTCAAGGGAGCGAATAGCCATGGACGAATGAAAAAAATCCTGGCTAAAATGTCGCTTTTAACATTAAAGCCGCATGGGCATTATTACGTAGGTACACGTAGAATCCCCTTTTGGCTGAACAACACAGCTACTGTTCGAATCCCCCAAATCCAGGGACACTGTGTCGTCTGAAACTGCCCCCAATGCATCCAGCAGGTAACTCACATTAAAACCAATTTCCAATTCTTCCCCGGAGTAATCGACTTCAATATCCTCTTCTGCTTCTTCCATTTCCGGATTATTCGCCTGGGCCTGCAATAAAGCATCAGACAACCGAATGCGAATACCACGGTATTTTTCATTGGATAAAATTGAAGTGCGCACCAATGCCTGGCGTAATGTTTCTTTGTCAGCAACGACGTGCTTGTCAGAATTTTTAGGAATGACCCGCTCATAATCAGGAAAGCGTCCATCAATCAATTTTGACGTAAACACAAAATCATTGAGTTGAATTTTAATGTGATTGGCACTGACCTGGATTTGCGCAGGTTCATCCGTATCGTCCAGTAATTTAACCAGCTCGGTAACACCCTTTCGAGGCATAATTATTTGCAGGGTGTCCACTGGTTTCACATCACAGTCGTGTGTACACATGGCAAGCCTGTGTCCGTCGGTGGCGACGGCACGCACTACACCAGATGAGATTTCCAGCAACAAGCCGTTAAGGTAATAACGTACATCCTGCTGGGCCATAGCAAAACTGGTTTTCTCAATCAGGTGTTTCAATATGTTTTGCGGCAGGCTGAATTCAAACTGGCTGGTGATTTCATCGACACTGGGAAAATCATTAATGGGCAAGGTCGTCAAATTAAAACGACTGCGTCCGGATTGTACCGTAACCCGCTCTTTTTCCGTATCCAGTGTAATATTAATCACAGCGCCTTCAGGCAAGGCGCGGCAAATGTCCACAATTTTACGCGCAGGAATTGTGGTATCACCAGGCTGGGCATTATCCAGCGGCACCCTGGCAATCATTTCGACTTCAAGATCCGTTGCCGTCATGGAAAGCCGGTCATTTGAAACAACCACTAAAATATTGGATAACACCGGCAATGTTTGTCTGCGTTCAACAACCCCTACGATGGTTTGCAGTGGTTTGAGCAAGGCTTCTCGCTGAATGGAAAATTTCATTTTTGGTTTATCCCATCTATTTAAATAAAAGATTATTTAAAATAATATTATTATTACTGTTATTAGGCTTGTTCACATCTGTGGATAAGCCATTTTTTAGTTTATTTTTCAATAAGTTATGATTCATGAAACCTATCTGATAAGGTTGGTACAGGGCTGTAATATCCTGTGGATAAAATGTTGATAAATGAAGGTCTTCATATTTTCACAATGTTATCCACAGGTTTTTCTGTTTTTCTTAACACCTTGTTCAAGGTTTCATTTAGTTGTTTTTTTGTGCAATTTATAAGTAACAGATATGCCTGCACTGGTTTAACTGGACAGCGTACGCATAATGTTCGAATAGTCTTCCATGATTCGTGGCTCATTGATTTTCAGTTCCGCAATTTTTCGACATGCGTGCAACACTGTGGTGTGGTCTCGTCCACCAAAAGCATCACCGATTTCCGGCAGGCTATGATTCGTCAGTTCTTTTGCCAGTGCCATGGCAATTTGTCGTGGTCGCGCAATGGAGCGGGTGCGTTTTTTAGACAATAACTCGGCCACACGAATTTTAAAATATTCCGCCACTGTTTTTTGAATATTTTCAATGGTAACCAATTTATCCTGGAGGGCAATCAAATCTTTTAGCGCCAGTTTGGCAAAATCCACGGTAATGGGCTGACCTGTGAATTTTGCATTGGCTGTGACCCGGCGTAATGCGCCTTCCAGTTCACGAATATTGGACCGAATACGTTTGGCAATAAAAAAGGCCACTTCCTGCGGTAAATCAGCTTCTAGTTGGGTGGCTTTGCGCATTAAGATGGCAACCCGGGTTTCAAGCTCCGGAGGCTCAATGGCCACTGTAAGCCCCCAGCCAAAACGGGATTTCAGGCGCTCTTCCAACCCGGAGACCTCTTTGGGATAACGGTCGCAGGTAAGAATAATCTGTTGCTGGCCTTCCAGCAGGGTATTGAAGGTATGAAAAAACTCTTCCTGTGAACGCTCTTTTCCGGCAAAAAACTGGATATCGTCGATAAGCAGGGCGTTTACAGAACGGTAGTAACGTTTGAAATTATCAATAGCGTTATGTTGCAAGGCTTTCACCATGTCCTGAACAAAGCGTTCAGAGTGCAGATAAACCACTTTGGCTGATGAGTTCCGGGCCACAATAAGATTACCCACCGCGTGCATCAAATGTGTTTTTCCCAGACCGACTCCGCCGTAAATAAACAACGGGTTGTAAGCGCCACCAGGGTTTTCACCGATTTGAAAAGAGGCCGCACGGGCAAGCTGATTGGATTTACCTTCCACAAAATTTTCAAATGTAGCAGAAGGATTAAGCCCGTTATTGTGTGTAACGTTGGTATTGCGATTGCGGGCATTACGATTGGTAAACGCATTATTATTGCCAGGGCGGCGAGCGGCGGGTGCGCCAGCGCTTCCGGCAGCGCGCTCATGGCGGGGCGTATTGAGAATATTTGGCATATTGCCGCCAATCTCCAAAATTACAGACTGGCCGGTGTTTGTGCCCTCAGTACCTTTGATTTCCCCGAGCAAGGTTTCGATACGTTCCAGCAGACGAGTGTTTACCCAATCCAGTACAAAGCGGTTAGGCGCCAGCAGGCGCAACTGTGCGCTGTCTTCCATGACCTGCAAAGGTCGAATCCAGGTATTGAATTGCTGGGTGGAAAGCTCGGTTTCCAGATGATTGAGGCAATGCTGCCAAGCATCCGCGTGCGTACTCACTGGGTCTCCCAAATCATTTTCGATGACAGGCTACCTGAGATCAGGTGCCCAAGTTTAGGTTATTAATGCGCTGTTATCACAGCCATATGCTGAAAGCTTGCCGAGTTTACGCCTACGCTGGCAAGTTATCCACACCAGTGGACAAAATTGTGCATAATCGCAAAAGGAGCTTGATCGCTTGACAGGACGGGGGGGTTCACAGTAATCTTCGCCGTTTTTTACGGGTTTCAGGTGGAGCTTCGCGGCCTGTCAGGTGCGTTGGCGAGAACTGAAGTCGGGCAGCAAATCGGTTGCCCATAAAATAAACGAATTCTTAGCAGTTTTTATCACCCAAAAAAGCGGACAGTAAAATGAAAAGAACCTTCCAGCCCAGCAATTTGCGTCGCAGTCGCACACACGGTTTTCGCGCTCGTATGGCCACCAAAGCCGGCCGTAAAATTATCAGTGCGCGCCGTGCCAAAGGCCGCAAGCGTCTATCAGCTTAAATATAATTTCGGGGCTGGTGTTAAAGTGTTGAGCCCTATTCATTTAATCGCTGTTACCGCTACGTTTGCTGCATAATAGCGGCTGCCCATGCCGCGCAATACACCTGTAAAACATCGAGCCACGCACCGCTTTTCACGCCGGGCTCGTTTATTAAGCAGCGATGATTTCCAAAAAGTTTTTAAACAGACAAGTTGCCGTTCCGTGGATCAGCGGCTGACAGTGCTGGCAAGGCAGAATGCGCTTGGCCGTGCCCGCTTGGGCCTGGCCATTAGCAAACGCACGATAAAAACAGCGGTCGGACGTAATCGGGTCAAGAGGTTGGTTCGGGAAAGTTTCCGCCAATATCAGCAAGCCCTTGCAGGTCTGGATATTGTGGTATTGAGTCGAAATGCGGCGCTGCGGGCAAGCAACCCTGAGTTGGCTGCGGCATTACAAATACACTGGCAACGGATTGCAAAGCAATTGGCAAAACAACAATGCAAAAAAGCCTGATTTTTTTGATACGCATTTACAGTTATGCGATCAGTCCGCTAATGGGCCCGCATTGCCGTTTTTACCCCAGTTGTTCCTGCTATGCACAGGCGGCGTTGGAGCAGCATGGTGTCTTGCGTGGGGGCTGGTTGGCAATTCGTCGTTTGGCGCGCTGCCATCCCTGGCACCCTGGTGGTGTAGATCCTGTACCTGAACGAACATGTGCTGATCCGGTTTGTAAACATTCCTGATGCATCGACAGAAAATTTAACCGAAATCTGAATTTAAAACTAATGGATAATCAAAGACTTGTTTTATTTATTGCCCTCTCGTTGGTAATTTTGCTGTTGTTCAGTGCGTGGCAACGGGAACAGCAGCCACCACCACCGGTTGCAACTGAATCAATCGGTGAGTCTGCCCCTGTACCCTCTGGTGATTCAACAACGGCAACCACACCCGCTGAAGATGTGCCAACCATCGCCAGTGAAAATCAGGCGGCAGCCACCCCGGTGGTTGCTCCACAGTCCACACAAAACACACAAGATACTGTTGTGGCGGAGGGCCAGTACATCACAGTAAACACTGACCGCCTGCAAGTAACAATCTACACTGCGGGTGGTGAAATAGCGCGTGTCGCATTACCCACCTATCCAGTGGCACTGGACAAACCTGATGAGCCTTTCCAGTTGTTGGATGACCGCCTGCCCAAATATTTTGTAGCGCAATCCGGTCTGTTGGCTTCACAGGGCAAGGCGCCGGATCACCATGCCCTGTTTACTGCGGATAAAACAAACTATGTATTGGCCGATGGTGAGGATGAATTAAAAGTCCGTTTGCACTGGTCCAGTGAGGATGGCATCAAAGTTATAAAAACGTTCATTTTTCAGCGTGACAGTTATGCGGTGAAACTGGATGTGGAAGTGCAAAATGGCGGTCAGCAAGCATGGAAGGGCCGTGCCTATCAGCAATTGCAGCGCACAGAGATGGCGCGTGAATCTTTCTTCCTGTACACCTACACGGGAGGTGTGGTTTCCAGCAGTTGGGATCCTTATGAAAAAGTTGAGTTTTCAGATATGGCCACTTGGAAGGCCGAGCAGAGTTACAACAAAGGCGGCTGGATTGCCATGTTGCAACACTATTTCCTCAGTGCCTGGATACCGCCAGCGGACTCAGCCAATCATTTTTACACTAAGGCATTGACGGATGGCCGTTATCTGCTGGGTCAGTCCGGAGAAGAACGTAGTATTGCGCCGGGCAATAATACGCACTTCACCAGCCTTTTTTATGCGGGTCCCAAAGAGCAACACCGGCTGGAAAAAATCGAACCCAATCTGCGTTTGACCGTGGATTATGGTGTCCTGGATATTCTCGCCAAGCCCGTATTTTGGGTAATGGAAAAAATTTACAGTGTGGTGGGCAACTGGGGTCTGGCGATCATTTTTGTCACGTTGATTATCAAACTGATTTTTTTCCCGTTGTCTGCTGCCAGTTACAAAAGCATGGCCAACATGCGCCGCCTTTCACCCAAGCTCAAGGCACTGAAAGAACGCTATGGTGATGATCGTCAGAAGATGAGCAAGGCGATGATGGATATCTATAAAAAGGAAAAAATCAATCCATTGGGTGGTTGTTTGCCAATACTGGTGCAGATTCCGGTTTTCATCGCGTTGTATTGGGTATTGCTGGAAAGTGTGGAAATGCGTCAGGCGCCTTTCGCTTTATGGATTACCGATTTGTCGACGAAAGATCCCTATTATGTATTGCCGCTTCTCATGGGTATCAGCATGTTTATTCAGCAGAAGCTGAATCCGCCGCCGATGGACCCGGTGCAGCAGAAAATCATGCAGGCGCTGCCGATTATTTTCACCGCGTTTTTTGCCTTTTTTCCGGCAGGATTGGTGTTGTACTGGGTGGTCAACAACTGCCTGTCCATCGCGCAACAGTGGTATATCACTCGCAAAGTTGAGGCGCAGGCCGCCAGCAAGGCGTAATGTGCCGGTGTCCGCTGGAGGTTAGCTGTGGCCACCGTCAATACGGCAGGTAGCGACACCATTGCTGCTTTGGCCACGCCACCGGGTCGTGGTGGCGTGGGCATTGTCCGTTTGTCAGGTTCCGCAGTCGCCGATATTGCCAGGCAGTTACTTGGCCATGTGCCAGAAGCGCGCCGGGCCGAGTATCTTCCATTTTGTGCCGAAGACGGTGAACCGCTGGATACGGGTCTTGCCCTGTACTTTCCGGCGCCCCACTCTTTTACCGGCGAAGATGTACTGGAGCTGCATGGCCATGGTGGGCCGGTGGTGATGGATTTGCTGCTGCAACGCTGTTTGTCATCAGGTGCCCGTCCGGCGCGGCCTGGTGAGTTTTCCGAACGTGCCTTTCTCAATAATAAAATGGATCTGGCCCAGGCCGAGGCTGTGGCCGATCTTATTGACAGCGCCTCAGCCCAGGCTGCACGGTTGGCGGTGCGTTCCCTGCGGGGCGTATTTTCGCAACGTATCCATGCACTGGTGGAGGCATTGACCGAGTTACGCGTCCATGTGGAATCCGCCATTGATTTCCCCGAAGAGGAAATTGATTTTCTCGGTGATGGTCAGGTGCAGTCACGACTGACTACCGTTATGAACACCCTGGCAGAAACCCGGGCCGCTGCCCGCCAGGGCAACCTGCTGCGTGAAGGTATGACCGTGGTCATCGCCGGCCGACCCAATGCGGGCAAATCCACCCTGCTCAATGCCCTTGCCGGACGGGATACCGCCATTGTGACCGATATTCCCGGTACGACCCGGGATATTCTGCGAGAACATATCCAGCTGGATGGTTTGCCCCTGCACATTATTGATACCGCTGGACTGCGGGACAGCGACGATGCGGTGGAGCAGGAAGGCATACGTCGTGCCTGGACGGAAATCAAAGGTGCCGACCGCATCCTTTTATTGCATGATGCCACTCAGATCTTTGATGAGCAGGAACAGAGCTTGTTAGAACAACTGAACCAAGCCGGCCCGCCCATGACCCTGGTACAAAACAAGATTGATCTGCTGGCGGTGGATGCAGTGCCGGTAAATGTAAAAAATATCACCGAAATTGCGGTATCTGCTTATACCGGTACAGGTCTGCAAACATTGCGCGAACATCTTAAAGCCTGTGTGGGTTATGAGGCCGGCGGCGAAGGACAGTTTATGGCGCGGCGACGGCATTTGCAGGCATTGGATATTGCACAGCAACACCTCGAAAATGGTCAGCAGCAGCTGCAAGACCATGCGGCGGGTGAATTGCTGGCGGAAGATCTGCGCCAGGCCCAGAAGGCGCTGGGCGAAATTACCGGAGAAGTCAGCGCCGATGAATTATTAGGCAGGATTTTTTCCAGTTTTTGTATTGGTAAATAGTGTTTTGGCAAACAACATGCGGGAAATATATGCTAAATGGACCGCGGCAAAACACGTTTATTGGCTGTGTTTTGTTGTTGTCACAGGAGCGGCACAGGCCGCGGAAACCCCGTGGTCGTATTGTGCACCGTCACCAGCAGCCAATTTGACTCCCAATGCGGGAGAAAACCGCCAAAGCGATAATATGCGCTTTACCGCCGATATAATCAGCAAGGAAGGTATGGAGTATCGCTTACAGGGTAAGGTTATCGGCGAACGTGGTGTGCAACGTCTCGAAGCTCAGCGCCTGTTTTACAACGAACAAACGGATCAGGCGCGTGCCGAAGGTGATGTCCGTTATACCTTCGGTAATCGTTTGCTGACCAGCGATACAGCCAATGTGCAATTGGATAAAGACACCGGGCAATTCAGTCCGGCACGCTTCTGGCTGACTGACAAACATATTCGAGGCAGAGCCGATTCTGTGGCTTTGTTGGGTAAATCGGTGACCGAGTTGCAGGGCGCACAATTTACCACCTGCGACGAAGGCGACAGCGCGTGGTTACTGAAGGCCAGCAGTCTGCGGCTTGACACCGTTGCCAACGAAGGTATTGCCCGTCATGCGCGCATTGAATTCATGCATGTGCCGATTTTTTATTTCCCGTATATGAGTTTTCCCTTACAGGGCCGCAAGACCGGTTTTCTGGTGCCCTCCTTCGGCGAAAGCACTGTGGCAGGCAGCGAATTGAGCGTACCTTGGTATTGGAATATTGCGCCGCATCGTGACGCAACACTCACACCCCGTTTCATGACCCGCCGGGGTGTATTGCTGCAAGGTGAATTTCGGTATCTCAACGAACACAGCCGAGGCCAACTGGATGTGGCACAATTGCCCAATGACCGGGTATTTGGAGATGACCGCTCTGCGTTGACCCTGCGCCACACGGGTGAGCCCGCCGCCGGTTGGCGCAGCCGCGTGGACTATCGGTACGCCTCGGATCGTGATTATCTCAATGATTTTGGCAACCGGCTGTCCACCAGCAGTCTTACCCACCTTGAGCGTCGTGGTGAATTGAGTTACCAGGCAGAAAACTGGCGTGCCAATTTGTTGGTGCAGGGCTATCAAACCCTGGACAAAAGTCTGCCCGTTACCTCGCGGCCCTACCAACGCCTACCGCAATTACAGTTCACCACCAATCCGCAGCCGGTACTGGCCGGTCTGGAATGGGCTTTGAATACAGAAGTTGTGCGGTTTGACCGTGCCGAAGGCGTGGTGGGTACACGCTGGGATATGCAGCCCAGCGTGGCTTGGCCATATCGGGAATCAGCAGGCTTTTTGTTACCCAAACTCAGTTTGCGCCATACGCAATACATGCTGGAAAATAATGATCCCCTTACGGATGCCAAGCCGACACGCAGCCTGCCTTTGCTTAGCATCGACAGTGGCTTGATTTTTGAGCGGGACTTATCTGCTGGTGGACGCGCCGTGCGGCAGACTCTGGAACCCCGGTTATTTTATTTGTATGTACCCAAAAAAGAACAAACCGATTTGATTGTGGACGAAACGGGCAGCTCCAGGGTGTTTGACAGCAGCCTGCCGCTGTTTGGTTTTGACCGGTTGTTCCGGGAAAACCGGTTTAACGGTGCAGACCGTGTGGGTGATGCCAATCAACTGAGTACAGCGTTAAGCACGCGGTTTCTGGATGCACAGGGGCGGGAACTGTTAAGTGCCAGCCTGGGTCGTATCTTTTACTTTCAAGACCGCGAAGTCACCTTGCCGGGAGCAGCGGTAGAAACGGACAAGGCATCATACTGGTTGGCGGAGTTCAAAAGCCAGTGGACAGCCAATACCCGCGTGCGCAGCAGTCTGCAGTGGGACAGCAAGGCCAATGAACTGGCGCGCGCCACCATGAGCTGGCGTTATCAAAAAGGCCGCCAGCGGGTGCTGCGGCTGGGTTATCGCTTTGACCGTGAAAAATTGCGACAAGTGGATGTGGCCGGTATCTGGCCCATTACCCAACGGTGGCATATTGTAGGCCGCTGGCTGCGATCCACCAGAGACCACACCACACTGGAGACCCTCAAAGGTATTGAATACGAAAGCTGCTGCTGGTCAATGCGTATTGTGCAACGCAGTTACCGGATCAATGCCGCTGACGAGAACTTGAGTGACTCCATCTGGTTTCAACTGGAATTAAAAGGTCTGACGAGTTTTGGTCGCAAGGTCGAAAGTTTGCTGGCGCGTGATATCCTGACGCCCTGAAAGAGCGTCATCAGAACCAACGAGTGAAAAAGAGAAAACAGGTATGAATGGTGTAATAAAAAATTTTTTCTGGATAACCCTGGCAGGCAGTTTATTGGTGGCATCAGCAACCCAGGCAAAGCTGGCGGTGGAAAACCCGCTGGATCGCATTGTCGCGGTGGTCAATGACGAGGTGATTACCGCACTGGAACTGAAAGCCGAAATGGGGCTGATTAAAAAACAATTGCGCCAGCAAAATACACAGCTACCCAGTGATGCCGTACTGGAAAAACAATTGCTGGAACGCATGATCCTGCGCCGCATTCAATTGCAAATGGCCAAACGTGGCAGTATCCGGGTGGATGATGACATGCTCAATCGCACACTGGAAAATATCGCCGCACAAAATCGCATGAGCCTCTCACAATTTCGTACTGCCTTGCAGAGTGAAGGCATCAACTTCGAAAGCTTTCGTGAAAACATGCGTGATGAAATCACCGTGAACCGTTTGCAACAGCGCCAGGTACGCAGCCGTATCGTGGTTACCCAACAGGAAATAGACAACTTTATCAATAATCAGAAATTACGTGGAGGTAAAGATAAGGAATATCATTTGGGCCACATTCTGATATCCGTACCTGAAGCGGCCAGTGCACAGGAAATAAAAGCCGCACGCGCCAAGGCAGAGAAAATTGTGCAGGATTTGCGGGCCAATGCCGATTTTACACAAACCGCTATTTCATTGTCTGATGGTCAGCAAGCATTGGAAGGTGGAGATCTTGGCTGGCGGCGTGCTGATGCCCTGCCCAGCCTGTTTGCAGACTGGGTAGTGCAACAGGCGGTGGATACTGTCAGCGATGTGCTACGCAGTCCCAGCGGGTTTCATATTATTAAAATGCTTGGCATCCGTGATAACCAGCCCCAGCACATGGTCACCCAGACGCATGCCCGGCATATTTTGATCAGACCTTTTGACGAAGCGGACAGTCATGAAGCACGCACAAGGCTGGAAAAGATTCGTGAGCGTATTATTGCCGGTGAAGATTTTGCAGCACTGGCCAAAGCATATTCGGATGATCCGGGTTCGGGTGCCGAAGGCGGAGAATTGGGCTGGGTGAATCCTGGTGAAATGGTGCCGAATTTTGAACAAGGTATGAATGCCCTGGCCATTGATGAACTGAGTGAACCGGTACGCAGCCGTTTTGGCTGGCATTTAATTCAAGTGCTGGAACGCCGCAAACAGGATGTCACAGAACAAATACAAAACAAAAATGCCCGTGACGCCATTCGCGCACGTAAGCTGGACCCTGCTATGCAAGCCTGGGTTCGGCGCATTCGGGATGAAGCCTTTGTTGAAAACCGTCTTTGATTGTTTGTGACATTTTCCATGACTGAGTCAATTCATCGTTTGGCCATTACTGCGGGAGAGCCGGCAGGTATAGGTCCGGACCTTTGTGTGCAAATAGCACAGCAAAATCATTCTTGTGAAATGGTCGTTATTGCAGATGCAAAACTGCTGGCCGCCCGTGCACAACAACTCAATCTGCCGCTGGAAATTATCCCGTTTCAGGGAAATATCCCTCACAGGAAAATCCCTCATCGTGCGGGTATATTACCGGTGTTGGATATTCCGTTGGCCGACAGTGTACAGCCTGGCCGGTTGAATAAAAAAAACTCGACAATGGTTTTAAAAACCATTGATGCCGCAATCAATGGGTGCAAAAAAAATCTGTTTGATGCCCTGATTACCGGCCCGATACACAAAGGCATTATCAACGAAGCTGGTATTGCCTTTACCGGGCACACGGAATACCTTGCGCAGCAAACGGGTGGTCATCCGGTAATGATGTTGGCCACCGAAGGTTTGCGGGTTGCGCTGGTTACAACCCATCTTCCCTTGAAAGCCGTATCAGCAGCAATTACACGAGAAAGCCTTACACAGGTTATTGATGTTTTGGTGCAGGACTTATACTTAAAGTTAGGTATCAATAAACCAAATATTCTGGTTTGTGGCCTGAACCCCCATGCCGGTGAAGACGGTCATCTGGGTTCGGAAGAAATCGAGGTTATTACACCCGTGTTACAAGGTTTTCGTGACCGTGGCGTGAATGTGCAAGGCCCATTGTCAGCGGATACCCTGTTTACTGCCGACACATTAAAACAGGCCGATGTTGTATTGGCCATGTATCATGATCAAGGCTTGCCGGTATTGAAACACATGGGTTTTGGTAAAGCGGTGAACATCACTTTAGGTCTGCCGGTTATTCGTACTTCGGTTGATCATGGTACCGCACTGGCACTGGCTGGCACTGGCCAGGCCAGGGCCGATAGTTTGTCATACGCAGTATCCATAGCAGACGACATGGTTCGACATATGAAAATACAGCAGTCACAGCCTGTCGCATGAATACAGATTCCTCATCCACAACAAAACACCGCGCCCGTAAACGTTTTGGCCAGAACTTTTTAACAGACCCTTACGTTGTTGCCGGTATTGTGGCTGCGATCAATCCGCAGCGGGATGATCATCTGGTGGAAATAGGTCCCGGTCTGGGAGTGCTGACAGAATCCTTGCTACCGTGTGTGATCAGTATGGATGCCATTGAACTGGATCGGGATATTATTCCCAAATTACAGGAACACTGTTACGGCCGTGGCCAATTACATATTCATGAAGCCGATGCGCTGAAGTTTGATTTTGCAGATCTCGCAGGCGATGATCGTCCTCTGCGTATTGTTGGCAACCTGCCCTACAATATTTCCACACCGTTGATGTTCCATTTACTGTCTATGCACGAACGGATTCAGGATATGCACTTCATGTTGCAAAAAGAAGTAGTGGACAGACTGGCCGCCACCCCGGGAGGTAAAGACTACGGCCGTCTGAGCGTGATGATGCAATATTATTGCCGAGTGGAATCATTGATGAAAGTGCCGCCGGAGGCCTTTTCACCTCCTCCCAAAGTGAACTCTGCGGTGGTGCGTTTAGTGCCTTACAGTAAGCCACCTGTGGATGTTGTGGACATTAATCTGCTGGAAAAACTGGTTACCCAGGCTTTTTCTCAACGACGTAAGACTTTGCGTAATACACTTAAACCGCTGATGAATGCAGAACAGATCGAAGCGCAAGGCGTTGATCCCCGGCGCCGGGCAGAAACGTTGAGTCTGGGCGAGTTTGCCAGGCTAACTAACTTTGTCAGTGCGAATACAGCAACAAAACAAGGCAAAGCAAATTGACCGTGGGCTTTGGTGTTGGTGCGCTGCTGGAACAGATTATCGGGCCACCGGGCGGGTTCATTTTTCTTGCCCTGCTCGGGCTGATATTAATGCGCCATCATCGGCGTGCAGGCTTCTACATGACGGCAAGCGGCCTGGGCTTGTTATATATTGCCAGTCTGCCGTTGACCGCCGATATTTTATTATCGGGGCTGGAACCGGAAACCGCACTTTCTGAAAAAACCTTGTTGCCTGATGATAAACCTCCGCAGGCCATTGTGATTCTGAGTGCAGGCCGTCGTTATCATGCGCCGGAATTTGCAGGGGATGCACCCGATGCCTTTGCATTGGAACGAATTCGTTATGGCGTATGGCTGGCGCGACGCACTTTGTTACCCATACTGGTCTCGGGTGGATTGGGGGCAGAACAGTCGCCAGCCGAAGCCGAGTTGATAAAACAGCTTATTGAAAGTGAATATGCCTTGCCTGTGCGCTGGATTGAAACACAAAGCCGCACCACTTATGAAAATGCGCAATATTCCGCAAAAATATTAAAAGCCGAAGGTATTGACTCTATTTATCTTGTTACCCATGCCAGACATATAAAACGCAGCGTGCAATCGTTTGAAAAATTTGGTTTGACTGTTGTTCCTGCACCCACGGTGTTTATTGGCAAGGATCAGCGTGATTTGACGTTGCGGCATTTTTTGCCCAGTGCCAGATCACTGAATCTTACAGCCCAGGTTTTTCACGAATGGGTGGGTATGCTGTGGTATGCCATGCGCTATTAGTCACGCTGCTTTCGCTTTGGACACAGATGCGGCGTGCACCAAAGGCAGGCGTTTGCGCCACGCGAAATGCGTGAGTTTTTAATTTCTGTTTACAAACGGCAAAAGCTATTCGGCAGCCAAGGTCCGTTCAATCAATGCACACACAATATGCCCTATGGTGATGTGCGCTTCCTGAATGCGCGCAGTGTTGTTTGAGGGCACTTTCAGGCAGATATCACATAAGGCTTCCAGTTTGCCGCCGGACTGCCCGGTCATACCCACCACAACCAGGCCGCGTGCTTTGGCAACTTTTGCCACTGCCACCACATTGGCTGAGTTGCCGGAGGTGGATAATCCGAAAAATACATCCCCTTTTTTGGCAAACGCCTGTAGCTGACGGGAAAATACAGCTTCATAGCCATAGTCATTGGAAAGCGCAGTGAGTTGCGAAGCGTTGGTGGTGAGTGCCATGGCGGGCAGCCCATCACGCTCCAGTTCAAAACGGCCGACCAGTTCAGCAGCAATGTGCTGGGCATCAGAAGCACTGCCACCGTTACCGGCTAACAGCAATTTGTTATTTCCACGCAATGCATTGATACAAAATTGTGCTACGCCGGCAATACGGGCGAGCATGTCTGTGTCCATTATCAGGCGCTGTTTGACGTCAATAGAGTCCTGTAACAGGGCTTTGATGGTGGTGGTTTCTCCCCCGGCGTCAGTCATTTATTTTACCTCAGGCAAAATGTACGAGGAGCTGCTGTCGCTCCAACAAAGGCTGGGCATGATATCACTTGTAATAATAAGGTTATAAGTCGTCATATCGGGTTTTTGTCATCCGGGGTGAGAACGGCTAAGGTGCAGAGAAACAGGGTAGGTTCAACTGATTAACCTGGAATGATAGCATAGGCGAAAAGGGTTACAGGTATCCACTGCTGGGAGTGCAGCGATCCGGTGTTGCATCTCGGCCGGGCCTATGCCGGTAACAACCAGCTTGGTACACTTTTGCTCTTTGAACAGTTTTTTTGCCGCTGCCCATACAGGATATGTGTTACTCATTATGAAAACTCCCGCTCACTTTACCTCCTGGTGCATACGGTTTCTATTGTTCGCCGTTGTAGGTGGTTTGCTGCTTGCCTGTGATGGTAATACCGAATTAATGAAACGTACCCTGGATGGTGATCCCTCTGCGGTTCAAGCCGAACTGGCCAATGGGGCCCTGGTCGATGAGCGCAACAATTTTGGCTGGACGGCGCTTATGCACGCCGCCCGTCGGGACCAGACAGACACCATGATGGTACTCATTGATGCTGGTGCTGACGTTAATGCGCAAGATAACGACGGTTGGACACCGCTGATGCGTGCCACCGCCAAAGGCAATGTGGCTGCGGTACGGTTACTTTTACAGCACAAAGCCGATATTGAGATGGCCGATCAAAATGGCTGGACGCCGTTATTATGGGCAAGCAACCGTGGTTACAGCAATATACTCGAACTCTTGCTCGCCAATGGCGCAAACGTCAACGCAAAAAGCAAGGATGGGCGTACAGCGATTTACCTTGCGCGCAACGAAGGACACAATGAAATTCTGGATATGTTACAAAAAGCTGGCGCAAAATAACGCGGTTTAACACAATAAAAAAACAGCTCGCGGTCTGAGCAGGAGAGGTAGCAACACGATGACTCGTGGATTGATTATATTACTCTTTGCATCCGGGGTGTTAATGTATCTTCTTACCGCCTGTACACCCAGTTCAAACTCGACCACGCGCAGTGCCCGATATGTGGTGGAAGGTGGCGTGAGTGAAGGTAAGCGCTGGCGGGATGATCGTCATTTTGCCGTTGAGGTGGAAACCGAAGCGCTGGCAACTGATGGCATACACGACCCCGACAGCGATGCCATCAGTGCCTTACAAGATCCTGCTGAAGCACTTAGTGCCTTTCCGCTGGGCCGTCGGGGTGATGTCGATTGGGTCAAGGCTCTGGACTTGGGTATTATCGAGCCGCGTGCTGACTTGCTGGGAAAAACTGAAATGACGGTGCTGGATCTGGATATCATGTTCAAAAACACAGGCCAGATGCCTTGGGTAAAATTCCCGCACATCGCACACACCAAATGGCTGGCCTGCTCCAATTGTCATCCGGCGATATTCATTGAAAAAAAGGGGGCCAACAAACTTTCCATGGATGGCATTCTGGCGGGTGAATATTGTGGTCGTTGCCACGACAAAGTCGCCTTTTCCCTATGGACTTGCGAACGTTGCCACAACACTCCCCACGAAGGTACCCCAAAGCGCTGGATTGAATTAATGGGTGTGAGGCCTGGATCAAACGCTGCCGGTGATGGCAACGAATAACCGTTGCTGTTCGGGTGTGCTGCTCAATTCCGGGCGACTCTTAGCGTGCCCCAGCCAGCAATGCAGCCACTTTATCGCTGCCTTTATCTCTCGCGACACTGAGGGCGGTCTGGCCGTCCTCATCCCGCGCTGCCGGGTCAGCACCTTGTGCCAATAATACTTTGGCCACCTCGGGTCGGTCAAAGGCCGCAGCGGCCATTAATGGGGTACGTTGTTTTAGTCCTCGGCCATTGACATCAATGCCCGCTTCTACCATAAGGTTTACAATATCGGCATGTCCCAGTCCGGCACCTAGCATCAGTAGCTCTTCGCCGTCGCGCTTGTCCAGGGCAGACACTTCACTCTGTTGCAAATTGTCCAACAGCAGCTGCACCGTTTCCAAGTGGCCAAAATAAACTGCATTAACCAATGGTGCGCCGCCGCTGTCGTCGCGCACCTGCGCGTTGGCGCCATTGTCTAACAGCAGTTTTACCACTTCATGGTGCCCGGCAGTTGCGGCAACGATTAACGCCGTCGTACCATAATTGTCTGCGGCATTCACATCGGCACCCTGTTCAATTAGCCAGCGCACTACCTCTTGATGATTTTCAGAGGCGGCAAACATCAAGGCATTTTTACCTTTATTGCTGCGTTCATTAACATTGGCGCCACGTTGCGCGGCAGCCTGTACATACTCCAAATTGCCATCTTTGGCGGCGTTCATTATTTCAGAGGTGTATTCACGCGAACAGGCGCTGAGAAGAGACACAACGCTTAATGCCACAATGCACAACATTACACGCTTTATCCATCGGTTATTCATTACTTGAACCTTCGAAAACATTAACCGGAAATACAGAACAGGGCGAGTCATTCAGCGCTTCATTGACGCATAAAATTCGGTATTCACCTTCGTATCTTTCAGGCGATCCAGTAAAAACTCAATGGCCGCCAGCTCGTCCATGGGGTGCAATAGTTTGCGCAAAATCCAGATTTTCTGCAACTCATCGGGCTTGGTAAGACGTTCCTCGCGGCGCGTGCCGGAACGGTTGATATCAATGGCGGGATAAATACGTTTTTCGGCAATACGTCTGTCCAGGTGTACTTCCATGTTGCCGGTACCTTTAAATTCTTCATAAATCACATCGTCCATGCGCGATCCGGTGTCCACCAAAGCGGTTGCCAGGATGGTGAGGCTGCCACCTTCTTCGATGTTGCGTGCGGCACCAAAAAAACGTTTGGGACGATGCAGAGCGTTGGCATCCACACCACCGGTCAGCACTTTGCCGGAAGAGGGGATCACTGTGTTGTAGGCGCGTGCCAGGCGCGTAATGGAATCCAGCAGAATAACCACGTCTTTTTTGTGTTCCACCAGGCGTTTGGCTTTTTCGATGACCATTTCTGCCACTTGCACATGGCGGCTGGCGGGCTCATCGAAGGTGCTGGACACCACTTCGCCGCGTACCGAACGCGCCATTTCCGTGACTTCTTCCGGACGCTCGTCAATGAGCAGTACGATGAGAATGCATTCAGGATGATTGGCCGCGATGCTTTGGGCAATGTACTGCAACATCATGGTCTTGCCCGATTTGGGCGGGGAGACAATCAGCCCGCGCTGACCTTTACCGACAGGCGAAGCCATGTCGATAACACGTGCGGTCAAGTCCTCTGTGCTGCCATTGCCTATTTCCAGGGTTAGGCGCTCATTGGCAAACAACGGCGTAAGATTTTCAAAGGGCACTTTGTTTTTTGCATTTTCCGGCCGGTCAAAGTTGATTTCACCCACTTTGAGCAGCGCAAAATACCGTTCACCATCCTTTGGTGGGCGGATTTTGCCGGAAATGGTGTCACCGGTGCGTAAACTGAAGCGCCGAATCTGGCTGGGTGACACATAAATATCATCGGGTCCGGCCAGATACGAGCTGTCTGCTGATCTTAAAAATCCGAATCCATCCTGCAATATTTCCAGTACACCATCACCGTAAATATCTTCGCCATTTTTGGCGTGGGCTTTGAGCAACGCAAAAATGATGTCTTGTTTACGGGCCCGGGCCATGCCTTCCACGCCGGTACTGCGGGCAAGCTCGGTAAGTTCAGAAGCGGTTTTTTGTTTCAGTTCGGTCAGGTTCATAGGCATAGGATCACTGGAATAGTTTAAGGAATAGAATTTGGGGGACTCACCAGCGCCATGGTTTGGCGTCTGGCATGTTCAGAATCTGAAATTCTGTGCAACAAACAAATGGGTAATGAAAAGAGTGCTCTAAAAAGGAATTATTAAAGGAACTTTGTTTTTAAGGACTTACCAGGAAATCAGTTTGTTTACTTAAGTTTAGCTTATTTTACGCGGAAAGAAGACTGGGGCACGGCGCGAAGCAAACACTTTGAGACATTGGTTTTGTGCTAACCTACCACGAAGACCGGAAGCCGTCCAGTCCGCTGTCTGATATAAACCGGCCACCTTCCGTTGAAAGGCAACCGGCAAAACCGCAATCAGTCCGGTAAATCAAACATTGCTGTCAATAAACGCCGTCAATTGTGACTTGGATACGGCGCCTACCTTGGTAGCTTCCACATTTCCGCCCTTGAACAACATCAGAGTGGGAATGCCACGGATGCCATATTTGGGCGGCGTACCGGGGTTTTCGTCAATATTCAGTTTCGCAATCTTGATTTTGTCTTTATATTCTTCAGCAATTTCATCAAGAATTGGCGCGATCATTTTGCAAGGGCCGCACCAATCAGCCCAATAATCGACTAGCACCGGACCTTCCGCTTTCACAACTTCATCTTCAAAAGAATCGTCTGTGAGATAAACGATGTTTCCACTCACTGATAGGCCTCCATCAGGGATTTAACCTGTGTAGTTGTTATGTGTCATTAGTTGTTTGCTGTGTGGCCTGATTCACACACCAAGTATTAGTTACAGCTTGATAGCCCATTTCAGCCTAATCGCCCACATATTTCAAGCACAATATCGCCACATTCCTGTTATTCTTTACGGCCATGACCGATACACATACCACAAACACCGCTTTTCGTGATCTGAAACTTGCTGAACCCCTGCTACAAGGCGTAGAAGCCGCGGGCTTTTCCCATTGCACACCGATACAGGCACAAACTCTGCCGTTGGCGTTGAATGGGCAGGATATTTTAGGTCAGGCACAAACCGGCACCGGCAAAACGGCTGCATTTTTACTCGCTGTGCTGCATCGTTTGCTTACTGTTCCTGTTAATCCTCAACGAAAAAAGAATCAGCCCCGCGCCATTATCATTGCCCCGACACGTGAGCTGGCGGTACAGATTCATAAAGACGCTTTGCCTCTGGCGAAAGGTTGCGACATGCGGCTGCGTGTAGTTTACGGCGGTTCCGGTTACGAGCAGCAGCGTAACGACATTGGAGAGGGGGTGGATATTCTTATCGGTACGCCCGGGCGGCTCATCGATTATTTCAAACAACATGTTTATGACCTCAAGGAAATTCAGGCGATGGTGCTGGACGAGGCTGATCGCATGTTTGACCTGGGTTTCATCAAAGATATTCGCTACATGCTACGCCGCATGCCGCTGCCCACCGAACGCCTCACCATGTGTTTTTCCGCCACCCTGCCACTACGTGTCACCGAGCTGGCCTATGAGCACATGAACAATGCTGTCACGGTGAGGGTCGAAACGAACAAGGTTACTGCCGACAAAGTGGAGGAAATCGTTTACGGGCCTTCCAACGACGAAAAAATTCCGCTGCTTATCGGTCTGCTCCGCCACATGGACCCGGCCCGCACGATTATTTTTGTAAACACCAAGCGCGCAGCGGAAAAAATCTGGGGTTTTCTGGAAAGCAACGGCTTCAAATCTGCGCTGCTTTCCGGTGATGTGCCGCAGAAAAAACGCCTGCGTTTGCTGGACGAATTTCAGAAAGGTGAGCTGGCCATTATGGTGGCTACCGACGTGGCGGCCCGTGGGCTACATATCCCTGATGTCAGTCATGTGATTAATTACGATTTGCCACAGGACAGCGAAGATTATGTGCATCGTGTTGGTCGTACCGCGCGTGCGGGCGCCAGCGGCGATGCCATCAGTTTCGCCTGTGAGGATTATGCTTTTTCGCTGGCCGATATCCAGGAGTTCATTGGTTACGAAATTCCACGGGGCCGGATCAGTAGCGAGCTGATTGCCACTGATCTGACGCCTCCGGTTCGTATCGAGCGTAAATCCCGGCCCCACGGCGGTGGACAACGTTCCGGCGGAAAAAAACGCTCAGCTGGCCGAAGACATTCACGTAATCGTTGAACTTAGGGGCGCGCGTTTTTGTGTTGTTTGCGTTTACACAGCTTGATCGTTCCGGTCCATCAGATCAGTTGCCAGCCTGTCCAGATCATTTTCATTGTTAATGGGCTGCAATCACTGTGCGAATGCGTTCGGCAATTTCCAGCGCGGCCGCATCGGAGGCATTGACCAACAGTCGTTTTAGGCCACTAACTGCCTTGCCATGGTATCCAGTTCTTCACGGCTTTCCACGGTGCATTCCAGTACTTTGGCCACCTGTTCAGTATTGAGACCGATGCTGTCCAGCAGGTCTGCGGGTAATTCATCACTTTCGGCATCCCCCATATCCAGCCCTTTGAGCAGCCGGTCGGCCAATATCACGACATGCACGTAATTGGCGTGCAGTCCGTCGTATGCCGGGTTGTGATGTTCCTGCTGTGCAACAATGATCTCTTTTGGCATGTTCCAGGCTTCCATCAGCCAGGCACCCATTTCCATATGCGTGCTACCAATCAAACGCTTTTCCAGCTCAACAACAGGCGTTTCCGGCTCTTTGTCTATGGCACGCTGTAACACCATGAATTCTTTTGGAAACAAATGACCCAGCAACAGAAAGCCGAAATTATGTAACAGGCCGGCCAGATACGCTGTGCCTGGACGTGGCCGTTTTTCACGCGGCACTTTGTTGCACAGTGCCTGGGTCAGCGCGGCGCTGTACGTTGCGTTGTGCCAAAAAGCGTTAAGGCCCAAAGGGCCTTCCGGTGGTACCTTAAAAGGTCGTGCAGCTGCCACACCAAGAGAGATATTCATGACCATGTCATAACCCAGTACACGGGAAATGGCTTGGCGCACCGAAGCCACTTTGCCTTGATAAGCATAAAACGGTGACTGTGCATAACGCACAATCTGCGCTGACAGGCTGGGGTCTTTTTCGACCAGCTTGGCCAGGTCTTCGGCATGGGCATAGGGATTGGCATTGAGCTGGATAATTTTTTGTGCCAGCGTCGGCATGGCTGGTAACTGTGTAATGCGCTCGACACGTTGGCGCATGCTGGTTACCGGCGGCGCTATATCAACTTCTTCCACATCAGTCTCCTTTTCAGCCTGTCTGGTTTCTGCTTTTTGCTTCGCATCCTGCTGCGCTGCGCGCTGTTCCGAGATTTGTGAAAATGTATTGCCGTACCAAGCGTTGCTGTGCAGCAATTGAAAATCCTGTCCGGTGATGCGCACCAGTTCCCCGGCATTGCCTGAGGCCACATACACAAAATCCTGATCCAGCAATGAATCATCAATCACTGTTTCAAAATTGTAGGCCTCACCCAGTGCCGGTAAAATGCCCGGTGAGCAACCGGCAAACACGCCACGGTAATCACGTTCTTCCGCGGGGACAAGTTTGCGGTGCAGCTGGCGGTTCAATGCATCCAGTTTCAGTCGATGGGTGATGGGTAATATCGCCATTATCATGCCGCTGATGTCTTTCAAAATCATCGCCCGTGCAACCCGAAACGGCGAAATACCGCCGGTATCCCCTTGCCACCTGCCCTGTGCATCTACCGGGCAATGGATAATGGAATACTGCACATCCTGTTTGTCGAGGTAACGTCGAACGGTGATCGAAGTAGACATGTTAATCCTTTGCCGTAAACCCGGAAAAACCGTTGGATCTCAGCAATCCATGTAATTTACTGTTTTTTCCAGGCTAAATGGGTTTTGAGCAATCCCAGCAAATAACGGCCGGGATGCGGGAAAGTAAAGTATAGTCGTGATCCCGTAAAACCCTGAGCCCCTTGTCAGCAGGTGGCTTTATAAACCTCAATCACAAGCAGTTGATCAACAATAGATGCTCGTGGAAACCCTATACTTTTGTATATTTTTTGACCAGATAAAAATCCCAGGACTGTGAACAGTCTGGCAAAATATGTTTTGGTTTTTTTCAAGGCGCCGAAGGCAGGTTGGTTAATGCTTCTGCAGGGGCTTTGAGGGGGGTCTTTAGCATTTGCCGAAAGGCATCCAGTGTGACGTTTTTCTTTCCCGGGGCGGCGAATTGCAGTGTGAGTGCATTGGGTAACAGTTGGCGCTGACCGGTTGGTCCCACCGCCAACAGGTGGTAATCACCCCGTGGCAAGCTGGCGGGAATCTGTACAGACAATTCTTTTTCGTTTTTTGCTGTGACGGTCAATGTCGGCAACAGCGTTACGGAGGCCAGCCTTGTCTCTCCGGCCAAAAAAGCCGCATCACGGGCAATTGCGAACCGGGTATGATTGCCTGTGGCCGGGTAGAGTGTCGTCAGTCGGGGTGATTCCGGTTGGCGAATATCCACGACCTGAAGTCCGGCGCGCGGCCCCAGCAAATAAAGTGATTTTCCGGCTATTTGCAGGTCTGTGATGGTGTCGCTGCTGATGTACTGTCCGAGCACATTCAGCGCCTGCGAAGTTTGTCGCCACAAGCTGACCGTTCCGGCCTGGGTTGCTGCAACCACCAAATCATTCTGTGCCCGCACGGTGACAAAGTCACCGGACACAGCGAACTTCCGGCTCAAATGACCATCTTCGCTCACCTCCCACCCTGACAGGCCGGCATCGGTTACCAGCCACAACATCTGTTTGTGCAGCCACATGTCCCGTACTGCCACGTTATAATCCGCCACCTCCACGGGTTGCTGCGGGTTACTCGCGTCTACCACCAGTAAACCTGCCTGATTGTCAGCGATGTATAAATAACCGTTGGCAGCGGCCACGGCTGTGGCTGCACCAGCGGTATCCACACGACCTGTTTGGCGTGCGTAAAACGGACTGCGGATGTCAACAATCACCACCCCGTCTTCGCCTGCGGCAACATAGGCCCGTTCTCCCTCGATCCAGAGCCCCTGTGCTTGATCATCGACATCCAGCCCGGTGACCCAGATGGGATTGAGCGGGTTTTTGATATCATATACCTGTAACCCTCCGATGCCGCTGGCGGCATATAAATAGCCACCCTTGCTGCGCAGTTGCTGCAAAGTACCGCGTGCCTGATAACGATCGACGTAGGTTGGCCATGAGGGCTGGCCCACGTCCACTATTTTAATGCCCCCCCACCAATCCAGCACGTAGGCATAGCCGTCTTTGACTTTCACACCCCAGGCGGCACCGTCGGTATCAAAGCTGCCGATAATGCGCGGCACGATGGAATTCCGTGTATCCACAATCTGTAAACCGGCCTCCCAGCTGGCAACGTAAACCAGCCCGTCACCCAGCTCAAGGCCACGGGCATTGCCAGGAATGGGTGTATGGCCGATGACGCTGGCCTTCCGGGGATTGCGGACATCCAGCGTGTACAGCCCTTTGTCGAAAAAGGCCACGTAGGCGCGGCCATCCTGTAAGGCTACGGCCTCTGCCTGGCCACCGGGATTGAATTGGGCAAAGGGTTCGGGGCTGCTGGAGTCACTGACATCAAATATCAGCAGTCCTGCACGATCATCGGCAACAAAAGCCACGTCATCCACAACGTCTATATCCCAGGCCTTGCCCGGTGTATCGTAGCCTCCCAACCGTTGCGGGTGCTTGATATCACTGAGATCAATAATGTGAAATCCACCACGATGATCGGCCAGATATAATGTCGTGCCCACCAGCTTCATGGTATAGGCCAGCCCCAGTCTGGCCATGGCTTCGGGCGGTAATTCGGCAGTCCAACGTGGATGGTATGGGTCTTCGATGTTGATGATCTGTAAACCCCGGTCATCATCACCCACCAGCGCATAATTGCCCAGCAATGCCACGCCTTTGCTCGATCCTGGCGTGTGATAGTTGGAGAGATAACGCAGCTGACGCGGATTGCTGATATCGTACAAGTGCAAGCCGGAAAACCAGTCGGCCACGTAAAGAATATTCTCGTTATTTCCCGTGCCAAAGACACCTCGACGGCTGCCACCGAGATTCAGTCCCTCAGACGAAATGGCGCCATCGCCTCCGCCCAGCATCATTACCCGTTGCAGACCATTTTCTGTGGCCAGCAAAGCGACATCATCTTGCAGGGTGCTGAGTATTATGGGCGCATCTGTATGGAAGGCTGCGTCACTGCCGGGCAGCTCGGGATTGCCCAGGCTCAGTTGTAGCACGCCGCCATTGTGCAGAACCAGTAAAACGTTTTTATTGTCAGTGGACTCTTTATCTGTTGAAAAGCCACGAATTGCGCCGCGTTTGTTGAAGCTGCCGCGCCACTGTAAAACATCCGGCTCGCTGATATCGAATAACACCAAACCACCGCGCCCATCGGCGACCAGGGCCAGTTGACCCTGTAATTGCACATCACTGGAAATACCAGAAGTGGTCCGGGTATCTTTGAGCAATGCCTGCTCGCCGCTGATATCCAGCACCGCAATACCCTCTGTGTTTACAGTCCACAGATGTTGGTCGCGCACAACAAAAGCAGTAGCTGCCACAGGCAACAACCATTGCCGGTCAAGCCGGGGCGGAGTGGTGGCGGTAAATATCCAGCGTTGCAATTGTGTTGTGCCTGTGCCGGCATCCAATAACAAATAGATATTTCGGGCATCTGCCTGTACATCCAGCAATTTGCCCGGCGATGTCAGCGTTGCCCGTATTATGGGTGCGGTAGGCCGTGACACATCCCACCATTGCAAATTACCGTTGGCCAGCACTGCCAGCAATTGTTGGTTGACGATATGTAATTGTGTTGCCGGAGCGATGAGGGTGAGTTGCCGCAGAGTGCGGGCGCGATCAGTTTGCGGCGGGAAATCCACGATGAACAATTGCCGGTCGGCTGTGGCCAGATAGGTCCGCGAACCACTTGTAGTCATGCTTTGTGGCGCCGCAGGCAGAGCCAGTTGATGAGTAACATATGGCCCGGCAGGCATTAATACCAGCTGTGCGTCAGGTGCCCACTGTTCAACCTGTACGGTAACGTGAGCCGTTTTGCCTTGTTGTAAAACACTGGGGGCAAGCGCTGTGATACGGGAATCAACGGGGGTGGTTGTGCAACCTGTCAGCAATATGAGGGCAAACAGACATAGCACAGTCACCACAACGATGACCCTCCGTTGAGGCGGATTTGTCCTTCTGGAAAGATGCATTATCGGTGTTTATTTCGCCCTGCGCAGGTTTTCCTGCTTGTAGAGACTCTCCGGCAGTGCAGGAGTCAGATCTTTAACCGCGCTGGCGGGTGGCATATCCACCTCGGTAAGTTCATCAATGGGTGCGCTGCGCGCGGCACCGGAGGCATGGGTGTTACCAAAACGGCCCAGGCCCGGCACGATCAACTGTTTGGCTTCATTTAAACTCACTGGTTGGGGTTCGTAAAATACGCCCCGGAATTCCTCGTCAATTTGACGCACATAAATAAAATATGTTTTGCCCGCGATAAACTTGTAGACCCGTGAACGCCATACATCCACCGCTGAGTCCTGACCCGCGAACAATGTTTTGGAGTAAACTTTCAGTACTCCCTTGCTGGGTTTAATGTATAACAAGGTATAGGTGCCCTCATCCTGAGTCAGCAATGTTTTTCCCTGAAATTCAATACGCACCGGACGGTCCGCCATATCCTTGCTTTTATAAGCTTTGGGGCGAATAAAATAGACAGCGGCCAGCTGCGCTTTTGCTTCCTCTGTTATTTTACCGGTTACGACTTCAGGATGTTTGCTATTGACTGTTGTGCAAGCCGCCAACAACACCGTACTGAGCATTGCCACGCAAGCCCCGATCCACCGGCTGTTATTACTCATTTCTGTCCCCCTTCACTGTTGCTGGGCTGATCATCGCCACGGATATATTTCAGCCGGCAAACCGCATTGTCCCAAAATTAAACAAAAATCTCTTCAGCATATCCGAACCTGAAGTCACCAACATGTTAATCCATCTTTCGGGTGATTGGCTGCGGAGTCCAGGCTCAGGGCGCCGGGTTAGGCTGACCCTGATGAATGGCTTCGATGCCCTCAATTATGTCGGCGCTCAAATCCAGCTTCACGCTGGCCAGATTACTCTGCAATTGCGCCATGCTGGTAGCGCCAATAATATTGCTGGTCAAAAATGGCCGGCTGTTGACATACGCCAGGGCCATTTGAGCCGGGTCCAATCCATGTTCATGGGCCAGCGCCACGTAGGCCTTTGTTGCAGCCACTGCCTGAACATTAGAATACCGCGAAAAGCGTTCGTAAAGAGTAATGCGTGCATTGGCAGGCTGCGGGTCCTGTAGATACTTGCCGCTCAGCACCCCGAAACCCAGCGGCGAATAAGCCAGCAGGCCACACTCTTCCCGGTGTGCTATTTCGGCCAGCCCTATCTCAAAACTGCGATTGAGCAAACTGTACGGATTTTGTACGCTGACTACACGTGGCAAACCATATTGTTCGGCCAGTCGCAAAAACTCCATGACCCCCCAGGGGGTTTCGTTGGACAAACCGATGTGGCGGATTTTACCGGCTTGCACCAGGTCTGCCAGCACCCGCAAAGTTTCCCCGATGGATACACTATGCTCCGGCGTATGAGTGTAACCCAGCTCACCAAAAAAATTGGTGCTGCGGTCCGGCCAGTGCAATTGATACAAATCAAGATAATCTGTTTGCAGGCGTTTAAGACTGCCGTGCAAAGCCTGCTCGATATTGGCGCGATCAAGGCAAGCCTGACCATTACGTATATAATCCAGCCAATCTGCCCGTCCCACCACTTTGCTGGCCAGTACAATATCATCACGCCGGCCACGGCGTCTAAGCCAATTACCAATGTATTGCTCAGTGAGCGTATAGGTCTCTGTTTTTGGTGGTACCGGGTATAATTCAGCAGTGTCGACAAAATTGACTCCGGCTGCCAGCGCCGCATCCAGCTGCGCATGCGCCTCAGCCTCGGTGTTTTGCTCACCCCAGGTCATGGTGCCCAGGCACAGCACACTGACTTCGATATTTGTGCGGCCCAGTTTCCGGTATTCCATCTTGTGCCCTGTTGCGGTTGTTAAAACGTGGCGGGCATCATACCGCCACTTTTGCCTGGGCAACAAATAAGGAGCGTGCGCGGAATAATTTGTACAATTATGGTACGCACGTTCCTGCGCAGGCAGGCGTAATTATCCGCAAATTTTATTAAATAATTATGCCCACCGGCTTACATCCGGTTTTGCCCAGCACAGGCAAAACCCGTGCTTTGGGTGGGCCCGGGCTGGGTTTTGTCAGCGGATTCAGTCAATGGCAGCCTGTGCAGCGGCTACAGCCGCTCCGCTTTCAATGGGTGCACCCATGTCGGTAAGTACGGTATCCAGTGCACCCAGACAGAACATGACATTTTTGGCGCTGGCAGCATGCCCCATGAGGCCGATGCGCCAAACCTTGCCCGCCAGTGCGCCCAGACCTGCGCCAATTTCCAGATTAAAATCATGCAGCAAGCGCCCACGTACAGCCGCTTCGTCCACGCCATCGGGAATGGTCACAGCATTGAGCTGTGGCAGGCGTGCCGCTTCGGGCACCACAAACGACAACCCCATGGCCTCGATACCGGCACGCAGAGCCCGATGATGCGATTGATGCCGGGCCCAGGCATTTTCCAGTCCCTCTTCCTGCAAAATCACCAGCGCTTCATGCAACCCGTAAAGCCCGTTAACCGGTGCAGTGTGGTGGTAAGCACGCTTGGTACCCGCACCCCAGTAACCCATCACCAGGTTCAGATCGAGGAACCAGCTTTGCACGGCTGTTTTGCGGTTTTTAATACGCTCCACAGCGGCTGAGCTGAAGCTCACTGGTGACAGGCCTGGTGTGCAGGACAGACATTTTTGCGTGCCCGAATAAATGGCATCAATACCCCACTCGTCGACTTTGATGGGTGTGCCTCCCAGCGAAGTTACAGCGTCCACGATGGTCAGGCAATCATGGGCATGGGCGATTTTTACCAGTGCTGCTGCATCCGATTGAGCGCCTGTGGAGGTTTCGGCATGTACAAAAGCCACAGTGCTGGCCTCAGGATGGGCCTTGAGCGCTTCTTCCAGTTTGTTGGGGTCCACCGGCATACCCCATTCGTCTTCCACCATTACGGCTGTGGCGCCAATGCGTTCCACGTTTTCTTTCATGCGTCCGCCAAACACGCCATTCTGGCAGACGATGACGGTATCGCCAGGCTCTACCAGATTCACAAAACAGGTTTCCATGCCTGCCGAACCCGGGGCCGAAACAGGAATGGTCAGCTCGTTTTTGGTCTGAAAAGCGTATTGCAACAGTGTTTTCATTTCATCCATCAGTCCTACAAACCTGGGGTCCAGGTGGCCGATGGTGGAACGTGCCATGGCATTCAAAATGCGTGGATGTACGTCCGAAGGGCCAGGGCCCATAAGGGTGCGCACAGGGGGAATGAATGTGGAAATGGTTTTGTCTGTAGTCATCTCATCAAGTCTCTTTAATTCATGGAATATTAAGGTGTGCTTGCAAGACCTCGCATGCCGCAATACGCACCCCGGTTTAAATTGTTGACAAATTTTATAGGTTATTGGGGTGCCAGGCAATCGGCGAGTAACTCGACCCAGTGTTTTATGGGCACATTGGCGCCCTGCCGTAAATGCAACAGGCAACCAATATTGGCGCTGGCAATCACTGCCGGTGAGCCGGCTTGCAAGGCAGCCAGTTTATTGGCCTGTAATTGCTCGGACAACATGGGCTGAAAAATAGAATATGTGCCCGCAGCACCGCAGCATAAATGGCTGTCTTTCACTGTCACCAGTTCAAATTCACATCGGGCCAGAATATGTTCCACCACGCCGGTAAGGCGCTGGCCATGCTGCAAGGTACAAGGGGCGTGGAACGCGATGCGTGCTTGCGGTTCAAGCACCGATATAACGTCGGCCACGGGCTCGGCGGCAAGCAATTCCGAGACATCTTTTACCAGTCCGGAAATTTTTGCTGCCTTTTCTGCGTAGTGCTTGTCGAACCGCAAATAGTGAGCATAGTCCTTTACCTGCAAACCACAGGCGCTGGCGGTACTGACAATGGCTTCAATCCGGTTATGGGAATGTTCGTCCAGATAGGGCCACCAGGCATCAATATTGCGGCGCATAAATGCCGCGGCACTTTCTGCGCTGGACAAATGCTGATTCAAGGCGCCACAGCAGCCGCCCGCAGCTGCCCGCAGGGTGCTGATGCCCAGACTGTCCAGCACCCGCGCAGTGGCCAGGTTGATTTCCGGGGCGGCCACTGACTGCACACAGCCATCCAGTAACAGCACTCGCCGTGCATGTCGTGCTATGGGCCACTGGCCCACCGCAGCTGCCCGTGGTGGAATGGCCTTGCGCAGCATTCCAGGCAACAAAAATGCGACCTTGCGTGCCATGCCTGCGCCAACAGCAAAACGTTTTGGGAAGGGCACCAACTGTAAAAGAAGCCAGCGTAGCAGGCGTTCGGGTAATGGTCGTTTGATCAGACTTTCGACATGTTCACGTCCAATATCCAACAAACGGCTGTATTCAACGCCGGAAGGACAAGTCGTTTCACAGTTGCGGCAAGTGAGGCAGCGATCCAGGTGCTCGCGTGCAATTTCACCGTCGGTTTGTCCTTCCAGCAACTGTTTGATGAGATAAATACGCCCGCGTGGACCATCCAGTTCATCATTTTGCAATTGATATGTGGGACAGGTGGCATTGCAAAAACCGCAATGCACGCAGCGCCGTAAAATGTTATTGGCTTCCTGGCCCTGCCCAGTGGACAAAAATTCAACAGGTAACTGAGTCTGCATTTACAGACCCTCGTACAGGCGGCCAGGGTTCAAAATCCCTTCAGGATCGAAGGCCGTTTTTATCTGCCGGTGCATTTTGATCAGTGCAGGACTTAGTGGCGCGAGTGTTGCGCCTTCCTGGTCAAACAGTGTGGCGTGTCCCCCCATTTTTTGTGCAGCCGCCTGTACTGTGTCAGCGCCAGCATCGGTTTTTAGCCAACGTTGCGCGCCGCCCCAGTCCAGGAGACATTCACCTGGCAATGTTTCGGTAAATACGGGCGTGGCCGGTGGCACCGACAAGCGCCACAGCCTATTTGCATCGGTAAAAAAGGGCAGCCGACGTTCGCGCAAGTCCTGCCAGAATGCGTCAGCCTGCCCATCGCCATTTTTCTTTTCGGTTACGGAAAGAGTCTGTTGTTCTTTTTGAAGCTGTTTTTGAATAAAGGTCACCGCAGCCATTATGGTTTCTTCCGTGCCAGACAAGCGCAAATACAATTGCGCGGTTTGTTGGGGTGTTGCGGGCAAATGACAGGCTGCTGTCAAAGGCAGAGCGAAATTTGCCAGTTGTGTCATCACCGCGATAGCTGTTCCGGTATCCATGTCCATGATCAGTGTGTGCTCACAAACCGGTCGTGGCAGTACCTTCAGTGATATTTCCAGCAACACACCCAGAGTACCCTGTGCACCCACCATCAGGCGTGACGCGTCATAGCCAGCGACATTTTTCATTACCCGGCCACCAAAGCTGAGTATCTCGCCGCGGCCATTGATTATCCGTGCGCCTAAGGTGAAATCACGGGCGGCACCGGCATACGGACGACGCGGGCCTGACAAGCCACAGGCGATAGTGCCGCCCAGGGTCGCATCTTTTCCTAAATAGGGTGGTTCAAAGGGCAACATCTGCCCGGATTCAGCGAGCACAGACTCCAGCGTTTGCAGTGAAGTGCCAGCCCGCGCGGTGATCACCAGTTCGGTGGGGGTATAGTCCACGATGCCACAGTGTTTCGTTACTTCCAGGGGCTGCGCCGACACCGCACGACCGGACGATAATTTGCTGCCACTGCCGGTAATGCGCAATGGTTGTTTCCCGGCAAAAGCCTGCTGTACCTGTGCGGCCAGTTCCTGCGCGATATTCTGTTGTATCAAAACTGCTCCAGCTCAGGGAAAGACATTTTGCCGTGATGTACATGCGTGGTAGCGAATGCGGCGCAACGATGTAAAGAAAGTAGGTCCAAAATACCCGCACGCATCTAACGGTATATTATGTTTCTTTTGGTTGAGTTTATCTTTTTCTTCGTCCCATTTATATAACATGCCCGCCATCAGTCTTTTCCTCATAACGGAACAAAGCCACACACGACCACAACATCACCCACGGGCAATACCTGAAGTTGAACGGGCTTCAATCCAAAATCATACGCAACGTATGTCTGTGCCATTAAAACCGCTCCAGCTCAGGGAAGGGTACTTCGCCGTGATGCACATGCATGGCGCCAAATTCAGCACAACGATGCAGAGTCGGTATTGCCTTGCCGGGATTCAGCAGACCCGCAGGGTCAAATGCCGCTTTCAGTGCATGCATTTGCTGTAACGTTGCCGATGAGAACTGGTGACACATTTGATTGATTTTTTCCACACCGACGCCGTGTTCACCGGTAATAGTGCCGCCTGCCGCCACACATAGATCCAGAATTCTGCCGCCCATTTCTTCGGTGCGCTCCAGCTCACCGGGACGGTTGGCATCGAATAGAATCAGTGGATGCAAATTGCCGTCACCGGCATGAAATACATTGGCCACCGGTAAACTGTATTCTTCAGACAGGGCGGTTATGCCCGCCAGTACTTTAGGTAGCTGGTGACGGGGAATGGTGCCATCCATGCAGTAATAGTCAGGCGAAATACGACCCACGGCCGGAAACGCCGCTTTACGGCCTTTCCAGAATTTTTCACGCTCAGCGGCGCTGGCCGCCACACGTACTTCAGTAGCCCCGCAGTCCTGCAAGACGGTTTTCACCTGTTCCACCTGCGTCACGACTTCCTGCTGGCCGCCATCCAGTTCGCACAGCAAAATTGCTGCCGCATCTTTGGGGTAACCGGCCTGGGCAAAGGCCTCGGCAGCACGTATCGCCGGGTTATCCATCATTTCCAGACCGGCGGGAATAATCCCCGCAGCAATGATTTTGCCCACGGCGTCACCGGCGTTCGCCACATCATCAAAGGCTGCCAGCAATACCTGTACGGCTTCGGGCCTGGGCAGCAGTTTGACGGTGATTTCCACAATCACCCCCAGCATGCCTTCCGAGCCGGAGAGCAGCGCCAGCAAATCAAAACCGGGGGTGTCCAGCGCATCACTGCCAATGGTGAGTCGTTCCCCTTCCATGGTGACTATTTCCAGTTTGAGAATATTGTGCACGGTGAGTCCGTATTTGAGGCAATGTACCCCCCCGGCATTTTCTGCCACATTGCCGCCGATGGAACAGGCAATTTGTGATGAAGGGTCCGGTGCGTAATACAGGTTATGCGCCGCCACAGCCTCAGAGATGGCCAGATTACGCACGCCTGGTTGAACGCGGGCACAACGG
Organism: Gammaproteobacteria bacterium; assembly: GCA_011321815.1. Taxonomy (GTDB): domain Bacteria; phylum Pseudomonadota; class Gammaproteobacteria; order SZUA-152; family SZUA-152; genus SZUA-152. Next base: position 146,728 of record DROS01000040.1, read on the forward strand.
TTTTGCAAATCGATGCCGAGAATCCGGTTAAATTTGGCCAGACTCAGCAATACGCCATCTGCCAACGGCAAGGCGCCGCCGGACAGCCCTGTGCCCGCACCGCGTGCAACCACGGGCACCTTGTGTTCACTGCAAATACGCAGTACCCGCTGCACCTGTTCCACGGTTTCCGGCAACACCACCAGTAACGGCAGTTGCCGATAGACCGACAGGCCATCGCATTCGTAGGGGCGGCGTTCTTCTTCGCGGGATAATACGGATTCAACGGCCAAAAACTGGCGAAACAACGTGGCCAGCTGATCTGCCGGCACGCTCTGAGACTCGGTTTGCATATATCTCCCGGAGGAATTCAAGAATTATGCGGTCAGTATACGTTTGGGGATTTTATGGCTTCAACCCGATTTTTTATGGGTCTACTGTCTGCCGGCAATCAAGTCCGGACGGTTGTCTGAGAACAGAGAGCTTCCGGGTGCATGGCATATCAGGCGTATTGTGCTTTCTCATTAAAATATTCAAAACACCGGCTTAGGCCTTCCACGCGCTCGGGAGTCATATCAATAAAATGCAGGCCACATTGCAACTGTCTGTCCGCCGGTTGCTGCCAAACCACCTCAGCACGCAAAGCCACCGGGCGCTGCGCCTCATACTCGGCAAGATTTTCGTGGGGCAGGAAAATTTCCAGGTCGATGGGCTCTTTGGTATCAAGTTCATGTTTAATGCGCAGTTTCATGCCGGACAGACTCAGGTCATTGCAAATGCTTTCAAACTGAGCACCATTTTGCCAAAACCGTACGCGCAATTGGTGCGCCAAGCGGGGTAATGCCCGATGTTCATCGCTGATTTGCACCGTATGCACAACTTTGTTGTAGGTAAATTGCGACAAAACCTGGCGCAGTTTTTCTGTTACGCGGTGAAGGTCGTCACTCACATTGGCGGTGTTTTCCACCTTGAGGGCCGTTTGCTGCACGCTTTCAAACAGGCCTGCGAGCCGAATCTGTAACATCTGCAACTGATTCAACTGTGTCGCGCTCACATCATCAATTTTCTGATTGGCATCGGCTACGCTGGAAATATCATGGGCGATACGCTCAATAACGGCACCGGCCTCGCGGGCCCGTCCCTGGCTGCCGTTCACGCGATCCGCCACCGTCTCCATGGATTCAGCCACCTGACTCACCTGGCCATTGATCTTGTTAATGATGTCAGTGATTTTACTGGTGGATTCTGTGGTGCGTGTGGCCAGATCACGCACCTCATCTGCGACCACGGCAAAACCACGCCCTGAATCACCGGCGCGCGCGGCCTCGATAGCCGCATTCAATGCCAGCAGGTTCGTTTGCTCAGCGATGCCGCGAATGGTGCCGATAATGTCGTAAATTTGCTGGGCGGCGTCTTTTAATTCTGCCACTTGATTGGATGCATGAGTCACATCCGCCACGGTTTCATCCATGCCTGCAACGTTGTCTCCAACATAAGCAATGCCTTCCTGTGCACCCTGATTGGCAACTGTTGCGCGCTCAATGGCTTCCCGTGCCATCTGCTGCACGGACTCCGCCACCTCGATCAGTACAGTGGCATCCTGGGTCATTCCCTCGGTAACGGCATTTTCTGACTGGCTTACTTCGCTGATTTCATGGGAGATGGTGGCCACCTGATAAGCCGATTGCTCCATCTGTGCGCTGGTGCTGTCAATGCTGTGCACGATATCGGTCAGCCCGCCGAGCATGGTATTAAAACTGCCCGCCAGTACACCAATTTCATCATTGGCGGTGAATTCCACCTTTTGGGTTAAGTCGCCTTTCTCAAGATTTTTTGCGATTTTGCACAGTGACTCAATGGGCGCGGCAAAACGTTTGGTCAAAATGAAAATCGCCAAAAACAGAACAGCCAATTCAAGCACAGGCTGCCACAAAACACGGGTGAAGTAAGCCGCAAGGTGGGCGTCCAGTTGGGCAATGGTACCCGGTGCCGCACCACCCTGGCGGACAATTTCAGCCAATTGCATCAATTGCTGATAACTGTTCCAGTGCACAGAAACCACAGCTACCACAGTGACCAGAAAAAAACCGATTTGGAGCTTCCAGCGCATGCGCAGGGTAGAAAACCAGTGTGTCATCAAATGAATCCCTGTTATCCAAAATCCACACGTGCCGTAGCAACGGGCACGCACCTGCCCTACCTAGTGTCGTGTCCCATATAAAACGCAGATATAGACAAGCCAAATTTGAAGTACCGGAAGAAAGTCCTTGGCTCGCCCTTTGGGAAGCCCCTCAAAGCACGAGTGCGGCGTTGCAGACCTTGGGAAGGTAGCCGACATTCCCTGCGGTCTGCGTCTTGCACTCGTGCTTTGAGGCGCTTTCTATATCCACGTTTTATATGGGACACTACACTAGCGGCAACGTAATCAGGAAACTGAAATATCAGGAAAACTGTTGAGGAGCGCTATTCCGGGCAGGTATCAACCGGCGCCAAGCCGTGCCTGCACCCGCAGCTTGGATTGAATAAATTCATGGTGGGGCACATACAATAAATCACTGAGCCGGCGCAGCAAATGTTCTTCGTATTTTTCCATTTCGGCATCTGCGTAGGCGACTTCCCACAACATTTCCACCACCTGCGCTTTTTGTGCCTTTGAAAAATTTTTATTAATCAAAGAGGTAAATTGGTGGTAACAGGTGGCGTTGGCAACCTCCAGTTCCGCCAGGCGAATCAGTTCTGCTGTTTTTTCTTCGTCGATGTTGAAAGCCTTGCGAATTGCCCGCGCCACAGCGGCTTGTTCCTCGGCGTTCACTTCGCCATCGGCCCGTGTCATTTCCACCAGCAAGGCCGCAGTGGCCAGCTGCAAACGATCCTGGCTGACTGTCTCGCTGTTCGCCGGTGGTGAGAGATGTTTTTCAAAAAACTGTTTGAAGTGTTCGATCATGATTTGCTGAGCACCCGTGGTTGTTTTCCAAAGCTTTCCGGTGCAAATTACCGTAAACAGGAACACAATGCCAAACCAGACTGTTGTTGTGCAAGCGATTAACCCGGAGCCCCACATATGCACCGTTTTATTTTTCTCAGTATTCTCCTGTTTTCCCTGAGCGCCAATACTCAGGCTGGCAACCAGCAAAAAGTTGAACAATTGCTTGCACAAAAAAATGCCCCCTTTGGCGTTGTGTTTGAAATCGTCGAAGGCAACGATAATGCTTTGCAATGGGCTATTCCGGCAGTTAACCAATACATCAGACAATTACGGGAGCGTTTTCCCGATATCGGCCTTGCAGTGGTTTCCCATGGTCGTGAGCAGTTTGGCCTCATGAAAGACCGGCAAAAAGAAAACGCCCAGGTGCATACTGCTGTGCAATCCCTGGTGGCCAGCGATGTGCCCGTGCACGTTTGTGGCACTCACGCCTCATGGCGGGGTAAAACGGCGGCTGATTTTCCGGACTATGTGGATGTTACCCCGGCGGGACCAACAGAAATCCGCAATTACGAAGCCATGGGCTATGTACTCATCGAAATTGAAAACCCCAATGGACCCGGCTTGAAATGAAAGATGTTGTAATACAGAATAAATTCTGAAAATTCTCGTCAGAAGAAATTTTTCGGTTTTCAGGCGGCCCATATTACACCCGCAGGCATCCAGTTTGGCCAATCTTCATAACCATAAGTGCCGGACCCGGCAGTCCCGGCACAGAGGCAACCATTTTCAGTCGTCAGCCATTATCGCGTGAATTCCGTCAAACATCACAAATCAAACGAGGGTTTCCGCCCCAGCGCTTTTCTGCATCCCCGTTACTGGCTTACCTGGCTGGGTTTGGGGGCTTTATGGCTGCTGAGCCGCCTGCCGTTCACTTTGCAAATGCGTCTGGGGTCGCTGCTGGGGATGCTGATGTATCATCTGGCCCGTCGCCGCCGTCACATCACCCGCTGCAATATCGGCCTGTGTTTTCCTGAACTGGACTCCGCTGCGCAACAGATGTTGATTCGCAAAACGTTTCGTTCGGCGGGTATCAGCCTGATGGAAACCGGTCTTGCCTGGTGGGGCAGAGATAAAGTACTGGCCAGACGGGTGCAGGTCGAGGGGTTGGAACATTTGCAGCGGGCCACCGCCCTGGGCAAAGGCGTGCTGCTGCTGGGAGCTCATTTCACCAGTCTGGAAATCAGTGGCCGCCTGTTGGCCCGCTTCCACCCGTGCGCCGCGATGTACCGCAAGCATGACAATCCCTTGTTCGAGGCCATTATCAAGCATTCGCGGGAAACCCACCTGGATAAAATTATCTCACGCAGGGATATGCGTGGAATGGTCCGGGCACTGCGGGAGGGAACCGTTGTATGGTATGCCACGGACCAGGACTTCGGCCCCCGCAACAGTGTTTTTGCCCCTTTTTTTGGGATACAGACCGCATCATTGGTGATGACGTCCAAGCTGGCCAGACTGTCTGGTGCGCCCGTGGTGCCTTTTTTCTCTCAGCGTCTTGATGACGACAGTGGTTACAAACTGATTTTGTTGCCCGCGTTAACGGATTTTCCCAGTGGCGATGATGTGGCCGATGCTGCCCGCATTAATGCCATCATTGAGCGGCAGGTACGCAAGGTGCCGGACCAGTACTTGTGGTTGCACCGTCGCTTTAAAACCCGCCCTGAGGGTGAGTCCGGCCTGTACAGTTGGGCCGATAAAAAACGGACCCGTGATCGTGACCGCCAACGTCGTGAAGAAACGCTGCCATGAGCAAAGGATTGTTTCGTTATCGTCTGTTACTGCGTCTGCTTGCGCCATTCATCCTGATTTTTAATGCCTGGCAGGCCACACGGGCCGGAGACTGGCGTTTGTTCCGTCAACGACTCGGCACCTGCTTGCCACGGCGTACTGACGGTCCGTTATGGTTGCATGCTGCCTCGGTGGGTGAACTCATTGCCGCCCAACCATTAATAGCGGCCCTGCGGGCACGCTTTCCTCTCATTCCCATAGTCGTCACCACCATTACTCCCACGGGTGCAGCACTTGCGCAACAACGCCTGCCGGCAGATGTGCAACATGTTTATTTGCCCATGGACTGGCCTGGTGCAACACAACGATTCCTGGGCGCTGTAAAGCCCCGTGCGGCATTGATCATGGAAACAGAACTGTGGCCCAATTTATTTGAAAACATCGCCCAACAGAATATCCCGTTGATTATTGTCAATGGCCGGTTATCTTTACGCAGCTATAATGCTGCAAATTGGATAAAAAGACTTTATGCAATTACGTTAAAAAAAGTTGATGCAATTCTGGCCCGTTCAACAAACGATATGGAGGCCTATATACAGTTAGGTGCGCCTGTTGAAAAAGTACATTTGCTTGGCAATATCAAATGGGCCGGCAGCGCCAGCGTGGCGGAAATAAAAGCGGTTGATCTTGGCCGTCCGTACGTGCTTGCTGCGTCTACACACGATGATGAAGAATGGCAGCTCGCGCGTGCCTGGGAAAAAACCGCCCAACAAACGCAGGACCGGCTGCTGGTTATTGCCCCACGTCATCCTCAACGCCGGGATGACATCCTCAAGCAACTTGCAGGTAAAACTGTTGCTGTACGCAGTCGCGCTGATGTTGTCACTGCTGACACTCAGGTCTATCTTGCTGATACATTGGGTGAGCTGGAAAGTTTTATGCTTGGTGCAGACTGCATATTTATGGGGGGTTCACTCGTCCCTCGTGGTGGCCACAATATTTTAGAGCCTGCACGGTTGGGCAAGCCCATTATCTTTGGGCCGCACATGACAAATTTTGTCGAAGAAGCACAATTGTTATTGCAGGCTGGTGGTGCAAAACAGGCAATGGATGCGCAGGCAGTATGTGAGGTGTTAGGCAGCTGGCTGATGCACCCGCAAACCGCTTCTGTTTTTGGTGAAAAAGCAAAACAGATATTAGTGAAACAGAATTCTGTGCTGGAAGATTATCTGCAAGCGATTGTTGAGATTTGTGGGTTAAATCAAAGTTAACCCGTTGAGTCCACAGTACATGGCCAAGCTGTCTTTCGACAGCCCGGCCCTGTATGCATGGTAAACGAGACTATTTTTCCAGCAACGTGCGGTTAGGTGTTGGCGGCAGACGTGGCATGGTGATTGCCGGGAACTCACCAGTGAGGCCGTTGAGGAAGGCGACAATGTCGGAAACCTCGGAGTTTGTCAGCACTTTGTTGAGTTGGCTTTTGGCCATCACCCGTACGGCCTCGTCCAGAGTCGGTACTGAACCGTTATGAAAATATGGTGCAGTGAGTGCCACGTTACGCAAGGAGGGGACCCGCCACATATGTTTGTCGGCATCGTTATGGGTTACCTCATGTCGGCCCAGGTCAGCCTTCAGGTCATATTGCTTGTCGTATTTACTGGGGAAAGTGGGAAACTTTTGATAAAAGCCCTGGCCTACAGGCAAGCTGGCCGGGCCGGCGTAGTTGGGGCCGGTGTGGCAGCCGGTGCAGCCCACTTTTTCCACCAATTCCATGCCGCGTTTGCCCGCAGCGGAAAGGGCGGATTTGTCACCTTTCAGGTAGCGGTCCACTGCTGAATTGGGCGTGATCAGTGTGCGCTCAAAAGCGGCAATGGCCTTGGCCACATTGTCATAAGTAAGCGGATCCTTGCCGCCAAACACGCTTTTGAATTGGGTGACATAACCAGGAATCTGTTGCAGACGTTTAACGACCGCCTCTTTACTGGGCATGCCCATTTCCACGTCGGCAAGGATCGGTCCCTTGGCCTGGTCCTCCAGACTGGCGGCACGGCCGTCCCAGAACTGGGCGGAAAGAAAGGCGGCATTCCATACGGTAGGCGCTGAACGGCCACCACGTTTGTCAAACACACCGACGGACACCGGACGGTTGTCGGTGCCATTGGCCATGACACTGTGGCAGGAGTGACAGGATACGGTGCCATTTACCGATAGGCGTTGATCAAAGAACAATTGCTTGCCCAGTTCCACTTTGGCGGGAGTAGTGGGGTTATCGGCCGGGGCCGGGGCGACTTCGGGGAGCACCTCAAAAGCTGAAGCCGTTATGGACAACGCAGCCAGGGCAATGCCGGAACAAACCGGTAATATGGGTTTCAACAACACTTTCACAACAATCTCCTCTTGTGTTTAATGATGGGGTTACGACATTCTCGCCCCCATTTTAGACTGGGTCCATATTCTACATGAGAGATTTAGATTATGTCTAATCGTATTTGTGTCGGTGTGCCTGTCAGTTTGCTTTCCCGGCAGGGCGGAATGCACAAATTCTTTCGTGTACATTCCGGAGTTATTTTCAGTCTTCCAAATGATATTTACGTTTCTCGCCATCAATTTTGTGCAGGACTGCCTGCGTCGCGATCATTTTGTTATTGCCGGGGATAACCATGAAATCCATATCAACGGTATTGCCTTTGGCATCGGCGAAGTCGGCACAGCTCACATAAAAATCCCCTTTTTTGACGATACCATCATGCAGTTCGACCAGTTTCAGGTTGTGTACTTTATTGGTGATGGCGTCATAGAACTTAAAACTGCCGTCCACCGTGCGTTGTTGAATCAGTTCATTCATGGCGTTCTGAATATTTGCGCGCAGATCGCCTTTGATAGAAGGGTCATTGGCCGCCATGGCGGTTACGCTGAGCAAAAACAGGCTGAGACCAAAAACCTGGAGCGGGCGTGTAATGTTGCTGGATACAATCATTGGGATATTCCTTTTGTTGGCCAGCTGGATGTCGCCGACGTGTTTGTCAAATAAACATGCTTCAGTTTCAGTGACGAACGACAAGGGTGTTTGATTGCAGGCAAACGGATGTTATTAACCCGACAACAACAGGGGGGCTTCAGGTTAAATCAGGTTTCCCAACCCCGCATGAGTTGTTGCCAGTCAGCATCGGTAAAATGGAAGGTCCCACGCAAGGTCAACAGTTTGTCCAGCGAGCGCCGTAAACGTGTCAGGTTGGCCTGTTGCCAGTCACGGGCGGGTGGGCGGATGTCCCCTTTGTCGAAATCCACAAGCCACACGACATCATTGGTGTCCAATAGAATGTTATGGGCGTTAAGATCGGCGTGATAAACCCCGGCATCGTGGAAACGACGAATGCACTGGCCGATAGCGTGCCAGTGTTTTTTGAATAGCACGGGGCCGCCACTCAGAATCTGGCTTAACGAACGTGTATTCGCCAGTTTTTGCATTATGAGATCGGCCCGGTAAAACAGCCCATGGGTAACCACTTGCGCGGCGACGGGTTGCGGTACAGGCAGGCCTTGTACGGCGAGATTTGCCAATAAATGCCATTCACGCCAGGCGCGTGTTTGTGACAGAGTGCCGCGCAAATAACGGTCACCCAATAACCGTGCAAGTCCACCGCGCTGATAATGACGTAATACACAGGGCTTGCCATACAGGTCAATGAAGTGTGTGGTGCCTCGCCCCTCGGCACTGCCTTGCACAAGTCCTGCCCGCTGTAATGCGGATGGATCAAACATCATGGGTTCTGCATCACTTAATTGATCGGCATCGTACAGAACGTGCTGCGCCCCATCGTGCTTTTCGGTAGGATTCATTCAATTCACTCTAACGCTGAAGAAGTAAGATGCCACTGCCCGCCCACACTTTGCCTTTTACCACTGCACCTGACAGTTTGTGCATTCTGCGCCTTTCTGCGGTGGGCGACATCTGTCACACCGTGCCGGTAGTGCGCAGCATTCAGCGCCAGTGGCCGACGACACGCATTACCTGGGTTATCGGCAAACTTGAGGCCAGCCTGGTGGGTGACCTGCCAGATGTTGAGTTTATCATCTTTGACAAGGGGCGCGGTTGGCGCGCCTATGCAGAATTGTGGAAAGCGTTGCGGCAGCGGCTCAAGGGTCAACACTTCGATGTCCTGTTGCAAATGCAGATTTCCATTCGTTCCAGTATTGCCAGTCTGTTGATTCCTGCCGATATCAAACTTGGTTTTGACAAGGCCCGCGCCAAAGACTGCCAATGGCTGTTCACTAACGCGCGCATTGCAGAAAAACCGCGCCAGCATGTGATGGACGGCCTGTTTGGTTTTGCTTCGACCATTGGCGTCACTGATCTCGCTTTACACTGGGATATTCCCATTCCTGTTGAAGCGCAGGATTTTGTGCAAGCCCGGTTGCCTGGCGACAGGCCGCTGTTGGCCATCAGTCCCTGTTCCAGCAATCGCGCCCGCAACTGGCGCAACTGGCGTGCCGAAGGCTACGCACAGGTTGCCGACTATGTTATGGAAAAGTACGGTATGCAGGTTGTGCTTACGGGTGGTCCCAGCAAACTGGAAAAAGATTACGGCGAAAAAATCAGCGCGTTGTGCAAAGACAAACCCACCAACCTTATCGGTCAGACGGATCTGAAACAGCTGCTCGCCATCATTCAACGTGCCAGCGTACTCATTTCTCCGGATTCCGGTCCCGCGCATATGGCTACCGCTGTGGGTACGCCGGTGATCGGATTGTATGTCACTTCCAATCCGGAGCGCACCGGGCCGTATTTGAGCCAGCAATGGGTGGTTAACAAATACCCGGAGGCATTACAGGCGGAAGAAGGCAAGATGGTTGATAATGTAGCGTGGGGACAGCGGGTGCGCAGTGCGGAGGCTATGGCACGGATATCGGTGGACGATGTCACTGAAAAACTGGATCAGTTGTTAGGGACTGAACGGACACGGCAAAACGGACAGTCATGACTAGCCATATTCTTTTTGATGTTCACCACCTTTATTACCTGCCGCAGTTTTTGCCGGTATACAGGGTATTGCAGTCACGTGGTATTTCCTGTGAGTTTGTGGTGTATCGCAACAGGGAATTACAAGCTGTGCTGGACAAGGCTGTGACGGATGAGGACCTGCCGGTACATTGGGTGGATTCCGTGGAGGATGCACGTGATTATTATCAGGCCCGGCGGGCATCATGGCTGATCCTCGGTAACAGTTTCAAATACCTGGATGATCTGCCTGCCGTCACGCGCACCGCACTCATTAATCACGGGGCCGGCGTTAAAGGAGCTGGGCATGATGCCAGCATGTGTCGCGTGACGGTACGTTTTGCCGAGGGGCCGTACCAGCGTCGGCAACTGCAAAAACATTATCCGCAGGGTACTTATGTCGATGTGGGTTTTTCCAAACTGGACCCATTATTCTCACCTGAGGTTTTGCCAGGACCCAATTCCGATAGTAAAACCCCTGCTCTGAACCTGATCGCCTGCGGCCTTGATCCCGCCAAACCCACTTTACTTTATGCGCCCACTTTTTATCCCAGTTCCATCGAGTGCATGTCCGACCGTTGGCCTGACGAATTTGCAGACTACAATTTACTGGTAAAGCCGCATTTTTTCACTTATACCAAGCGCCGTTATAAGGCGCAGCGTCGCAAGCTGGAAATCTGGCGCAGCGCCAACAATGTGGCTATCGCCGATGTCAGCGATTACAACCTGCTGCCTTTCATGGCCATCGCTGACCTGTTGATCAGCGATGCTTCCACTGCCCTGTTTGAGTTTGCCGCATTGAACAAACCGGTAGTTTGGTGTGAATTTCTCAAGCTGCGCTGGAGTTACCGCGGCCCGTTTCGTTATCGCTATGCCCGTCGCATGGATCAGGACATCCTGCGGTATGCCGATATCGCTGTGCATGCCCGGCGCTATAAGGATTTATTGGCCCATGTGCAATCCGAACTTGCCGACCCCGGCCGGCATCAGCCACAACGTCAAAGTCATACCCGGGAGCTGATGGGAGTAACCGATGGCCAGGTATCGCAGCGTATTGTGGATTATCTGTTGGAAGGCAAACGTCCGGATACCGCTGACTAAGAAATGTGCATGAAACAATTTACACATGCTGACCCCGTTTTTTCATATTTCGGCTTTACAATTTTTACACGTTATCCCCGGCGCCTTCCCGTAGTGTGGCTTACTGTTTGCGCCCAGACAGCGAACTGGCGATAATGCCTCTTTTTGCCGAGCTTCATTAATATCAGTCCCCTCTCTTGTCGGCAAAATGACAAATGACGCCTGCTGGAGCAATAAATGAACAAAATCAAAGTAGCCATCGTTGGCATCGGGAACTGTGCCAGCTCGCTGATACAAGGGATCGAGTATTACCGTGACAAGACCGAGGCAGATGCCACCGGTCTGATGTATTGGAACATCGGTGGCTACACACCTTCGGACGTGGAAATCGTCGCTGCTTTTGACGTGGATGCCCGCAAGGTGGGCAAAGACGCATCCGAGGCTATCTTCGCCAAACCCAATTGCACCACCGTTTTTTGTGAAAACATTCCGCCCACTGGCGCCATCGTGCAAATGGGCTGTGTGCTGGATGGTATTGCCGACCACATGGACGAGCACCCCGAAGCCAACACCTTTAAACTCGCCGATGCGCCCGAGTCCAGCCAGCAGGACATCGTCGGCATACTCAAGCAGTCCGGTGCCGAAGTGTTGATGAGTTATCTGCCGGTGGGTTCTGAAGAAGCTGCGCGTTTTTATGCCGAGTGCGCATTACAGGCTGGTGTCGCACTGGTGAACAATATGCCGGTATTCATCGTCAGTGATCCTGCCTGGGCCAAACGCTTTGAAGAAAAGAACATTCCCATTATTGGTGACGACATCAAGGCGCAACTGGGCGCCACCATTACTCACCGTACGTTGACGGACCTGTTTGAAAAACGCGGTGTGGCCATCGACCACATGTACCAGATCAATACCGGCGGCAACACGGATTTTTTGAACATGCTCAACCGTTGCCGGCTGGCCTCCAAAAAAACCTCCAAAACGGAGGCCGTGCACTCGGTCATGAGCGAACGCATGGACGACTGCGACATTCACGTCGGCCCCAGCGACTACATTCCATGGCTAAAAGACAACAAAGTATGTTTTTTGCGCATGGAAGGCCGACTGTTTGGTGATGTGCCCATGAACATCGAGATCCGCCTGTCGGTGGAAGACTCGCCCAATTCCGCCGGCGTCGCCATCGACGCCATCCGTTGTTGCAGGGTGGCGCTGGATCGCGGCCAGGGCGGTATCCTGCATTCACCCTCCGCCTACCTGATGAAGCACCCGCCGACGCAGTACACCGACGATGAGGCGCACCGGATGGTCAAGGCCTTTGTTGCCGGCGAACGCGACGACTAATCACACCCGTAACCATGCCGGCAATCACCCATGAAAAATTGTACTGACACCTGTCTGATCATCGCTGCGGGCATGGGTACCCGCATGGCTCACCGCAGTGATTCCAAACCACTGCTGGAAGTGGAAGGTTATGCGTTGATCGAACGTGTAATCATGACGGCGAACGATGCTGGATTGACGCGCTTTGTCATTGTTACCGGTCATCACGGTGAACAGCTGCAACATTTTTTGCACGAAGTTGCGGACAGCGTCGGTGTGGATATTCAGTTTGTGCAAAACAATGAATGGACACGCGCCAATGGCCTGTCCGTGTATTGCGCACACGTGAAGCTGAACAAGCCGTTTTTCCTGCTGATGTCCGACCATCTGTTTGATCCGCAAATTATCCGCAGCATGAATCAGCAGCGTCCACCGCAAGGCGGTTTGCTGCTGGGCGTGGATGGTAACCTGGACAATCCAATGATCGACCTTGCTGATGTCACCAAGGTACACAGCGACAACGGACATATTCGCCACATCGGCAAACAGCTTACGGGCTATGATGCCTTCGATACCGGTATCTTTCTCTGCACCCCCGGCCTGTTCGATGCGCTGCAAATCAGCATGGCGAAGGGTGATGACTCCCTGTCTGGCGGTGTGTACCAGTTGGCTGAAAAAGGCCTGGCTCATGTGCACGACATCGAAGGCCGTTTCTGGCTGGATGTTGATGACGAAGCCGCTTACCAAAAAGCCTCTGCCGTACTGCAAGCCGGCAATCTCCCGGTTAACATTGTCGCTGCTGCCGAAACCTAACGGCAAGTTGCGGTTCGATTGTAAAGAAACCCGCTAAAATGGTTCCCGCATATTATCTTTTCAAGCTTCCCTACACGTTGGTCTGGCACATTAAACGCCGGTTGGGAAAAACAGAAGATGTGGTGTTGTATTGCGCCAACATTCTGGATTATCAAATCTTTGCGCCTGTTCAAAAATATTTAAAACCACTGCCCGTGGTTGCTAAAAACCGCAAGGCCCAGCAGGAGCTGGCAAACATCGGTGTAACGGCCACACAGCTTCCCTGTTTCCCCAAAGGCGTGATCATGTGTCGGCAGGCGGCCTATCGTTTTCCTGCGACAAGCATTAAAAAAATAGGTATGCGCCACGGCGCTTATCATTTCAAACCTTTTGCCAATGCAGACAGCTACAATCTGCTGGACCGTTTTTTCATGACCAGCAGCACCGAAGTCAAACAGGCAGAGGATGCCGGCATCCTCTGTGGCGTGGCTGTTGGTTATCCTAAACTGGACCCGGCCTTTGATGGCAGTATTGATGCGAGCGCGTTAACCACTATTCGCCAAAAACTCAAACTCGACGCCAACAAAAAAACGCTGCTGTTCACCGCCACCTGGGACAACTCCGGGCTTTCCGCTGTCAGTCAGTGGGCCCATAAACTTGCACCACTGGTGCAACGTTACAATGTGCTGGTTACGGTACACCCCTGGACAGACAGCAGGCATATCAACAATATTTGTCACACACCCGGCGTTCATTATCTGGGTAGCCGCGATATTCTTCCCCACATCATGATTGCCGACGTTTGTATCGGTGATGCCAGCTCCATTCTTGCCGAGTGTTGTGCGTTGGATAAACCCATGATCACTTTTAAAATGCCGGAAGGAAAACGTACGGTACCCCATGTGCATAAAATGATTCGTGAATTCAGTCTGCAAATTGAGCATGTTCATGAACTCGGTGGAGCAATCAAACAATGTCTTGCCGCGCCCAACGCCAAGCAGGCCCAGCGGGCTGAAGCTAACCGTATTATGTTTGATCAGCTGGATGGTCTTGCTGGCAGGCGTGCCGCCAACGAAATCATTACCCTTTTTCCGCAGCTGAAAAAAGACAATATCTGATGCGTTATCTGCTTTTTGTCAGCAAGCTTTATGGGTACGCCATTGTCCGGCCAGTACAAGCAGCCATCCGTGCACGTGGTGATGAAGTGGCATGGTTTATTCATGGCGTCAGTAGCGAGCATTTGCGGGATGATGAGCGACAGTTACACACTGTGGAAGAGGTCATGAACTATCAGCCCGACGCAGTATTCGTTGCCAGTAACTGGGTGCCGTATTTTTTCCCCGGCGCCAAAGTACAACTGTTCCATGGTTTCAATGCCGAAAAGCGCGATGAGCATGTGGGCCACTTTCGTATTCGCGGCGATTTTGATTTGTACTGCACACAGGGTCCCAGCACCACGGTTAAATTTCAGCAGCTGGCCCGGAAATTCGGGTATTTTCATGCAGAGGAAACCGGCTGGCCCAAAGTTGACCCATTGTTTCAAAATGACAGGCAAACCGGTTTACGCGAGCAATTGGGAATTGATAAACCTATCGTACTTTATACTTCTACGTTCAGTCGCCGTCTCACCGCTGCACCACGGCTGCACCCCACCATTGCGCAACTGGCCAAAGAGGGCCGTTGGCACTGGCTGGTGAATCTGCATCCCAAAATGGACCCGCTCATCGTGGATAACTATAAGGCGTTGGAAGGGGAAAACCTTGATTTTATTGATACCGACAATATCATTCCCTTGCTCAAAGCTGCGGATGTAATGGTGTCGGATACTTCGTCCGTGGTATTTGAATTCATGTTGCAGGACAAACCCGTGGTCACTTGCCGCCATCGTAACCCGGGATTGCATCTGTTAAATATTCAGGAAGCCAATGAACTGGAAAATGCCATTGATACTGCACTTACCCATCCTTCCCAGTTGATGAGCGAAGCACGCAAATACGCCGACTGGCTGCACCCTTATCGAGACGGACGGTCCAGTGAGCGCGTGCTGGATATTACAGAGACATTTTTAGCCAACGATTACGGAAAATTGAAACGAAAGCCATTAAATTTGCGCAAACGAATTTCTGTGCGGAAGAAATTAAAGTACTGGCGGTAATAAGCGGGCGAACAATATTATGTTGTGTATAGCGCCCGGATTTATGAAACATTCCCGGCCTGGGTAACACGCGGAATCTGACAAATCACTTTGAGTCCGGGGTGGTTGTCGGAAAGTACAAGTGTGGCCGAATGCAATGCCATTACGGCATTAACAAGACTCAGGCCCAACCCGTTGCCGGGTGTGCTGCGAGTCTGGTCAAGCCGTACAAAACGCTCCAGTACATGGCTTTTATGCTCGGATGGGATGCCGGGCCCATCATCACATACTTCCAGTTGGGCATATTGGTTTTCTTTTTTCAGTATCAATGAAATATGCCCGCCACCGGGTGTGTATTTGATGGCATTTTCCAACAGATTGCTAAGGGATTGGCCAATAAGTTCGTTTTCACCTTTGATAAAAATGTTATCCGCGATGGACAGGTCCATTTTCAGGTTCTGGGTTTCTGCCTGATCTTGATATAAGTGGCCAATTTTTTCACAAAGTGAAGATAGATCAAAAATTTCCCAATTCCCTCTTTGTGTGCGTGCTTCAGCCTGGGAAATTTTCAGCAATGAAGAAAATATGCGTAACAAATCATCGGTGTCGGCAATCGTTTGTGATATGACATTTTGGTATTCGGTATTGTCGCGTCTTTCCAACAGACTTACTTCAAGACGGTTTTTTATGCGGTTAAGTGGTTTTCGTAAATCGTGTGCGATGTTATCACTGACTTGTTTCATGCCCAGCATGAGTTGCTGGATTCGTTCGAGCATGGAGTTGAGATGTTTTGCCAGGCCGTCAAATTCATCATTGTGAGCGCCAAGTGGTACACGTTGGTCAAGATTGCCATCCATTATTTCCCTGGCTGTGACACTGATTCTGTCGATACGTTTTACTATTGACAGTGCAATCAACAAGCCCATTGAAACAGCCATCAACAGTGTCAGGAAAAAAATAAGTAAAATAATGCTGAGGCTGAAAGATCTTAATGTATTGGCCTGTTCAATATTTTCTGCAACCAGCAGCCTTTGTCCACCGGGCAGATGCACGCCGACCATTGGCCAATAACCATCATCATCTTTAATGCGGCCCGGAATGAGATTGTCTTCAATGATAATGTTTCGTACTTTACCATCGGCAACAAACCCTGTTGGCCATTGCAGCAGGCTGCCAGCCATGGGAGCACCCTCTGCCGAAACCAATAGAAAATAACGCTGTTCATCCATGGGCTGGTTGCTCCATGCCTGGATGGTACGTTGTAATTCAGGTAAACCCTCGTTACGTTCCAGAGTTTGCAGATCGTGAATTTCCTGTTCGAGACTGGCTACTATCTGGATGTCAATGTACTGACTCACCGACCAATAGAGTGTACCGAGCGCTGCACCAACAAGTAATGCGAACAATAATATGTAACGAAAGCTTAAGCGAACCGCGCTGGTCTGTAACAGTCTATGGAGATTCACTGAGACAGTATCCTATACCATGCACTGTGTGCAGCAGTGGCCTGTTAAAGCCCTTGTCGATTTTGCTGCGGAGGCGTGATATTTGCGTATGCACCACATTGGTTTCCGGATTAAAATGAAGTCCCCAAACCTGTTCCAGTAACATGTTATGGGTAAGTGTTTGCCCGGCATGACGAAGTAAAAATTCCAGCAACAGTAGCTCCCTCGGTTGTAAGTGCAAGGTTTTTCCATCACGTGTCACTTTCCTTGTTTGCAGATTCAGCTCCAGACCGGCCAGAGTCAAAGTGCTTGTATGGGCAGCCTGTTGGCTTCTGCGTGTCAGTGATTCAAGGCGAGCTTCCAGCTCTTTAAATGCGCAGGGTTTTATCAGGTAATCATCACCACCAGAGCGAAGTCCTTCGACGCAGTCATCAACTTCACCCAGGGCGCTTAAGATAAGAACCGGCGTAATTTTGCCTGCGTCACGCAAAGCCCGTACCAGTGAAAGGCCATCCCGCTTGGGTAGCATGCGGTCGATAATCAGAACATCATAATGATTATCAAGCGCCAGTTTCAAGCCTAAAGCGCCATCTGCTGCATAATCCACTCGATGCTGATGTTCGCGCAATCCCCGTATCAGGTGGGCGGCAGCTTCGTGATCGTCTTCGACTAATAAAATATACATATAATCCCTATGCGGTGATTAAACCTTTCCAGATGGAAAGAAACATTGCCTTGCTTTTTTGTATTCTACATCTTCTGCGCCAGTAAAATGCTTTTCAGTGAGTGTTTCCCGTACGTTTTTATTTCCACAATATGGCCAACATAATTTGGGTATGGCTTGCCAGATAGTAAGAGAGATTTGCAGTGGGTCATTGATAAAATTCAATGGTGCATGGGAAAGCGTTTGAGCTTTTCCCGTGGTTCTTTCTGCCTCCAAAATGTTGATATTCGATATTATCCATGTACCAACGCCTGTTTATTGCTGGCCCATTGGCTCCTGTTGTCGTATTCGCAGGTTTTTCCATAATTGTTTTTTTGCTGAGTCGGCTGACTTTGCTTTTTCTCTATTGGGACCGGGTAAGCAAGGTCGATGATTTCTGGTTGATCCTGCCCATCGGGCTGAGGATGGATGTGGTGTTTTTATCCATGCTGGTATTAATTCCTTCTATGGTTTTGCTGCTACTTCCATCACGGCTGATACGTTTTTGTGCGCCGGTGTTTTCAGGGCTGTTTACCTTTCTGGCCGCCGCCATTGTTTACATGGAGGTGGCAACCATTCCTTTTATGGCGCAATACGACAGCAGGCCAAACCGGATTTTTGTCGACTAT
The DNA here is from genome assembly GCA_011321815.1 of Gammaproteobacteria bacterium. Classification (GTDB taxonomy): domain Bacteria; phylum Pseudomonadota; class Gammaproteobacteria; order SZUA-152; family SZUA-152; genus SZUA-152. The sequence continues at coordinate 164,523 of DROS01000040.1, forward strand.
CTGGTTTACCCCCGGGAAGTGTTTGGTACAATCTGGGCGGATTACAAGCTGGATATTTTTATTGCGGCCATTCTTGTTGGCATAACATTGTTTTTTGCCTGGCGTGTCAGTTATCGGCTTTGTCGTGATCACAGATCGTGGTCAATAATAAAACGGTTTATCATCCTGCCATTGGTGGTGCTGGTGCTTGTTTTGGGTGGGCGTTCCAGCCTGGGTGTACGCCCAGCCAATATCAGCACGGCAGCATTTTCAAATAATCATCTGGCAAATCAGCTTGCGTTAAATTCTGCTTATTCCGCAGCCTATGCTGTGTATCGTCTGGGTAATGAAGCTGATCCCAAAGATTTTTATGGCAAAATGAACGAGCAGGAAGTCATCCAAAGAGTACGTAAACACAGCTTGATTCCGCCGGAGAATTTTACGGACTCCGCAATACCAACATTGCATGATCAGTCACCCACAGTGAAACGTGAGCGACCATACAATCTGGTGATATTTTTACAAGAGAGTCTGGGGGCGGAGTTTGTAGGCAGCCTTGGTGGGCGTCCGCTCACACCAAACCTGGATGCGTTAGGTAAAAAAGGCATGTGGTTGACCCAGTTGTATTCTACAGGCACACGCACGGTGCGGGGAATCGAGGCAACAGTGGCCGGATTTCCACCATCACCCAGCCGTTCTGTGGTAACGCTGGATTTGGCCCAACATAACTTTTTTACCATTGCGGCATTATTGCGGCGCCAAGGCTTTCTGACCGAATTTATTTACGGCGGCGCCCGGCACTTTGACAATATGGCCGGCTTTTTTCTCGGTAACGGATTTGAACATACCATTACGGAAAAAGATTTTATCAATCCTGTTTTTCACGGTACCTGGGGGGTGTCAGATGAAGATTTGGTACGGCGTGCCAATCAACAATTTGTTTCCCATGGGAACAAACCGTTTTTTGCGCTGATGCTAAGTACGTCAAATCATGCACCCTTTGAATACCCTGCGGGTCGCATTGAGTTATACGAGCAACCGCCTGATACCGCCAACAACGCCATGAAATATGCTGATTATGCGATTGGGGAATTCTTTCGCTTGGCAGAGAAAGAGGCTTACTTTAAAAATACAATTTTTCTGGTGGTGGCGGATCACAATACCCGTGTTTATGGTGCTGATCTGGTGCCGATTAATAAATTCCATATCCCCGGTATGATTTTGGGGCCGGGCGTGCAGGCTGGGTCTTATAATAAATTGGCAAGTCAGCTTGATTTGCTTCCAACATTACTCAATTTAATGGGGGTTGAGTCCCGGAATCCCATGATTGGTCGGGATTTATTGGCAATGGATGAAAAAGAGCCGGGGCATGCCATTATGCAATATGGCAACACCCATGCTTTTCGTATTGCCGATGATGTGATTATTCAGCAGCCGTATAAAAACCCCCAGCAATTTATTTATCGTGACGGGCGCTTGAAGCCTGTGCCGTTAAACAAAGAATTTGCACGGGACGCTTTGGCGCATGTTTTGTTGCCATCGCTACTTTATCGTGAACAGAAATACCGTTTGCCTGCCGTGAAAGCACATTGAATCTCAAGCGGGGAAGTGTTTTGTGCACGTTCCTTGTGGATTTTTGGTGGTTGACAGGAAGTATGTGGGTTTAAGGGGGCTCTCAATTTATTCGTTGTTACCCAATCGCTTCATCCGCCGTAATGTCCACAATGCGGCATATTTATTAAATGCCCCCTGGGCATAAGTCACGGCCACCACAAATCCCACGGGTCCATCCAAAAAGCCCAGGCGTAAAAAATAAATCAAAATAAAATTCCACAATGAGCGCAATGCAGCAACGGGCAATCCTCCACCCCACTTGCCCTCAGCAAACCGTTTCTGCCCACCCAGCCAGGCATACTTGGCGCTTTTTTGCAGGGCGTGCCCGTAGTCGCGGTGAGTGTAGTGATACAAGCGGCCTTCGAGTGTGCCTTTCTTGCCTGGGGCCAGCACCACGTGTTCGTGTACCTGTGCATCGGTGAAACGTGCGCCCTCGCGCTTGAACAAGCGTCGTGGAGAGCGGGCGCTGCGGCCAAAATCCATGCGATGTCCATAAAGCATGACAGCCCAAGGGGTGCGGTAACCGACGCACTCGGGGTTATCCGTTAATGCAGCATCAATATCATGGCGTAATTCGGGGGAGACGCGCTCGTCGGCATCAATAGAAAGCACCCAGTCACAGCGGGCCTTTTCCAAGGCGCGCTGCTTTTGCGGGCCGTAACCGGGCCAATCGGTTTCAAATACCTTGTCGGTATATTGCCGGGCAATGTCCACAGTGTTATCGGAGGAGCCGCTGTCCAGCACGATAATTTCATCTGCCCAGTTGGCAACGGATTGCAGGCAGGATTCAATGCGGTCAGCCTCATCCTGGGCGATGATGGTCACCGACAGGCTTTGTCTGCGTTTAACAGGCTCACTGCGTGCCGTGCGTGATTGTGCGTGAATTGCCGCGAAAATCACTGCCAGATAAAAGGCAAAGAAGCTTACCGGGCGTACCCGTTCCAGAATTGCCTCGGAAAAACCGAAACTCATATAGGCAATAATCAATAACAAGCCAGCCAGGGCAAGGCGTTGTGCATCAACGGTTTTTCCCCGGCGGATAATGTCGCGCAATAATTTTGCCGGCACCAAAAACAATAACAAAATAGCAATGAAGGCTAATGAGCCTCCATTGGCCATGGCGGAAAAAAACTGATTGTGTGGATGACCAAAAATAGCGGCAAACGGTTGTCGCAGTCCCTGATCCACCAATGCCTGTGCTTCTGCCTTATAGTTGCCCCAGCCAATGCCAATAAATGGGTGCGCCAGATAAATTTGCCAGGATGCCTTCCACATCTCCAGGCGTATACTCGAAGAATTTCTTGCTTGCGCATCAGCATTCTCCGTTTTCTCATATTGGCTGATTTCGTTCAGCGCCTGATTGACACGTGTTGCCACGCCGGTGGCGGGAATGAGATAGCTTGCGCCAAGCAGCAGACAAAATATTATGCTTCCCGCAACGAGTTGCCAGCGCGCCATACGGGTCCATGCATACCAAAACATAACGACTAACAAAAAAGGAATGGCGACCCAGCCGCCTCGTGATTGCGACAGTATGCTCGCCAGCAATCCGGCAACAGCTGCAAGCATGGGCAGTACAACTTGCCATCGTGACCGTGCTTTAAACCAGCCGGCACCGGCCAGCGCCATACAGCCCATAATCAAGGCCACATCGCCAAAAATAATGGGATTGGTAATTCCCTTTGCTCGTGGGTATTGCAGGCTGCCCAGCACTTGGTACGCAGCTACCCCCGCAGCAATAATGGCACCGGCCACCAATCCGTACCAGAGGGCAGCAAGGCTCACTCCAACATGGCGTAAAAATACATACACAGGAATAACCAGTAACAGGCGTGCAAACTTGCTGAGTTTTTTAATGCCACCGTCGTCGATACCGCCCAGCAAGGTGACCAGCAATGCCGCCAGAAAAAAGAAACTTACGGCAAAATAAAGCAGTTTTTCTTCGCGGGTTGCCTGGTTGTTGCCTCGTTGTTGGTAAGCAACGCCAAACCCGGCCAGTGCCAGCAGCCCAAGGCCAAGACCATCGGCGGGCCGCAGCACCAGGATGAGCACAGGAAACAGAAACACCACAGCAACAGCGAAACTGTGTGTCATTTTGGAGGGCGTTGCCCGGGTTGAGATGTCGTCAGTCAATTAGTGTGGCCACGAAGAGCAAAAATGGACGGACATACCGCGCTCAGAATAAAATATCTCAGTCTTTCAGGGTGTAATCTGCGCCACAATACGGGCACTTGGCTTTGCCGGTTTTTTCGATGGGCAGATAGACTTTGGGGTGCGAATTCCACAAGCTCATGCCGTCCATGGGGCAGTGTAATGGCAAGTCTGCGTGGCTCACTTCGTAGTGATTTTCCGCATTGGGCTGAATTTCAGCGCTGTTTTGTGTTTGACTCATATTTCTTTCCCTTTCTCGGCAGATTTACTGAGGCGCTCATTCTGCTGATGTTAACCAATCCTGATGATCCGGGTGCCGACCGTGCACTACATCAAAATACAGTGTTTGTAATTTTTCTGTGACCGGTCCACGCCCACCATTGCCGATTTCACGGCGATCCAGTTCACGAATCGGTGTGACTTCTGCGGCGGTTCCGGTAAAAAAGGCTTCATCGGCGACATATACCTCATCGCGGGTAATGCGTTTTTCGCGCACTTCGTAGCCCAGCTCGGCGGCCAGAATCAAAATCGTTTCACGGGTGATACCTTCCAGTGCGGAGGTCAGTTCCGGCGTATAAATCACCCCGTTACGCACCATGAAAAAATTCTCGCCACTGCCTTCGGCCACAAAACCGTCTACGTCCAGCAGCAGGGCTTCGTCATAACCGTCCGCCATGGCTTCCTGTAAGGCCATGATGGAGTTGATGTAATTGCCGTTAGATTTGGCTTTGCACATGGTCACATTCACATGATGCCGGGTAAAGGATGAGGTCTTGATACGAATGCCCTTTTCCATGCCTTCGGCACCCAGATATGATCCCCATTCCCATGCGGCAACCACGACGTGGGTTTGCAAATTGTCGGCGCGCAGGCCCATGCCTTCGGAGCCGTAAAAACACATGGGGCGCAGATAACCGCTATCGAGTTTGTTTTCCCGCACGACAGTGCGTTGTGCTTCGTTTAATGTTTCTTTATCAAAAGGCAGGCTCATACCCAGAATCTTCGCCGAACGAAACAGGCGGCCGGTATGTTCCTGCAAGCGAAAAATGGCCGGGCCTTTGCTGTCGGTATTGTAGGCGCGTACGCCTTCAAATACACCCATGCCGTAATGCAGGGTGTGGGTAAGTACATGTACTTTGGCGTCACGCCAGGGCACCAGTTCACCATCTAACCAGATGACGCCATCGCGATCATCCATCGACATACTGCTTTCTCCTGTTCTTTTTCATTTGTTTCTGTTTATGTCCATTCATTTTAAAAATATGCGTCTGATCTGATTAGTTGGCGGTTCCTAACCATTCGCGCCAAATACGTTGCACGGTGCGGCGTTCTGTTGCAAACCGTCTGTCTGTTACCACAGCACGCAATTCCTGCAAGGCGAGCCGGTGTATTTCGGCCCGGTAAAGCCGATAAATATCAGCCAGATGATGTGCGTCTGCTGGCACCATCAGTGTTTGTCTGGCGAAACCGTCCAGTATGCGGATGTTGTCCGTAAATTCGCTCAACGCGGGGCAATGACGCGCCCAATTCAAAACCCCGAATTGAACCATAAATTCGATATCAGCGATACCGCCACTGCCCTGTTTGAGATCAAATTCTCCCTCGCGTGCATGGTTCCGTGATTCACGCATGCGTTCGCGCATGTCGATGATGTCTTTTTTGAGTTGGGCAGTATCCCGTGGAAGTGCGAGTATCTCCCTGCGCAAATGGTCGAAGGCCTGTTTCAGCGGCAAGTCACCGGCGACCACTCGTGCCCGCACCAGTGCCTGATGTTCCCAGGTCCACGCCTTGTTGCGTTGATATTCGGCAAAACTGGTCAGGCTGGTGACCAGCAGGCCAGATGCGCCGCTGGGACGCAGGCGCATGTCGGTTTCGTAAAGCGTGCCCGCCGGGGTATGGGTGGTGAGGATGTGAATAATGCGCTGCCCCAGGCGAGCATAAAATACACTGTCAGTTATGGGCTTGGAGCCGTCGGTGAGCGCCATTTGATTTTCAGCCTGATGCACAAACACCAGATCCAGGTCCGAACCGTAACCCAGTTCGATGCCACCGAGCTTGCCGTAGGCGACAATGGCAAAGCCTTTATCATTCTTTTTCGGGTTAGCCACACAAGCCGGGCGACCGTGGCGCGCCAGCAGGTATTTCCATGCCAGTTCCAGTGCCGCTTGCAATATCAGTTCGGCGATGGTGGTCAATTGATCGCTCACTTGCATAAGTGGCACGGCATCCATTACATCCGCTGCTGCAATGCGCAACACGCTCACCTGTTTGAATTGCCGCAGGCTGTCCATGGCCTGCTCCAGATCCTCAGCAGGTATCTGTGTAAGCCGGCGTTGCAGATCAGCCGCCAGCTCAGTGCGGTCTGGTGGTTGGTAGAGGCTGCGGGGGTCAAGCAATTCATCCAGCAAAAGAGGATGATGCGCCAGTTGCTGTGCGATCCAGGGGCTGGCCGCACACAGGCGCACCAACTGCGACAATGCCATGGGGTGCTCACTCAACAAGGCCAGATAGGCGCTGCGCCGGGCTATCGCTTCCACCAGCGCCAGCAAACGCTGCAATACGATATGCGGTGAATCGGCTCGGGGTTCCAGTGTGACTATGGCGCTTAACAGCAGTGGCATCAGCCGGTCCATGCGCAGTCGGCCAGTGCGTGACAGGGAATGGTAGCTGCGTGCTGATTTAAGTGTCTGCAAGCGTGCCCAGCTGGCGGCGGGCTGATCATAACCTGCTTGTTGTAACAGGGCGACGGCTTCATCCTCGTCCGGGTTACCCAGCCAGAGTGTGCTCAAGCCTGAATTGTCTGTTTCAGCATGGTGTGTTTGTGGCGACTCAAACACCTGTTCAAAATGGTTGTGCACCCGGGCCATATGGCCGCGCAGCACGGGCAGAAATTCGTCCCAGTGGTCAAAACCCATGGCAAAAGCGAGGCGTTGCTGGCCTGTGCTGTCAGCCGGCAACTGGTGTGTCTGTTGGTCCTGATATTCCTGCAAGCGGTGTTCGGTATTGCGCAGGAATTTGTAAGCCGCCAGCAATTGGTCCACCACATAACCCGGCAGGTGCTGCTGTTCTTTTAGCCAAATCAACACACCCTGAATATCGCGTCGCTGCAAGGCCGGTTCACGGCCACCGCGTACCAACTGAAAGGCCTGGCCGATAAATTCCACTTCACGGATACCGCCCGCACCCAATTTGACGTGGTTGGCCATACCCTTGCGCCGCACTTCGGCAGCAACCATTTTTTTCATTTCACGCAATGCCGCGAAGGCGCCGTAATCCAGATAACGCCGAAATACGAAGGGCTGCAAAATGGCCAACAATTGTTCGCCTGCCACTGCGTCGCCTGTCACAACACGTGCCTTGATCAGCGCATAACGCTCCCAGTCCCGCCCATGGGCCTGGTAATAATTCTCCAGCGCGGCAAAACTGCAAGCCAGTGCGCCGCTTTGACCGAAAGGCCGCAGGCGCATATCAACCCGAAAGACAAAACCATCGGCGGTGTTTTCATCCAGTGCACGCACCAGTTGCTGGCCGAGGCGGGTGAAAAATTGCTCATTACTTACACTGCGGGAGGCTCCCTCGGTTGTGTTGCCGGCCTCGGGATAAACAAAGATCAAGTCCACATCAGAAGAAAAATTCAGCTCGCATGCCCCCAGCTTGCCCATGCCTAATACCAGCAGGTGCTGCGGTTCACCATCCGGATTTTGTGGTTTACCCCATTCCGCGATCAGTGCATTTTGCAGCCATTCCAGTGCGCCTTGAATACAGGCATCAGCCAGGGCGGAAACATCGTTCATGGTTTCATCGAGGTGGGCTTGGCTGTCATTGTGAGCAATATCCCGCCAAGCGATGCGTAGCATCTCGCGTTGGCGTACATGTCGCAGTTGCCGGGTCAAAGATTCAACATCAGCCACATCCTGTAAGGCCGCCTGTACGTGTTGCTCCATTTCACCTGCGGCATAGCGGCGGTGCAGGTCACCACTATGCAGTAAATCCGATAACAGCAAGGGTTGACGTATGCAGCGTTGGGCGACAAATTCGCTACAGGCCCAGACACGGCACAATTCGCTGAGCAGCCTGTCATTCCAAATCGGAGGGGTGATTTCTGCCGCCGCCATTGCCGCTGCAAAATCAACCCACTGGTATTGCACTGTATCCTGCAAAATCACGGGCAATGTCGTCAGCGCAGTAGTAAGATGGGGCATGTTGTGGGGCGTTTTTGTCACAGCAAATCTCTCATCTACTCTAGCAGGAAGGTTAAAGGATGACCTTGTGTAACCGATATCAAATAGCAATCCAGTATCAAACAACAATCCAGTGTACTTTAATTGCGCTGCGCCAATGCCTTTCGGAGCGGGACGCCAATGGAAATATCTGATTACCTCAAACTCATGGCCAAGTATGAGGCCTCCGATCTGTATTTCACAGTCGGCGCACCGGTGAGCGCCAAAATTCACGGCATTCTCAAACCGTTGGAAAAAACCACGCTCCCTGCTGGTCGCGTCAAGGCGTTGGCCTATGAATTGTTGAATGAAGAGCAGATTGCCCAGTTCGAACTGAAGCCGGAAATGAATCTGGCGCATTCATTGCCTGGCGTCGGCCGTTTTCGGGTTAACGTGTTCAAGCAGCGCAACCAGGCAGCGATGGTGATCCGCCACATCAAGACCGAGATTCCCAGTGCGCAGGAACTGGGGTTGCCCCCCATTCTGCAAAAAATTATTATGCAAAAGCGCGGGTTGGTGCTCTTCATCGGTGGCACCGGGTCAGGCAAGTCCACCTCATTAGCAGCGTTGATTGATGCCCGCAATGCCAATACCGCCGGGCATATTATCACCATTGAAGACCCCATCGAATTTATCCATCATCACAAAAAATCCATCGTCAACCAGCGTGAAGTGGGGCTGGATACGGACTGCTATGAAGATGCGCTGAAAAACACCTTGCGCCAGGCTCCGGATGTGATTCTCATCGGTGAGGTGCGTGACCGTGAAACCATGGAGCATTGCATTGCCTTCGCTGAAACCGGACATCTGGCGATTTCCACCTTGCACGCCAATAATTCCAATCAGGCGCTGGACCGCATTATCAATTTTTTCCCGGAAGACCGGCGCAATCAGCTGCTCATGGATTTGTCGCTCAATGTGCGCGCGTTTATTTCCCAGCGCCTGATTCCCACTCTGGATGGCAAGCGTGCTGTGGCAGTGGAGGTTATGTTGGGTACACCACTGATCCAGGATTTGATCCTCAAGGGTGATATTCACGGCATTCGTGACATCATGGAAAAATCCACCAACCTGGGCATGCAGACCTTCGATCAGGCCATTTTCAAACTTTACAAGGATGGCGTGATCAGCATTGAAGAAGCGTTGCGCAATGCCGATTCGCAAAATAATTTACGCTTGAAAATCAGCTTGTCGGAAGGCTCTGTGACGGTGGATGAAAATATGAAAATCGAGGTTGACCCAGATGATGTCAACGCCGTGGCAGGCAGCAAAGGCGGGCTGAATCTGACGATAGAGCCCAGGTAGTATAGTTGTCCCCTCTGCGCCGCAGTACAAACGCCAAGGGACGCGCACGTCATCATCCTAAATTTCAAATTATGGCGTGCGGGTTCCTAAAATAACTCTTCCGGCACACCACCGCCGTTGTCCTGTGTGGTTGGGACTGTTGCACCGCCGTTAGTCGTCGTTGCTGCGGCGTCTTCTGCCCGTTGCTGCGGGACATTTTCCGAACGGAAGGTTTCAAAGATTCCGTTGGGGTTGTTGGCCCCGGCCAGTAATCCGGTTTTCGGGTCAATACGCACAGTAACCAGCCCCGGCGGTTGTTCCAGCGCATGTTCCGGTAAGCCCTGCAAGCCTGTGCGCATGAATTCAATCCACATGGGCAGGGCTGCACGGCCACCGGTTTCCCGTGCGCCCAGTGGTTTGGGTTTGTCGAAGCCTACCCAGGCTGTAGCCACCAGGTCCGGGGTATAACCCGAAAACCAGGCATCCTGCTGGTCATTACTGGTACCGGTTTTACCGGCCAAATCAGAGCGCCCCAAAACCTTCGCCCGTTGCCCCGTGCCCCGCTGGATTACTTCCATCATCATCGAACGCATCAGATAGGCGTTTTGTGGCGTCAGTACCCGGGGGGCAATGTGGACGGGGAGCGCCTCCTCGCGTGTGGGTGGGCCCATAAACGGCTCCTCGGTTTCGGTGATTTCCTGTTGACGTTTGAGACGTGCTTCGCAGTTGTTGCAAGCGATAAAAGGTTCGGCACGATAGAGCACCTTACCTTTGGCATCTTCGATTTGGTCGATGAAATACGGTACGGTGCGGAATCCACCATTGGCAAACACTGCGTAGCCACGCACGATTTCCAGCGGCGTGACCACGCCACTGCCCAGTGCCAGGGATAAATCCCGGGGCAGACGTTTTTTGTCAAAACCAAAACGACTGGCGTAATTAATGGTGTAACCAATGCCAATGGCACGTAACAGACGAATAGATACCAGGTTGCGCGATTTAACCAGTGCCTTGCGCAAGCGAGTCGGGCCAAACACCTTGCCACTGTAATTTTCCGGACGCCAGGTAGCTTCCAGGCCTTCATCCTCAAATACCACGGGGGCATCATTGATAAGGCTGGCAGGTGTGAAGCCTTTTTCCAGAGCTGCGGAATAAAGGAAGGGTTTAAAATTGGAGCCAGGTTGACGCTCGGCCTGGGTGACACGATTAAATTTGCTGCTGGAAAAATTGAAACCACCCACCAACGCGCGGATTGCGCCGTCATGGGGGTCAAGCGATACCAGTGCGCCTTCCACTTCGGGAATTTGTGCCAGTTGCCAGCCGGCATCGGTTTTTTTTGTGGCGGGCAGTTTGGTGATGTAAATCACATCGCCCCGGGTGAGGATGTCTGCTGCCTGTTTGGGGGGGGTGCCCACGCGGCCGTTTTCCAGCACCGGTGCCGCCCAGGAGAGCCCTGGCCAATCCAGGCGCAACACGCCACGGCGTGGTTCGTAAACCACCACGGATTGCTCAGCTGTCGCCAATACCAGGGCGGGTAGCAGGCCATTGATTTCCTGCTGTGTTTTTAACAAAGGCATCCATTGCTCTTCACCGCTGTCGTCCGCCAACGTATGTTGTGCGAGTGGGCCACGATATCCGTGTCGTCGGTCATAGGCCAGCAGAGTATTGCGTTGGGCGCGATGTGCCGCCATTTGCAAGCGGGAGCCAACGCTGGTGATAACTTTGTAACCGGCAGAATAAGCTGTGTCACCAAAGCGCTTGACCATTTCAGCACGGGTCATTTCAGCGATATAGGGGGCGGTTACTTCTTTGGAAAGGCCATGCAGGCGGGCATCATCCACTGTGGCCAGCGCTTCGTCATAGGTTGCGTCATCGATAAAGCCCAAATCATGCATGCGGCCCAGCACATAGTTGCGTCGCAGTAACGCCCTGGCTGGGTTAATGACAGGGTTGTAGCGAGATGGGGCCTTGGGCAGGCCTGCAACCATCGCCAGTTGTGCCACGCTTAACTTGTCGACAGGGACGCCATAATAAACCTGTGCCGCTGCGCCCACGCCATAGGCGCGATTACCCAGATAAATTTTGTTGAGATAAAGCGTGAGGATATCTTCTTTGCTCAGCTCGTTCTCAATTTTAAGCGCCAGCATAATTTCGTTGAGTTTGCGCAGATAGGTTTTTTCACGACTCAGAAAAAAATTGCGCGCCACCTGCATAGTAATGGTGCTGCCACCCTGGCCTTTTTCTCCGGTGCGCAACAAATGAAGAACGGCCCGCAGCAGGCCTTGATAGTCCACGCCTGGATGCACAAAGAAGCGGTCATCTTCCGCCGCCAGCACCGCTTGTACCATGCGCTTCGGTATTTCTTCGTATTTGAGTGGAGCCCGTTTTTTTTCACCAAATTCTGCAATCAACCCTCCGTCACGAGAGTAAACTCGCAGTGGTACCTGAAATTGCATATCTTGCAAGCTTTGCGTTGAAGGTAAACCGGGTACAATAAACGCGTAAAGACCTACCAGTATCAAGGTGGTCAAAAAAACACCAACTCCGCCAAGGTAAAGCAACCAGCGTTTTTGGAATTTGGGTTTTTGGAATTTAAAAGTAGGCATCAAAACAAAAATTTTGTGATAGTGTTCATGGATATTGACAAAGGCAGAGTATAAAACTTCTAATTAGATCAACCCAATACTAGTACCCTTTTAATGTGATAGATTAGGCTCCGGTCAGCCAGTCAGTATTTATAGCCATTATTTGGGTGCGGTGCCTAACTATAAAAATGCTGAACCGTAATTTATCACATTAAAAGGGCCTGATTTTTCTGATGCAATTTTTAATCTGTAGTAAAGTTTGCTGTCTCTCTACCGATATTCAGCTTGCAAGTATGAAAACGGGATAAAAAACGTGCAATTAGCAGACTTGTTCGCTCATAAAAAACCACCACTCATCGGACTGGACATCAGTTCAACCTCCGTCAAGTTACTGGAGTTGGGTCACCAAGGTGACGGTTACCGCGTTGAAGCTTATGCGGCGGAACCGCTGCCGCCCAATTCTGTGGTCGAAAAAAACATCACTGATGTGGAAGCTGTTGGCGAAGCCATCCGCCGTGTCACCAAACGCTCGGGGTCACGCACCAAGTATGCTTCTGTGGCGGTGGCGGGTTCATCGGTCATCACCAAGGTTATTACCATGCCGGCCTCGCTTTCTGAAGAGGAAATGGAAAGCCAGATCGAACTTGAGGCAGATCAATATATTCCTTATTCCCTGGAAGAGGTGAATCTGGATTTTGAAATTCTCGGTGTCTCGGAAGACAATCCCGATACTGTTGACGTATTGTTGGCCGCTTCACGCAGTGAAAATGTGGATTCCCGCGTTGCTGCGGTAGAATTGGGTGGTCTGACGGCCAAAGTTGTCGATATTGAAGCCTATACCCTGGAAAATGCCTTTGGGCTTATCAGCCCGCAGATTCCGGGTGGTACCGATGACAAAACCGTGGCGGTCATTGATGTGGGCGCGACCATGACCACGCTGAGTGTGTTGCATGATGGCAAAATCATTTACACACGAGATCAGGTTTTTGGCGGCAAGCAACTAACTGAAGAGATTCAGCGTCGTTATGGTTTGTCATACGAAGAAGCGGGTATGGCCAAGCGTCAGGGCGGTCTGCCTGACAACTATGTACCCGAAGTATTGGACCCATTTAAGGATGCCATGGCACAACAAGTCAGTCGCTCTCTACAGTTCTTTTTCTCTTCCAGCCAACACAATTCGGTTAGCCATATTGTGCTGGCTGGCGGCAGCGCTTCCATTCCCGGTGTGGACGAATTGATCGAGGAGCGTGTGGGCACCAGTACGTCCATTGCCAACCCGTTCACCAACATGTCACTGTTATCCAAAGTGAAAGCACAGGCGCTCAGTAATGATGCCCCCGCCTTGATGATTGCCTGCGGGCTCGCGCTGAGGAGCTTTGATTAAATGCCGCATATTAATTTACTTCCCTGGCGTGAAGAGGAACGGCGCGAAAAGCAACGGCAATTTATCAACATTGCGGCGGGCGCGGCCATTGTGATGCTGGGCATTATTGTCCTGGTGCACCTGCGTATGAGCGCTGTCATCGACGATCAGAATAACCGCAATCAGTTTTTGCAGGGGCAGATTAGCCAGGTTGACAAAGAAATCGCGGAAATCAAAACGCTTGAAAAAGAAAAGGCCGCCCTGCTGGCACGTATGAAGGTTATTCAGGAACTGCAAAGCAGCCGGCCGGAAATCGTGCATATTTTTGACGAACTTGCCAAAACCATACCTGATAATGTTTTTTTGTTGTCGACATCCCGCAAGGGCCGCGAAATCAATCTCACGGGTGTTGCAGATTCCAACGATTATGTTTCCGAGTTTATGCGCAATCTGGATAGCTCCCCCTGGCTGGCCAATCCGAGGCTGACGGTTATCAAGTCGGATAAAAAAGAATATCCAGGGGCAAGCTGGTTTCAGCTTACCGTTTCACAAAAAAACAGAACAAAGAAGGCTGACAAATGAATCTGTCTGACCTGAACAATCTCAACCTTGATCCCAACAATATTGGCAGTTGGCCGCTGGCTGCCAGGGTAATTGTTATTGTCTTGCTTTGTTTTGCCTTATTGTTTGCTGGTTATTACCTGGATACCAGTGATCAGCTGCTTGAGCTGGAGACAGCACGCGCCAAGGAAAGCAGCCTAAAGCAGGAATTTGAAACAAAGCAGGCCAAAGCGGCCAACCTCGGTGCTTACCAGGAACAAATGAAAGAAATGCAGCGTTCTTTTGGTGCCCTGCTACAGCAACTGCCGGGCAAAACTGAAGTTGCGGGGCTTCTTGTGGATATCTCGCGTGTTGGTATTCTCAGCGGGTTGGAATTTGAACTGTTCAAGCCCGAAGCCGAAAAGCCCAAAGAGTTTTATGCCGAGCTGCCCATAAAAATCCGGGTTAAAGGTAATTATCATCAGTTTGGCAATTTTGCCAGTGGTACAGCTGCATTGCCGCGCATTGTCACTCTGCACAATTTATCCATCACCTCGAAAGGCAAAAAGGACGGGGATGGCCGTATGATAATGGAGGCTACCGCAAAAACTTACCGCTACCTCGAAAAAGACAATACCGCCAACAAAAAACGCAAGCGGCGGGGTAAAAAATAATGCATAAGCTCAAACGTAAACGTTCGCGTATCGGCAGCATTCTGTTTGCCCTGTTTCTGTCTGTTGGGCTAACAGCCTGTGGTGGCGAAGAAAATGTTGATTTACAGACCTATGTAAGCGAAGTCAAAGCCCGGCAAAAGAGCCGCATCCCTCCCCTGCCCAAGCCGCAGACTTTTGAAGTGTTTACTTACAATGATGCGGGTCTGAGGGACCCCTTTGTGCCCACTGTGGAAATTCTGGCCGCCGCAGAATCAGACAACGGATTGAAGCCTGATATGGACAGGGAGCGCGATGTGCTGGAACAATACACTGTTGGCAGCCTGAAAATGATGGGCATTCTGGAAAAAAACAATCGCCGTTGGGCATTGGTCCGGGCAAGTGATGGCACGTTGCATCGCACTACCCTGGGCCGGCATCTTGGCAAAAATAATGGTGAAATCGTGAGCATCACGGAAAATCAACTTGAATTAAAGGAAATCGTTCCGGATGGGCTGGGGGGGTGGATGGAACGTATGACTACCCTGGCCGTCGGTGAATGATGCCAACGAGGATTTAGTACATGGGCATTTTTAATCAGTTATTTGGGGCAAACGCTATGTGCGCAAGCGGGTACAAAACAATGAAAACAACACGCTGCTTAAGTTTATTTTTACTCTCGGGCATACTTGCATTGTTTGCAGTGATGGCGACTGCTGCCGATGAGCCCGCCGTTTCGCTTGATTTCATTGATTTCAAAAAATTGTCAAACGATGCGGTTGAAATCCGCATAGCGTTGTCTGCTGATGCGCCACAACCAACAGACTTTACGTCTGAGAACCCGGCGAAGATTTCCCTGGACTTGCCGGGCGTCAGCAATAATCTGCCTTGGAGCCTGCCGCTGCCTGTGGGCATTGGCGTGACCAAAAACGTTAAAGCTGTACAGGCAAAAGGGCGAACCCGTGTCGTCGTCAATGTTGACAAGCTGGTTACTTACGAATTACGCACGGAGGGCAAAAATATATTCCTGACTGTGGGGGAAAATGTTCCTGCCGAGCAAGTTGCAGTGACTGCGCCTGAACCTGAGCCGGCACCTGTTGCGCCACAACCAGTCAGCAAACCAACCCCCATTAAACGTGCTGCCGGCAATGGCGCAACCACTAGCCTGAAAAACATTTCTTTCACCTCATTGCCGGGCGACAGTGTGCAGATACGGTTGAGCTTTTCAGGCCCGGCGAAGGAGCCAGGGAACTTTACCATCAATAATCCTGCGCGTATTGTTCTGGATTTCCCCAAAACCGGCAGCAAGCTGGGTTGGAAAAACAAAAACATCGGCATTGGTTTTGCCAAAAGTATCACCGCCGTTGAGGCTGGTGACCGCACACGTATTATCCTGAATCTTGTGCAGCTTATTCCCTTTGAGAGTGAAGTCTCCGGTAACAATGTCATTGTGACGTTGGCGGGCAGTCGCACCGCACAAATTGCACCGGCGGCGGTCAGCAACAAAGCTACAAGTACGGCGTTAGCGGCAACAGCGGGCCTGCATCGCATCAATAATATTGATTTCCGCCGTGGCAAAAATGGCGAGGGCAAAATTATCGTCGGTCTTTCCGACAACAACACCCCTATCAGTACTGGCGAATCCGGCAACCAGATTTTTGTCGAATTTGGTGATACAGGCCTGCCTAAAAACCTGCAACAACGCCTGGACGTGATCGATTTTGCGACCCCTGTACAGTACATTGATACCACTCAATCAGGTGATCGTGTCCGTCTTGCGATTACGCCGACAGGAAATTATGAATATCTGGCTTACCACTCTGGTAACAGCTATACCATTGAAGTAAAGGAAATTCCCAAAGAAAAGGTGGCGGCTGCCAGAAAAGATCAATTTGGTTATACCGGTGAACGGCTCTCGTTGAATTTCCAGGACATTGAAGTCCGTGCGGTGCTGCAACTGATAGCTGACTTCACCAACCTGAACATGGTGACCAGTGACTCTGTGCAGGGCAATCTCACGCTACGCTTGAAAAATGTGCCATGGGACCAGGCCCTCGATCTTATTTTGAAAACCAAAGGTCTGGCCATGCGTAAAGCCGGCAACGTCATCATGGTTGCCCCGGCGCAGGAAATTGCCGCCCAGGAAAAACTGGAGCTGGAGGCCAATAAACAGATTGAAGAGCTGGCCCCCATCAAAACCGAGATCATTCAAATCAATTTTGCCAAGGCGCAGGATATTGCCACTATTTTATCCGCAGAAGGTGGCACGTTATCTGAGCGCGGAAATGCCACGATAGATCAGCGTACCAATACACTACTGTTGTCTGATACCGCTGATCGCCTGGACAGTGCCCGGGAACTTATCGCTACTCTCGATATTCCCATCCGGCAGGTGATGATTGAGTCGCGTATTGTGATAGCCGATGATGACTTTGCCAAAGACCTCGGTGTGCGGTTTGGCGTAACATCCGTTAATGACCGAAATGGCGATTTAATCTTTGGCTCAGGCACATTGAACGCAACAGATAATATGGCAGGTTCTGCATTGGATAATCTTGCCAACAACACGCCCAATGCGCCTTATCCTGTTGAAATTCCCATGGGGGCTGGCGGTATTCCCCAGCGTATGAATGTGAACATGCCGGTGAGTGGTAGCAATGCCGGACGTATTGCACTTTCCATACTTGGGGCCAATACGTTGCTGGATCTGGAGCTTTCTGCCTTACAGCTTGAGTCTCGGGGTGAGGTGGTTTCCAACCCGCGTGTCATCACCGCCAATCAGAAAGAGGCGCTTATTGAACAGGGTACTGAAATACCTTACCAGCGTGCAGCCTCCAGTGGCGCCACTGCGGTATCATTCAAAAAGGCCGTTTTGAGTCTGAAAGTTACGCCGCAGATTACCCCTGATGATCGTATTATTCTCGATCTCAAGGTTAACAAAGACAGTGTTGGCGTGCTTTTCGCCGGTGTGCCCAGTATTGATACCAAGGAAATTGAGACCCAGGTGCTGATGAATAATGGCGAAACAGTGGTGCTGGGCGGTGTGTACGAGCAAGTCGTACGTAATGAGCGGGACAGTGTTCCTTTCCTTGGCGACCTGCCCTTTATTGGTGCCTTGTTCCGTACCACGCGGGAGCGTAATGAGAAATCGGAACTGCTTATCTTTGTCACACCCAAAATACTCAAGGATCAATTTGCGGTAAAACCCTGATTGCACAGAAAGGCTATATCTGGTCAATTGTAACGGCACCATCTCTGGTGCCGTTTTGTTTTGCAGTGAAAAAAGCTGGCTGAATGGGTTTTGAAAAGATAATCCTAAATTAATCAGTTGAACCTACGGCGAACGCCGGTGGCGCAGAATCCAAAAAGTCTTTTATCTTCAGCACCATAGTCGTTCTTGCTGCGATTTAACTGATTGATTTGGGATATTTCGAATGAAGAATCAGGGTTAACCCTTGGTCGTGCCTTTAATTCCAACAAAGTAGCAGAACCGAAATCCGTACCTTCATGGCGGCGCATAGCACAAGCGCTTTATTCCACAGTGCTTTCAAAAAATACCCGCTTAACCGATGGTCAATGCATTAGTGCGCCTGGCAGCGTTTTTCAGGTTGAGCGCCATGGGAATATAATTGGTGTTTTTGCTGATCCCACTGTAATTTTGTGCCTTTTTGAGATACGGGTTACTATTTTCATCTAGGCGAGAACGGCTATGGCGCTGAAGATAAAACAATCCAAAAGTACTTTAGATTCCGTACCATAGGTGTTCGCGGTAGATTCGGCTGATTAATTCAGAATTATTGTTGAAATGGAAGTTAACAATCATGGCAAGTAACAACAAAAATATTCTCCATTTAGTGGAGTCCTTAAACATGGGGGGCGCGCAAAAAATCATCTATCAGCTTGCCTCTGCGGTTAGCGAAGACGGCTGCAATCACTCCATATGCAGTCTTCTGCACAGTGGGCCGTATGAAAAAGTGATGCGTGATGAAGGTATTGATCTGACGGTTTTAAATGCAAGGCGCAGAAGCATAATTTTATTTCCGCTGTTTGTTTATGACCTGTTTTTTTTGTTTAAGCGCCTGGTCAATATCGTTAAAAAAAAACAGGTTGATATCCTGCATGCGCACTTACCCGATAGTAGTTTGATTGCCATTGTCATTGGCTGGTTAACCAACACACCTGTTGTGCTTACCGTCCATAATAATTTTTCTTTACCCTCAAAACGAAAAGCTCCCCTTAGGGATGCAGTGCGAACATTTGTGACTAATACGGTGTTTGGGCGCGCTGATTATATTATTGCTGTGGGTAATGATATCAGAGACAGCCTGCTTAAATCTTTGGGGAACAAGGTGGCAATAAAAACCGTGCATAACGGTATTGATTATCTGCGTTATGCAAATCCTGCAAAATTTGATCCTTTTCAGTTCAGGCAATCGCTCGGTGTGAGCAATATCGCCAGGTTAGTCTCCATGGTCGGTCGTTTGGAGAAGCAAAAAGGGCATATCTACCTGATTGATGCTGTTGCGCAATTAAAAGAAAAATATCCTGATGTAGTGGTTCTTTTGGTGGGGGATGGTGAGCTTAAGGCGCAACTTGTCGAGCAGGTTCAGCGTCAGAAGGTTGCAGGCAATATTCTGTTCTTAGGAAATCGAGATGATATTCCGGCCATTTTGGGTATCAGCGACCTGTTTGTGCTTCCTTCCATTTACGAGGGTGTCCCATTAGTGCTTCTGGAGGCCATGGCGGCGGCTTTGCCTGTGGTGGCAACCGATATTGCTGGGACGAGGGAGTTGATTGAATCGGGTGTTGACGGGGTGCTGGTTGAGGCGGAAAGCCCTGAAGATATTGCGCGGGCAATTGACAATGTGTTGTCTGATGTTGAGCAAAGCAGAAAAATGTCCGTGCTGGCCCAAACAAAGGTAAGGGAACGGTTTACTTTACAGCAGATGGTTTCTGGCACAGAAGATGTTTATAAAGAGGTATTAAATGCCATCTAAGTCATCCTTAAAAATCAGGCCATATCAAGTGACGGACAAGGCCGCTATTCTTGCCATTTATGCGAAGGTGTGGGGGAAAGAGAAGGCTCAACGCCTTGGAAAAATCTGGCCGTGGAAATACGATACCTCTTTGTTTGGAATGCGTGGTTCTGACCATTCGTTTGTTGCTGAAAAGGATGGACTGGTTATTGGCTTTGTGGGCACCATCCCCGCTATGTTTAAAATAAATGATCGTACGTGTAAAGGTTTATGGCTTGGTGATTTGATGATTGATCCTCAACATAGAGGAATTCCAGGAGTAAAGCTTTGTAAAACCATTATTTCAAATAACGAAAATAATGTGCTTATGGGGCATGCTGATTCAGGGTATTCCGGGGGCGCCATTGCCCGTAATTTATGGATGAGAATTAAAAAAACAAAAAAAGATGTCAGTTACGTCAGTAATCTTTTTAAACGCATTTCCATTCAAGGTGTTATACATGATAAATGCGGCTCAGAGTTTGTTGCCAGGTCGGTTGACTATGTGTGGTATTTCTTAAAGAAAAGGGCAGAAGACACCTCTTCGGGGCTTGTGCTGGATGATATTACGCATTTTGATATTGCTGATAAAGAGCGCATTAATGAAATAATAGCCTCTTATAAAAACATTTCTTTAAAGAATGTTGAGCATCTTAACTGGCGTTATTTCAAACGACCGGATGTTCGCTACACTGTTTATGTTGCGCGTGAACAAAGCCATATGAAAGGTTATGTGGTTTTACGGTGTAAAAAAGATGCGGGTAAACTCAATGGCCGTATTGTGGATTTAATAGCCGCCAACGGAGATAAAAAAACAATTCGCTTTTTGATGGCGGCCTCAGAAGCTTATTTTAGAAAGCTGGGTGTCCGCCAGGCGAGAGCGTATGCCATTAAAGGCTCCTTTATTGAAAATGAACTGATGGGGTTCGGGTTTTCCAGTCATTTTGTTTCAGATCCGGTTTTCCCTCTGTTAGGCGAATACCCTGACGAAAATTTATTCGTCCATAATGCCTGGTGCGTTTCATTTTCCGATAGTGATTTTGATATGGATTAGTCAATGTCTGATGCTGCTGTTGCAAATAGAAGCAAGATTCTTTGTGTGCTCCCGTCTATGAATGGAGGGGGCGCAGAGCGGGTGATGTTGTTGCTTTTAGCGGGACTTGATTCCAGTAAATATCAGCCTGTTTTGGTGCTTTTCGAGAAAAAAGGTGCTTATCTTGAGGAAATACCGGCAGATATTCAGGTGCATTGCCTGGAGAAAAAAACCAAACTGGATGTGTTGCGCCTGCCTTTTCGCCTGGCTCGCCTCATCAGGCAGGAGCGACCCAGTGTGGTGTTGAGCTTTCTATGGTACGCAAATTTGATAAATGTGCTGTCATCTTGTGTCCGTCTGCACAGTGTTCCCATTATCATATCGGTGCATAATTTTCTCAGTGCGTCACTAACTATACAAAAATACTCAGAAATAAAGCGTTTCATTACACGGTTACTTTTTTCGCGGGCAAACGAGGTTATTTCTGTTTCCAGGGCGGCAAGCTATGATTTGGCGTCTGGCTTTAATATTCCAAAGCATAAAATCTCGGTGATTTATAACGGCATTGATAAAGCGCATATTGCCCGGCGTAGCGGTGAACGGCCTGAACAAAATTATTTTGATGGTGAGGCCTCGGTTATTGTTGCTGTGGGACGCTTAAGCAAACAAAAAGGATTTGATGTTTTAATCCGTGCTTTTGCTGAAGTGCGCAAGAAGCATATGGTTAAGTTATTGATTTTAGGAGAAGGTGCCGAAAGATCCCGTCTTGAATCCATTGCCGTGGAACTGGGTGTTTCCGGTTATGTGAATATGCCCGGGTTTGTATCCAATCCATATGCATACATTAAGCGTTCATCTCTGTATGTTATGTCATCGAATTTTGAAGGTTTTCCCGTGGTACTATTGGAAGTTATGGCCTGTGGGGTGCCAATAATTTCAACGGCTTGTACCTCCGGGCCAGAGGAAATACTGGAAAATGGGGTGACTGGTATTTTAGTTAATGTAGGAAATGTTGGTGAACTTAGTGGTAGTATATGCAACTTATTGGGTGATCCTGTCAAAGCCGAGCAGTTAGCGCTAAACGCGAAGAGAAAAGTGGATGACTGGACTATTGAGAAAATGGTTGAGAATCACGAGCGACTGATTTCAAAGTACTGTGCCTGACATGGTTGAAAATTAGAATATTAGAATTCAACAAATTTTAATAGATATGGACATCGTATGGAATATACAACGGATAAGTGGTTGGTCCTGTTTCTAGTCATTAGTGCTATTTTCGTTACGGGCTGTAGCACAACCAAACACCTGAAGACGAATGCAGATGTTGCCGCCAAGGAAACAGCTTCCCCTCCTGGCATGGAAGACCTGATGTACCGCATAGGGCCGGGGGACAGTTTAGAGGCCTACTATTACAAGGATTATGCAAACACCGCAAAGTACAAGCTGGATCTCGAAGATAAAATCTTCATCAATGTGTATAACCACAAAGATTATTCCCGTGAAGCCACTGTTCTCCCTGATGGCACTATCTCTATTCCCAAGCATGGCGTGATCCAGGCAAAAGGCCTTACAATTTCAGAGTTAGACGCTATTGTGACTGACCTGCACCGTCAGGAATTGAGCGCCCCGGAAGTTGATGTACTGATAGTCCAGGCACAAAACCGGACTAATGAGTTTTTGGGGTCGCTGACCAGCGGAGACAACAGTGGTACGTCAAAGCAGATAAAAGTCCGAACAGATGGTGTTGCTGTGTTGCCGGTTATCGGTAGTGTTGCCCTGGGGGGGTTAACCATTGCAGAAGCCCAGCGGCTGGTCACCAGAAAATATAAAGAAGTCTTTAACAATATCGCGGTAACCTTAAGCCTGGATAAAAGTGCTCAGCTGTATGTGGCGGTGCTTGGAGAGGTGAGAAGTCCTGGCGTTTACTCCATAACCAGCCCCATTGTGCTCCATCACGCATTGGCATTGGCTGGTGGCGGAGAGACTACCGCAGACCTTGAACAGATAGCTATTCTACGCACAGGCAGTAACGGGGAGACGGAAACCATTTTCCTCAATGCGGACACTATAGACTCGTGGGAAAGTAATCAGCGCAATAATAATTACGTTATGGCCGGCGATATAGTGTTTGTTCCCCGCACAGGCATCGCTGATATTAACTTGTTTATCGACCAGTACGTGAGAAAAATGCTGCCTTTCACCTTTAGTATTGGCGCTTTTTGGACGCTTGGTAGCGCAAACTAATCCTGGATGGATTCGATATGAAATTTTCGAGAATTATTAAAGACTACTCGTATTTGTTGCAAGTAAGAGGTTTGAGCGAACAGCTTAATCTGGGTGCAGATGGCAAGCCCCACAAGCTTGTTTTGGCCAGTGCCATTCAAAAAAGACACGGTGTGTCGAGCCTTGTTGAAAACCTGGCTGTTTCACTGGCGGCCAACCCGGATTGTAAAGTGCTGGTTGTTACCTGTTGTGAGTCTGATGCCGGTAACGGTTTTCTTCAGCTGACAGAGCACACGGCCATTTCTGAAATCATTGAAAATCCGGTTTTGCAGAATGTGTATGCAGTCAAATGCCTTGATAGCGGGACACTGAGCCGCTGGAGTATTTTACAGAAAAATCTTTCCGAGATATTGCAAGAATTTAACCATGTACTGATAGACGCCCCGCCACTCTCCAATGAGCCGGAGATGCTCAGAATCGTTCCTGATGTTGACTATATGTTGCTTGTTTTGAAGGCCCATGCCGTTAAATGGCAGGTTTTGAGAAAAACCAGACAGTTGATTGAGCAGGTCGGACAAAAAAATATAGGAATAGTGTTGAACCGCAGGAAATTTTTTATTCCGGAAAAGTTATACAAATTAATCTGATTGTTAATACAAAAAAATTGGCAGCCCAATAGTCATGAATACAAATGAATCAGCGCCCCGGACAGGTATTTCTGTCCGCGACATAATAAAAGTGGTTTTTAAGCAGAAGAAAATATTTATATCAATAATTGCATCCACAACAATTCTTGTGCTGCTTGGTGCATATATTTTACCGTTGCCTCATAAGGCTGAAGCCAAGATTTATGTCGACAGAAGCAAGGTGAATACCATCCCGGGGATTTCTCAGTACGGGCTTCGTTATTTGGAGAGAGAAGAAATACTGAATACCGAAGTAGAGGTGATATTGTCGAGACCTGTTGCAGAAAAAGTCGTTGATCAGCTGGGGCTGGATAAGCCGCATGATGATGAAACTGTCTTTGACGGTATTGGTGATTTTTTTGATGGAATTATCTCTATGACAGGTCTGGTCAACGAGGTTTCGCTTCGCGCGGCCGCTATCAATTCTGTACAGAGAAAAATAAAGGTCAAACCGGTTCCCAAGAGCAATGTGATCAATATTTCCTATCTTGGGACAGACCCTGAGAAAATTACAAATGTTGTGAATACTGTTGCTGATGCGTACATCGAAATACGTCGGGAACTTCAAAAATCAAGAGGCTTGCATAGCTTTTATACGGCGCAAGTCGCCCTGTTTAAAGAAGAATTAGACGCATTAAATGAGCGAGATCATGCATTAAGATCAGAATGGTCTGTCAACAGGCTGGAGCTTGAGCGTCAAAGTGTCGCCGCAGAATTGTCTGTGCTTAAGAAGGAGTTTCTTGAAAAAAGTGGAGAATACGCCTCAATAGAGCTGCGCATCAATGATATGAAGAGAAGCGGAAATTACACGCCTTTCGATAGTAATGTAATGCGCTATCTGGCGATAGACCAAATGGGAAGTCAATTACTGGATCTCCAGTTATCCAAAAACAAACTGGTGCAAATGTACAAGCCTGGAAGTTCCAAGATCAGTGATGTTGAAGCAGAGATTGTTGCACTTAAGGCGGATATGCTTAAATCCCTGGAGTCGATTAAAAGCGGCCTTAAATTGAAGGTGAATGATTTTGAGCGAAAGATAGATTTATTGGACAGAAAGAAAAGTACCCTCAATGATCAGGAATCAGTGCTTAGTGAGATTGCGACGGCTATCCAGGTAGCAGAAAAGTCGTATCTGAATTACAAGGGACTGGAAGAGCAGGCGCGCCTTTCCGATGTGAGTGACAGTGAAGGCCTGAATGTGATGATTTTGTCTTATGCGGCCGAGCCTGAGGCACCGATTTTCCCCCGTTTTATTTTTATTGTGGTCGGGTTTATTTTTAGTGTTTTTGCCGCATACGGTACAGCCCTGTTACTTGAATACTTTAGTCATGTTTTGGATACGCCTGAGGATGTTGAATATTTTTCCGGACTGAAGGTTGTGGCCGTGATTCCTGACGTTGACACAACATCCCTGGCTAATGCTACTCGCTGAAGTCAATTGAGTAGAGCATAAGTAATCATGGCCATTAGTGTATCCGTCGTTATCCCAACATTGAATGAAGGGCTGTCTATTGCCAAGACGCTTGATTCGATATTGATGCAATCTTGTGTGCCGGATGAAATTGTTGTCGCGGATGCGGGGTCAACGGACAATACAGTGGCTATTGTGGAGTCTTACAGTAAAAAAACGATTCCGGTTAAGCTGGTTGGCAACCCGAACATGACCCCCGGCGCGGGGCGAAATGCTGCCGCCAAAGCATCTTCTTGTGAGTATATTGCATGTATGGATGCCGGGAATATTGCTGACAGGTTCTGGCTGGAGAACCTGCTTTCTCCTCTACAGCGGCTCTCCGGTATTGATGTCGTCTATGGGCGGTTTTTGCCACAGCCTCGTAACGCTTTTGAAGAGTGTGTTGTTGCAATTAATTTCGCCTATCTGAGTGACTATTTCAATAACGATGATATGGAGCTCGATGGCAATCTGGAAGGGCATGGGGTTCCATATACCGGTTCGTCCACGCTAATAAAGCTTGAAACGTTTAACAAGGTGGGCGGCTTTCCTGAATGGCTTCGTACTGGTGAGGACAAACTGTTTGGGAAAAAGCTGGAACATGATGGATATAAGGTAATTTATTCTGCAAAGCCTGTTGTTTATCATCACATAAGAGAGAGCATCTCTGCTTTATACAACCAGGCTTTTACGTATGGGCGTGGCAATGGGCGCACAAAGCAGACATCAGGGGGATTTTTTCATATTTTTTATAAGTATGTCATAGCGTTTGTGATGATATTAATGCTTCCATTTTATCCAGTTGTTGTGTTGCCGTTGTTTATATGGATCGGGCTGTACAGTTATCGGCGAGGGATTCGGCAGTATGTGCATTTTTTTAATAAAACGCCCAAATTGTCAGATACGGTACAGATACTGAAGGCGTTGTTTGTGAGGGATCTGGGGCTTATAGCCGGGCATATCAGAGGTTTCATTGACCGGGTCATTGATCCGTCATATTTAAAAAACCTGTCTGAATACGGTTAAAGTCACCCCATTGTATTGGAATGCTGGAACCTTCTTCATGACTGTGCCGATCATTTATTATCATAGTATTGCCGATAACAATACCAGTCAATGGAAGCATTTGTCACTTTCGCTGGCCTCATTTGAGAGGCAATTAAAATATCTGAAAAAAAACGGGTTTCAAACAGTCACTATTTCAGATTTGGTCAATTGTGTATCACATAACAGGCCACTTCCCCCCAAACGTGTGGCGCTTACTTTTGATGATGGTTTTCTGGATAACTGGGTGTTTGCCTATCCGTTGCTGAAGAAATATGGCTTTAGCGGGACAATTTTTATAAGCCCAGATTTTATTTGTGATTCAGACCGGCCAAGGCCCAGCTTGCATGATGTTTGGGCACAACGCGCAGAGCTTGAAGAACTGGAGTGGTGGGGATATGTTTCGTGGGCCGAATTATGGGAGATGTCAGAGTCCGGGGTCATGGATATTCAATCTCATGGTATGACACATAATAATTATTTTAAAAGCGACAGGATTATTGATTTTCATCATCCGAGTGACTCGTATTATTGGTTGAACTGGCTTTTTGATACAAAAGGTAAACCTGGTTGGCTGGGGAAACCCCACAATTTTAATGATCGTTATGGCTACCCTGTCTATGAATATGGCCCTGGAATTTGTGCCCCGCGTTATAAAAATGATGACCAGTTAGCTGAGTATCTTGTTGAGTACGTAAAAGAGAATGGCCGGGAGAATTTTTTCAGAGCAGGCTGGCGGATGCGACTTGAAGACAAAGTTTCTCAATATTATGTTGATCATGAAATAAATGCTGGATTTGAATCAAAAGAGGATTATGTAACACGTATTACCTGGGAGCTTGCCACTAGCAAACAGGTTATTGAGGAAAGACTGGGCAAGCCGTGTGTTGCAATGTGTTGGCCCAATGGCGGTTTTACCAAAGAAGCACATAGTATCGCGATGGAAAATACCGGTTATAAATGTTCGCTGGCGGTAACAGAATTTCCAGTGCCTGGCCTTAACAGTTTGTGGGGGCGGGTTTCATTTCGCCAGGACTACCAAGGTGCGTTTAAAGACACAGTTCATTTTATTAAATTTGTTTCTATTGTGGAATCACGGGCAGGTATTGGAATCAGAAAACAATTGGTTTCTGCATACCAGTCACTAAAAGGGGTTTCCAGGCCCCGCGTGCAATTAACAATCGGTTAATGTGATGACGAGCCACCTGACAGCAATGAAAGAAAAAGTGGGATTGATTGCCCCACTGATTGTGGCGTTGCTGATAACGGTGCTTGTGCTTACATTTAATTGGCTGGGTCTTTTAATGATCCTGCTTGGAGCGGGTTTTTTTGCTTTCCTGTTTGTATCGCCCCTGGCTGTGCTACTCCTTTGGATGGTTTTATCACCAGTAATCGACTTTTATCTGCGGATATCATTAGGCGCCGGCATACCCGACATTACATTTACCCGGGGTGTGGTTGCGGGCGCCTTTTTTGTGGTGCTTATGCAGTCGGTTTTCCGGATGAGAGAGTTGTGGGGTGTGAGCCAAACAGAAAAAACCATGCTCATGTTTTCCGGGCTGGCGCTTGCAACACTTCTGTTCAGGCATAATCTGACGCAGGACCTACAATTGCTCCTTGATAGCTATATGGTGCCTTTTATTCTCTTTTTTCTGGCTAAAAACCTGATTCGTGACGAAAAAGACGTGCTGGATTTGCTGAAGGCAGGAGCATTTGCTGGAAGTTATCTTGCTGCAATTGGCATTCTCCAGTATTTCACTGATTTCAATCCATTTGTACCCGAAGGTTTTATCAGCATCCACGAAAAACGCGCCACAGGGCCATTTGTGAATGCTGTTCAATATGGAGGGGTGTTGGCAATATTGTTCTTATCGACATTTTACTTGTATACCCTACAGCGCCGAGGAGTATATAAAACCATTCTGTTTTTCGCTTTGCTGCTCATGGTTACAGGTGTTTTGTTTTCCATGACACGAGCGGTATGGGGTTCACTGTTTCTAGCCTGTATTCTTGTGGCCGTTTTTATTCCACGATACCGGAATGTGATGATTAAGCTGCCTTTGTTTTTGTTGTTTTTTGCTGTCGTAATTGTATTGATGATACCCGATGCCTCTTTCATTAAGGAGCGCACCTTGGAGGTAGGGCCGATTTACAGCCGCCTGGCTCTGTATGCTACCGGATTAAACACGGTGCTTGATAATCCCTTGCTTGGAAACGGTTTTGGTCGTTACTCCTATTTTGAAGCAAGCCGTGATAATTTGGTAACACTCTCTGGCATACCGGAAAGCCTGGGTCTGGGATTGGATGTTCCACACAATGAATTTCTCCATATTATGGTTATGCTGGGGGGGATAGGGCTCGGGTTGTACATATACATTTATTATCGCACCATCAAGTTCAGTCGTGATTTATATTCGTATTCAAAAAATAAAGCATTTAAGTTCCGTGATTTAATGGTATTTTTTTGGGCCATCAGCGTGGTTGTTATTTTAAATGGGCTGGTGGTGGATTTTATTTTCTTCACCTATTTTAATTCACTCTATTTTTTAATTGCTGGCATGGTAATGGGGATAGTTTCCGGAAAAGACAAATTTATTCGTCAAATTGATGTGGTGGAGGTAAACAACCCCCCGTCTCTTTCTGGAAGGCCAGGTTAACCATGAATATCATAAGTGTGGCGGTATTGGGGACGCGAGGCTTTCCTGATGTACAGGGTGGAGTTGAAACTCATTGTGAAAACCTGTATCCCGCACTGGTAAGGGCGGGTGTCGATGTTACTGTGTTTGCACGAAGAGGATACGTGCAAAATTCTGCTTACGAATACAAAGGAGTAAAAATCCACCCCCTGTGGTCTCCCCGAAAAAAAAGTGTAGAAGCAATAACACATACTTTTTTTGGTGTGATGCTTGTTTTTTTCAAACGAAAACAATTTGATGTTCTTCATATTCATTCAATAGGACCATCCTTGCTGGTGCCTTTAGCGCGAATGACCGGCCTCAAAGTTGTGGTTACAAACCATGGTCCGGACTATGAACGCAAGAAATGGGGCCGTATTGCCAGCACTTCATTAAAGGTGGGGGAAAAGCTGGGAAGTAAATTCGGGTCACAAATCATTACCGTTTCCAGGCATATAAAAAATCAGCTTGAAGTTAAATACGGACGTGTCTGCACTTATATTCCTAATGGGGTTCAAATTAAAAAACCAAGCACATCGTCACGCATACAAAAAAAATACGCCCTTTCCAAAAGACGTTATATTCTGGCTGTAGGCCGCCTGGTTCCTGAGAAGGGGTTTCATGACCTCATGGCGGCATTTAGCGCAATTAACCTGACTGGCTGGAAATTGGTCATTGCTGGTGGTGCAGACCATGAGGACGATTATAGCCGGGGGCTGCTTGCAGCGGCGGTGGAAAATAAAAATATCATAATGGCGGGTGCGCTAAATGCACAAGAAATCAGTGAATTGTATTCAAATGCCGGCATTTTTATTTTGCCTTCATACCATGAAGGTTTGCCGTTGGTGATCCTTGAGGCGATGAGTTTTGGGCTTCCGCTGATCGTTAGTGATATTGAGGCTAATAAAGAACTTGTCGAAAATATGGATAATACATTTCCTGTTGGTGATGTAGAGGCATTGGCGCGAAAAATTGAACTGTTTGCAAAAGACAGCTCATCCAATACCTGCGATGAAAAACTTATTGAAAAGGTTGGAAATGACTTCAACTGGGAAAAAATTTCGGCATGTACATTGGATGTTTATCATCAGGCGATAAAATCGTAATAACATGCGTCCAGACAGGTTTTTCAAGCCCTAAAGTATGATTTACGGCAGCGTGCGACATATCTATGGGGCTGTCACAGTGAGCATGAAACCCAAAAGCTGACCAATAATTGACCATCTATTGCGGGTTAGAAAATTAAACAGGCCTTCTATCTAACATAAAAAAGTCATTGAAACCCAGCCTCAGCTTTGAAATACTGGGCGCAGCCAGATAAAAAATTATGCAATAATCAGGTGCCGGGTTTGTCGCAAAAAGCCCGCCAAAAACCTCCTCATCACTATT
Source organism: Gammaproteobacteria bacterium (assembly GCA_011321815.1). GTDB lineage: Bacteria > Pseudomonadota > Gammaproteobacteria > SZUA-152 > SZUA-152 > SZUA-152. The sequence goes on from DROS01000040.1 coordinate 194,424, forward strand.
CATGGACGGATGTGAAAACCAGCTGACAAATACTGATCTTTCAGGCCTGTTCCCGTATTGGGAAGTACTGGCTGGGGAGGGACGAAATAAACAGATGTTGCTTGGTCAGGTGCGTGGGAGCCTAAGGAAATGCTTTTGCATTTTTTAAACAGCACAAAGCAGAAATATAATCAGGGATTGATTCAGCATGAAGCAAACAGGTTTAATAAGACCACATCACTCAAAACTTGCCTTGTTGCATAAATTGATAGATGCAACATTGTTGTTGTTAAGTTATCTTTTGGTCGTCACCGCAGACTTGAGGCTATGGCAAGAACAAGACACGTTGACTGTTCTTATGGCTGCAATAGTCTTTTATCTCTGTGCCTCAGCCAATGGCCTGTATCGTTCATGGAGAATTTCTTCGTTATCCAAAGAAATTTCAAAAATCCTTATTTCCTGGGTATTGACTGCAACATTACTACTTGGCATTACACTTATAGTTGGGGTGGAAGAGTCCTATTTGAATATAAATCTGCTGGTATGGATATTATCGGTGCCCGTTGCGCTTGCCATTTCACGGGTTGTTTTGCGTTTTGTTACGCGAAATTTAAGAAAAAAAGGGTTTAATTCACGAAAAGTTGCCATTGTTGGGTGTACGCGGCTGGGGGAAGATCTGGCCAGCCACATAACGCAAAACAAATGGATGGGTTTGCGGTTCACGGGCTTTTTCGATGATCGAAAAAATAAAGACGGGCGAATAACCAACAGTCCCCAATATGATCATATCGGAGGCCTGGACAGTCTGTTGAGTCAGGCACATAACGGCGAAGTAGACCTCATTATTATTGCACTGCCATTTCAGGCCGAAGTGCGCATCAAAGAATTCATTCTGGACTGCTCAGACACAACAACCTCAATCTACATCGCGCAGGATTTTGAATCATTTCATATGCTGCATGGAAGGTGGTCGATGTTTGGTGATGTTCCCGTGGTGAGCATTGTTGAAAGCCCGTTCTATGACATTGATGGCCTGGTGAAACGAATTGAAGATATTGTATTTGGTACAATAATCGCCGCCGTGGCCCTGCTCCCCTGCTTATTGATCGCCCTGGCGGTGAAATTAACATCGCCGGGTCCTGTGATTTTCAAACAACGCAGGTTTGGGCTAAACGGACAGGAAATTTATGTATACAAATTCCGGACAATGTATTGTTGTGATGATGGGGAGAATGTTCAGCAGGCAACAAAGTGTGATCAGCGTATTACCAGGGTGGGTAAAATTCTCAGACAGACATCATTGGATGAGCTCCCCCAATTAATAAATGTAATCCAAGGGAATATGTCATTAATCGGACCGCGACCACATGCGGTTATTCACAACCAAAAGTACAGAAAATTAATAGGATGTTATATGCTGCGCCACAAGGTCAAGCCCGGAATCACAGGCTGGGCACAGGTAAATGGCTGGCGTGGGGAAACAGACACCATTGAGAAAATGGAACAGCGGATACGTTATGATCTGGAATACATCCGCCGCTGGTCATTGTTCTTTGATGTGCGGATATTGTGTTTGACCGTATACACAGGGTTTACAGGAAAAAACGCCTACTAAGGTAAGGGGTGTTAACAATCATCGTTCGTGAACGCGATGCTGGCCCTTTTCCGCGCTGGCGGCGTTGCGCTTCGTTGCAATAGTGCAAGATAGAATGACGATGACGTCTCCCACCACGCCTTGCCAGCCCGAAAAATGCCTCAGAATCGCGCTCACGAAGGTCATTGTTAACACCCCCTAAGCCATGCCGGCGCTTCTTCGTACTCTTTTAATGCTCAAGCCTGGTAACGATGAGGATGCTTGCCAGTTACCTTGCCTGATAGTTACTTCAATTTAGCCAATATCTTGTTATTCACGAAGTGAGCAATTAATTTGATATCGGAGCTGCGCGGGCACAGTTCAGCAATGCTTCTGTTTACCAAGCTGAAATAGAAAGCGGCGACTGAAAAAGCATAAAACAGGTATGAGATAAATGAGGTGATGGCGGCGCCAATAGCACCATACTGAGGAATCAAATAGATATTCAGGCCAATATTGAGTAATGCAGCGAGCACCGAACACACCGTTGCCACCCAGACCTGTTCTCTGGCATAAAGCTGGGCATCAAGTACAAAGACATAACCGCTGAATGCAATAGCCAATGCCAAAATAATAAATGGCGTAGCTGACGCGCTGTATGCTTCACCATAAACAAAGGAAATCATAAATGGCGCCAGTATGATGGCGATAAATGCCACCGAGACTGTTATCAGAAATGTTATCCGACAATAAATAATGGCAGTGTCTGTACCATCACCGCCTTCCCTGTGTTCAAGTTTGGAGATGTAGGGGAACAATACCTTCCCCGTTGATTGTGGAATAGCAATCAGCAAAAAGGCCAAAGTTGCAGCAATGCTGTATATTCCCGTTTCCGTATCATCCCTGAAATGGCGAATCATTAAAATATCTGATTGAATAATGATAAAGCCTGCAACCGCTGCAAGCACACCTTTTGCCCCAAGCTTTATACTGCTGATGAATAGTGGGAGGCTGGGTTTTAATGAAAACAATCCAAGACGTATAAGAAAAAATACGGTGATCAAACAGCTTGCTCCAATACTGATAAGCCATGAGCGATAGCTGTTCCAGACTGTTAAGCCGCTTAGAAAATAGACAAAAATCAGTGTGCCGATGAATATGAAAGGCTGGGAAAGTCTGACGATATTGTTCGCTGAAACATGATTGGTGCCTAACAGTAAGGAATGCGAGTAACCCGACAAGAAAAGAAAGAAAGTCGCTGCAATCATAATGTATATATGATTGATGGTGATAAATTCAGAATATGAACCGAAACCAAAATTGTAATAAACGTATATAAAAATGGCGCCCCACAGGAAGCAGGAAAACAAACTAAACCATATATTGTTTGCGCAAAGGGCCTTGGATAAGCTTGGGTTTTTGGCCGAATAGTGGCTGTTGGCAATACTGAGCCCCATGTTGCCAATCAGATTCAACATTGTGGGAATAAGCAGCAGAATTGCATATTGTCCTCTTCCATCAGGTAGCAGCGTACGGGCAATAATTACCCCGGTAAGAAACTGGCACAAAAACAGAATGGCCTGAGAGGCTGTAATCCAGACGCTTGCACGAAACACAGAAATACGGTTATTTGTCAGGATCTTCGCAAGCTTTGTTCTTAATATATTTGTCATGCGTATAATTACTTGGCCAGACCGTTTTTATCAGGACTGGGTGTTCCTCCGGACAAGCACCCCCCAACAGACTTGCCTTGACAGGCTGTCATCAGTGGTGAGGAAAAAGGTGAAGCCAGAAAGTAACCAGCCACGAAAGGAAGGCTCCATGAATGTCCGCCTGACAGGTTAGTGCGAATCATTGATTAATGGTGGGTAAGCGTAATTTCAATGGCGGTTACTGAGTGTCGCTGAAAAACGATATCAAGAAATTTTTTATCAATCGTCAGGTTTTTCTCAGTCACTTCAACGCGCGTAGAATTTAAAGCATCACCTGAGAGAATAAATAATTTTGCGAACTTTCCATCACCCTCCCCTTTTAGATGGATTCTGGTTTTGATATCCTCGTTGATATTTCGATTGACAATAATGGCGTAAATTTTTTCTCCTTGCCTGCTGGCAACCATAGAAAGGGATGGAATATCGTTCTCAGCCGGCCAGTCAAAATAACGTTCCCACGTTATTTTGCTTGTGTTGTATTTGGGTGAATCAACTTCATAATTTACCAAACTTCCTTTCATATGTTGTGTAAACAGCTTTAGCGCAAAGAAGCCAGGCTTGCGGTAGTAATTCTCTTTCCCGGATTTTTTTTCCACACCAATGATGCCGAAATGGTTGTCGGGTTCCATAATGCCCAGTGACCATCCTGTTGCATATTCATAGTCATTCTCCAGCATATGGATAATATAATCCGCATTATATATGGCCCCACCCAATGTTGAGGTTGGTCCACTGTATTCATCTATCGCTATCGCAATTTTGGAATCGGAGTCATGTACAAAAGAAGCATGTTTCCGGGGTACGTTATATCGTGATTTGAAAAAACTTTGCGATAAAACATATTGCCATTGCGTTGTGTTTAACGGCTTGTTTAGATCTTCTGTTCCAAGCCCCCCATATACATGAAAGGTCACAAAATCAATACTGTGTTTTATCCTGGCGAAAAGTGTCTGATTATAGTTCATCAGTTTTTTATGTTGCGTTTTCACGCTGGGCTTGAGAAATTTGTGGGGATAAGAATCATCAAGCAAATTTATACCGAGCTTTATATTGGGATTTACGGCCCTGATTCCATCTGAAAAACGTTTTATCTGGTTAGCTATGTCTTTAATTGCCAGGTCTTCCCACATATTATTCGCCCACAGCTCGTTTCCTAATACAATATATTGAATGTCATAAGGCGCTTTGCGGCCATTTTTTGCTCTTAATTTCCCATATTCGCTATCAACCGGATCAGTAAGATATCTAACCAGCGCTACGCCACTTTCAGGATCAAGCTTGTGTTTTAAAGCGCGGAAAATACCTTGTACGTCAGTAAAAAATACAGGGATGCGAAGAGCAAAACCTGGGGTTGGCTCTAGTGATTGAAAATACTGTAGAAGGTCATCATAGTTTTTATGAGGGGGTTGGCCTCGATTATAGTATTTATCGTTCTCGATCTTTGCGAACAGTTGTTTCGCCACACCTTTACGCGGAATGTTCATTCTCTCAAATGACTCTTGCGTGGAGAGCCGTGTTGATTTATTTCCGACACTGTCAATATAGAATGGCAGCCCCAATTGTGTATTATCAAGGGTAATGAATGTAGGTGAAAGCTCTTCCAGTAAAAGCCGTAAATCGCGGCTTGTTAAATCCACCGGAGGGCGCCACTGCTGTCGATGCAGTTTTGCCAAAGATATACCAAACAAATTCCGATTGACCTTCTTCTTCAGGTCATTGCTGTCAATAACAATAGTCGCATTGTATTTTGGTGTGGCTGCTGCATTGAATGAAGAAATGGCAAAAACAACAGCGCATAAAACAAATTTGAAAAAACCGTGAAGTGATAATTTGAAATACATCAGCCTGGTTATGCTCAGGTGTTTTCAAATTCTTTCAGGGGATATCGTTTTTCAATTGTATCGCGGCCTCTTTCCAGTTTTCCTTTGTCTTTGTGGTCAAGGAAATTGATGCGTTCGATAATGGGGGTATCAGAAACATTGCCATAATCTATGTACTGTTCAATATGGATATCAATGCCGAGAGTCGCTTTGATCTTGTTTTTCAGCACCCATAATAGCGGTTCAAGTTTAGGTAGTTTTGGCGATAAAGAGGAACGCATGGCTGTGCGGGCAGTTGTAACCATCCAGCAGTTTTGTTTGCAATTTTCCACCTTGTATGTGATGTCATTATACTGGGAGCCTGATATTATGTCGCGCCAGTTTTGCCTCTCCAGATTACCCAGCAGCAAATCAGTCCTTACATTACATGCCCATACATCAGACCATGGGTCAATGAAGGCAAAATCGCTGCCTGCGGTGCATTTTATCAGGCGATTATGCCCAAGAATTTTCTCAATCAGGCCAAGATTAAGGTAAGCCCGAAACCAGTTTTTTACGTTATTTGTTTTCAGCATTGAAATCACCAAACCTTCAACCTGTTTTGCCACCTGCGTGCGATCATAAAAATAGTTATCGTTTTTATAAAACTGCCATGCGTTGTGCAATGTGGATGTTGCTAATTCAAATCCTTCTTTTTGAGCAAATTCGTATATATTAACAAGCTGCTCTACATTTTCATCCTGGATCACCAGTGCGAATCCGAGGTCTGTGCCTCCGGCTTCCTTTAGCTTTCTGAGTCCTGCTGTTTTAATTGCAAAGCCATTTTTTTCACCGCGGATACGATTGCTTGTAGCGGCATCACCTTCAAGGCTGAATCTTACCTTTATGTCCGGGTATTTCTTTATTATGGCAATTAATTTTTCAGGTCGCAGGCCGTTGGAGCTTATTTCAATGATTCTACCTTTCGGGTAAATCAAGTCGATGATTTCAGGCAGGTCTTTTCTTAGTGTTGGTTCTCCACCCGAGACGTTGATGTTATCAAACCCGTCAGGCAGTTTTTCAAGTGTTGAGAGGCGGAGCTCTTCTTTTGGCTCAGTGGGGCTTTTCCACACATAGCACATTTGGCAGCGGGAGTTGCACCTGAAGGTGGGAATGATTGTTAAGTCCATTTATTGTAATAATTTCCGATTAACCTGAAGGGGTATTAATGCCCCCAGGTGGTCCATGTCATCGAAGCCGCAGGGTATGCCTGTGGCGATTGAAATTCAGGCAAATTGCGCGCCCTTTTATTTTTATGGCAATAGTCCGTTATTTCTGACAACTGCTCCTGCGTTGTCTGAAGTGTTTGCTGTTGGTGTAATGAGATGAATATGATACATATTTAAGGGTTGCCATCAATCGCGCATCGGATGTCCATAAAAAACCAGCACAGAAGCACAATGATATTTTTTGTCTGTCCTTAAAAATGGCGCCATTGTCTCTCCGTATTGCCCGCAGCCCTCCCCTAACCGGGATTAGTTATATTGGCATTGTTGACAACATTTTCATAGATTTTTATCAGTTGTTCGTAATGGGTGGTCTGATTTAATTCGTCCTCGACAAATTGTCTGCCCGCTTTCCCCATGGCGGGAATACGCGGGCGATTGTCAAGAAACCAGGTTATCTTGTTTCGTAAACTCTCAGTGTTTCCCGCTTCATACAGCAACCCTGTTTCCCTGTTTTTGATCAGTTCGGGGATTCCGCCAATGTTACTGCCAATAACGGGTTTTCCCAGGGCAAACGCCTCAATCACACTGCGAGGATTGTTTTCATACCATTCAGATGGAACTACAGTGAAGAGCGCACGCTTGATCGCGCTATATAGCTCATCCCCTTTCATATGCCCTGAAAGTTTTACATTACCCATTCCATGGGTCAGGACGTACTGCTCAAGTTCAGATTTTTGCGGGCCATCTCCGATGATATTAAGCGTAATATCCAGGCCCTTTACGGCGTCAATTAACGTTACCAAACCCTTTTCATGGGATAATCGTCCGAAGAAGGCGATTTCCCTGCTCTCTGAATCATAGCACGGCGTGTAAATTTCCGGATTAACGCAGTTAAAAACATGCTCGACGGGAAATGGAAGTCCCATCTCCTTAACTTTGTGCTGAAGAAACCGGCTGGGTGATATATAGCAGTCAATATTTTTATAGATGTTTAATACTTTATGATGCAAATACATCTCCACAGTATTAAGTGCGCTTTTCATTGCAGAGCCTTTCACGCATTTGCGTTTGAAGCACCAGGAAAACTGCTGATGTTCACATTTTTGGCAAGGTTGCCCGCCATCAAGCATCGCATACGAGGGGCACACCATTTTGTAGTCGCGCATAGTCATCACAGAGGGAATTTTTTCTGTTTTAAGCACGTGCAAAATAGAAGGGGATATCTGGTGGGCAAAATTGTTCAGATGGACAATGTCAGGCCTGAATTCCCTCAGTAGTTTTTTAAGTTTTTTCTTGGCCTCAAGTGAATATAGCAGTTTTCCCGCAGTCGAAAGTTGATTGACCAAACCTCCGGTTGTGCCGTAATCTATGTGGTCCACAAAGTGGCGGGACATCTCGTATTCAGGGTTATCGGGATGAGCCATACCCCAAAACTGAACATCGTGACCTCTCGCCTTAAGGATTTTTCCTGTGGTGATCGTGCTGACCGCATCCCCGCCCCGAGGGTATAAATACTTGTTTATCAGTAATACTTTCATTTTATTAAAACGCAATAGGGCTTCTTGCAAAACGTCAGAAAGCAAGGAAAGCGAAAAAGAGGTGCTGGTTTATCGTGGGTACAATAAGCTGACGACTAAAACCAGCAGAATCAGGAGCATAGCCTAAGGTTTCACTAGCTGGGCACGGAGCAAATTATGCCATACTTGGCAGCATAGCCAAAGCGTCCTGTTTCCCGGTAAACGGAAGAAAACCAGGAGTTGTTAGGCTGGAAAAATAGGGTGTTACATGGGGCGATTCCCGGATGTCTGCATGGAGATCGTATGTGATTATACGAGTCTTCGGCGCAAAGATGGCCGATGCAAGGTCAGCCGCGCATCCGGTGGGGCAGGCTGGAAAGTGGATTCAATGCGCAGGCGGCGCTTTTGTGGCTTGGACTGAATGCCCCATTGGTCATTCTTGCAGCAAAACCGATATAATCCCTAACATAATCGCTGTAAACAAATACTGAACACAACGACAGGTATCCAGGTAAGATGGCACAAAATATCATTTTTGTTGGTCCCATGGGAGCAGGCAAAACCACGATTGGCAAACAACTCGCCCGTCATCTGGGCCGCACCTTTTATGACAGTGACCGAGTCATTGAAGAACGCACAGGGGCCAATATTCCACTTATTTTTGAATTGGAAGGTGAAGCAGGGTTTCGTCGCAGAGAAAAAATGGTGATTTCCGAATTGACGCAAATGCACGATATCATCCTGGCCACGGGAGGCGGCGCGATCCTTGACCCCGAAAACCGTGACCAGATTACCCGCCAGGGTTTTGTTGTGTATCTCAATGCGCCTCTGAAGCAATTGATTAACCGAACCTGCAAGGATAAAAGCCGCCCGTTACTGCAAACTGCCGACCCGCGTAAAAAACTGGAAGAAATTCTCGCTGTGCGTGATCCGTTGTACCGCGAAGTCGCCGATGAAATTATTGAAACGGATAGCAGCCCGGTGCGTAATGTCGTAAAAAAGCTGGCCGACCTTGCAACCCAGCACAATCTTTAATCTGACACATCATTTAATACCGCAACATAATATCCTCACCATGAAAACCCTTACTGTTAGTCTGAAAGAACGCAGCTATCCCATTCACATTGGTCAGGCGCTGCTTGGCCAGGAAAAACTGCTGGCCCCCCACATTCATGGCAGCCAGGTTTTACTGGTCAGCAATGAAATCGTAGCGCCGCTGTATCTCGAAAAAACACGCGCGGCCCTGAATGCCTGGCAATGCGAAACCGTCATCCTGCCCGATGGTGAAAAATACAAAACGCTCGACACCGCCAATCTGATTTTTGACGCCCTGTTGCAACACCGGTTTGACCGCCAGTGTACGCTCATCGCACTGGGTGGTGGCGTGGTTGGTGACATTACCGGCTTTGCTGCCGCCTGTTACCAGCGTGGAGTTAACTTCATTCAGATACCCACCACGTTACTGGCGCAGGTGGATTCATCCGTGGGTGGGAAAACCGGCGTCAATCATCCACTGGGCAAAAATATGATTGGCGCCTTTCATCAGCCGCAATGTGTGGTAATTGATACTAATACGCTTGACACACTTGATGACCGGCAGCTCTCAGCGGGACTCGCGGAGGTGATTAAATACGGCCTGATCCAGGACGAAGACTTTTTTGTCTGGCTGGAAAGCAACATGAATAAACTGCTGCAACGCGACTCAGAAACCCTGACGCATGCCATTGAATGCTCCTGTCAGACCAAGGCTGACATCGTCGCCGCGGATGAAAAAGAAACCGGACAACGTGCATTGCTCAATCTTGGTCATACCTTTGGCCATGCCATTGAGGCAGGCATGGGTTACGGCACCTGGCTGCATGGCGAAGCGGTGGGCACAGGCATGTTAATGGCCGCCGATCTGTCACACCGGCAAAACAATCTCAGCCAGTCTCAGCTTGAGCGCACACGGGCCCTGCTGGAAGCCGCAGGATTGCCCGTGAAAATACCCACCGAAATGAATGCAGGCCGCTTTCTGGAGCTCATGGCCGTGGACAAAAAAGTGCAGGCAGGCGTTATTCGTTTAGTGTTGTTAAACCGTATTGGTTCCAGTTACGTCAGCGATGACTACGAGCCCGCATTACTGAGAAACACACTCGATGCCTTCCATCACGCGACCAGTTGATTCCGGCACCCTCGACGGCCTCGCGCCTTATGCCACGCGCGAAACGGTTTCGCGCGGGCGGTGTTTTTTCGAGCCGCCACCCAACACCCGCTCGGAATATCAACGGGACCGTGACCGCATCGTGCACTCTGGCGCATTTCGCCGGCTGGAATATAAAACACAGGTCTTTGTCAATCATGAAGGCGACATGTTCCGCACCCGCCTCACCCACTCCATTGAAGTTGCACAAATCAGCCGCTCCATCGCCCGCGTGCTGCGCCTTAACGAAACCCTCAGTGAAACCATCGCCCTGGCCCACGACCTGGGACACACGCCTTTTGGCCACGCAGGCCAGGATATTCTCAACGAGTGCATGCAGGGGTACGGTGGCTTTGAGCACAATCTGCAATCACTGCGCATTATTGATGAGCTGGAAGAAAAATATGCCGAATTCAACGGCCTCAATCTCACCTTTGAAACCCGTGAAGGTGTGCTTAAACATTGCTCCATTAACAATGCCAAAAAGCTGGGTGACCTGGGACAACGGTTTTTAAATAAACAACAGCCAGGACTGGAAGCACAGGTGACCAATTTTGCCGATGAAATCGCCTACAATAACCATGATGTGGATGACGGACTACGCGCAGGGCTGATCGACATTCAAAGCCTGTGTGATGTCCGCCTGTTTAAGGAACAACACACTGCGGTAATGTCCATATATCCCGACATTCCGGAAAAACGAGCCATTCACGAAATCATCCGTCGCATGATCAATCATCAAGTCACCGATTTTTTGCACAATACCAGTGAGCGTATCAGCGCCGCCAGTCCGGCGACGCGAGACGACATTACCCGGCGTACAGAACCCCTGGTAGGTTTCAGTGACGAAATGAGAACCATGAACCTGGAACTCAAACAATTCTTGCGTGAAAACCTCTACCGCCACTACCGTGTACATCGCATGACCGCCAAAGCAGCGATTATTATCCGCTCCCTGTTTGATGCCTTTCTTAATGACCCATTATTATTGCCACCCGAGCAACAGCAACATGTCAGCCTGCTCGAAAATAAAAGTGCCGACAGTGGACGCGCACGCGGCATCGCGGACTATATTGCCGGTATGACAGACCGTTATGCCATTCGTGAATATGAACGCATCTTCAATGCCACTGAACTGACCTGAGACATCTTCGGCTCCATGCGCATCTATCTGCAAACACCACCGGCTGCCGATAATCATCCGCGCTACTGCCATCTTTTTTTACAGGAAGACCTGATTGAAGGCTGGACACTGGTCAAAGAGTCGGGCCGGCAAGGTTCCTCCGGCCGCGTTAGCAGACTACACTTTAGCGATCACGACCAAGCGCTGGCTGCACTTATCGCCGCGCGTGACACACAAATAAAACGCGGTTACCGCGTGGTTTTTATCAAAGGTGAGCAAGCCCCTGCATGAGTAACACAGGCACACGATTGTACGAAAGCAAAAGCACCGCATCCTCATCTTACGTTGTGCACTACCACATGACGCGCGAACCCTTTGCCGATGCCATTGAAGATGACCTGTTTTATGCCGAGCCGGGACGCCAGCAAAAACTCGACATCCTTCTGCACCTCACCCAGTACGGCAACGAACTTGTACTTGTCGCCGGCCCCCCCGGCAGTGGTAAAACCACCCTGCTGCAACAGTATTTATTGAAGACCCTGGATACCTGGATAGTTGCGCATATTGATGCCCAGGGCGGTATGGACGAACGGAAACTATTGCAGCAGCTGTTTCATCAAATGAACATGGATTTTCAAGGCGCCACGCACAGTGAACTGTTTGAACGCATGCAGTATCACTTTGAAACCCTGCAACACAGAGCACAACAAGCCGTGTTGTTGATCGACAACGCGGAACAATTGCCGGTTACCGCCCTTCGGCGTGTACTGGAAATGGCGGCACTTACCAACGCAGATAAAAAACCGCTACTTCGCGTTATACTTTTTGGCACCCGAAAGCTGGATGAAAATTTTAATGACCCCTTATTGGGCCCACAAACACATGTTGTCCGGCGTAACGTCGACTTGCTTCCTTTTTCGCAAACGCACACCACCCATTACATATTGCACCGGCTGTCAGCCGCCAATTTTGCTGCTGACAAACCATTCACCGATGCTGTTCTGCAAAAGATTCACAAACAATCCATTGGCTGGCCAGGTGAAATCAACCGCCTTGCACATGATGTGTTAATCGAAAGCCTGCCAACGGCAAGCAGCACCCCCGGCATCAACAAGGTACGCGCAGCGGCTGCACTGACCGGCATCGTTCTGTTGGGTACGCTGCTTTTTTTTCAGGATGAATTTAACGCCTGGCTGGCGTCTGAGCCTGTCGAAGCCATCAGCCAACCTGCTTCGGTTTCACTGCCAGAGGCGGCGCCAGCAGTGCCAAGGACAACGTCCAGCGAAGTATCCGCAGCGGATATGATTCCGGAACCCGGGCCACTTCTTCAACCGCTCTCTCAGGGAAGCATGAAAAAAAATACAGAAACGGACACCACTTTTGCATCAGAAAACGATAAAAATACAATGCCAGATACAGTCACACTGCCGTCAACGCCGACAGCCGTTCCACTGGTTGCAGAGGAAACCGGAGAGGAAGGGGCCGAACAGGTAAAACCCTCTGTGGAGGCTGTCACACCTCCGGCAATAAGCGCCTCCCCTGTTCCTGCGGATCTGCCCGGCTTCAGAAACGCATGGATACTCAAACAAAATCCCAAGCACTATACTTTGCAACTGGTGGCAGGCAATAATATCGGCACCCTACGCAGCTTCATCCGCCAATACCCGCTGGATGAGCCTTTGGCTATTTATCACACCACCCGCAAAGGCAAAATCTGGTTTGGCCTGATTCAACACAGCTACCCGAACAAGCAGGCCGCTCTCGATGCCCGCAGCCAACTGCCCGCTACGCTACGCCAGCAAGACCCCTGGATACGCCAATTTTCCGCCCTGCAAAAAGACCTGGGCTATATCCCCTGATCCTTGGCCGGTTAAGCTAATTTCCCGCTGCTGACAGCGAATGTCGTCAGGGCCTGCCCCGCGCATGAACGCGCTATTTCACACCATGCTCGCAGTGGGTTCTTCCATTTCCAGCTCCTTGATTTTCCGGGTCAACGTATTGCGGCCCCAACCCAGTAACTTGGCCGCATCCTGTCGCCGGCCACCAGTGTGTTTGAGTGCAATTTCAATCATGATACGCTCAAAACGAGGCACCGCATCTGTAAGCAGGGCTTCCTCACCCTGGGCAAAACGCAGATCAGCCCAACGGCGCAGGCTGGCCTCCCAATTGTCATCATCAGGCTGGGTGCGGCTGGATTTTTTCAGCTCAGCGGGCAAATCCTCCATGTGAATGGTCTGCCCCGGTGACATCACGGTGAGCCAGCGGCAAATGTTTTCCAGTTCGCGCACATTGCCCGGCCACTCCTGGCGGGCCAGATAGCGGGTGGTTTCTTCATCCAGTTGTTTGGATTCCATATTGAGTTCTTTTGCCGCTTCGGCGAGAAAGTGTTTGGCCAGTAACGGAATGTCCTCCCGGCGCTCACGTAATGGCGGCATATGCACACGGATTACGTTGAGCCGGTGAAACAGATCTTCACGAAACTGGCCGTCCTTTACCCGCTGCTCCAGGTTCTGATGCGTGGCAGCGATGATGCGTACATCCACCTTGGTGGGTGAGTGCCCGCCAACCCGGTAAAACTCGCCGTCGGACAACACGCGCAGTAACCGGGTCTGCAATTCGGCGGGCATGTCACCGATTTCATCGAGAAACAGGGTGCCACCATCGGCCTGTTCGAAACGACCACTACGCGCGCTTTGTGCGCCGGTAAAAGAGCCGCGCTCATGGCCAAACAACTCGGATTCCAAAAGATCATGTGGAATTGCTGCGGTATTGAGGGCAATAAATGGCTGTTTGGCACGGGGGCTGTGACGATGCAGAGCACGGGCCACCAGCTCTTTGCCGGTACCGGACTCGCCATTGATGAGCACGGTGATTTTTGAACGCGCCAACCGCCCGATAGCCCGAAACACCTCTTGCATGGAAGCGGCTTCACCAATAATTTCCGGTGTCGTGTCCGGCGTATGGCCGACATCACCATTAGTTTGCCCCTGTAACAGCAGGTGACGGTGGCGGATGGCACGATGAACCAGTTCAATGGCTTCATCCACGTCAAACGGCTTAGGCAGGTATTCAAAGGCTCCACCCCGGTAGGCGGATACGGCGCTGTCCAGGTCTGAGTGGGCGGTCATGATGATCACGGGCAGATTGGGGTAGCGCTCGCCAATCATTTCCAGCAATTGCAGGCCGTCGATGCCGGGCATACGCACATCGCTGATAATGGCGGCAGGCATGCTGGTGGCCAGCCTGTCGAGCACGCCGTCGGCACTGTCAAATGTTTTCACAGACATACCTGCTTGCTTGAGTGCGCGCTCCAGCACCCAACGAATAGAGCGGTCGTCATCAATAACCCAGATATTTTGTGTGTCAGTCATGCGCTGTGTCTCAAAAAGGGTTGATGTTTCTGTGTTGCGGCATTGTCTAATGGCAACAGCAGGGCAAAGCGGGTGCGCCCGGGGCGACTTTCACACTGGATCAGCCCGCCGTGCTGGTTAATCAAGGATTGCGATATGGACAAGCCCAGCCCGGTGCCATCGGCGCGGCCAGTGACCATGGGGAAAAAAATACTTTCCATCATGTCCTCAGGAATACCAGGACCATTGTCGATAATTTCCACCCGGCAAACCAGTTTGTGACAGGTCTGGCCAATGGTGAACTGCCGCTGAGTGCGGGTACGCAGAATAATCTCGCCCCGGTCGCCAATGGCCTGTACGGCGTTACCCACAATATTCAGCACAGCCTGGATCAGCTGATCACGGTCACCAAGAATTTCCGGGATGCTGGGATCATAATCACTGACAAAAGTGATATCACCACGTTTTTCCACATTGATCAGCTGGCGTACATGCTCCAGTACCTGATGGATATTCAGAGCCTCTTTTTGCGGCAGCGCAGTGGGGCCAAGCATATGATTCACCAGATTGCGCAAACGGTCGGCCTCGCCAATGATGATATTGGTATATTCCTTCAGTTCAGAATTGGGTAATTCACGTTCCAACAGTTGAGCGGCCCCGCGCAAACCACCCAGCGGATTTTTGATCTCATGTGCCAGGCCCCGCACCAGTGAACGCATGGTTTCCTGTTGCGCCAGCTGCTGGCCCTCGCGGGAAATGCGCAATTGCCGGTCCAGTTGTTGCAATTCCACCAACAGGCCCGAATCATTGGCCGCCGACGCCAGTGGGGTAATGGTGCAATCCACAGTAACTTCACGGCGTCCGGGCAAGGTGATTTGCACCTCGTGCTCAGTAAAGGGATGACCACTGCCCAACCCTTTCTCGATGGCTTCCAACAGGTGGCTGTCAGCGGGCAACAGCACCGGAGCGCATTGGCCAATCAGGCGCTTGGCGCTCACTGCAAATAACATTTCACCCGCCGGGTTGATGTAATCCAGACACAGGTCTGCATCAAACATGAGCACAGCATGAGTCAGATTATCCAGAATGCGCTGGTGTAGTGCAGCGGCTGGGGGTGTTTGCAGGAGAGGGGCTTTCATGGCAATAGAGATAGCAAGAACCAAACCAAACTTGTGTGAAATTGACAAAACATGTGAGACTTTCTCTGCCTCAGTGAAAAAAATTAATACTTACAAATGGTTAATCCTGTTTTCGAGCAATGCTTGATGCGGGATGATCCTTTTTTCAACAGAATACGTGACCACCAAGATAGCGCAAAAAGGCACGGAGCGCACTATATTGGTGCGTGCTATTGGCGTAGTGGGTACAAGGTACGGCGAAGAGCCGCGGGTCAGCGCTTAAAAACGTGCACGGAACAACCCGGCAATTATGGCAGCGGATTTTGCTTCTGATCAAACGACGCCAAGAGGCGCACAGTAAGCCTCGCAACGCTTGAGGCCATGTGGCCAGGAGTAAAAAGCAAGTCAGAGTGTGCCAATTATTTCGTGCACGTCCCTTTATTGCGCGCGCCTGCGGTTGATAATGGATTGGCGTTGTAAATAAACAGTAACCGGTGCAGCACTGATCTGTGGTTTACCCTTGGCATCCAGTACCTGCGCCGAAAGGGCGTGTTCACCACGGTCGATATTTTTGAGGGAAAAACTGCCGGACCGGGATGTTGCTTTTGGCTCGCCGTCAAGCAGCAGCACAAGCTTGTGATCGGGATTCAAGGCCGGCGTCACGGAAACTGTCACGTTGATATTGCCAGCGTTATCGCGAATTGTGGCTTCATTGGCAGGGCTGGTGATACGCAGCGCATCATAAGTGTAGGCCTTGGACTGCTTACTGCCGGATGTGCTTCGCTGTGTGGCCAGGGGGCTGGCCTTGAACGTGCTCATGGGGCTGATGGTTACCGGTTTTTCCTGCTCATTACGCGGCATGTCCGTGAACTCCACGCTGCCATCGGGGTTTATGCGCTTGTAAACCCCCGCGTAAACGGCACCGCCAAACAGAAAAACCAGAATTAATAATATTCGCATAACCGTTACTTTAGCGGGAAAACAGGGAAAAAGGAAAGAGGTAATGGAAACACGGTGGACGGATGCGTATCGCACCGGATTTAACAGTCACCCCATTATTTCCAAAATTGAAATGATCAACGGATTTTGTTTTTCTCTACGACCTCTGCGTTGACAGACATCAGGCTTGACGAAATACACTTAGCTGAGTAATTGTGATCATATCCCGTCTATACCCGTAGCGATTGAGATCTGATTGCACGCCCTGTTTCCGCCATGGCTGCGTTGTTGTCCTTGCCATAGAATAACGATTACACGTCATTTCGCCTCGCCATGAAAAAGTACGCCGCACATTTAAACCTAAATCCCAAACGCTACGGATATATTTTACCAATCAATATGTGTTTTTCACCGCGCTCACTTTTTACAAAAATGATTTTGAGTGGTTGATGCTGACCAAACTCCTGTAAGGCAAGAGAGCACAGAAATGCCTGTATTTTTTCCATGATATCACTGAACCAATGAGTGGTTTCCCCGAGTATTATGTTGCAACAAATAAACCTGAAACTATGTTTAGTTGGCGCATTTTATAAAATATCAGGGAACGGCTTAATACTGGACAAAAAAACGGCCTTGGGGAAAGGCCGCTAAACGAAATCACCATCTGAGAGGGATAATGATGATTCAACTAAGTGTGTAGACGCTGGCATTTAAATAGTCAAGAAAAGCGGCTTAACGGGGGTGTATCAAAAAGGTTGACCAAGCCATATATTTTGCTCGCTCCTCAGTTAGAGGCACTTTGTTTCTAATCGATTTAAACTTCTTGGGGAGCATCGCATAAACATAAATGTACTTATGAACATCCCCTATTGCCTCGCGATTTTCCCTTGAATACCTTTCTCTGCCAAACGTTTGAAGCTATGAAATTACCACGCCCAAAGATTTCATCCATGAATCAGCATGTTTTGATTGTTGGGGTCACCAACGCTCAATTTTGGCACCGGCTGTAATAGACGGTAAGGCGCTTGGTTTGCCTGCGTAACGGCTTGATCTTTATTTAACCAATCGAGTAGCGGCATGGGTCCTCTCTACTTAACTAAACAGCTCTATATACGACCCATAACGAAACTGGCGGTTGCGTGCCTGGCCGGTTACTTCCGTTAGCAGACCATGGTCAACAAATTTATTCATCAACTGATTGGCTGCCGGGTAGGAGACATGGGTCAGGTCTATGATGTCCTGCACGTTAATAAAGGGGCGTTGGTAAAGTGTTTCCAACACCTGCATGCCGTTGCCCGCAACGCGGCCAAAATTTTCAGCGATTAGTTTGCGATGAGCTTCGCGCAGGCCAACGATTTTACGTGAGGTCTCGGTGGCTTCCTGAGACACTTCATAGATGCCTTGCAGAAAAAATTTTAGCCACAGCTCCCAGCTACCGGTTTCGCGCACGGATTGCAGCTGCTCATAATATTGCTGGCGATACTTTTTGAAGTAGTGGGAGATGTAGAGCACCGGTGTCTCTAATATCTCGCGCTGGTAGAGCATAAAGGCGATCAGCAGTCGTCCGACACGGCCGTTGCCATCCAGAAAGGGGTGAATGGTTTCAAACTGGGCGTGGGCCATACCGATTTGCAGCAGGGCGGGCAGGCTTTCATCATGCAGGAACTTTTCAAACTGGCCGAGTATCGCTTCGAGCAGTTGTGGTGGTGGCGGTACAAAGGTAGCTTCTTTTAATGTGCAGCCTGGCGGGCCGATCCAGTTTTGAATTTTGCGCAGCTCGCCCGGCTGGGCGTTGCTACCGCGCACACCGCTTAGCAGAACATCGTGAATCTCACGGATCAGCCTATTGGATAGTGGCAGTTCAGCCAGTCGCTCCAGACCGCAGTTCATGGCGCGTACATAGTTGAGCACTTCATCCACATCGCGAGGATGTTCGCTGTCGAAGATCTCCGCTTCCACTTCGAGAATGTCATTCAGTGAACTTTGCGTGCCTTCGATCTGGCTGGAGAGTACCGCCTCTTTGCGCACGTACATAAAGATAAACAGGTTGGGATTAGGCAGGGTGCGGATGGAGCCGTCCAGCCGCCCGAGGGCGCGGTCTGCCCTGGATAGCAACGCCTGCATCTCGGCATCGATCTCCAGCGCCGGCGTTGGCGGCAGCGGCTTGGGGATAAACGCCTGATGACCGCCCGGCTGAACGGCAAATTCACCTGAACGGGTTTGGGTATTCATGTGTTAAAGCTTGCCTTTAAATAAATGATGCAGCGCGCAAGTTATTAAAGGCAAACTTTAACACGGCGCAAGATAATGTCTATATGTAAGGTAACGTTTAGCAACTCTGAATCCCTGTAGGGCGTGGAAACGCAGATCTTTGATCTTGGCGTTTTTACAGACACGAGAGAAAGTCTGGGTGACGGAATCACCCCGATTAGAAACAATAAGAACAGCCCCAGATGAATCCGGGCGCCCTAAAATTGTCCCAAATTGGCAATAAGGAAGATGGCGCGCCCGACAGGAGTCGAACCTGTGACCCGCCTTCGGAGACCAAAAATAATGCGCGCATTGTTTAGTTATTAACCGGCATCAATTGTGACGGGTAAGCCGTTAACTAACTTAACTAATTGATTATTCAATATAATATTGATAACGACTTGTGACAATTAAACCCAATTAATTTGGCTCAAAATTTAAGGAGAAGGACTTAGTCACAAAATTTGGCCCAGCATGCTATTCTCAACAATGAGTGTTAGCTAACATTTGGGGAAGTATATAATGGGTGGTGTTTTAGAGGCTAGTGCCGCCTTAGCGCAGCTTGCCGCACGCATAACTGATCACGAAGAACCTCATCAAACCGTATTGCTGGAGATTTTCAGTGCCCTCAAAATAAATACTTCATATCCGGCAATCCCAAAATTATTTGGTGTTCTCGAATATAGTGTGCAAGCAGCCATCAATTCAGACCTTCCGCCAAGACAAACATGGGATGCTTGGCTCCCAACTCTTGAGTACACAAATAAACGGCTCAGCCAATTAAATTGGCCAAGGTCAGCACAGACTCGCCGCCACGGCAATGTTCTAGGAGGTGCGCAACTAGTACATCGACCAGTTTATATTGACGGATAGAGATGTTTCAATTTGATACGCGCATCCTCGGTTGTAAAGCGCCAGTTCATTTCGCTTTTGATCGCATTTCTATACGCCACCCATGCCGATACTTCTTGTGCTAAATGCTCTCTATCAGCCATGCGATCACTCATGCATTGTCGGGACAAAAGGCTAAATTCAATTTCCGCCATATTCAGCCAGCTGCCATGTTTCGGCGTGTAACAGAACTCGAGCTTATCGAGTAGCCGCCGTGCCTCCTTGGGTTCAAACACTTTATACAGCGATGCGCCGGTATGGGTATTGAGATTGTCCATTACCAGTCTGATTGTCGTCGCTTGCGGGTAATCTTCATCCACCAACTTTTTTATTTGCAACGCCCAGTCTTCTGCGGTGCGTCTTTCGGTCACATCAATACGCCGCCAACCCCGCAGTGGTTCAAAAAAGATGAATAGGTTGCTGGTACCATTACGCTCATATTCAGTGTCGTAACGCTCGGGCTTCCCCGGCTCCATGGAAAGCTTTTCTCTTGTTTCACGCAGATGTTGTTTACTGCTCTCGTCCATGCAAATAATGGGATAAGCTTCATCGTAGGGCTGCTTGTAGAGAGTCAGGATGTTTTCCATATTAAAAACAAAATCAGCACTTTTTTTAGCCGGAATGCACCACTCTTTGCGCTGCCAAGGTTTGAGATCGTTTTTTTAAAACTTGACGGATGGTCTCTGGACTCACTGAGTCCACATGATTTAATGCTACCATTTTGCTGGCAAGCAGTTTTAGGCTCCAGCGATTACGGCCTTCTGGTGGCTCTGAACAGACCAGTGCAACAAGGTGAGCCTGCTGTTCTCCATCGAGCCGTGGGTTTTTTGAGCGTTTGCGCACCTCTCTTTCCAAAGCTTTTTCCAGCCCTTGCTCCACCAATCGCTGCCGTGTTCGCTCCACCGTTCGCAAACTCGCATCAATTGATGTCACGATGTCGCTATCTTTGAGTCCTGGGCCTTCCGGTCCTACATCGGCCTTGAGAAGAATCTGTGCGCGTTGCCTTTTATAGGCAGCGGCTTTTCCTGTTTTTACCAGTGAGCTGAGATTTTGGCGCTCCGTTTTGCTCAACTGGACGATGTATTTTTTGGCTGGCATTGCTTCTATTGCGGTCCTAAAATTGAAATCTAATTTGGATTGTACTTCATTCAGTTGGCGGGGAAACTATCCGTCAATATAAACTGGTCGATGTACTAGGTCGGCAGCACAAAATTATAGAGGTACTTGAATCATTGAAAGACGTAGTTGCGCATGTTTTTTCTGTTGCTGAGGTGGCGGAGAGTGCAGTAACAGAGGTGGCGAATTTTGTGTTCGAGTGACGTGGTGTTTTATTGTGTGAGGTATATCCAGGCCCTTGCTGCCGCTGTTACCCGGCCCAGGCTGACAACCGGACGCCCTGCTGCCCGCCATCGTCGACTGGGCCTTCAAGAGTGAGTTATGAGTGAGCATGCCAGCTTGAAGCCTTGGGCGACCCGCCCTTTTGAACTGATTGTACATGGCGAAATCCATTTTCGCCGAGGAGCTGATTATGATCGGCGCCTTGCACTCGTGAGCTTCGATAACTCTATTGAGGTGACCATAGCGGCTTACCTGAAACTGAATCCTGCGCACAGAGGTTATCGATCTTATTCGGTAGCGGGAGTTGCAAACTGGTTGCGAAATTTTCATACCCGCGTTGATTTCTTTCTGGATGAGAACAAAAACAGGGGGCTTCCCGAGTACAAGACAAAGGAAGAGATTGTCTGGTACCACGATCAAAGAAACGAACATTACCACGGGGGAGGCGCGGCAGTTCCTGAACAGTCTACCTTGGAAGGGGTACGCCAGTCTGCACTCTGGATTTTCTCCGTACTGTTTGAAGTTCCGAATATCGAACAGATCCTTGAGGAAGAGCTGGCAAAGAGAGAGGTGGCGACATCCATTCCGGGTGATCTTGCGGTTCCTGAACAGCCTGATACCGCAGTCAGATCGTATTCTCCGGCTCAGGCGAAAGCTATGGCAGTGGCCACGCTGTTAGGGCAGTGGAAAGAGGGAAAAGAGGCCGACTTGGACATAGCCAGGAGGATCGTCGATGAATTTTGACGAATGGACAGGCATCCTGCGAGATGAAATTCAGGAGGATGAGCGCTATATCGATTACCAGGAGGGCCGCTGGAAGGTAGTGGATCGAAAATCTGCCTGGCGACAATTTGGTGCGCGTATATTTGATGCTCAGCTCGATGCATTCAAGTCCTGCGCAGTCGAAGTTCTGAGTGAGGTTGACCCTCAGTTTGAGCTGGCTCCGGAAGAGAGATATGCAGCGGCCGCGCATGGGAAAATATTGCGGCATTCCAAAAGCCTCAGAGAAGGCATTGCGCAAACCATCGCCCTGCTTGGAAACGAAGATGATGCACTCAAGAACTGTTCTCATGGCAAAGCGAAAGGAACTGCCATTCTGACTGTTCGTGAGTTGTTTGAGGATGATGATTGGCGTATTTGGGCAAGTGTCAACAATTTGCTGCCAACAATAGCGGAAGGGGCACCTAGTGTTTTTCTTGATGCGGTGCAGAAAGCGCTGCTTTGCAATGATTCGCCATTCGATGAGTTATTCAAGCAGGAGAGCGGCGGTACATTCGGCGGCACGTATCTGTCTGGCCTCTTATGGGCCCTGGAGGGTCTGGCATGGAGCGGGGATTACCTAGTAAGAGTCGCGACACTCTTGGCGGATTTAGCGGCCCGTGACCCCGGTGGGCAATGGTCGAACAGACCAGACAACTCGTTGGTCTCGATTTTGTTGCCCTGGCATCCGCAGACCCTCGCTCCGTTCGAAAAACAGTTGGCATGTTTGAAGGCGATTCGGAATGAGTACCCGGACGTTGCTTGGCGTGTGCTTGTGGAGTTGCTTCCCAGCCAGCATCAGACGACTTCAGGCACGCACAAGCCTTCGTGGTTTCTGGAGGTTGCAGACGATTGGAAGCCGTTAGTGACCCATGCTCAGTACCAAGAACAAGTAGCCCAATATGCAGAAATGGCGGTTGAGATGGCCAGTACGGATTTCAACAGGCTGACTGACTTGGTCGATTACCTCGACAACCTCCCACAGCAAGCCTTTGACAAGGTGCCAGCCTTGTTGTCATCTGATGACATCGTTGCTCTGGATGAGGAAAAACGGTTTCCGATATGGTCTAGGCTGACACGGTTTTCACGAAAGCATCGCAGGTATCAGGACGCACAGTGGGCACTGTCATTAGATGTGCTTGAGCGACTGGATGAGGTTGCTGGAGCCTTGGCACCAAAATCGCCTGAGGGGTTATACCAGCATCTGTTTACAGATCATGATTTCGACCTTTACGAAAAGGACGGTGATTGGGAAGAACAAAGCCAGTTGCTGGAGGAAAAGCGCAAACAGGCAGTACTGGAATTATGGGATGGTGCCAACCTCGAGCGTATCTTGGCATTCGCACAGGTCGTTGATTCTCCCTACAAAGTTGGGTGGTCGTTTGCTAACGTGGCAGATGAGAGCGCCGAATCCACGTTGCTGCCAGACATGCTGGAGAACAACGATAAAATCAGCCAATTTATGGATGGGTTCGTATGGAACAGGCATCAGTGCCTGGGCTCGGAGTGGCTCGACCACTTTCCAATCGAGAAGTGGACAACGAAACAGCGCAGTCAACTTTTGGTTCGTCTTCCGTTTGATCAGGATGCGTGGGCGCGTGCCGCTGACTGGTTAGGGGCTGACGAAACGCTCTATTGGGAGAATGTGGGTGTTAATCCGTACCATGCGAAGGGAGATGTTCTCCATGCCATTGATAGGCTACTCCAATACGGACGGCCAATTGCGGCAATGGATTGTCTGTATGCTCGCCTGCATGATGGGTTGCCGCTGGATCTTGAGAGAACTATTGACGTCTTGCTTTCCGCCGTTTCTTCTGATGAGCCCCGCAACGCCCTGAATCAACATCACGTTCTGGAATTGATCAAGGTGTTACAAGAAGATCCAGCTACCGATCCGGATGCCTTGTTCAGAGTTGAGTGGGCTTATGTGGCGCTGCTGGGTAGGCATGGCGATGTCAGGCCGAAATTCCTGGAAAAAAGGTTGGCCAGTGATCCAGGCTTTTTCTGTGAAGTGATACGGTTGATTTACCGGCCGAAAGGCTCAGAGGAGCCTCAGGCGGTTGATGAGGAGACCAAGGCTATTGCCACGAATGCCTGGCGTCTTTTGCATGAATGGAAAATTCCTCCTGGGCTTCGTGATGACAATAGTTTTGCTAGTGAAGAATTTATCGCTTGGCTTGATAGGGTACGAGAACTATGTGGAGAATCCGGTCATCTGGAAGTGGCAATGATCAAGGTCGGAGAAGTGTTGTTCTACTGCCCTGAGGATTCGGACGGCTTGTGGATAAACGAGGACGTCGCGAAGCGACTCAATGCGAGCGATGCCGGGGATATGAGGGACGGGTTTCGGACTGAGGTTTACAACTCCAGGGGTGTTCGTACGGTCGATCCTACAGGGCAGCCGGAAAAAGAACTTGCTCAGCAGTGGCGAGAGAAGGCTGAAGCCATTGAACAAGCTGGTTATGCCCGGTTTGGCGCTACATTGAGGCAACTGGCTGACTCCTATGACCGGGAGGCTGAGCGAGTGCAGGCCGAACATGTCCAGAATGATGAGTGAGTGTTATCCCACATGTTTTTTTTGGATATCCTATGGCTCCCGCTATCTGGCATGCCTAAGTCGAGAATCAAGCCAAACTCGACTCGACAAGGCTTTCAAGGGGTAGTTGTAGTGACATATAAGAAAAATCTATCACGATTTCCTCGCAATGCTGGGGTTGACTTACCATAATGGTAAGTACTACGATCGTCAGCCGCTTTTCGGGCAAGCTCCCCCTCGGCAAGGGCGAGAGCCGCAAGATTGCCGGAGGTCCCCTGTATCCCGCCGAGGAAGTGCTGGCCCTGCTGGCGAATCCGGGTAGTCAAGCGATTCATGCGTGGACCGATAAGTGTGGCAGGGACATGCAGAAGTGGTCGCTGGACGCGGATGATCTGTGCGAGTTGCTGGAGGTTGCGCTGAAAGCGGGGCGGTTTCTTGGTGCGGAGTGGTGTGTCCAGCGTCCCAATGGCCCTTGGGCGGCCTGCGATGCCTATGCGCTGGTGCGGCAGGAGTGGATACCATACGCGCACCGGGAAATGGACATGGACTATTACATCAAGTTCGCGATTGCCAAGACGGGAAAGGTATTACTGGTGGTTTCTTGCCACCCGTCGGAAGACAGGAGGTAACAACATGACGAATGATTTGAGCAGTCTGTGCCCGATCTGTGGCGAGGGCCATTTGCAGCCCCGGATCGGCAGGAGCCCTGTCGAGTACAAGGGGCAGACTTCAGAGGTTGAATTCCATTCTTCTGTCTGTGACGCCTGCGAGAGCGAGCAGTTGGATGCCGCGCAGTTGCGCGCCAACAAGCGGGCCATGGTGGCCTTCAAGAAACAGGTGGACGGCCTTCTGAGTGGTGCCGAAGTGCGTGCGCTGCGGGAGAAGCTGGGCCTGAGCCAGGCGGATGCCGCCAAGGTCTTTGGCGGCGGGCCGGTGGCCTTTTCCAAATACGAAAGCGATGACGTGGCGCAATCCGAGGCGATGGATAAGCTGTTGCGGCTGGCCGCCGAAATACCAGCAGCCTTCGAAGTTTTAACCCATCGGGTCGATGACGGGTCGGTTGCCACCTCGATGGAATGGGAGGAGGTGAGGGGCTGGTCAGTAGAGATCAGTTCCGAATCTAGCACCAAACGGCCACAGTTGCGGGTGGTTTCCAGTTCAACCTCCGTAGGTGAACCACACTGGAGTAACGCTGCATGACGGTTAGTGCCGAGTTGCAGCGGGCCATCGATAGCCTCAACATCCAGGATGTTTACCTGCGTGGGCTGGATGCCCGTTGCCTAGGCGAATTTGACCCCAAATATGCCCCTGATCTTGCCGAGCTGACCATTCAGCAGATGCACCTTGTTAATCAGTCACAGGTGGTGGAGATCGAGGAACATACTCGGCTGCTTAGGGTATTCCTTCGTTTGGGTGTGCGGTGGGTGGATCCCAAGGAGTCGGAGGAAGCGGAATCTATCCGGGCATTCATTGAGGCAGAGTTCATCGCTGAGTATGCAATGGCTGCGGACCTGGAGAAGGCGGCCATTGATGAGTTTTCCCTCAAGAATGTTAGCTACCATGTTTGGCCCTACTGGAGGGAATTGCTGAGCAATCAGTGCTCTCGTATGCATCTACCGAGGGTGATTCTTCCCATGGTGCAGCTGGCGCACAACCGCCATCAGCAGGTCGAAGGACCAGAATCTTCAAGCAAGATAACCGAGCATTAATGTTCGAGAGGCCTTTTTCAGAAATACAGAGCTGTATTTTTCTACTTGTCCCGCAGCATCATGACACATGGATATGCGGTATGAGTTAAACAGTTACCAGTACTTCGATCATGCTGGCGGCGTGCGTGCGGGTGCTGACGATAAGTGCATAACGCGCCTGCCTACCCCGGTGCTCCAGCTTGGGGCGCTCCTTCCAGCAACCGAGGACGGGATAAACCCGATCTCGCCGTGCAGCGGCCGTGCCCTGCCAGGTATCTGAATGGATGGAGCCGAAATTACGTAGTTTCTGCCCGAGCACCCAGTCCTGATCCTGCGCCATTTGTTTCAGGTATTGCTCGTCCCCGCGCATACTGCTTGGTGCGCTGACTGAACTGTTTTCCGTCGCTTCCAGTGGTCGCCGTACCGTAAAACGCAGGCCGTGGAAAGCGAAACGGTACTTGTTGGTCCAACCACACTCACTGGGATTGGGTTCGATGAAATACGAAAGCGTGACGCGCATTTCCACTTCGTGGCTTCAAGTTCGTACAACATATCGGCCGGCCAGGGCCATGCGTACAAGAGGGTGTCGCGGGTTTTGATTATTTTATCTTCTTTGAAAAAGATCTGCGGCTTTCCTGCACAATCAGGGTCAGGGCATTGCTGAGGCTCCACAAAGGGTTTTGTGCCCAAAGGAAGCTAACAGTCAAAACTCACTCCAATCTGCCTGATGTTAAAACCTCAAATTTCAAACACGGCACAGGGTGGGCACAATCTGGGCACAGACCCAAAATGGGCACAGAATGGATATTTTGAGCTAACACTCACTGAAAAATGATTGTTAGCCAAAACGGTTGATTGTTGCTCCTGGTGGCTAGCACAATTGGCAAAAATACAAAAAATGACTGGTTGTAACTTGTTGAAAATATAGGAAATGGCGCGCCTGACAGGAGTCGAACCTGTGACCTTCGCCTTCGGAGGGCGACACTCTATCCAGCTGAGCTACAGGCGCATGAGGGAATTCTAACAGATTTTGATAGTTGGCCGCTGTGCCCATTTTCTCGATGAGCGTTGCCTTCGGAGGGCGGCACTCTATCCAGCTGAGCTACGGGCGCATGGGGGGAGTTTACCAGATTTTACCGAGTTAGCCTTGGTATCATTTTTTGTTATGATTGCAGCCCCCTACAAGCGGGGGCTACAGGTTTACATCCTGTTGGGTGCGCCGTTTTCTGGGGAATTCCGGGGCGCACATTGAGTTGCCGTTCCTACTTTAACCCACGAATCAGAATTAAAGCACTGGACGAAGGATAACGGTTGATATTTCGAGTGCTCAAAATGTTTTTCGCCGGGTTTGCATTGTTGGGTTTGCCGCCGTTGGCTCATGCCGCGTTTGTTGTGGATTTGCCCGATACGCGGATACAAGGCGTTTTGCAAAACTATTTCCCCATTAGCGAATATGCGGCATTTGCGCGAGTTTCTATGGATGTGCCGCAAGTGCGCTTGTCCAAAACGAACAAGGACATTGTGCTGGTTATTCCCATCGAGGCAAAAGTGATGGGAGGCGGTGTGCACAAGGGACATGTGACAATGTTGCTGGGCTTGAGTTACAAGCCGGCACGGGGTGGGTTGTTTTTTGGCCAACCACGCATCACGCAATTTGAAATACCAAGCGTGAGTGAAAAAATGTTAGCGGAATTACGGGAAATCGTAGACGTTATGGGCAAAAATGCGTTGCCACTGGTGCGTATTTACACCGTAAAAGAGCGGGATTTAAACCATTCTCTGGCGAAAAGTGAATTGAAATCATTTGTAATTGGGGATGGTCGTTTGCAGCTGGAGTTTGGATTTAACTAAGCCGGTCAGCTTGTCTATTGCCGTATTCAGGGGACAACATTTTTTCATGTGTGGAATTGCTCTTTGTTATTACGCCGATGGACGGCAGGCCGATGAAACAATCGTTGGGCGCATGGTTAAATCACTTGCCCACCGCGGTCCCGATGCGCTGACACATATCATGCGCGGCTCTGTTTCTCTGGGTCACACTCGCCTGAGCATTGTGGATATCGCGGAAGGCGATCAACCCATGTCAAGCGATGACGGGCGTTTTGCCCTGATCTTCAATGGTGAAATCTACAATTATCAGCGACTGCGCGCCGAACTGGAAAAAGATGGCGTACAGTTTAATACCCGCTCTGATACTGAGGTGGTATTACGCTTGTTTGAACGTGACGGGCTCGCATGTGTGCCTGCTCTGCGCGGCATGTTTGCCTTTGCTGTGCATGATCAAACCAACGGCCATTTACACCTGGTGCGGGACCGTCTGGGCATCAAGCCTTTGTTTTATCACTGGGATGGCGATACGCTGCTAGCAGCTTCGGAAGCCAAAGCTTTGTTCGCCAGTGGTCATATTGATGCTCAATTGAATCCCAATGCTATTCGCGCCTATTTTCGTTACCAATTTGCAATAAGCCCGCAAACCCTTTTTCGGGATATTGTCGAGCTGCCACCAGGCCACACACTGTCACTGGCGCCAGGGGGCGAACCGCAACTCAAGCAATATTGGGATCTTGTTTTTCCACAGGATGATGAATACGAAAGTCTCGATGAGACATTTTGGTCCGAACGTTTTGTGAGCGCCCTGGACGATGCGGCAGAAACACATCTGATTGGCGATGTACCCATTGGTGCTTATTTATCCGGTGGCATTGATTCCGCCGCCACCACTTACCTGTTAAATACGCACGCACCAATGTCAGAAACGGGCAAAGTGCAGTCATATACGATTCGTTTCAGTAACCCGGCTAATGATGAATCTGTTCTGGCGAAAAATATTGCAGATCATCTGGGTGTGCCAAACGAAACCATTCTGCTGGATGACGCACGCAAAGAAGGATTTCTGGCTGAATTTCAACAATGCCTTTATCATCTTGAGCAACCACAAAGAATGGCCCTGGATGTGCCCCACTTTATGTTATCCGGTCTGGTGCAACATAATGGACAAAAAGTTGTTTTTACCGGTGATGGTGCTGATGAAATACTGGGCGGCTATGATTGCTACCGGCAGGATGCCATGCGCATCTGGGGTAATCAGCAAAAAAACAGCCGACAACGACGGCGGTATTACCTCAACGAGTACAGCCAGAATTTTGCCGAAGCCCATGTACGTTTTTTATTCGGGCAACACCGCTCCAAAAGACAGCGCAGGGTGATTCGTCGGTTTGGCTGTTATCCCGCATGGAATGACTTTTGGCACATCCTGGATGATATCAGCAGCCCTCTGTTTGGTGACGTTTTACGCACAGAAGATGATTCTGCCATGGATATCCTGGCAGAAAATATGCGCCACAATGTTGAAGGGCTGCATCCCCTGAACCAATCCCTGTACATTGAAACCAAAACCCGATTACCCGGCTGGATTTTGTGGAAGAGTGACCGGCTGTCAATGGCGCACAGTATCGAAGCACGGGTGCCTTTTATGGATCATCCCCTGGTGGAACTGGCCGCCCGGGTTCCTCCCGGCCTCAAGCTGAATGGCATGGATGAAAAGTACATTCTGCGAAAAATCATGATGCCTCATTTGCCTGAGCATCCCTCCCAGTTTAAAAAGCGAGCCTTTTATACGCCCATACGGGACTGGTTTTTTACTGCAGAACGCCAACCGGGGCTGGATAAATATCTATCACCGCAAGCCTTGCAGAAAACGGGTTATTTTTGCGAGAAAACGGTTGCCCGTTATTTACAGCAAATTCGTGAAATCACGCAAACCGAAACAATGGATGAATATTATGCGCTGATGAAGCTGGAATGGGTGTTACTCATGGTTTTGAGTGTGCAGATATTGCACAGTCTTTTTGTTGAACGGGAAGCTGCATGCTTTAAGGGCTGTTGACGTTTCATCATCACCGTTGCGCCTGGAAAAATGCCAACCAGCCTGGGTCGGTGCTTTCGGTGAGGAAAGGGGTTTGGTGGCGTCAAATGAGCGATGAGCAGCACCGAGCCAAATTCAAATGCTTATTGTTGCGCTTATACCGCATTCGCCGCACCAGCGCCTGCTGAATCAATAAATGGATCGGCAAAAATATCCTGTATCGAGGCACCCGCCAAAAAACTCTTTTTTTGCATTGTTTTGACCATATCTTCACGACCGCACAAAAATACCCGCCAGCCCGACAGTTGGGCAAAGTCCGCTAATGCCACATCCGTTGCGCGCCCGGATTGCACACCGTGTGGCGGCGTGCCCCGCGACACACAAGGGTGATAATGGAAAACGGCATTGGCTTCGTCCATCGCCGACAATTCAGACACCAGATACAAACCTTCCGCAGTACTGCTGCCATGGTACAAATGAATTGGCCCGCTGTGCCCCTGTCGCAAGGCGTCACGCACAATGCCCACCAACGGTGCCAGCCCCGTACCCGTTCCGACCAGCAGCAACGGCTGTGTCTCCCGGCCTGGCAGATAACTACACTGCCCTGCCGCCTGACTGATGGTAACCGTGTCACCGGCCTGTAATTTTTCCGCCACCCAGCCACTCACCAGGCCACCGGGCACGTGGCGAATATGCAATTCGAGGAAATCATCCAGCTCCGGCACGCTGGCAAGGGAGTAACTGCGGACTGCGCCCGCCTCATTACTGAGGTTGAGAAACTGCCCGGGAAGATAAATATAATTATCAGGCCGCGCCAGCCGTAACCGCACCACATCCGCGCTGAGCTTGTCCACTGACAACACCGCCGTATCAAAACGACTGCCGGCCTGATCCGGCGCCGCCACCTGCATGTCGGTTTCCGGTACACAGGAACAGATCAGGAAATGATTCTGCGCCTTGAGTGTTTCTTTGATGCCCACCTGGGAGGCAGGCGTCGGTTTACCCTCCACAGCCACCATCATACAAGACTGACAAGCACCCGCCTTGCAGGAATAATTAACGGAAACACCCTGCCGGATCAGGCAATCAAGCACCGATTCTCCTGGTTCACAGTGATAATCCTGACCTTCATATAATATCGTTGGCATGGTGTTCCCGTTGGCTGACATTATGTATAAAACAGTGACAAATGTTTATTTGCCCAGTACATCGTTGCGTGTGGTTTCGGCAATCGCGGCTACCTCACCGATCAGATCGTCAGCGACACCCAATTCCTTCAATGTTGCGCCCAGATTTTCCACCACGGCGTCAAAATGGCTGTCATTCAAGCCGCGCTCCACCAAGTGAGCATGACCCTTGCGCATATCTTCGCCGGTGTAATTGTTGGGACCACCAAAAGCCATGGTCAAAAATGCCTTTTGTTTGGCAGCCTGCTTGTCCATGTCCACGCCATCAAAAAATTCGTTGATGCGGTCATCGGCCAGCACTTTGCGATAAAAAATATCCACTGCGGCATCCACTGCGGCTTCACCACCAAGACGGTCGAATAATGTATCACTCATCGTTTTTCTCCTGTTTAACTTGTTTTCAATTTCAATTAATGTCCGTATCAGGTCCGTACCAAACAAATAACGAGACCAGAACATAGCGGCCAAAAAAAATAAAACCGCACCCACTACATTATTTTTTCATTCCCAAACAAGGTGCCAGGCAACATGCTGATTATAGTGCCCAAAACGGTGCGCACAGAACAATAATGTATCGAGGATACATGTTAATTGTCCTGCCGCCATTGTCAACCCCTTTCCACCTGTTCTATTATCATCACAAGCCTCGGGGGAAGGAGCATGCAATTAACGCTACACACAGATTATGCTTTGCGCGTACTCATTTATCTGGCACAAAAAGAGGGTGAGCTGGCAACCATCAGTGAAATCACGGATTTTTACCGCATTTCACGCAACCATTTGGTCAAAGTGGTACATCATCTGGCTCAGGAAGATTTTATTCATACCACCCGCGGTAAACATGGCGGTATGTGCCTGGCGCGCGAAGCAAAACTGATCCCCATTGGCCAGGTAGTGCGCCGTATGGAGCCCAGCTTCGACCTCGTCGAGTGTTTCAGCAACAATAACCAGCCCTGCACAGTAGTCCCGATCTGTGCACTCAAAGGCGTGTTACAGCGGGCCGTCAGCGAATTTCTGACTTTGCTGGATCAATTTACGGTGGCGGATGCCGTGGTGCAAAACCAGACCACGGAACAGATCTTCTCTGCCTCGCAACTGCTCAATACCAACAGCAGCAAAAGTAAAAACTGACAATTTCACATACAGGGCTTTTCCCCAAACCTTCCCTGCAAGGACACAAACCGCTAAGATATGCGGTTCGATTTTGCGGCAATCTGAATGCTGCCCGGCAACGCCACCGAAATATCCAGTATTACCCGGCACCATTAACAGCTGCGGGGTAATCGCGTCGCACAGGTTCACGGAAACATCCGCCACCCAGCGCGCCCGGTTTTATTATGAAAGTTTCGAAATGAAAGTTTGAGGAGAACAACATGTCCCAAAAGCACCCTGTCATTGCCGTTACCGGCTCTTCCGGCGCAGGCACCACCACGGTCAAAAATGCCTTTGAGCACATTTTCCGCCGCGAAAACATCAACCCGCTGGTGGTGGAAGGCGATAGCTATCACCGCTATGATCGCGCTGCGATGAAACAGGCCATTGAGGAATTTGCCGCCAAAAACAAACAACTCAGTCACTTTGGTCCGGAATCCAACCATTTTGACCTGATTGCCGATGCCTTCAAAACCTACGGTGAAACCGGCAAATGCCGCCGTCGTTATTACCTCCACAGTGATGAAGAAGCCGCCGAACACAATGCGCGCCTGGGTATCGATCTGACCCCCGGCCAATTCACCCCCTGGGAAGATATCGCCGAAGAAACCGACGTATTGTTTTACGAAGGCCTGCACGGCGGTGCAGTGGACGGTGATGTGGATGTCGCCTCACACACCGATCTGTTGGTGGGCGTCGTCCCCATCGTGAACCTGGAATGGATTCAAAAAATTCATCGTGACAATGCGCAGCGTGGCTATAGTGCCGAGGCTATTGTGGATACCATCCTGCGCCGCATGGACGACTACGTGCATTACATCACACCGCAATTCTCGCGCACCGACATCAACTTCCAGCGCGTCCCCACAGTGGACACCTCCAACCCCTTTATTGCCCGCGATATCCCGACACCGGACGAAAGCTTCATTGTCATCCGCTTCCGCGATCCCGATGGCACTGATTTCCCCTACCTGCTGAACATGATCAATGACTCATTCATGTCGCGTCCCAACACCATCGTGGTGCCGGGCGGAAAAATGGGCTTTGCCATGGAGTTGATTCTTGCACCCCGCATTCACCAGTTGGTTGAGGAAAAAAAGAACAGCTAAAGGGGTTCGTGGCCGGTTTTACTGACCCGGTTATGGTCATTGCTGGTTAGGCCGTCAT
This sequence comes from Gammaproteobacteria bacterium, assembly GCA_011321815.1. Lineage (GTDB taxonomy): Bacteria > Pseudomonadota > Gammaproteobacteria > SZUA-152 > SZUA-152 > SZUA-152. The sequence goes on from DROS01000040.1 coordinate 227,778, forward strand.
GCTAAAGGCATAAGCAAATTATTTGCTTATGCCTTTTTTTTGAAACCAATATGCGATAAGTCATAGGGCGGGCGCCACACTCTGGCGGAAGATATGCGGGCCAATTCAATTTGATCTTTGTTCAGTTTATTGGCCGCCCCGTGCATTAGACGTTCGCAGTAGGTTCAACTAATTAATTTAGGATGATGTTAACGGGGTAGCTGTGATGTATCACAGCCCGTATTTCTGCTGTCGATAGCGTAGTTTTTCGCGGCTGGTCCCCAGCATGCGTGCTGTTGCTGTGGTGTTGTTATTGCAGCGTTTTAATGCCGTCTTGATAATATGACATTCCATTTCCGCAAGATTCATGCTGCCATCCAGCGGAATAATCAGGCTGTTTTCATCATGGATGGTCGTTGATGCCCGCGCTGCATCAAGTTGTAGCCATTGCAGTGGCAATTCATCACCTTCGGCGAAAAGAACACAGCGTTCGATAACATTTCTCAGTTCGCGCACATTGCCTGGCCAGTGGTGGTGGTTAAGTTGTTGCCATACCGGTTGTGGTATTTTGGATACCTGGTGGCGCTTTGCTTTGAGGTTAAATTCTTTAATAAGCGCAGGCACAAGCACTTGCAGGTCTTCTTTTCGTTCCTTAAGTGATGGTAGTTTAAGCTCGAACAGGCTTAGCCGATGATAGAGGTCGCTGCGAAATCTTCCTTCGCTTACTTGTTGGGAAAAGTTGCGATTACTGGCTGCGATGATCTGGATATCGATCTCGGTTTCAATTTCGCTGCCCAGTCGCCGGATTGTCTGGTCTTCGATGGCTTTGAGTAACTTGCTTTGGAGTTCAAGTGACATTTCACCAATTTCATCCAGGAACAATGTGCCGCCATCCGCTTGTTCGAATAAGCCGCGCCGTGATTTTTTTGCGCCGGTGAACGCGCCGATTTCATGACCGAATAATTCGGATTCCAACAGGTCATGAGGCAGAGCGGCACAATTGACGGCAATGAAGGGCGCATCTGCCCGCGCGCTTGTATGATGCAGAATTTTGGCTGCCAGTCCTTTTCCTGTTCCTGTTTCCCCACTGATGATCAGCGAGTTAAACGATATTTCCGATAAGCGTTTGAGCATCGTGCGCGTTTGTTGTGCCTGTGGACTTGAGCCGATAAATGCGTCGACAGAGTAACGTTGAGTTTGCACATTGCGCTGTTGTTTCAGGCGGCGCTGGGCGAGGGCGCTGCGCTGGGCGCTGGCAACAACAAGGTCGAGTCGTTCCAGGTCGCAGGGTTTTTCGAGAAAATCATAGGCGCCAAGTTGCAGTGCGCGTACGGATTCCGGTACTGAGCCGAAGGCGGTTAAAAACAGCCATTCACCGACATCAGGTGTGTTGCCGACTTCTGCCAGCAGATCAAGGCCGTTACCGTCGGGAAGATTGATATCTGAAATGACAATCAGTGGTTCCAGCTTCTGTTTCAGTAATTTGTATCGGGCCTGTTGAATGGTGGTGGCGAGTTCAACACGGTAGCCTTGTCGTTTGAAATGGCGTGATAGTTCATCACCCAACAAGGATTCATCTTCAATAATAAGCAAGGAGTTTCCCATATTATGATTTTTCCTCTATGGGCATGCCGGAGTGATCCTTAATGTTCCCAAGGGTGATTTGTATGCAGGCACCTCCTTCCGGTGGATTGGTGAGTTCCAATGTTCCTCCCTGTTCGTGGCAAAAACGGCGCACGATGGCGAGCCCCAGACCGGTGCCGTCATTCCTGCTTGTAACAAAAGGTTGTATGCCTGATGCAAGTAATTTTTTTGGGAAACCAGGGCCATTGTCTTGAATACGAATAACGAGGCTGTCCTTTTCGTTATGTGCTTCAATGGTGATAAGCCCGGGGGCTTGATTAAGGGATTGAGCTGCATTGAGTATGAGGTTGAGTATGCTTTGCCGTAACCGACCCTGGGGTAAATGGCACTGAATATCTTTCGGTACCCGTTGTTTGATTTTTATCCGGGAGGGAATTTGATACTGCACCAGCCGTAATAAGGATGCCAGCATATCGGCGAGGTTGAAGTAAGTTGCAGGTTCCGGTGAATGTTGCGACTGGGTCAATACCTGATTGAGCAGTGTTGTCACCCGGTCCAGTTCTTCGAGTACCAGCGCGAGTCGGCTGGCCTTGTCGTCGTCTCCGATTTCATTGCGTAGATTGTTCAGTGCCAGATAGATGCCGGCCAGTGGGTTGCGTAGTTCATGAGCAAGCCCGGCGGTGAGTTCACCCACGGCGGCCAGCCGTTCTGATTGTGCCAGCGTGTGGTGATACTCCAGCAGTGATTGTGTGGCATTGCGTACTTTATTTTCCAGTTTCTGTTGATGTTTAAGCTGGGCCTGTTCCAGTCTGGACAGGCGTTTTATCAGCCGGTTGAAGTCAATGAAAAGAGGCTGTAATAAAGGGTTGACTTCATCAAGGGGAATGGGGGGGATTGATTGCAGCCCTAACCGGCTGATCAGCATGCTCAAGCCATTGAGTGGCTTTAAAATGCGATGGCGTAAAAAAAACAGCATCAGCAGCCCAAGTAATGGTAGTGCAATGGCAATAGATGTTGCGGTTTCCAGCTCAAGACGGTTATCGCGGGCCAGCAGGCGTAATAATTTGGCTTGCACGTCAATTTCCGCATGCAGGGCTGTATGAAGGTTTTCTTTTACGGCAAGAAAATTGGCAGTGGATGTCATTTCAGTCTTTTGCAATGCGTTGTTTGCCTGTCGCAATGCAGTTTTGGCCTCATCGCTTAATGTATCTGCCGAGGTCCGTAATGTATGCGTTAATGATTTGTGGAGCTGGGTAAATTGCGTTAACGGTTTTTTCAGGCTTTTTATGGGGGAAGACAACCGGTTTAATTCAGTGTTGTATCGCTGGAGTTTTTCGATAAGTAATAGATGTTTTTCGAGCGGCTCGGTTCGATGCAGCGCGCGCCAGCTTGTGTTGATAAGCAGGGATAATGCGATGCTCAGAATGACGATTAAACAGGCAATCGCAATCCAGAACGGGCGGTAGATCAGTTGCTTCAGCAAGTTTTGTTTCGTCGAAGTGTTATTCATGAGAGCCATCGTGTAGGCAATCCTGATGGGGGATAAGTTCCTGCGGAGTATCTGTTGTGTGAATTTTGCTACAAAAAAAAGGTGGGCAAAAGCCCACCAAACTGCAACAAAGAGCGCTTAAAAAATGAAGTGGATTCAGCTTTGTTGTTCTTTAATCATGAATTCGAGCGTGTGTTTTAAGGCGTCGATCTGGTTTTCGCCTTTGTGACGGTAAATCTGGTACATGCCTTGTGATGTTTCATCGCTGGGCAGAAAAGCGCTGACTTCCAGCTCGCTGTGTGCTTGTTTCAAAGGTGTGCAGCGTCCCAACCTGAAGTTATACAGGCTCAGGTTTGTGTCTCCGGCCTTGCTTTTCAGGGTCGAAAGCTCGGTTTTTTCCAGATCAAGGGTGCTGAGTCCGGTTGTATCGCAGGCAAAGCTGGCGACCGGGATAAATAGAACCAATGCACAGATCAAAGCGCGGGCATGCGACGATTTGTTAGCCATTTTGTTTGTTAACCTCCTTTGTATATATAGAAATCTCGATGGCCTGCCTCATGTGTATTTTACAAGGCGGCGCTCAGGCTTAAGCATAATTCATGCCACTATTTGTTTTCTATAGATAACAAAGGGTTATTTGTGGATTGCAACGGAATTATCTGGCGGCTGGTTGAAAGCAACCAATTGCAGCTGAAAATCAACCAGTCAATGTGCTATCGACAGTTTTCTGCCGGTCATGCGGGTTGGTATGACAACGTTCCTAAGGTTCGGGAGTCTGGATGGCGGGAGCACTGTGTTGGTCGCGGGAGCTGTTGATTTTTTCCAGTGCTTTTTGGGCCAGCGTGTTGCCCCGGGCAGCCGCTACGGTGATCCAGCGGATGGATTCCTTTTCGTTGCGCGGTACGCCGTAGCCATAGTGGTACATGTAGCCCAGTGTATATTGCGCATCGGTGTGTCCTTGCCGCGCCAGTAACAAGAAAATATTGGCAGCCTGCGCATATTGTTGGTCGAGAAATAATGCTTTGCCCTGGTTGAACATTTTTTGTTGTGTCTCCAGTCTTGCAGTAGCCGATGGCTGATCATGATCAACCGGAACGGTGGTGCAGGCGCTTGTCAATAACAGGAGTAATGCAATCAGGGTACGTGCCATGGACAACCGGGTGTTGGACTGCCATGGCATTGTTTTTTGTCGCGGAAACAGGCTGTTGGTACATATAACAGATTTCATGGCTGTGCATGATACACATTTTTCTGCAAACGTCACGGCTATGCTGCGGCGACAAAATAAGCATGGGGCAATGTACTAGACTGGGTGGGTGGATGGTGAAGTCCTGAGTTGGGGGAGAGGTGAGTCATGTCATTAAGTGAAAATTCCGGTTTTGAAGTGCTTGCCGATGGCAGACTGGCAAATTTGAGTGATTGGAGCAAATCTGTCGCACAAACGCTGGCTGCACGCGATGGTCTTACCCTGGATGACAGGCATTGGCAGGTGATTGATGTTATGCGTGATTATTATCAGGCATTTAATGTTCCGCCAATCAAAAAGTTATTAATCCGTGAATTAAAGAAACGTGAGCCGTCTGTTACGTTTGACGATGCCTTGTTTCAGGATTTGTTTCCCGGTGGTGTGTTGGTGCAGGGCTCAAAAATTGCCGGTGTGCCCATTCCCATGATGGATGTGGAGCTGGAGCGGGAAACCTACCAGGCCAAGGCCGCGCCCAATGTCACACACTTTATGGGCTCGTTTAATTTTGACGGCGAGACCTTCGCCGTTACGCATACCGGCAACCTCATGGAGTTGCATCGCTGGAATTCGCGTCTCGCGGAACATATGGCACAGCAGGAAGGTATTGAACTTACTGAAGAGCACTGGGAGGTGCTGAATTTTTTACGCGAATTTTATTTTACCTACGGTGTCAGCCCCATGGTGAAAATTCTGATGAGATATATGGCGGAAGACCTTGGTCCCGAGCGCGCCAGCAAAGGCTATCTTTATAGCCTGTTTCCCAAGGGGCCGTCACGCCAGGGATCGCGTATTGCCGGTCTGCCTGCGCCACAGGGCTGCCTGGACCCGGATGTGTGAACCGCCGGGCACCGATGTTCCAAGTGATGCGTGGGGACAGGTGACATTCCGGTATGCGTTTATTTTTTATAACGTAAAATTGCGAACAGCGTGTTGCAGTTGTTGTAAATTTTTGTGTGTAGGGTACGGCGAATAACGCTGGCGTTCATACAGTGCGGTGATTCTGCTGATGTCACGCGCCCGTTGTGGGTATTGTTGGCCTGCACGCCGGGCAAAGTCCAGCGGGCCTTCTGTGGGCTGCCGTTGCATTCCATGTCGTGACAGTCGCTGGCAAAACCGTCCATAAGCCACTTGTGCCGGGTCCTGGTTTCGCCGGTTCCAGGGGCGTAACAGATACACGGCAACCACTGCCATCACTAACGTCATGCCGGCCACCAGCAGAGAAATCATTTCCTGCCAGTCGATGTTGCCGAAGCCCACGTTTGCCAGTATTTGTGATAAAAAATCCTGTTGACGTTGCGTGTTGTAATTGACCACCCATTGATTCCAGGCATGGTTGATGCGATCCCAGCCAAAATTCAACTGACGGCCTATTTTTTTCAACCAGCTTGGTGTCGCGCCCGTTTCTGCCATTTCCGGCAGAATGCGCGCTAAATCCTGTTGGTTTTCAATGCGCCCGGCGGGAATGACCGCAGTGGGGTCTATTCGCCGCCAACCTTTTTCACGTAACCAGACTTCCGTCCAGGCATGAGCGTCAGATTGGCGCACGATGAAATAATCACTCTGCGGATTCATTTCACCGCCCTGGTAACCCGTTACCACCCGGGCGGGAACGCCTGCCGCTCGCATCAAAAAAACAAATGCCGAGGCATAGTGCTCACAAAACCCCCGGCGGCGATCAAACAAGAATTCATCCACAGGGTCATCCAACAATAATGGTGGCTGCCGTGTGTAATAAAAGGGCTGCTCGGCAATGTAATTCAATATTATCTGTACGAAGTCTGCGTCGTCCGCCGCGTTTTGCCGTAATTGTTGCGCCAGTTTACGTGCCCGTGGCCCCGATTCCGTGGGTAATTGCAGGTAAAGCGAAATATCCGGGAGGTCATTTTTCGCCAACTGGTAATTTGTGAATGAGCGCATGGAATAACGCACCAGTTGTCGCACGGGGTGGTTGGCTATGATTTCATAATCCGCAGACAGATGACTGTCTGCGGGGATAATGGCGGGTAAATCCAGCGCAAATAACCAGCGCCGCTGGTGTGGTTCCAGAGTAACGGTATAAAGGCTGGGTTCACCGCTTACCTGATAGTGTGAATCAATGCTCAGGTGATTTTTGAGTCTTTGCGGATAGGGGCCGGACCAGGTTCGTCCATCAAATTGAGTGAATACCGGTCCGCGCCAATAGCGTTTTTGTGGTGGGGGCAGGGCGGTGTCGAACTGTACCCGGAAGGCGACACTGTCGTTGTCACTTAACTGGCTGATGTTGCCCGGTGACATGGAATCAGACAGGCCGGTACCTGCGCCCGCGCCATCTGTGGGCAGGCTCCACAGAGGCCCCGGAATACGTGGGAACAAAAAAAACAACAATAATGCCAGAGGTAGCGCCTGTGCCAAAATGATCCCCGCCTTCTGTAAATTTGCCCATTGCGGAATCACTGACTGGTCACGGCTGAAGGCAATCAGGGCGGTAACGAGCAAAGTCACCACCAGTAACATGTAAATACCCATAAAAATGGATTGATCAAATAAAAATACGGTTATCACCACAAAAAACCCCAGGCCGATAACCACCCCTACGTCACGCTGGGCATTCATTTCCATCAACTTCAGGCATAGCATGATGACCAGTAGCCCCACGCCGGCCTGCCGTCCCATTAATGTGCCAAACGCGATCCAGGTTGCAAAAATGCCAGCGAATGTCAGTAACCAGCGGACCGTACGTGATGGCAGGGCAAGGTAACGTAATTCAAATAACAAACGCCAGCACAGCAAAATAATGCTGGGCAATATAACCAGCAGGGACAAACGAAAGAAGTGTGGTGTAAAGGCCAGTGCCAGTCCGGCCAGCAGCCAGAGATTTTCTGCCTTTGCCTGTTTTACACGCTGTTGAAAACCGGACATGTTCATGGTTATGAAATACCGGCATCCGCATCCAGGCCATACAAGGCGAGCGCCTGCAAACAGTGTTGCTGGTGTATAAGCCCCGTATTTAACGGAATATGCACATTGGGCAACCGCAAGCCATAATTTACCTGTGCTGCACTGGCATCCAGCACCCAGCGGGTCAGGCGCGACAGGCGCGCCTCTGTGTCCAGGGTTGGCAGGCTGTCCCAGTCCAACCATAATTCTACAGCCCGATCACCGCCAAACTGTTTGGTAAACATACCCTGCCTGCGGGCAACGGTTTTCCAGTGAATATGGCGAAGGGAATCGCCTGCATGATAGTTGCGCAGGCCAGCAAAATCGTCGGCCCCTTGGCCACGGTCACCCTGCAAGTCAAGGTGATAGCTTGATTTATCGGGCAGACGGTGGTGTTGGTCCGGTGCCGGATAGACTAAATAGCTGACATCCCGTTGTACATAAGCCCATGCCCGGAACAGGCCCAGCGGAAAACCGGTTTCCAGTGTCAGCCGTGGTACGGCATGCTGGCCACGTTGGGTTGTCCGTAGTGGCACATTGTTGCGCTGCCATTGATCGCCCGCCACGTCGATATTGATATGTTGTTGGTCATGTAACTGTAATTTGATGGCGTAGCGTGCTGCATTGCGGCGGTTGTCCAGCATTACCGGTACTTGCGCGACGTCACCACAGAACACAGCGGGTGCCTGTTCCACATCTATGCGCAAATGCAGCAGGTTGCGGTAAGTGTGCAGAATGGCAATAAAAAATACACTGGCCAATAAAAATGTCAGCGCATAGGCAAGGCTGTTGTTGTAGTTCACCGCACCCAGGAGCATTACCAGCATCATTGCAGCAAAATAAACCCCCATTTTGCTTGGCAAGATATATACCCGCCGTTGTGCCAGAAAGACAGGGCCAGACTCTGGGCCTTCACCCACGAAAAACCGTTTGAGACTGAACCGGTGGCGCAGGCTCATCCTGGGCGTAACGGCTCGCGCAGCTGTATGCGACATGGTGATAAGTGTGACCTGCGCTTATGGAATTGCAACGTCTTTTAACAAAGCCAGCAGCGCGTTGCTGCTCTGCTGGCCGGATTCTGCCACCGCCTGCAAACGATGGCCCACTACGTGAGGCATTACGGTCTGCACGTCTTCCGGCATGGCGTGGCGCCGTCCTGCCATCAGTGCCCAGGCCTTGGCCCCGCGCAACAATGCAAGCCCGGCGCGGGGCGATAGGCCATGAGTAAATTGCGGTGATCGACGACTGAGATCCAGCAGGGCCTGTACATAATCCAGCAGCGCATCGGCAACATGTATCTTGCTGGCGGCTTGCTGTAGTTCTGCCAATTGTCCCGGCTGGATGCACGCATCGTGCTGTCTGAGCATTTCCCGGCGGTCATCGCCACTCAACAGGGCGCGCTCGGCGCTGGTGTCGGGATAACCCAGTGAAATGCGCATCAAAAACCGGTCCAGCTGGGATTCCGGCAGCGGAAAGGTGCCTATCTGGTACGTGGGGTTTTGCGTGGCGATGACAAAAAAGGGCTCCGGCAATGGCCGGGTTTGACCTTCGATGGTCACCTGGCCCTCTTCCATGGCCTCCAGCAGTGCGCTTTGTGCCTTGGGTGTGGCACGGTTTACCTCGTCGGCCAAAATCAGCTGGGCAAAAATCGGGCCGGGATGAAAATGGAAACCCTGCTCAGATTTGTCAAAAATAGACACCCCTAGAATATCCGCCGGCAGTAAATCACTGGTGAACTGAATACGTTGATATTGCAGCCCCAGTGTTTGTGCCAGCACATGTGCCAGCGTGGTTTTGCCTACCCCTGGTAAATCCTCGATGAGCAAATGACCGCGAGCCAGTAAACAAGCCAGGGACAGACGAATTTCATGTTGTTTGCCCAATATCACCTGACTGGCGTGCGCGACAATGGCGTCCAGCTGTTTTGTTAATTCAATATTTTGCATAGTGTTAATAGCGACAAAAGGCCTCCGAGCCTGAGAGAGAGTGGAAGTGTGCGGAATGCGCATATACCCGTAGCGATTGAGATTCAGGTCTGATTGCACGCCCTGTTTCCGCCATGGCCACGTTGTTATCCTTGCCATAGAATAACGATTACGCCTCATTTTGCCGCGCCATGAAGAAAATATGACGCACACTTAAACCGAAATCCCAAACGCCACGGGTATAAAAGCATAAACTGGGGGCATCGTGTAGGAAATTATCGCCGGGCGTTATCGGGATTGTAGAAAATTTAAACAACCCGTCGGCGATATTGCGTTGCACTATGTCAATTCCATGCACGGCGGCGCCTGCCACCTGTGGGGTATGCGCACAAAAATTATGTCAACCCGCGAGGCTTCGATTGGTGATGTCATCCACAACCCCTGAACCAAATGCCACACAAATACAGTTAACCCGGCAATGGCTGGAGCAGGTGGTCATCGGCCTTGGGTTATGTCCCTTTGCCGCTCAACCACTATTGGAAAATCGTGTGCGCATCCAGATATGTGACAGCACAACAGAAGGGCGCTTACTGGAAGCATTGCATGCAGAGCTGGACTGGCTGGACCAGCAGTCTGCCGCTGAACTTGAAACCACACTGCTGGTGTTGTCGGGCATGCTGGCGGATTTTGCGGATTACAACCAGTTTCTGAATCGGGTGGATGCCTTGCTTGCGGCGTTCTCCTGGCAGGGAAAATATCAGGTTGCCAGTTTTCATCCACAGTACTGTTTTGCCGGTGTTGTGCCTGAGGCAGCCGAGAATCTGACCAATCGTGCGCCCTATCCAATCCTGCATCTTATCCGTGAAGACAGTCTGTCTGCTGCGCTTGCGCGCACCGATCGACCGGAGGACATTCCGGCACAAAACATTCGCCGGGTTAATGCACTCCGCACAGAGGAAGTGCGCCGGCTTTTTCCCTGGCTTTTTTCTATTACCTAGACCCTGCAAGAGACTGCTTGCAGGGTCTAGATTTACGATCAAACGGTCTGTCGCCCGGCCGGCTGTGTGCGGCTGAACAACGTATTCACCCTGTTTTTAACAAGGTTGTACATTGGTGGCTGACATGCCTTTTTGACCTTCTTCCATAGTGAATTTCACTTCCTGGCCTTCGGCCAGCGTTTTGAAGCCCGTGCCTTCGATGTTGGTGTGATGCACAAAAACATCTTCCCCTCCCCCCTGCGGCACAATAAATCCGTAACCTTTGGCATCATTAAACCACTTCACCGTACCATCTGACATCATCCTTCCCCTCCATTTAGTCAACAAATTCCATTTTTTATACTTTCGCGCAATGTAACCTAATTGACAAGCTATCTCTAGTTATTAAGTTACCTGATTTTCCATTATAACCAGACAGGGGTGGAGGGTGTACCCATAATCAATCGCCACAGGTCTATAAGTTTGCTGCAAAGTGAATAAAGTGCGAAAGATGCTTACTCCAATAAAATTAATAATTGACACGGTTATCCATTGCGATGCCTCAGTACAGAGGCCGCTAACGGGTCAATCATTTTCATCGTAAAGCAAATCAGGCCACCCCGGCCACTTTTGCTTATTATTTAATCCACCATTCCGGCAAAGGCTGGAATCCAGAAAGCCACATGGCCGCTCTGGACCCCGGTTTTCGCCAAAATGACAAAGAAAAAAAACCACAGGGCGGGTACGTTTCCTGATACGCATTTCAATGTTTCCGGTTACAATACCCAATCGGTGATGTGCTGGTGCAGGTCATCGGCATCCGTTTCCGCAACTACACGTCCCTGCACAGAAATACCGGCGCTATGCACAGTGGATGCATCACCACTGACCAAGGGATGCCACTTAAACAGAGGTTTATTTTCAGCCAGTAAACGATACGCGCAGGTTTCCGGCAGCCAATGAAATTCAGCAATATGCTCAAAAGAGAGCACGGTGCAATCAGGCACATGTTTTTTGCGGTTTTTATAGTCCTGGCAGCGACAGGTTCCAATATCCATCAATCGGCAAGCAACATTGCAAACATATACTTCGCCGCTATCTTCATCTTCAAGTTTATGTAAACAACATTTTCCGCAGCCATCACACAATGCTTCCCATTGCGCAGCATCCATTTCTGCCAGTGATATGCTTTCCCAAAAAGCGCTCATTGGTTACCGTGCCGCCGGGGATGGAAGTGTGCTATTCAACATAACAGGGATTCCAGTTTGTGTTGTCACTTTCTCGCACCCGCCCCATATTTATGGGACTCAGACATGACCGGGTAAATATGAATTGTGCCGCGAATGCCGGTTATCGTTCATGGTCTTGAAATGATCGTATTATTGATTAAAGCGGTTTTGTTATCTTTTCAGAATTGGTAAGCAAAGGCGGCATTATTGCGGAGTTGTGCAGAGTTGTCGATGTACAGGCGAAACATGGGGCAATGTACTCACAAAATCGCATTCCAGTGGCATCGTGAATCCTCTCTCAAGCAGGACTGATTGTCGAAACACCAATATGGGCATCAGAAAGGCAAAAATAAATGTGATGTCACCCCAGGTCGATGAAGAAATTATCGGCGAATTCAACACCACGTTAGGTGTTTAGGCTCAACCTTTCTTTGGTTGACTTTCCCGGTGGAGCGCTATGGACTGCCGCGACGCCAAGTATGGAAACGTGCCACCCAACGTAACAGGGCTTCCGGTTTGTGTTGCCGTTTCCACACACCTGCCACATATTTATTGGATTCCGCCATGGTGGGATAAATATGGATTGTGCTGAGAATCTTGTTCAGCCCCAAACCATGTTTCATGGCCATGACAAACTCGGCAATCAGGTCGCCGGCATGATTGCCGACAATGGTTACCCCAAGTATTTTATCTTTACCCGGCATGGTCAGCACTTTCACCAGCCCGTGTGCTTCACTGTCAGCAATGGCACGATCCAGGTCATCAATACCATAGGTGCTGACTTCGTAAGCAATGTTTTTTTCTTTTGCTTCCAATTCATTAAGACCCACGCGCGCTACTTCCGGGTCAGTAAACGTCGCCCAGGGGATGACTGAATAATCCACGCGAAAACGTTTAAATGGGCTGAACAAGGCATTAACTGCCACGTACCATGCTTGATGTGCCGCAGTGTGCGTGAACTGATAAGGCCCGGTTACATCACCGCAGACGTAAATGTTTGGATAATTGGTGCGCAGGAATTCGTCGGCTTCAATGGTGCCTTGTGCTGCAATTCCTACATTCAGGTCTTCAAGCCCGAAACCCTGCACGTTGGCTTTGCGCCCCAGGGCAAGCAAAAGCTGGTCGAATTCGATGCGCACTTCTGCGCCTTTGTGTTTGCAAATTAACACACGTTGCCCATCGGACATTTCAAAACGCAATGCTGCGTGACCTGTACGCACATCTATGCCATCTTCATTAAAGCGGGTTTCCACCATTTTTGCTATTTCTGTATCTTCACGCGGCAGTAGTTGTGCCCCGCGCTGGATCAAGGTGACATTACTGCCCAGGCGTTGAAAACTTTGCGCCAATTCACAACCGATGGGGCCGCCACCTAATACCACCAGCCGACGGGGGTGTTCACGTAAATGCCATACTGTGTCCGAGGTAAGATAACCGACTGCTTCCAGCCCTGGTATCGGTGGTACTGCCGGCCTCGCTCCTGTAGCAACAACAATGTTTTTTGCGGTGACAGTTTTCCCTTCCACTTCCACTTCGTAGGGTGAAATGATTTTTGCTTCACTTTGGATTACTTCCACACCTAGCTTGGTGTAGCGCTCCACGGAGTCATGAGGTTCGATTTGTTTGATGACGTGTTGCACACGTTCCATTATTTCGGAAAATTCAAATTCAACAGTGGTTTTTCTAAAACCAAAGTCTTCAGCACGTTTTGCATAGTGCAGCATTTTTGCAGAGCGAATCAGCGCTTTGCTGGGCACGCAGCCAGTATTAAGACAGTCACCGCCCATTTTGTGTTTTTCAATCAACAGCACTTTGGCCTTTACTGCTGCTGCAATGTAGGCTGATACCAAACCCGCTGAGCCACCACCGATAACCACGATGTTGTAATCAAACGATTTTGGTTTTGGGTATTGTTTGAGTATCTTGCGTGATTTGATAAAGCTCACCAGTTTTTTCGCCAAGAGAGGAAAGACGCCCAATAATGCAAAAGACAAAATCAGCCCAGGTGATAAAATGCCTGACGCTGATTCCAGTGCGCCCAGTTGACTGCCTGCATTCACGAACACAGCGGTACCCGGCAGCATGCCAATCTGGCTGACCAGATAAAAACGCCAGGTTTTCATCGGCGTCAATCCCATCACCAGGTTGATAACGAAAAAGGGGAACAATGGAATCAGCCGCAGGGTAAACAGATAAAAATCACCTTCTTTTTCCACGCCGGCATTGATTGCTTTCAGTTTATCCCTGAAGCGGCTTTGCACGGTATCCCGCAATACAAAACGTGAAATCACAAAGGCGAGGGTGGCGCCAATGGTGCTGGCAAAAGAAATCAGCAGTAATCCTGTGGCCAGGCCAAATACTGCGCCACCGGCCAGAGTCATCACCGTGGCCCCCGGTAGCGATAGCGCTGTAACAGCTACATAAATGGCAAAATAGATTGCCAGTGTGGCGAAACGGTTTTGCGCATAAAAATCCAGAAAAGACTGTCGTTGGGACTTGATATAGTCCAGCGTCAGATATTGACCGAGATCAAATACAAAAAAAGCTGCGATGAGCAAGACAACAATCAGCACGACCAGACTGCGGGAATTAAGCCCTTTTTTCATTTTATTTCCTGTTGTTTTTCAATTCATCAATCGGCGTCATTGCCAGCTGATATTCATCAGTTACGAAACCCCCCTTTCTGTTACACCATAATCAGCATCTCAACACCACAGGTGTATGTATCCATAACAGGCAGTACAATCATTCTGGCCAATTATGCCAAACTGTTTCTGTTTGATTTTACATACATCATGGGTGCCCCGCTTATGGCTACAGAAACTGAAAGTAAAGAGCAGCGTATTTTACGCATGGTCAAAAAAGTGATTACTGATATTGCCAAAGATACCTACACTCCGCCCGGTATGCGGCATCCCCTTTCTGACAACACAATCAACACTATGCGCGTCTGTCTGGATTTGATTGTTGCACGCGAAGCAGAATTGGCGGCCCAGGATGACAACCCCCCTTCCTCAAGGCCCCGTTTTGTCGATGAACCCAGCGGCAGTGTCATCGTGCAACTGAAGAGCGGTAACGGCAAACCCGGTAACAAAAAACAGGAATAAGGTAATTTCCTCCACTTCCTAAAGAATACCCCCCGATTGACCGATAGTTTGGCGGGTGTAGCGGGGAAAAACGTGAGTTTCTCCCATAAGTGCATCATTCCGCTTCCCAATATGCTTCGAGTTGTATAAAATTTGATCGAACGACAGGTATTTTGTAAGCCTGTCACTTGGGGGTTGAATGTTGTATCTCTTCGCCAAAGCACACATTTTGCGGTATTTATCGGCACTATTGCTGCTGTTCCTTGCTGCTTGTGGTGGTGGAGGTGGAGGTTCTTCTGATCCGGTTGCAGGGCCGGGTTTGTCACGTATCGAGGTCACGCCCAGCCAGCCCTCTATCGCCCAGGGCACAACTCTCAGTCTCGTCGCAACCGGTATTGACAGCGATAACAGCACGCGCCCACTGACCAATGATGTTACCTGGCAATCCAGCGATGACAGCATTGCCACCGTATCCGGCAGCGGAGTCGTTTCCGCGCTGGCCGCAGGTCAGGTTACGCTTCAGGCCAGTTTCGATGGTGTCGTGGGCAGCACTGTTCTCACGGTTACGAATGCTTCTCTCACGAGCCTGGAAATCAGCCCCGGCAGTCTTCAGTTGGCTGCGGGCACCAGTATCGAAATTGGTCTTATTGGACATTACAGTGACGGCAGTACGCAAAATCTGGAAACTCAGGCAAATTGGGCGATTACGGATACGGCCATTGCCAGTCTTTCCGACCCGCTCACCACTGGCGCGTTACGGGTCACTGGTCTTGCTGTTGGCAGCGCCCAGCTGACAGCCAGTTTGGGGGGCAGCAATGCGCAAATTGATATCACCGTCAGTGCTGCCAGTCTGACGCAGATCATCATCAGTCCGGATACCCCAAGCCTTCCCTTGGGTGCCCAACTCAACCTGTCCGCAACCGGCTTGTACAGCGATGGCAGTAGTCAGGAACTCAGTAATCAGGTTAGTTGGAGCAGTGCGGACAGTGGCATTTTGACCGTTGACGCATCGGGTTTTGTGCAGCCGCAAGCCATCGGCAGCAGCACCGTGAGCGCCAGTCTGGCCGGTGTTACAGCCGACACCCTTGTGACGGTCAGCAATGCCGTATTGACCAGCATCGAAATCGCCGCTACCTCCACCACTCTTTCTCTGGGTAAGCAACAAGCGCTGCGCGCTCTTGGCCATTATAGCGATGGTAGCTTGCAGGATGTCACTGAACAGGTGATCTGGCAGAGCGTGCCCTCGGAGCCTTTGGCCATCAGCAATGCCAGCGGCAGTCGTGGATTGGCCACCGCGCTGGTAATGGGCAGCCTTACGGTAACGGCCACTCTGGGAAATATTGCCGGTAATTTGGGATTTAATGTCAGCGCCGCGACGCTGGACAGCATTGATATTTCCCCGCCTGCTGCACGCCTTGCTTTGGGCACCCAGACAAATTTCCAGGCCACTGGCTGGTATTCCGACGGTACTGTGCAGGATGTGAGTACGCAGGTGAGTTGGGCCGCTGTTGATACTGCCATTGCCAGCATCAGCAATGCCGCTGGCAGTCAAGGTCAGGCAACAACCTTGAGCGCAGGGACCACCGGTATTACTGCCACTCTGGATGGCGTGGTGGGCAATGCCTCACTCACTGCGACTGCTGCGCAATTAGTGTCCATTAATGTCGTGCCATCGGTATTAAGCCTGCCAGCAGGTACGGGCCAGAGCCTGAGCGCGGAAGGCAGCTTTTCTGATGGCTCGATACAAATCATCAGTGAACAAGTTACCTGGGAGTCTGATAATCCCAATATTGCCGCAGTAAACAATGGTGCATTGGATGCCCTTGCCCCGGGCAGTGCCCGCATCAGTGCCAGCCTGGCCGGAATTTCCGGTAATGCTGCGCTTACCGTGACTAATGCCACTTTGAGCAGCCTGCAAATCAGTCCCGGTACCCCTGCTTTGACGGTTGGTACACAAATGCAGCTTCAGGCTACAGCGACCTATTCCGATGGCAGTCAGAACGATGTTACCACGCAGGTCATCTGGAGCAGTGCTGATAACACGCGGTTGCTTGCACAAAACGGGGTGGGTCAGCAGGGGCGACTTGTTGCTTTGATCGGCGGCAGTGTTGAGGTTACGGCCAGTCTTGACGGGGTACAGGACAGCGTTACCGTTAATGTTGGCTCCGCCGCTCTGACTGGTCTGAGCATTATCGCTGCAAGTAACAGTCTGGACAGTGCCGAGCAGCAACAGCTGATAGCCAGCGGGACTTTTTCCGATGGCAGCAGTCAGGACCTCACCGATCAGGCGGTTTGGAGTTCTGATGCTCCCGCCCTGGCTTTTGTCAATAACACATCAGCTGATCGCGGTCTCGTTGAGGCTGGCGTCGGTGTGAGTGGCAGCGTCACCATTACCGCCAGTTACGGTGGTTTTAGTCCCACGCTTGATCTGACCATTAATGATACGCCACAGCGACCGGTTTCACTGGTGGTGTTGGCTACCCCCAACACCATTCTCAATGATGGTGCCGATGCCAGTCTGCTTGAAATTCAGGTTCTGGCCGCCAACCCTGCGGCTACTGTGGCTGATGGTACTCCTATCGAGTTGCAAATCAGTCAAAATGGTACTGTGTTAAGCACACAAAATCTGGTTACCACCGGTGGTATTGCCAGCACCAGCTTTACCACGACAGAAAATGGCTTATTGCAGATCCAGGCGACGGAAACCGGAACGGCTATCAGTAACAGCACTGTGCTGTATGCCTCGGCAACTATTGCGGATGTGATTGCCAGCGCAGCCTTTGCCGATGCCCAGGTTTCTGGAACAACTATACTCAGCGGTGGGCGTTTCGGGTTTTTCCTGTATAACCTGTCGAATCGGGACTTTCCCCTGCTGCAATATGAGCTGCGTAATGGTGGAGATATCCTGTCCAGCACCACGGACCCGCTTTTGTTAAATAACAATGTATTATCCGGCGGACTGAAGATGGGCATTATCTACACGCTTCCCGCAGATATTACGGATCAGGGTATCGAGGCGCGTTATTACCTGACCGACCCGGCCAGCGGCGCTTCTTTTTTCTATCGTGTTATATATAGCGCGCCATAACACCGCACGCCCGAAGGGTCTGGGTCAGACTTGTTTCATGTAACTTTGGGGGGAATGGTGCCGGTGAGAGGAGTTGAACCCCCGACCTTCGCATTACGAATGCGCTGCTCTACCAACTGAGCTACACCGGCTTGTTTTTTGATGTTACGTCCCGGATAAAGACGCTTTTTTGGAAATAGCGTATAGAAAAGCAAGATGCGCGAGTATAAGAGATGCGCAGGGGTGTAAACAACAGTGGCGCGTTATTCTGCTGTGGTGCGTACCCGCACAATAATGTCGATACTGTCCAGCTCCACGCCAGCAGGCAGCGTGGGCAGGCGCTGTAAGTCCAGTTCCTGATTTTCGATATCCTGCAATAGTCCGGTGTCAATATTATAAAAATGGTGGTGAGCAGAGGTGTTGGAGTCATAAAACACTTTGCTGGGATCGACAATCACTTCACGAATCAAACCCTTGCGGGCAAAAAGTCCGAGTGTGTTGTACACCGTGGCTTTGGAGGCCACCGCACCGTTTTGATTGACGCGCTCCAACACCTGGTCTGCTGAAAGATGTTGCGGCCGGGCAAACAGGATTTGTGCAATTTGTCGACGTTGCTGTGTTGGCGCAATATCGTGCCGCGCCAGCAGTTCGCTGACACTCAGTGTATGTTGATCCTGTGTTTTGGTTCCATCAGTAATTCCTAGCATGTCGCTAAGTATATCGCCAGGGGGGAGTAGTATGCAATGCGACTGATTCAGGTTACGCAGCCGTAGAACAGTCATCCAGTGAAAATGGACCGGCTTCCACCATGGTGGGTTGGTTTTGCACGATATCGGCTAACAGTTGTGCTGAAGCTGGAGCCATTACCACGCCATTGCGGAAATGCCCGGCATTGATGAACAGCCCGTCAATTTTGGGGTGGGCTCCGATGAAAGGTACGCCGGAAGGAGAACCTGGGCGTAAGCCAGCCCAATGGCGCTCCATGGGTACGTTGGCCAGAGCAGGCACCATTTCACAGGCCACCTGGGCCAGATTGTCACGGGCTTCTTCAGTGACTGTTTTGTCGAAACCGACATCCTCCATGGTGCTGCCCACCAGCACCCGGCCATCGCGCCGGGGAATAACATAGTGCCCTTGCCATAACACGATGTGTTGCAACTGGCCGGGTTGCATGCGGAATAAAATCATCTGTCCGCGCACGGGCATCACGGGTATTTCCTGGCCCAGTTCTTTGAGAAGGGTGGCGCTCCAGGCGCCACAGGCAACGATAACCTGATCTGCCATTACTTCGCTGTATTCTGTTTGCACGCCCTGGATGCGCCCCTTCTTGGACAACAGGTGCGTGACCTCGGTGTTTTCCGCTATGTGCACACCACGTGACCGTAAATCCTCACGCAGGGCCTGAATCAGTAACGGATTGCGAATTTGTGCTACCTTCGGCATCCACAGGCCGGACTCGTGGACAGCAGGCAAAGCGGGTTCCAGGCGTTGAATCGTATTGGCATCCACCGGTTGCACATCAGCGGTATATGTTGGCGCCCAGGCCAGGGCTGCTTCGCGTTGATCGTCATCCAGTATCAGCAGGCCACTTTGCGTCCATTCTGCATCAATGCCGGTGGCCTGTTCCAATTCTTCGATCAACTGGTGATAACGGGCCTGACTCCAGGTTGCCAGCTCATTGACCGCAGAGGGATATTTCCAGGGGTACAGCGGCGACAGTATGCCGCCACCTGCCCAGGATGATTCCTGACCCAGCTGGCTGCGTTCGACGAGAATCACTTTTGCGCCGCTGACACTCAGCGTGCGCGCAGTCAGCAGGCCGATGAGGCCGCCGCCGATAATCAAAAAATCCGCCATGATCGTATTTTCCCTTCTGTAAATTAGCGCTGTCTCTGTACAATCCCCCGCAATCCCTGCTGGGTGCATTTTTGTCCGGCCAACTGACAGGCGTCACGCAAGCTGTCCGCCAGTGGCAGCCCAGCCAGTTTGGCGTGAATGATGGCTGCATTGAACGTGTCGCCTGCACCCAGAGTGTCCACTACGCAAGGTAAACCCTGTGCCGGGCTGTGCAGTATCTTGCCCTGCTGATCCACGCCCCAGGCGCCTTGCCCGGCCCAGCTGCAAATATGTTCTGTGGTGGGCATAATCTGCTGCTGTGCCTGTAAAAAGGTGACAGGGTCACTCGTTTCGCTGTTTGTTACGTGACAGGACTGCACGTAGCTGCGTGAGTATAATAGCAGCTTTGCGCCATCACACAGGGACTCTATTCCCTCGCGCGGCTTTTCGATCTCCACCGAATGCGGTATTGTTGGCGTGCGCTGCCGGGCAACATCGAGCATGGCCCGGGTCTGCGCCACATTGCGTCCTTCGAAATGCAGCCAGTCAAAGCCGGTGAGATCAATTTGTTTAAAGGCTGTCAGGCTGTACTCGGGCAAGTCACGATAATGCACGATGGTGCGCGAACCGTTTTGCTTGTTCAGGGTGACATACGATGTGGGTGAGCTCCCGCCTGTTATTACCTGCACTGCATCCATATTCACGCCATAACGTGCAAGATCGGCACGAATAATTGTGCTGCTGGCATCATCAGCCAACGTGCCCGCCCAACTGCATTGGTGTCCTAATTGTTGCAGAACCACGGCGGTATTGCAGGCATTGCCACCGCGTCGTGTGGCCTGTGCACTGGCGCGTACCTCTGCATCTTCCTCAGGATAATCATCCACAGTGTTAATGATGTCGAGGGTTGCGATACCTACTACCAACACGCGCGCCATAAGACAGATCAGGAATCCTGTTTTGGGTCTGAGGGTTGTTTGTCAGACAATGCCGCACCGCTTGGTGAGCGTAATGGGGTCAGTGGTATGTATACGGAAAAATAATCCAGGATCAGCCAGCCCACCAGCATTACCAGCAAATACCACAGTGAATCCAGATAGGCGAGATACCCAAATAAAACCACATCCCACACATAAGCAAAATATAATACGGCCAACACTATGGGTTGTGCGCACACCCGGCCGGTGCATTGCGAGCAGCGCAAAATCCCCCATTTGCCAGTGCGGTACTTGTGCCACCAGTTGAAGGTTTTTTGCTCGCAATGTGGACAAGGAATTGAGGTCATATACAAAATCATCCGACTGATTCATTCGCAGAACGAACATAGTAACCGAGTCCCTCTCAATTGCCTATCATGTGCGTCCAGTGGAAAAATCGCTTGCGGATTTTCCCTGTAAAAAATGCGTGTGGTAGTTACCTCATGATGGCGTACTGGGTTAGACTACTATTACGATGAAAAATATTCGGCGTTATCAAAGCATCACCCCCAGTCTGGATGAAACAGTCTTTGTCGACGACACCGCGCTGGTTATTGGTGATGTGGTGATCGGCAAAGACAGTTCTATCTGGCCAATGACTGTGGTACGTGGCGACGTAAATAAAATCCGTATAGGCAAACGCAGCAATATTCAGGACAACAGCGTGATTCATGTCACTCACCCATATACTGACGTACCCAAAGGTTACGCGGTGGACGTGGGCGACAACGTTACCGTAGGTCACAAAGTGATCCTGCACGGTTGCAAGGTGGGTGATCACTGTCTGGTGGGCATGGGCTCTACCATTATGGATGGCGCAGAGCTGGAGCCTTTTGTGTTACTGGGCGCAGGCAGTCTGGTATCACCAGGTAAAGTGCTGGAGGGGGGCTATTTATGGTTGGGTAGTCCGGTGCGCAAGGTACGGCAGTTGTCAGATGAGGAACGTAAGTGGATTAAATACTCCGCGCAGCATTACGTGGATTTGAAAGGCCGCCACTTGGAAAATTGAGGTTTGGTCTGCTAGGAGTCTGTCGGGCTTAGGGTGAATCTACTGCGAAAAAACCATTTCGGCCCATTTTCTCGATCCTTTTCGTTGAATATGTCCAATATTCGCCTCAAACGATCAAAAAAATGGACTCAAAATGGTTTTCTCTCGCGACGATTCCCTAAGTCCGACAGAC
>DROS01000041.1 GCA_011321815.1 Gammaproteobacteria bacterium
AGAGGGTTGGAAGGGCAGGATTTGAACAGGTTCGACCGATGAGCGCAGCGAATCGGAACGGCGTAGCCGGCCCGTAGGGTGAGGGACGCAGTCCCGAATAATCCTGCCGCCCCAGCCAATGAATAGCGTCTGACGGCGAGTCATGCATGGCCCGGTGTCAGCAGCAGAGGGTTGGAAGGGCAGGATTTGAACAGGTTCGACCGATGAGCGCAGCGAATCGGAACGGCGCAGCCGGCCCGTAGGGTGAGGGATGTAGTCCCGAATAATCCTGCCGCTCCAGCCACTCGGTAAATGGCAACGGTGTAAATGCAGTTGTCAATTGTAAACAAAGCTGGTCACTTCTGGTGGAGTAAATCGTGTCTGACGGCCAAATGATGGTGTTTACGGGTAATGCGAACCCGCAGCTGGCGCAGGCCGTGGCGAATTACCTTGATCTTTCTCTGGGTAAAGCCGTGGTGGGGGAGTTTAGCGACGGCGAAACGCTGGTTGAAATCACTGAAAATGTGCGCGGCCGGGATGTGTTTATTATTCAGCCCACTTGCCTGCCTACCAATAATAACCTGATGGAGTTACTGGTGATGATTGACGCCCTGCGTCGCTCATCAACACGTCGCATTACAGCGGTCATCCCGTATTTTGGTTATTCAAGGCAAGACCGTCGACCACGTTCTGCACGTGTGCCGCTCACCGCCAAACTGGTGGCAGACATGATTGTTACCGCCGGTGCTGATCGTGTGTTGACCGTGGATTTGCATGCCGATCAGGTACAAGGGTTTTTTGATAAACCCATGGATAATATTTACGCTTCGCCTATTTTGTTGGGTGATATCTGGCGCCGGGGATATGAGAACCTGATGGTGGTGTCACCGGACGTGGGCGGCGTAGTGCGTGCCCGGGCGTTGGCCAAGCGGCTGGATGATGCAGATCTGGCCATTATCGACAAACGTCGCCCCAAGCCCAATGTGGCGAAGGTGATGAATATTATCGGTGATGTGAAAGGACGTACTTGTGTGCTGGTGGATGACCTGGTCGATACGGCGGGCACCCTGGGACAAGCGGCCAAAGCACTGAAAGACAAGGGCGCCACCAAGGTGGTGGCCTACTGTACGCATCCGGTGTTGTCCGGCCCGGCAGTGGAGAATATTGTCAAATCCGAACTGGATGAGCTGGTGGTGACGGATACCATTCCGCTCAGCAAGGCCGCCGCCAAATGTGGCCGCATTCGGCAGCTGTCTATTGCTGAACTGCTGGCGGAAACCATGCGTCGTGTGAGCAATGAAGAGTCAGTAAGCTCACTGTTTATGGATTAGAAATCAAGTCTAAAGAATTATTGTTGGGGACACTGTTAATAGACAATGGCCTGAACGACGGTGCTTCACCTTGGTCGCAAAGGTGAAGCGAAAAGTGGAGACCGCAACACGATCGCGGTCTTTTTTTGTAAAGCGTGACTGACTGTTTATTGTTAGGCATTGATCAGGCGCACAATTGTTGGAGATACATTATATGTCTGTTGATTTTAATATTGTTGCTGAAAGCCGTAAGGATGTAGGGAAAGGTGCGAGCCGCCGCCTGCGCCATGCGGGTAAGGTGCCGGGGATTATTTATGGTTCCGGTGAAGATTCCGTACCCTTTACTGTGATGCACAATGACTTGTTGCATCACCTGGAATACGAAGCCTTTTACTCTCACATCCTGACTGTGACCATTGATGGCAAGGCCCAAAAAGCGGTGCTTAAGGATTTGCAGCGTCATCCCGCCAAACCCAAAATCCTGCATGTGGATTTTTTGCGCGTGAGCGACAAAGACGTTATTAACATGCAGGTGCCAATGCACTTTATCAATGAAGATATCAGTGTTGGTGTTAAAGCTGGTGGTTTGGTGTCGCATCTGTTGAGCACCATCGAAATCACTTGCAAGGCTGGCGATTTGCCGGAATATCTGCAAATTGATTTGGCGGGCCTGGATGTCGGCTCATCACTGCATTTGTCGGATATTGATCTGCCCAAGGGTGTACAGATTACCGCTTTGACTCACGGTGCAGACCACGACCTGCCTGTGGTCAGTATTCATGCACCGAAGGGGGGTGGCGATACTGAAGAAGGGGTTGCGGAACCTGGTGCCGCCGCCGCAGAAGAAAGCGATGCCGGCGAATAAACTTTTTACTTGTTTCGCCTTTTTCGTTTTTATTGCATAAAGCACAGGAAAGCCGGCTTTGTCGTCGCCCGTTCAGCTTATTGTCGGCCTGGGGAATCCCGGGCCGAAGTATGAGCAAACACGACACAACGTCGGCTTTGTTTTTGTGGATGAGCTGGCACGCAGCAAAGGCGCATCATTCAAGCCGGAAAACAAATTCCATGGCGACGTGTGCAAATTATCACTGGCCGGTCATGATGTCTGGTTGCTCAAACCCAATACCTTTATGAATTTAAGCGGAAAGTCCGTTGCCGCACTGGCGCGTTTTTATAAAATCGCACCAGAATCAATACTGGTGGTACATGACGAGCTGGATATTCCACCGGGCCAATTGCGACTTAAACAAGGTGGTGGCCATGGCGGCCACAATGGCCTGCGTGACATGATCATGCAATTGGGCAGCAAGGAATTTATGCGCTTGCGTGTCGGTATCGGCCATCCTGGGCAAAGCCGGGATGTATCAAATTATGTGCTGGGTAAAGCCTCGCGTGACGAACAAATCGACATTGATGCAGCCATGGACGAAGCCTTGCACGCCCTGCCGAAAATCCTTGAAGGCGAAATGCAGGCGGCCATGAACCAATTGCATAGCAGAAAATAGATAATCAATAAGGCACATGAGGTGAGCGCACACACGTGTCGGTGTGTTACCTCAAGCCTGGACATTAGAGACTAAAACAATGGGATTCAAGTGTGGCATCGTTGGCTTGCCGAATGTGGGTAAATCCACTTTGTTTAATGCATTGACCAAAGCAGGCATTCAGGCGGCCAATTATCCTTTTTGCACCATCGAGCCCAATGTCGGCGTAGTGCCGGTACCGGACCCGCGCCTTGAAGCCCTGGCCGCGATTGTCAAGCCTGAGCGGGTGTTGCCCACCACCATCGAGTTTGTGGATATTGCCGGGCTTGTCGCCGGGGCCTCCAAAGGTGAAGGGCTGGGCAACCAGTTTCTTGCCAATATTCGTGAAACTGATGCTATTGCCCACGTCGTGCGTTGTTTTGAAGACGACGATGTGGTGCATGTCGCAGGCAAAATTGATCCGCTGGGTGATATCGAAGTCATCAATACCGAACTGGCGCTGGCCGATCTCGATTCCGTGGACAAGGCCATCAACCGCGTCGGTCGCGTGGCCAACTCCGGTGACAAGGAGGCCAAAGCCAAACTCGCCCTGCTGGAAAAAATCAAGGCCGAGTTGGACGAAGGCAAACCCGTGCGCGCCATGGGTCTGGATGAAGACGAGCAGACCCTGTTGGGTGACATGTTTCTGCTCACCAGCAAGCCCACCCTGTATGTTGCCAACGTCGCCGAGGACGGCATGGAAAATAACCCGTTGCTGGACAAGGTGCGTGAATTTGCCGCCAGTGAGGGCGCAGGTGTGGTGGCGGTCTGCGCATCCATCGAATCCGAATTATCCGAGCTGGATGACGAAGAGCGTGACGAGTTTTTGCAGGAGCTGGGATTGGACGAGCCGGGCCTCAATCGCGTGATTCGCGCCGGTTATGGTTTGCTGAATTTGCATACCTACTTCACCGCTGGTGTTAAAGAAGTACGCGCCTGGACAGTGGAAGTGGGCGCTACCGCGCCGCAGTCCGCCGCCGTGATTCACACTGATTTTGAAAAAGGGTTTATCCGCGCCGAGGTCATTGCTTACGACGACTTTATCGCTGGCAAGGGCGAACAGGGCGCCAAAGAGGCGGGCAAGTGGCGTCTGGAAGGCAAAGACTACGTGGTGCAGGATGGCGACGTGATGCACTTTCGTTTCAACGTTTAAAGCGGAATTTGCGCCGGGTTTGGCTGGACAAGTCTGCCGGGAAAACATACAATCTCGCCTCTTTCAAATCCGGCCTGCCGGATCATTTCAAAGATGGCTACATAGCTCAGTTGGTTAGAGCACATCACTCATAATGAGTGGGCCGTAGCTGGAGAGAAGGAAGGGTAAAGGGCGACAGGCCCTGGCAGTAACATAGAAAAAACAGTCGGGTCATTTTGCAACGATTTGACCTGTTCACAACGTTAGCATTTCTAAAAAGGCTATGTAGCTCAGCTGGTTAGAGCACATCACTCATAATGATGGGGTCCCCTGTTCGAATCAGGGCATAGCCACCATATTCCACTTTCACGACGTTTTCGGGTTGTCCAGAAACGGCCCGAAAATGCCCCGTGACCATCTCGTGACCATTCTGTGACCACCGCTGAAAAACAGCGTTAATGTGGACTGCGTTTTTGCGTTGATTATGGTTGTCTGGTGCTTACCACTGAATCATAAAGGCAAAGGCCCGGCTGACATGCTTAGCCGGGCCTCTGTTGGTTGGGGTTTTTGAAAAAATACCTTAACGCAATAACGCAAGCCTGACCCTGCTTCACGCTTAGCTGTGGCCGAACACTTCTCTCTTAAAGTTGTTATTCTACGTATAAAATGGGCCATTTAAGGCCATTAACCAGCTAAATTCAGCCAAATTATTCCGTTTCTTCAATGAGTTGTCGTGGTCGACCCTTAAAGCTTGGCTTAAAGCTTGGCGTGCGACTTGACCCCCTAGTCCTTCTACCAGGCTGTTTATTTCATTCAACAAATTTGAAATGAGAAAAGCAACATGCCAACTCTGCACCAACTGTTGGCTCGACATACAAAATCTTTTGTTCTACTTCTTGCTCAAAGTCCGAAGGTTTAATTCTTAATAGCTGACAACTACGCA
>DROS01000042.1 GCA_011321815.1 Gammaproteobacteria bacterium
CGCCCGAAGGGTTGGCCTGTCAGCGTCCATGGCGGCGTTGCTCCTCTTGCAAAGGACGACGGCCATTCGCTGCGAGGAGCGCCTCGCCTAAAGCGCCTACTGTTGGTGCCCTGAACGCTGACAGACCAACTGAATCCCAATTTATTACCTTGAAAGAGTACTAGAGGCGACTCATTGGTTTGTCCAAGGAATTTCTGAACATGGTATTATCAATTAGCAAGGAAATAAGCCATTGAAAAAAGTAAAAATAGCTTGTTTACAATAGAGTGGAAGTTTAGTGCCGGGTGTTGAAGGGCCGGGGGCTGGAACCCCCTCAGGTAAAAATGTCCAGGATGACTTAACGTGGATGCAGTATGCACTGGGGCTGGCTGTGCGCGCCGAGTCCGCGGGAGAAGTCCCCGTAGGTGCGGTGATTGTGCGCGATGACTGTGTGATTGCCGAAGGCTGGAACCAGCCGGTAATGAGCCATGATCCCACTGCCCACGCTGAAGTCATGGCTCTGCGCACAGCGGGGCTGGCAGAAAAAAATTACCGCCTGCCGGATACTACACTTTATGTCACTCTGGAGCCCTGCGTAATGTGTGCCGGTGCGATTATTCATGCACGGGTTGGCCGTGTGGTTTATGGCGCCACTGATCCGCGTGTGGGCGCGGCGGGAAGTGCCTTTTCCCTGTTAGGCAGCGACCAGTTTAACCACAGGGTGCAGGTTGAGGGAGGGGTATTGGAAAATGAGTGTGGCGATTTGTTGCGACATTTTTTCAGGGCCCGGCGATAAGGCGTGTGTGGCACGAGGTGCGTGCCCCCCAAGGAAATGCCCGGGTTTGAAAATTTCTACGTAATGCGTATGCTATGCGCTCCTTTTGGAGAGGTGCCAGAGCTGGCCGAATGGGCTTGATTCGAAATCAAGTGAACGCTCGCGCGTTCCGAGGGTTCGAATCCCTCCCTCTCCGCCATTTTAAGGTGGCAGGCCATTGGTGAATATGTGCGCAGCAATTGAGATTTGGCTCTAGTACTCTTTCAAGGTGATAAATTGGGATTCAGTTGGTCTGTCAGCGTTCAGGGCACCAACAGTAGGCGCTTTAGGCGAGACGCTCCTCGCAGCGATGGCCGTCGTCCTTTGCAAGAGGAGCAACGCCGCCATGGACGCTGACAGGCCAACCCTTCGGGCGCTCCTGTGGTGTTCCGCTGCGGCGTCGCCTAAAGCGCCTACTGTTGGTGCCGCGAAACACCACAGGAACGCTGAATCCCAATTTATCACCTTGAAAGAGTACTAGTTGCATACCCTGTTTGCCCCATAGCTGCGTTGTTGTTCTTGCCATAGACTGGTTATTGCGCGTCATTTTTCCTTGTCTAAAATAAGTGCCTGTTTTTGGTGGTGCGATGAACAAATGTGACGCACACTTAAATCTGAATTTCAAGCGCCATGGGCATATTGGTTATGCCTTGATGCGGCCCCTGTCCGTCCTGCGCCCATTTCCCCTGGGCCCACGATCCCAGTATGATCAGCGTTTACTGAGCGGCCACATGGGTTCAGGCCCTTTGCCGGGTGGATCAGTGAAGCGGGCGGGTATGCTGAAGCAAAGTGTGCGTTAAACTATTTTTCCTCATTGTTTTCCAGGCATTGTGTTGCATTTTGTTTGGCCTCAGTTGAACATTTCAGGTGCTTGTCCGGATTATTTCCATGCAATTGTCCGCATGTTTCGTAGGCACGAATCAATGTCCAGTTGCATTCAAGCTGCCGGGACAGGGTTTCCAATCGCACATTTTGTTGCTGGCGTTGTTTGGTGGCCTGATCCAGTTCTCGCAGTATGGATTGGAGTTGTTGCTGCTGGTCACTTTTTTTTTCAGTAATGTCTGTTTCGGCTTGGCTGGGCAGTACCGAAAAAAAGAGAAGAATGGCCAATATGGCAGAATATATTTGTGGCATGTGGTGCATAGTCCTAGAATCTGCGATAAATGCAAAGCATGCCGCATGTCATCGCGGTTTATTCAGCAGATGGGTTGTGGTGCAGCCGATAAGAAGGCCGAATAATGTCATACTGCCGGGTTTATCTCCAGGCGGTTGATTACGAAACCCGGATTAATAAAGCTGTTGGTGAATTTTGGGTCAGGGTGGGTAGAAATAGCAGGCAGGCCGTTCTTTTCGGGAGGGAAGAACGTCAGCTGCAATGAAAATAATTGTTAAGTCAATGAGTTAACTGTTTTCTGTTCCGCTAATATTCGAAATACTGGTGCATTGTATGTAGCAAGTACGCGCGCCAATGTGTCGACGCCAGTTATGGTGTGCCATTTTGCCCGGAGTTTTGTAATGTGTTGGGCAAGGGCGGCCGATGACCAAACAAAATCAATAAAAAGGAATTGCTCAAATAGAATGAAACCTCTGCGCGTTTTATTAGTTGAAGACTCTGAAGATGATGCGGCGCTGACTTTGCGCCAGCTTAAAAAGGGCGGTTATGCGCCTTCCTTTAAAAGAGTGGATACTCCCGAGACCATGCGCGCAGCGTTGGAAGTACGTGAGTGGGATATTGTTCTTTCCGATTACAATATGCCGGAATTCAGCGGCCCTGCGGCGCTGGTCTTGTTGCGTTCAACCGGTATTGATCTTCCATTTATCGTGATTTCCGGCGCCATGGGTGAAGAGTCCGCAGTCTCTCTAATGAAGGCTGGCGCGCATGACTATATCATGAAGGATAATCTGGCACGGCTGATCCCGGCCATTGAGCGCGAATTACGTGAAGCTGAAGTGCGCCGTGCCCGCCAGCGGGCGGAAGCGGATTTGCGTCTGTCAGCCAAGGTTTTTGAATCCAGTGTGGAAGGGGTGATGATTGCGGACCGGGAGGCCTGCATCCTGCGAGTGAACAAGGCCTTTAGTGAGATCACCGGTTATTCGGAAGCGGAGGTGATTGGTCAGCGGCCGAATATTTTACAATCGGGGCGGCATGACAAAAATTTTTATCGTGGCATGTGGCAGTCCATTAACGATAATGGTTATTGGCAGGGTGAGATCTGGAACCGGCGCAAAAATGGAGAAGTGTTTCCAGAATGGCTGACGATCAGTGCGGTGACTGATGTGAATGGGCACGTGACGCATTTGATTGGCGGCTTTACGGATATGAGCCAGCAAAAACAGGCGGAAGACCGTATTCAGCATCTCATGTATTACGATGCCTTGACGGATTTACCCAACCGGGTTTTGTTTCGGGAACGGTGCAAACAAGCTATGTCACGTGCGCGGCGCAGTGGCAGGCGCGTGGCTTATTTACACTTTGATATCGACCGGTTCGTGAATATTAATGACACACTAGGCCATCCGGTGGGAGACCAGCTGTTGCAACAGGTTGGGCAGCGCCTGACAGGCTGCGTGCGCCAACAGGATCTGGTAGCGCGCTTTGTGGGGGATGAGTTTGGTGTTGGGATAACGGATGTTGATCGCAATGAGCCAGTGGACAGTTTGTTGCAAACAGTGGTTGGCGCATTTTCTGAACCTTTTTACATACAAAGCAGGGAAATTTTTTTGGTGCCGAGTATTGGAGTGTCGTTTTTTCCGGATGATTCGATGGAGTTTGATGAACTGGCACGTTTTGCGGACACAGCATTGCATGCCGCCAAACGTGATGGTGGGGCCAATTATCACCTCTATCAAAAATCCATGAATGCAGATGCAGATGACCGCCTGTCAATGGAAAGTGCATTACGTCGCGCACTGGAACGTGAGGAATTTCTGCTTTATTACCAGCCACAGTTGTCGCTGAAAACAGGTGACATCATCGGTGTGGAGGCGTTGTTACGCTGGCGTCGCAGTAACGAGAATCTGGTGTTGCCGGGAAAATTTATACCCCTGTTGGAAGAAACCAGTTTGATTATTCCAGTGGGTGAGTGGGTTTTGCGTCAGGCCTGTCGGGATCATCAGGCCTGGGCCGAGGCGGGCAACAAACCCATACCAATTGCGGTTAACCTGTCGGCCCGTCAATTCCGGGATAAGGGCTTGGTGGCAATGATTCGTCAAGTACTTGCAGAAAATGCCATTGCCGCTGAAATGATTGAACTGGAAATTACGGAAAGCTGCGTGATGGAAGATCCCGAAGAGGCATTGTCAACCCTGGAAGCTTTTCATGAAATGGGTATTCGTATTGCCATTGATGATTTTGGTACCGGCTATTCATCACTGAGTTATTTGAAACGGTTTCCGCTGGACGTGTTGAAGATTGACCAATCCTTTGTTGCAGATATTCCGGCAGATGAAGATGATGCAGCCATTATTGATACCATTATCGCCATGGGGCACCGGCTTAAACTTTTGGTAACCGCCGAGGGTGTGGAAACAGAAGCACAAGCTGGCTTTCTGCGTGAACATGGCTGTGATAATGTACAGGGCTATTTTTATGACCAGCCCATGTCCGCTGAAAATCTGCTTCTCCGGATTTCCAGGGCATAAGTTGCAAAAAATGAACTGGGGATTGTACACGCGGGTTATTGTCAGTCTTGGATTTATTCTGTGCATTTCAATGTTGTTATTAGGTTACGTGTTGTTGCATGGCGTTGATAAAACAGAAAGAATGGAGAGCATTGCTCTGACGCTTGGTGGCATATGGTTATTGGTGATGATGGCCATTCACCTGGTTTTACGCAGCACGATAAAACCTTTGTCTGCGCTCACCAAGCATATTACAACTACATCGTTTGAAATGCCCCACCGGGAAATCAGTGTGGATTTGCGCGCCAGGAAAGATGAAGTTGGTATATTGGCCTGTGCATTTGATGCCATGTTATCGAACCTTCAGAAATCTTATTCCAATCTGGAAAAAAGAGAGGAGCACTATCGGCGGCTGGTGGAAACAGCAAATGTTATTCCCTGGGAACTGGATTTAAACTCACGACGTATAACTTATGTCGGGCCGCAAGCGAAGGCTATGCTTGGTTATGAAATCAGTGATTGGTACGAAGAAAAATTTTGGTTGAATCATGTATATGCAGAAGATGTTGACATGGCCGAAAAGTTTTATCGCCATGTTGCCTCCACTGATGAAGGTTGTGAAATTGAGTATCGGATAAATCATGCTGATGGAAAAGTGGTATGGGTGCGCGACTGTGTGCATAAATCCACTTATGATCCACGCTCACCCACATTACAAGGGCTGATGTTTGATGTCGACGAAAGAGTCAAGGCCCGTCAGGAATTGCAGCGTTATCGTGAACATTTGGAAAATGTGGTTAACGAACGCACGGCTGAGTTATTAACCGTTAATCAGGAGCTGCAATCATTTGCGCATTCCCTGTCCCAGGATTTGCGCGTGCCGTTACGTGTCATTAATGGATTTAGTGAGGCCATGCTGGAAGATTATGGTGATGTTGTCGGAGATGAGGGACGGAGTTATTTAAAAAGAATTTGTGGCGGCACAAAAAAAATGGGCAAGATGATCGATGATATTTTGATTCTTTCCCGGGTTACCCGCAAAGAATTGTACCGGAAAAAGATCAACCTTTCCCAAATGGCGGCTGGTGTGGTGGAGGGCCTCCGGGAAGAATATATTGATCATCAGGTAGAGTTTATTGTTGATAAGCAATTAACCGCCTATGGTGACGCAGAATTAATAGAAATATTATTGAACCATCTTTTGAGCAATGCATGGAAATTTACACAAAAAGTGGAGCACCCACGTGTTGAATTTAGTGGTGAGCTGTCCGCAGGAAATATGGTTTATGCGGTAAGGGATAATGGTGCCGGGTTTGATATGCAGTACGTTGAAAAATTATTCTTACCTTTCAGGCGATTGCACAGCTCTGAGGAATTTGAGGGCGTGGGTGTCGGCCTGGCGGCGGTAAAGCGTATTGTGTTGCGGCATGGTGGAAAAACCTGGGGAGAGGGAAAGGTTGACGGCGGCGCTGTATTTTATTTTACGTTGGGAGAATCTTCACGAGAGCAATCGAGTTCCGGTAAAAAGTTTTTGCTGGATAATGATATCGCTGTGTGAATGGTATGAGCTAAATGCACAAATAAACCCATAGGCCGGGTGTCTATGATATCAGATGGCAAGTGAGGTTAATTGGCATTACTTTTTTGTATTGTCAGATGTTGTTTGGGAAGTCACTGCATGCACGTTTCCAGAGCGCATAAGCATAAAAAGTGGATTGCTCGCAGGGTTACGGTATGCTGTGTACAGCATTAACCCGGTATCTTGTTTTATGCGACGGGAACAGCCTTTGAATACCGAGTTATAACGTTGTATTAATTGGATATATTAGAAAAACCGTTATTTCAATATAGCGGTTGTGGTTTTATCGGGTATGTACAGAGTTTAATGTTTGCTCACCAATGTGTAGCTGGAAAATAACTCTGTATCGACTAGATTAAAGGGAGAGCTTTTGCTTCGTGGGCAGGAATGACAACGAAAGCAAAAGGTAAAAGGGGAAATGGATGTCGGACAAAGTTATTTTATTGGTTGAAGATAACCCGGATGATGAGGCCCTGACTCTACGGGCTTTAAAAAAAAATAATATTCTTAACAAAGTGGTTGTGGCGCGTGACGGCGAAGAAGCGCTGGAATATCTGTTTGGTACTGGAAGATATGCAGGGCGTGATACCAGCATTCAGCCCCAGGTTGTTTTGCTGGATTTGCAATTACCAAAAATCAGTGGGCTTGAAGTG
The DNA here is from genome assembly GCA_011321815.1 of Gammaproteobacteria bacterium. GTDB lineage: Bacteria > Pseudomonadota > Gammaproteobacteria > SZUA-152 > SZUA-152 > SZUA-152. The sequence continues at coordinate 6,647 of DROS01000042.1, forward strand.
CTTAAACGTTTGCGGGCAGATAAACGCACAATGTTGCAGCCGGTGGTGATTCTTACCACGTCCAGTGAAGAGATGGATGTTGTTGCGAGCTATGAAAACGGAGCCAATAGTTACACCCGGAAGCCGGTGGATTTTAATCAATTCATTGAGGCAGTGAAGCAGCTTGGTTTGTATTGGCTGGTATTGAATGAAGCACCCGTAAAGCGTGGGGAAAATTGAGCATGACTGTATCGCTACGAGTTCTCCTGGTCGAAGATTCTGAAAATGATGCCATGCTGCTTAAGAGAGAGCTACAGCGTGCGCAATACGAGCCAGTTGTGTTGCGGGTTGATAATGGCCCGTCAATGCAGCGTGCTTTGCAAAACCAAAATTGGGATATCGTTGTCACTGATCATAATATTCCCGGTTTTAGTTCCGAGGAAGCGATTGCCATCGCACTGGAATGTAAACCTGATATTCCTATCATTATAGTTTCGGGCAGTATTGGTGAAGACATTGCAGTGGCTGCAATGAAAATGGGCGCGCACGATTATATTATGAAGGACAACCTTAAGCGCCTTGTGCCTGCCATTGAACGGGAATTGCGCGAAGCGGAAATGCGACGCTCCCATCGACTTGCAGAAGCAACGATCCATCATCTGGCTTATCACGACCAATTGACTGGCCTGGTGAATCGTAATGAGTTTGACCGGCATCTCAACAATGCCCTGGACTCCGCCAAGTGTGACAATATTTCGCACGTATTGTTGTATCTGGATCTGGACCAATTCAAAGTGATTAATGATACCTGTGGACATCAGGCCGGGGATGAATTGTTAAGTCAGCTGGCATTATTGTTGCGGGAAGAGGTGCGGGGTAATGATATTCTGGCCCGCCTGGGTGGTGATGAGTTTGGCCTGTTGTTGGAAAACTGCCCATTGGATAAGGCAAAAGTGATTGCCGAAGACCTGCGGGAACTGGTCAGTGATTTTCGTTTTGTCTGGCGTGATAAAAGCTTCAGCATTGGTGTCAGTATCGGTATGGCCAGAATCACCAAAGATGCGCAAGGTGCCGACGAGGTGTTGGGCGCCGCCGACATAGCCTGCTACGCGGCAAAAGACATGGGGCGTGACCGGGTACATGTGTATAAGGACGATGATTCGGAACTGCTGCGGCGGCAAACTGAAATGCAATGGGTCTCCCGTATAAAAGATGCGCTGGAAGATGGCCGGTTTGTATTACACCAGCAGCAGATGCATTCGCTCAGTCGCCTTAACGGCAGGGTCCAGTGCGCTGAATTTTTGGTGCGCATGCTGGATGAACAGGACAACATTATCATGCCCGGTGCATTTATTCCTGCGGCAGAGCGTTACGGCATCATGTCCTTGCTGGACCGTTGGGTGGTTCGCTCCACTATCGCCTATTTAGCTGACAATTTATCGGCAAGTGAAAAAAATGACAGTACATTTTTCGTTAATCTTTCGGGTAGCTCGCTCGGTGATAGTGATTTTTCGACCTATATCCGGCAACAAATCACACACTACAATATCCCACCCGAGCTGTTATGTTTTGAAATTACTGAAACGGCAGCTATATCGAACTTGAGCGAGGCGGTTAAATTTATTAATGAAATACGCAGCTTTGGTTGCCAGTTTGCGTTGGATGATTTTGGTTCTGGTCTGAGTTCCTTTTCTTATCTTAAAACACTGCCTGTGGACTATTTGAAAATAGATGGTTCATTTGTGCGCGATATTGAAGTGGATCCAATGAATTTTGCAATTGTGCAGGCGATCAATGAAATTGGCCACGTTGCCGGTTTGCACACCATTGCGGAATTTGTTGAAAATGAAAAAACACTGGAAAGCCTGCGTGGTATTGGTGTTGATTTTGTACAGGGTTATTGCATTGCTCATCCAAAGGCAGTGCGCGAAAAAATGCCTGTTAGTGCTTCCTGAGTCAAGTCAATTTACCTTTGGTATACGGGAAATTCGTCGCAGGCTTAACCGATTAATTCAGGTTTATGCCCCAGCTGGCTGGCTGGCCGGGCCGGCACAGCAAGGCGTGGGGTCGGCACTTTTTTGTTGCCCGGGGTGAACTGACGCAACAGGTTGTTCGCAATGCCATTCAGATCGGTCGCAATTTCCCCGTCTTCCATTTCGGCAGTCTTTTTGCTGTCAGCATGGTCGTTGCCATGTAATAAATAACCACTGCATTCCAGTTTTAATGAAAGCAGGGATTGTGTGTTGTTATATAAAAAACTGAAAAACCGCCGGGCTACCGGTTTGGTTTTTGCGCCGAGCATGATGACGCAAATGGTAAAGTCAGTATTGAGGGAGGCTATAAATGCCAGCTGATCATAGGCAATGCGTACGCCATTCAATGATGCCTGCACCGTGATGAGCAAGCGATTGTTTTTCAGTGCTAATGTGGTTGATGGTGACAATACCGGAATCAAACAGTATGCAGGCAGACTGATTTCATCATCGTCCTTATGCGCGGTTAATGTGGGTGTTACATTGTTTGCCAGTACCGACAAATGATTGGAAACCGCCAGACGGTTTTCAATATTTAACACCATACTGCTGCTTTGGCTATTAAAGGCATGATTCAATTCATACACAATGTAATCATCATTTCTTGCACCCAGCAATACGGGGATAATGGTGGTATTTTCCCAGATTGGCAGGCGCTCGTTTCCATCGCTGAGAAAATAATGACTGATTTGGGCAAGGCGGTGTTTTGAGAATGTGCTGCTGTTCTCAGCATGCGCGTTATTATGGGTTGTTTTTGACATGGCGCAGATCCATTGTGTGATTGCTTGATGGGTTCGTCGGTGGTACCAAGGCTTGTATCGTATATTTATCACCTACACGCAGCATGGAATTATGTACACCCAATGGGCTCAGTACCTGGTCCGGGTTAGTGGGGTCGCTCCGCCATTTTCCATCAATAATCAGGCGGTACTGGTATTCTCCCGCAGGCGCAAAAAATATTTTATGTATGGTGTTGTTTTCCTGAACAGTTTCAACATCCTTATCCGGCACCCAGTCATTAAAATCACCGGCCAGTTTTAGGTTGAGGGTCATATAATTTTTATAAGTGAGTTCAACCCGGTGTAGCTTGCCGATACCGTTATTTTTTTCGGGATACGCCGTTTGCAGGCCGCTTTTTTGGGTGCTGGCAGTTACCGCAGGTGCAGTAAGTGTAGGTGATTGTTCAATGGCGTCAATGCGACTACTCAGCCAGGGCGTTTCAGCCGGTACGGCGGGTTTTTCGTTTGTGGAGCGGCGAATGATTTCATTGGCCAACTCCTGATAGTCTTTGCTGGCGATGGATTTTTTATCAAATTGGATAATGGACTGACCCGCACACACGGCTTCCTTGAGCCGTACTGTGCTGTGAATCAGGGAGGGCAATACGTTTTCCCCATATTGCTCCCAGATACCCAGCAAAAATTTTCGGCAGAGACGGGTGCGCTTGTCGACCAATGTCGGCAGTATATTGATTTCGATATCGAGCCCGTATTTTTGTGCAACCAAATCCACTGTATCGCCAAGACGCTCGATGCCATCAATGGCAAACAGGCTCATGTCGATGGGAACGATTACCCGGTTTGCAGCGCGTATGGCGTTAATGGACAGCAGGCTGAGTGATGGCGGACAGTCAATAATCACAAAGTCATAAATGGACTCCACAGCTTGCAAATGGTCAGCAAGTTGTCGTTCACGTTTGGGCATGTCCGCAAGTACGTGCTCAATTGCCGCTAATGAAATGGTCGCGGGTACCAAATCGACCCCTGCGGTGACGTTCATGATGATGGCTTCCACCAGAGGAAAATCCAGGGCAAACACCTCATACAGCCCGGGCTCATCCTGCTTGCGCTGTCCCAGCCCCAGGGATGCGTGACCCTGGGGGTCGGTATCCACCAGCAGGGTGCGCAGGCCTTTTTCACCCAGGCCTGCCGCCAGATTAATCGCCGTTGTTGTTTTGCCGCAGCCACCCTTTTGGTTTGCAATCGCCACAATATTCATAAAATATCCTGATTTAGTGGGGTACCGCCGGTGTATTGTTGACTTTTTTGCGGAAAGTCCATCAGGAGTGTGATGTTTTTGTGAATGCGCTGCACTGGGCCGGTTTTTCGCCAATAACTGAGTTGGCGCTGGTTGAGCCCGGTGATGCATAGCACCTGCTGACAGGTATGACCTGTTTTGTTCATCCCTTCCCCCCATTATTTTTTTAGTGCCACGATCCTGTGATGGCTGCTGTTGTTCGCAGTTTACTGTCAACAACGTGTGGTTGATGTCTGTCAGGATCGGTGCAGTGTGGGTGGTGGCCAAAAAATGTCAAGAAAAAAGCAGATAAAAAATGCCATTTTTGTTCATTTTAGTGCTATGCGCATTTTGCCTGCTGCCATAAAACCCCAACTTATAATCTTAAATAAAGAATAAGGAATCAATAAATATTATTTTTTTAAATAAGGGTGGGCTGCTAATGTGTATTCCACATGACCCCTACATGTGACTGCTACGCAGATCTGATTACTGCTACTGACGATCTGACAAAAACCGCAACGCCCCCATCGTTGCGGTTTTTTGTTGCGGGGGTTAATCATTGCGATGCCTGCGCGTATCCCGGTTAAAATTTTTTAGGTTCAAAAAGGCTTTGAACATTTTCGTGTGGCAGGTAATATACCGGTGTACCCCGAATTAGGGAGGGGGGGAAAGTGTTTGCCCTGACGAGTTCAGGGCATACGCTTTTTTAAGTACGCGACTGATGACTTTTCAGTTCATCACCTTTTTCTCTTTCTGCTTTTGCATATTATCACCCAAAGTTTTCTGGTATTTTTTACCGGTTGATTTGTGTGGGCTTTAGGCTGCTGATCAGGAATTCTCTGGCTTTCCAGAACTGAGCGACTGGGTTAGCGTACTTCCGCGAGATGTACAGTATTATCCTGCATGGTCGATGTTGATTTCGAGCAGGAGTGTTTAACTTGATAGCAAACGACAATATGACAATCCGGGAATCTGCCAAGTAATGACCTCAACCCGTACGGAAGACATTCTGAAGTCAGCTTACGCATTGCTCGACAATGCCGTGCTGTCGTACAAGGGCGAACCGACGGGTACCGCCGCCGCACTGGATGACCGTGTCGCTGCACCGAATTACGAAGAATGTTTTGTGCGTGATTTTGTGCCCAGTGCGCTGGTGTTTTTATGCGATGGCAAGCCTGAGATCGTGCGCAACTTCCTGAAGATGGTGGTCAGCCTGCGTCACCAACAGTCGGTTATGGAGGGTCACGAACGTGCATTGGGCCTGATGCCGGCCAGTTTCCGCGTGCCAGGCGAGCAGGACAAAGACGGCAAACCCACCGCTGACTTTGGCGAGCTGGCCATTGGCCGGGTGGCACCGGTAGACTCGGCGATGTGGTGGGTGATCCTGTTGCGTAGCTATGTGTTGGTAACCGGTGATATTGCATTGGCCCACAGTGAGGAATTCCAGGAAAGCATGCGCTTTACCCTGGACCTGTATCTGAAAGAAAGCTTTGAAACTTCGCCCGCTATGCTGGTGCCGGACGCCTCGTTTATGATTGACCGGCGCATGGGGGTGTATGGCCATCCGCTGGAAATTCAGGCGTTACTGTATGGCATGTTAAGTACCGCGCAGGAATTATTATTACCCACACCGGAAAATCAACGTCTGTTGTCTAACAGCAAAAAGCGCATGCAAACCCTGCGTTCTTATGTGCGCATCTATTATTGGCTGGATTCTCAACGCCTGAATGAAATTCACCGCTTTCGATCAGAAGAATTCGGTGAAGATGCCGCCAACCATCTGAACATTTATCCCGAAACCATCCCGCCCTGGATGGATGGCTGGTTGCCGCATAATAGTGGTTATCTGGTGGGAAATCTGGGCGTGGGACGTATGGATTTTCGACTGTTTTCATTTGGCAACCTGTTGGCGATTATGTTTGGCCTGACCACCGACAGGCAGGCTGAAAAAATCATGAACCTGTATGATGCACGCTGGAATGAGCTGGTGGGTGAAATGCCGTTAAAAATTGTCTATCCAGCACTGGATGGCGATAAGTGGCGTTACACCACTGGCAGTGACCCCAAAAATGTACCCTGGTCATACCACAACGGCGGCAGCTGGCCGTGTCTGATCTGGGCGTTTGTGGGTGCCGCCGTGCGCACCGGGCGCCATGATCTTGCGCGGAAAGTCATGGCGCTTTCCATGGAAAAATTGTGCCATGACCAGTGGCCGGAATATTACGACGGAAAGAACGGCAGCCTGATTGGGCGGCGCTCCAATCTAAAGCAAACCTGGTCAGCCAGTGCAGTGATCCTGGGGCATCAATTCCTGGAAGAGCCCGACGCCCTGGCGGTGTTCGAGTCCATTAATTTTTAAAAACATAAAGAAACTATTGTGCCATCATCTCCGATTAATCTGGAACAGCTGAATTTTCCCAAGGTCTCCCCTCAGGCGGCTAAAGTGCTCAATTATTTATCGAGTGAAGACCCGGATATGGGCGAAGTGGATAACATCATCATGCGGGACCCGGTGCTTGCAGGCACCTTGCTGCGTTATGCCAATTCACCACTGTACCGAAGCAGTGGTGAAATCAGTAACATACCCACCGCAACACGGATGATCGGCATAAAAAATGTGCGCAGTGCCGCAGTAATGACCGCCTTGCGCGCAACCTGTCCCGCAGAAAGCGAACTCACAAAAACCATTTTGCAGCACTCGCTGGGTATTGCCACACTGTGTAAATTGATCGCCAAAAAAAGCTGTCCGGCCGTAGCAGATGACCTGGAATTGCTGGGACTGATTCATGATATTGGCATGGTGGTACTGGCCTGTAATGCAGAAAATGAATACCGGGCACTGCTGGCGCGCGCCCAAGCCGAAAATATTGCCGTGGACAAGCTGGAGAAAATGGAATTTGGTTTTACTCATGACCAGATTGCTGCCAGAGCCCTGCACGAATTTCGATTGCCAAAACGGCATGAAACCGTGCTGACCCATTTTCATCAGCCGCCTGATGAAAATGAAACCGATGAGGAATTAAAAAAAGAACGTGCAGTGTTGGTATTGGCGCACCGGTTGTTGTTTGAAATACGTGGTGATGATGTTTGCAGTGAAACGCTTTTTGAGTCAACCGATGAACTCATGCACATTTTAAATCTTGATGACGCGGCAGTGGAAACGGTTCTTGAGTATGCCCGGGCACATTTGTCTGATTTTGCGGGATAGCCCCGCACACATTTTTCTCTTTTCACTCCTTTTCTGTTTTGGTGTTTTCCGGTTATGGCTTTGATTAAATTCGATGATGTCTCCCTGGCTTTTGGGCATGTTGCCCTGCTTGACAAGGTCACCTTGCAAATTGATCCGGGGGAGCGGGTTTGCCTGCTTGGCCGCAACGGTACCGGTAAATCGACATTAATGCAGGTTTTACGGGGTGCGGTCAGTCCGGATGATGGCAGTGTGTGGCGTCAGCAAAATGTACGCATTGCCTGGCTGGCACAGGAGGTGCCCGCAGACCAGGCACAATCCGTATTTGACGTGATTACAGCCGGACTTGAAGGTGTGGGCGCCCTGCTGGCGGAATATCACCATGTGGTATTGTCGTTGGAAGACGACGCATCGCCCGCCGTGCTGGAACGTCTTGCCGAATTACAGAGCAGGCTGGAAGCCGAAGATGGCTGGCGTCTGGAACAAAAGGTTGAAGACGTGATTTCACGGCTGGAACTGCCTGCCGATAAACGTCTGTCAGAATTATCAGGTGGGCTCAAGCGGCGGGTCATGCTGGCGCAAGCTCTGGTGGCCGAGCCGGATTTGCTGTTACTGGACGAACCCACCAACCACCTTGATCTGGCTGGCATTCAATGGCTGGAAGATTTTTTACTGGGTTGGAATGGCAGCGTGCTATTCATCACCCATGACCGGGCCTTTCTGCAAAAACTGGCCACACGCATTGTGGAACTGGACCGTGGCCATATCAACTCCTGGCCGGGGAATTACAAAAACTACCTGCAAAAGAAAGAAGAGGCGCTGGCCATAGAAGCCGATCATAACGCCAAATTTGATAAACGGCTGGCGCAGGAAGAGGTGTGGATACGCCAAGGTATCAAGGCGCGGCGCACCCGTAACGAAGGCCGGGTGAGGGCATTGCAAGCTATGCGTCGTGAATACAGTGACCGGCGCAAGGTACAGGGCAAGGTAAGCCTTAATCTCGAAAATGCCGAACGCTCTGGCAAGCTGGTGGTGGAAGTGGAAAATGCCAGCGTGGGTTACGACGGCTCCACCATCGTGCGTGATTTTTCCACGCGCATTCAACGTGGTGACCGCATCGGTATTATAGGCCCCAATGGTGCGGGAAAAACCACGTTGCTGAAGTTATTGCTGGGAGAACTGGAGCCATCGCAAGGCACAGTGCAACTTGGCACCAAGCTGGAAGTTGCCTATTTCGACCAGCAGCGTGCTGTGCTGGACCCGGAAAAAACCGTGATGGACAATCTGAACTCCGGCAGTGATACGGTTACCATCAATGGCCGTGAAAAACACATTATCAGTTATTTACAGGATTTTTTATTTCCACCACAACGGGTGCGCTCGCCAGTATCATCGCTTTCAGGCGGAGAGCGTAACCGCCTGTTGCTGGCACGCCTGTTTACCCAGCCCGCCAATTTATTGGTAATGGATGAACCCACCAACGACCTCGATGTGGAAACCCTGGAACTGTTGGAAGAGCTGCTGAGTGAATATGCGGGAACACTATTACTGGTTAGCCATGACCGGGCTTTTCTTGATAACGTAGTGACCCGCACCCTGGTCTTTGAGGGGCAGGGTATGGTGAATGATTATGTGGGTGGGTATGATGACTGGTTGCGTCAGCGGCAACAGCCGGGCTCACCGCATGCGGTTAAAATGAAGAGACCCGGGCAAGAGAAAGCCAAAGCAGAAAAAAAACCGGCGACAGCCAAGGTAAAAAAACTCAGTTACAAGGCACAACGGGAACTGGACGGCCTGCCGGCACGCCTTGAATCCCTGGAAACGGAACAAAACAGTTTGCAGGCACAAATCGCTGCACCCGAATTCTATCAGCGGGACAAAGATGAAATAGCCAAAACACTGGCGCAGCTTGAGCGGGTTGGCAATGAGCTTGAACAGTGCTTTGCACGTTGGGAGGAACTGGAGGCGGAGCAAGCAGGTTGACAGGGGTTGATTCAGGGCACCCTGTGTGACTGTTTTTGCAGTACGCGCATTTCCCGGGTATATGTGCCGTCATCGGGTACAGGTCGAGGGCAGTGAATTTGACGGCTTGGCTTGAGATTATACCGCTCGACCGCTATAGTTGGCGGAGAACCGAGAAAAATTGAATTGAAATGAATACCACCGCACACAAGACACACTCCGATGCCCCTTCTGGGCGGGTGTCTTTGCGTACCGCTTTTCTGCTGTCCCTGCGTCTACTGCCTTAGGGCAGACAAACTATCCCACACAATACGATTGATCCCTGTGCTGCGCGAATACGCAGATCACAGTCTATGAATATCATGTGCAATCATCTGTTGGTAAGATGATTCTATGAACAATGGAGCAGACAATGAGCAAGCAGCTGATTATTTTTGATACCACTTTGCGTGACGGTGAGCAAAGCCCTGGCGCGTCCATGACCCGCGACGAAAAGGTACGCATTGCCAAAGCCCTGGAACGTATGCGAGTGGATGTGATCGAGGCCGGTTTTCCTGTTGCCAGCGAGGGTGATTTTGAATCGGTGAAAGCGGTGGCTGATGCCATCAAAGACAGCACCGTGTGTGGTTTGGCCCGTGCGCTGGACAAGGATATTGACCGGGCCGGTGAGGCGTTGAAAGGAGCCAATTCAGCACGTATTCATACCTTCATTGCCACCTCGCCCATACACATGAAAATGAAGCTGCGTATGGAGCCGGATGCCGTGGTTGAGCAAGCGGTCCGCGCCGTGAAACGTGCGCGACAGTTTACTGATAACGTAGAATTTTCACCGGAAGATGCTGGTCGCTCCGAGCTGGATTTTTTGTGCCGGGTGCTGGAGGCAGTAATCGATGCAGGCGCCACCACGGTCAATATTCCCGACACCGTGGGTTATAACCTGCCACATCAGTTTGGCGGCCTCATTGGCAGGCTCATGGAGCGGGTACCCAACTCGGACAAGGCGGTGTTTTCCGTGCATTGTCATAACGACCTTGGTATGGCAGTGGCCAATTCGCTGGCCGCCGTGGCACAGGGCGCACGTCAGGTGGAATGTACCATCAACGGTTTGGGTGAACGCGCCGGTAATGCCGCGTTGGAGGAAATTGTCATGGCGGTGAGTACACGGCGGGACGTATTTGATTGCAGCGTCGACCATCTGGACCGCACACAGATCGTGCCGTGCTCGCGTCTGGTGTCGAGCATCACCGGTTTTACCGTGCAGCCCAACAAAGCCATTGTCGGTGCCAATGCCTTTGCCCACGAATCCGGCATCCATCAGGACGGTGTGCTCAAAAGCCGCGAAACTTACGAAATCATGCGTGCTGAAGACGTGGGCTGGTCTGCCAACCGCATGGTGCTGGGCAAACATTCGGGGCGTAATGCCTTTCGCACACGTTTGCAGGAATTGGGTGTCAACTTCGCCAGTGAGGAAGAACTCAATGCCGCCTTTGTGCGCTTCAAGGAACTCGCCGACAAAAAACATGAAATTTTTGACGATGATTTGCAGGCACTGGTGACCGAGGCCAGCCTTGAGGCCGAAAATGAACGGGTTAAACTGGTGGCGCTCAAAGTCTGTTCCGAAACGGGCGAGACCCCCAATGCTTTGGTGACACTTAAAATCGATGGCGCAGAAAAAACGGCCACGGCCTCCGGTGGCGGTCCGGTGGATGCGGCATTCAAGGCTATTGAATCGCTGGTGAACAGTGGCGCCGAATTGCAGTTATATTCGGTGAACAACATCACCAGTGGCACGGATTCGCAAGGCGAAGTCACCGTACGTCTGGAACAGGATGGCCGTATCGTTAACGGGCAGGGCGCAGATACCGACATCGTTATCGCCTCGGCCAAGGCCTATATCAATACCCTTAACCGGGTGCTGGCGCCGGTGGACCGGCAGCATCCCCAGGTGTAAGCGCGGGACTGACAACGGTGACGACACGACAACAACAGGTAGCCTGTTTACAGGCAATGGGTATTCAGGTGTGGACATCACGGGAAGCACCACAGGAAGTGCCGCGTGATGTAGCGGGCCAGCGGGAGATGCCGGTTGAAGCCGTACAGGCAGATGCTGCGTCGCCGCAGGTTTTGCCGGACACGGCTTCGGTGTCCGGTATGCCCGGGCCGCCGCTGGTTGCTAGCGAAGCACAGGTCAGCGGGACACGGGTTGACGAAGAACCCCCGCTGCCCACAGACGAGTTCATTCCCAGCCTGGATATCTCGGAAATATCAACACAACCTGCCCCGGTTGCTGATGTCAGCAGTCTGGACTGGCCGGAGCTGCAAGCAGCCGTAGCTTCATGTACGGCCTGTGAATTACACAAAACCCGCACACAAACGGTGTTCGGTGTGGGAGACCATGCGGCGCAGTGGATGATTATCGGTGAGGCACCTGGGGCCGATGAGGACAAACAGGGCGAGCCTTTTGTGGGGCGTGCCGGTCAGTTGCTCAACAACATGCTCAAAGCGCTGGGCTTGCGGCGTGAGCAGGTATTCATTGCCAACATCCTGAAATGTCGTCCCCCCGGAAACCGTAACCCGGCGCCAGAGGAGATTGTGCGGTGTGAAGCCTTTCTGCAACGTCAGGTGGCGCTGGTGAAGCCAAAAGTCATTCTCGCTGTGGGGGGTGTGGCGGCCCACAACTTGTTGAAAGTGGATACAGCGGTGAGCAGGCTGCGCGGTCAGTTGCACCACTATGGCGAAACACCGCTGGTGGTGACTTACCACCCGGCCTATTTGTTGCGCAAACCCAGCGAAAAGGGCAAGAGCTGGGCGGATCTGAAATTTGCAGCTGCCGTGGTACGGGGTGAGCCGTCATGAGTGCCGTGGTGCGCACGCCGGAGCTATGGATACGGCCAATGGTGGTGGATGATCTGGAACAGGTTATGCGCATTGAACTGGCCATGTATCCTTTCCCCTGGACCCGGCGCATTTTTGAAGACTGTCTGCGTATCGGATATCGCTGTCATGTGGGGGAAGTTGAAGGCAACTTCGCGGGTTATGGTGTGATGTCCACCGGAGCCGGTGAAGCGCATGTACTGAATCTGTGTGTTGCTGGGGAATTCCAGCGGCGGGGTCTGGGACGTGAAATTTTAAGCCTGCTACTGGACGAGGCCGACAAGCTGGAAGTGCGCGATGTATTTCTGGAAGTGCGGCCGTCTAACGCGGGTGCAATCATGCTGTACGAGCAGATGGGGTTTAATCAGGTGGGGTTGCGCAAGAATTATTACCCCACAGTGGATGGGCGTGAAGACGCAATTATTTTTGCGGCCAGTCTGCGTTTGTAGTCTGAGAGGACGCTTGAAGTCCCTAACGACTTGTTTTCATAATGAAAGGCCGCCGCTGTGCAGCGGCACACGGCGGCTGAACGCGATCTATATAGTTGCCGGGTTAATTATACCCTGTCTCGCCCATGCACCAACCGATACAGTGCAGGCAGAACAACCAGGGTCAATAAAGTGGACGAAATAATTCCGCCAATGACAACGGTCGCAAGCGGGCGTTGAACTTCTGATCCTATGCCCGTATTCAATGCCATGGGAACAAAACCCAGTGCGGCAACCAATGCCGTCATCAAAACAGGGCGCAAACGGGTCAAGGCGCCTTCAATAATCGCCTCATGAAGCGCCTGTCCATGGATGCGCAGATCCCGGATAAAAGAGACCATAACCAGACCATTTAATACAGCAATACCTGACAGCGCAATAAATCCCACGGCGGCGGAAATGGAAAAAGGAATGTCCCGTAACAGCAATGCCATAATTCCACCCGTTAATGCCAGCGGAACGCCTGAAAAAATAATAGCGGCATCTTTAAACGAACCGAGCGCCATGATAAGCAACCCGATCACCAGTGCCAGCGTTATGGGCACGACAATGGAAAGGCGCTGGGTTGCAGATTGAAGTTTCTGATAAGTACCACCGTATTCAACCCAGTACCCCGCAGGCACATTGATGTTTTCTTTTACAGATTTTTGAATATCCTGGACAAAGGAACCCAGATCCCGCCCCCGAACGTTGGCGGAAATGACGACGCGCCGCTTACTGTTTTCTCGGTATATCTGGTTATAGCCCATGACTAATTGAAGGTCCGCCACTTCTTTCAATGGCACATACAACCTGCCTGGAAGCATAACGGGCAGATTGGATAAGCCATCAACATCTGTGCGTAAATGCTCAGCCAATCGAACCACGATATCGGAACGACGGTCTCCTTCATAGAATTGGTTGGCGACGGTTCCTCCCAGTGTTGTCGCCAACAAGTCTTGTAACTGGATAACACTCAAGCCATAACGTGCCATGACTTCACGTTTCGGGATGATCGTCATTACCGGCAAGCCCGTGCTTTGTTCCACGGCTACATCGGCAGCACCGGGCACATTGCCAATGATTTTTTCCAGCTGACCCCCTAATTCGATCAGCTTGTCGAAGTCATCACCAAATACTTTAACGGCAACTTCCGCACGCACCCCGGAAATCAGTTCATTAAAACGCATCTGGATGGGTTGCAAAAATTCATAACGATTGCCGGGAACAGGGCTGACCAGGGCTTCCAGCTCAGCAATGAATTGGGTTTTTTCTTTGCCAGGGTCTGGCCATTCATCGCGTGGTTTAAGAATAATAAAATTATCCGCCACACTGGGTGGTACAGCATCGGTTGCAACCTCGGCGGTACCGATTTTGGCAAACACCCGTTCCACCTCAGGCAGTTTTTTGACTTCTGCTTCCAGAATTTTCTGTAAATGTATGGCCTCATTGAGTGAAGTGCCAGGTATGCGCAACGCATGCATGGCGATATCACCTTCATCAAGGTCCGGTACGAACTCGGAGCCCAGCCCGGGAATCAGAAAACCTGAATAAACAACCAGAGCGGTAGCAAAGGCAAGAACCCCCCACCTGAATTTCAGGGAAAACCATAAAACGGGTTTGTAGAGTGAGCGCGCCCCCTGAAGGACAATGTTTTTCTTTTCTTTGATGGGTTTTCTGAAAAAGAGCGCAACACCGGCAGGGATGAAGGTAACCGATAATAGCATTGCGCTGACCAGGGCAATGATGACGGTGATTGCCATGGGGTGGAACATCTTTCCTTCCACGCCGCTAAGCGCGAAAATGGGAATATAGACAGCGGTAATAATAAATACGCCAAACAATGCAGGGCGAATGACTTCACGGGTTGCTTCAAATACGATGGCCAGACGCTCACTAAGTGACAGACCATCTTTACGGCAGGACTCACTCAGGCGGCGCATGCAATTTTCAACGATGATTACTGCACCATCAATGATCAGACCAAAATCCAACGCCCCCAGACTCATCAGATTGGCGCTGGTTTTTGTTTGCACCATGCCGGTGATGGTCATTAGCATGGTAATGGGGATAACCGCAGCGGTTAATATTGCGGCGCGCACGTTGCCCAGAAAAAGAAACAGAACAACGATAACCAGCAACGCACCTTCCCATAGGTTTTTCTGAACCGTCGCCAGGGTTTTATCGACCAGGGTCATCCGGTTGTATACTGCGGTGGCTGTAATCCCTTCTGGCAGGCTACTTTTAATCTCTTCCAGCTTTAACGCAACATCACTGGCAACGGTGCGACTGTTTTCACCGATTAACATAAAAACCGTACTCATAACGACTTCACGACCATTTTGGGTAGCGGCACCGGCGCGCAGCTCTTTGCCGAGACTGATGCTTGCGACATCCTTGATATGAATGGGAATGCCTTGATACTGGCGGATAACAATATTCTCCAGGTCGGCCAGCGTGCTGGCCTGACCGGGTACGCGCATCAACCATTGCGAGCCGTTGTGTTCAATGAAACCAACACCCCGATTGTTATTATTTTGTTGTATGGCGGTGACAACATCGACGTAACTCATTTGATAAGCCAGCAGCCTGGCCGGATCAGGCGCCACCAGAATTTCCTTTTTAAAACCGCCAATGGGATTGACTTCCGCCACACCGGGAACGCGCATGAGCTGGGGACGAATAATCCAATCATGGGTTGAACGTAGGTCCATGGGTGTTATCAGGCTGCCGTCGTTGTTTTTTGCGCCGGGTTCGGCGTCAACGGTAAACATGAAAATTTCCCCCAGTCCCGTGGCAATCGGGCCGAGAGTGGGTTCCAGTGAAGGCGGGAGATTTGCTTTGGCGCTGCTCAGTCGTTCGCTGACGAGCTGCCGGGCAAAATAGATATTTGTACCTTCTTCAAATACCACCGTTACTTGTGATAAACCATAACGGGAGATTGATCGGGTATACGAAAGTTTTGGCAGACCCGCCATCGCGGTCTCTACCGGGAAGCTCACTCGTTGCTCGGCCTCCAATGGGGTATAACCCGGGGCAGCGGTGTTAATGACCACCTGAACATTGGTAATGTCTGGTACGGCATCAATGGGCAGTTGGGTGAATTTCCACACACCCAGTCCCATAACAATAAGGACAAGCGTCATCACCAGGCCCCGGCGGGCAAGTGCAAATTTAATGATTGCTTCAAGCATGATGAGCACCCTTAATGGTCATGGGATGCGCCGGATTTTTCAATATCGGCTTTAATAACGTAACTGTTTTTGCTGACATAACGGGTGCCGGGTTCCAGGCCGCCTAATACTTCAGCCCACTCGCCTGCTTGCAGGCCCAGTTCCAGCATGCGTACTTCGTACTCATCATTTATCTGTGCATAAACCACGGTGAAATCCCGAAAGGATTGCAGCCCCATGCGTTTTACTGCCAGAGCGGCAGAATGTTCACCGACAGTTATTTTTGCACTGATATAACGCCCAGGGTGTAAAAGGCCTTTTTTATTATCAAGTACGACACGCGCTTTTACCGTTTGGTCTGCTTCGGCGATAACGTTGATCTGGGAAATTTTGCCGTTGATTGTTTGCCCGCTTGTTGTGTCCGTGATGGTGACGGGTGCGCCAGTTTTCACCTGCGCCAGATGGGCAGGGAAGATTGACAGCTCTGCCCAAACCGAAGAGGTGTCCACAATGGTGAACAGTTGGCGCCCGTCGGTTTGTTCACCGGGATTGGCGTCACGCCGGGTGATCACACCGCTGATTGGTGCGGTAATGGTGAACAGTTGTAAACTTTCGTTGCTTTCAACAGTGGCCAGTTCCTGGCCTTTGTGAACCCGCTCGCCTTGTGAGGGAGCGACTGATTTGATCATACCGTCAAAACGGGCGCTGATTTTACGGATGCGTTCATTGTTGACCGCAATCCGGCCATACACCGTGATGGTTTCCTGCATTACCACCGGGCCGGCAATCAGGGTTTCGATTTCCAGGGCTTCCGCAACCGTCGGCTCAATTTTTGTGCGGCCTTCAAAATTATTGTATTCCCAGGTATGGCTTGTATTGTCATGTGTTGCGTTAATCGTGACGATAAACGAATGCGGCTCATAAATGACGGTGTCTCCACGTAACACGTCTCCGTGCGGTACAAAATTGATGTCATCAACTTTGCCACCCAGGCGGGTTAACTTGATATTGAGGTCAACTTCACCGGGGTTGAGCGCCTGACCGTTTTTCGTGGCCCAGGCGCGGAATTCCGGAGGTACGCCTGTCTCGAAGATTGCCAGCTCCAGTGTAAAGTCACCATCCTTTAGCAATCGCCCACGGTGTGGCCCTTTTTCATATCCGGTTTCACCATGGGCACTTGTTGAAAGCAGGGCTTGTTGTGACTCTGTGGCATCGCAGGCGGCGAGCAATGCCACCAATAACAGGGACATGAAAATCACCGGTGAGTATGTTTTTATCGTCGCGTTCATCAGGAGCCTCATGGTCTTGTTATCGGTTGCGCAATACGCACGCCGGTTAATCGTTCAATTTCAATAATGTTGCGTTGGGCGTTAACACTGGCCTCAATTAATGCGTTATGTGCATCCAGTAATTCAGCTTGAACACTGCGCCATTCCAGATAACTGTATCGCCCAAGGTTGTATGCGCGGCGGGTTTCGGTGAGTGCTTTCTCAAGCGGGGGAATAATGTCATTGCGCACGGCGTTGATCACGTGCATATCATGTTGCAGTTTTTCATAAAGGACAGAGAGGATCGTTTCAGCACGAATGCGTGTTGCCGTTTCGGCCAGGTGTGTTTCAGCCAGATTGGCCCGTGCTTCCGCAATGCGCCCCGGGTTACGGGTACGTTGACCAAAGGGAATGGAGATGCCGGCAATCAATGCCTGACTGTTGTTATTGCTGTCTTCCTGGGTATGACGCATTCCAGCATTGACACGCCAGCTTGGTTTGTCCCGGGCCAGCGCCAGTTGCAATTCCGCTTTTTTTAAACGTCGGTTTGACAGCAGCCGGATGAATTCCGGATTCTGTTGCAGTTGTGACTTGAGGGTTCCGAACGATGCCAGCTGGGGCAGGCTGGTGATGTCACCGGCAACACGTGAAAACGTCAGCTCGGTTTCCCCCCACTGGGCGGCTAACCGGCGGTTAGCGGATACCCGTTCGTGATCAATGTGTTCACGCTCCAGTTTTCTGCGAGCCAGTTCAGCCTGTGCTCTGAACAGCTCGGCTTCGGGTGCCTTGCCTGCCCTCACGCGCTTTTGTACCGCTGCAATGGTTGCTTTTGCAAGCTGCACGGTTTTATCCGCGTTCACCCTGCGCGCTTGGAATGCCAGACTGACAAGATAGCGGCGTGCTGTTTCAGCCGCAGCGTCGAGCTGTTTGATGCCGGCCTCAACAGAGAACAGGGAGAGTCCTGCTCGTGCAGTGTCGACATAACGTTGGCGGAGTCCCCGCTCAAGTATCCAGCTGATACTGATGGTTGCCTGGGCGTTGTCAAAACCCTTGTGATTACCCGTGCCCAAGGCATCTTCCAACAGGACATTCAACTCGGGACTGGGCGCCAGCCCGGCTTGTTGTACTCTCCCGTCTTGCGCCTTGAGCCGGTAATCGAAAGCCCGTAAATCCGGGTTGCCTGTGATTGTTTTGGTTACGGCTTCCCGCAGACTGATTGTACGCTTGTCAGACTCCGGGTCAGATGTTGCGTTTGCACCTGCGCTGAAAAACACGAAACAGGATACAACGGTTACTGTTGCAATCACATGATGGTTTATTTGTCTTGGCATAAAAAAGATATCCGCATTACACAGTGAAGGAATGAAGTCGAAGAAAATCGAAAAAAGCTGACAGGGAAAGGTTTCTGAGAAAACCAGTCAATGGCGTGCCGCAAACCAAAAGGCGCGGCCAAACCCGTTGACTGGTCAACAAAAAAATTTGATGCTGAAATTGTGACAGGAATTCCCAGAGCCGTTTCAGTGCTGTGGTGGCGCCCGTAATGGTGGGGAAAGAACGTAATACCCATGAATGACAAGTTTGCTTTCCCGGCGGCGTCGGGCAAGCTGTGGGCGCGCGGCAAATGTCACCAAGACAAAAAAGAAACTGAAGAGCGCGATGGCAAAAATGTTATTACTGATGTTTTTCAACACTCCCTCCAGGCTGACATCAATTTCGGATATCGCGCCACCGTGCTGATTGCCGTGGGATGTGTCATGAGCAAAATGGGCTTTGCTCAGGTGGCTGTGATTGTCCACCTCACCAATGGCATGGGTATGCTCATGATGCCCGTGGTCCAGATCATGAACGTGCAGTTTGACCTCCTGTACGCACAGCAGCGACAGAGAGAGGAGCGCACTCCACAATACCAACGTCCATTTGTTTGTCTGGCGAAAAAAATTCATATCCGGCGCAGTCTATACAACTAAACAAGCCCAAAGCAACCAGCCACACATTTCGTCGCAGTCCCAAGACGCAGTAGAATACCGCCCATGTCTGATACACTCCCCCCCGCCATCTTTCTTATGGGTCCCACCGCTACAGGAAAGACAGATTTAGCCATTGCGCTTTGCAAAGAGCTGCCCTGCGATATTATCAGCGTGGATTCGGTGATGGTTTATCGGGGCATGGACATCGGCTCGGCCAAGCCCGATATGGCGACCCTGGCCGCCGCCCCCCATCGGCTCATTGACATCTGCGACCCTGCGGAGCCTTTTTCCGCCGCGCAATTCCGTCAGCGCGCCATGGCCGACATCAACGAAATTCTGGCCCGTGGCCGTATCCCGTTATTGGTGGGTGGCACCATGTTGTATTTTCGTGCGCTGGAGCAAGGGCTGTCGGCCTTGCCGTCGTCTGATCCTGCTGTGCGGACACGCCTGGAGACTGAGCTGGGTGAACAGGGTCTGGCCCATTTGCACACCCGTCTGGTGCGCGTGGACCCCGAAGCTGCGGCACGTATTCACGTCAATGACCCGCAACGCACCTTGCGCGCACTGGAGGTGTTTGAGCTGAGCGGCCAACCCATGAGCACTTTTTTACAACAGGACATTGATAACCATTTGCCTTGCCGTCCGATAAAAGTCGTATTGACCCCGGCGGATCGCGCTGCACTGCATCGCCGCATTGAGCGACGCTTTCAGATTATGCTGGAGCAGGGTTTTATGGCAGAGGTGGAGGCCTTGCACCAGCGTGGTAATTTGCACGCAGACCTACCCTCGATGCGCGCAGTGGGTTACCGTCAGGCGTGGGCGCACCTCGATGGTCAATGGGATTATGAGACCATGGTGGAAAAAGGCATCATTGCCACCCGTCAATTTGCCAAACGCCAGCTCACCTGGTTGAAACACGAGCCAGAAGACGTGATGTTCCGCCTCAGCTTTGAAGAAAAACCAAAGCAAATTCTGGCTCAGGTCTTGAAATATCTTGCCGCTAGTGCCATATGAGAGACACAGGGGCGGGCGTTGCCGGATTCAGGCACCTTCCGTGATTGTGTGAAAGCTGGCTAGCGCATATTTGTTAGTGGTTTTTACGGCCGAGTGGTTGGGTTTTCCCTGCGTTGTCCGAGGAAGCTGGTGCGTTTTATAGTACAACCTGGATCATGCCCACACGATTACTTGCGGGGTCCAGGTACAACAAACAGCAAACAATCAAGACGCGCTGAATTCCAATAACTCTAATAAGGATACATAAAAAGGAGAAACACCATGTCAAAGGGGCAATCATTACAAGACCCTTTCCTGAATGCGCTACGTAAGGAACGTGTTCCAGTCTCAATTTTTCTGGTTAATGGTATTAAATTACAAGGACAAATTGATTCGTTTGACCAGTTTGTCGTATTGCTGAAAAACAGTGTCAATCAGATGGTTTACAAGCATGCTATTTCCACCGTTGTGCCTGCGCGCAACGTGAAATTACCGGTAGCAGCTGAAGGTGGTCAAGATTCCCATAATTCCTGAAATCTCCATCATTATTTTGGGGAGGGACGTGTTTGTTTGAGCGTCCCGGTACCCTGGAAGATGCATCCGGCCAGCGTGCCCCCTCAAGCGAGCGTGCCATTCTGGTACATGTGGATTTTTTTTCGCGTAGTGTCGCGCCTTCCCAGGCAATGTCTGTTTCAAACGGTGTTTCTTCATCAGCCACCGCTTTGCGTGCGGATGATGAAGCGCTGGCCGAATTTCGTGAACTGGCCATTTCGGCGGGGGCAGCGCCTGTAGCGGTGGTATCCGGTACGCGGCGCAAACCCGACCCAAAATACTTTATCGGCACCGGCAAGGCTGAGGAAGTGCTGGCACTCATTGCGCATGAGCAGGCAGACCTGGTGCTGGTGGATGCGCCATTGGCGCCCTCACAGGAACGCAACCTGGAACGTCTGCTCAAGTGCCGGGTGCTGGATCGCACCGGACTGATTCTGGATATTTTTGCCCAGCGCGCCACTTCCCACGAAGGGCGATTACAGGTGGAACTGGCTCAGCTGCGGCATCTGTCGACACGGCTGGTGCGGGGCTGGACGCATCTGGAGCGCCAAAAAGGTGGTATCGGTCTGCGTGGGCCGGGTGAAACCCAGCTGGAAACAGACCGACGCCTGCTGGCAGCACGCATCAAGCAACTCAACAAGCGTTTGGACAAGGTGCAAAACCAGCGCGAGCAGAGTCGCCGTTCCCGCCGCAAGGCAGAGGTGCCCACGGTCTCCCTGGTGGGTTACACCAATGCGGGAAAATCCACCCTGTTTAACCGGCTGACAGAATCCGGGGTGTATGCGGCTGATCAATTATTCGCCACGCTGGACCCCACTCTGCGGCGTCTGGCGCTACCGGATACCGGTGCGGTCATCCTCGCCGATACTGTGGGGTTTATCCGGAATTTGCCGCATGATCTGGTGGCGGCCTTCCGCTCGACACTGGAAGAAACCCGGCAGGCAGATTTATTGCTGCATGTGGTTGATGCAGGTAACGAAAATTATTCACAACAGATTGAGCAGGTGAATGCCGTACTGAAAGAGATTGGTGCAGACAAGGTGCCGCAGATCGAAGTGTTCAACAAAGTGGATCTGCTGACCGATTGTCCTGCCCGGCTGGATCGTGACGAAAAGGGTTTGGTGTATCGCGCCTGGTGTTCCGCACAGACTGGTGAAGGCATGGAATTGCTGCAATCGGCATTGGACCAACGTTTCAGCGCCGATCAGTTACACGAGTGGATTCGGGTGCCAGCGGCCAATGGCCGGCTGCGCGCCAGACTGTTTGACCTTGGCAAGGTGCTCAGAGAGCAGGTGGAGGAAAATGGTGACCTGTTGCTGGAAGTTGAGTTGGCGCGACGGGATTTTGAAAATTTGCAAAAGACGGAAGGAGTGCGGGCCGCAGGTGACCGTTCAGTTTCCTGAATTCAGGAACGGGTGAAGCATAAATGGTTGCAGCTGGGTACCGAAACCCCCTAGAATCCACATCTTGTGTCAGCGGAAAGCTGGCGACTCATTCATGTTAGGTGCATGCTGCCTGTTACCAATGCCTGTCAAAGTAAAGGTGTGGGGAGCGCATGTGCCAGAACACGGTATTTTGCTGGCACTGGCCAGATGCGATGATTTTTTGTAGTGGTTTTTGCAACAGTTTTTATAAAACAGTTTTTAAACGTGGAGCGTAATAATGGCCTGGAATGAACCTGGCGGTTCAGGGAACAAAGATCCCTGGGGTGGACGTAAAAATAATGAACAGGGTCCGCCCGATCTCGATGAGGTGGTGAAAAAACTTCAGGACAAGTTTGGTTCGCTATTTGGTGGCGGCAAGCGCGGTGGTGGTTCTTCTGGCTCCGGCAGAGCAGGTTCTGTCGGTTTTGGTTTGATTGCGATAATCGCGATTACTGTATGGGCCGTATCCGGCGTATACATCGTCGAGGAAGGTACCCGTGGCGTGGTGCTGCAATTTGGCAAATACAATAAAACCACCCAGCCAGGGCCGCACTGGTATCCGCGAGGCATTCAGACCGTGGAAACGGTGGATATTGCCAACATCCGAGGCATCAGCATCGGCTTCCGCGCCGGCGGTGGGGGCGGGAATCGCCAGACCGGCAGCAGCGTGGGGCGTGAATCGTTAATGCTGACCCAGGACGAGAACATCGTCGATGTCAAACTGGCCGTGCAATACAAAGTGAAAAGCGCCAGTGATTATCTGTTCAACGTCAAAGAGCCGGAGACCACGTTGCGCCAGGTTATCGAAAGCGCGATACGTGAAACGATTGGCAAAAGCGATATGGATTATATTCTCAAAGAAGGCCGTGCGGACGTAACGGAACAGACGCGCAAACAGGTACAGGCAATCCTGGACCGTTATAAAACAGGGCTGCAAGTCACCACCGTTAATCTGCAAGACGCACAGCCTCCCGAGCAGGTGCAGGATGCCTTTGCCGATGCCGTCAAAGCACAGGGTGATCAGGCGCGTGTAATCAATGAAGCCGAAGCCTATTCCAACGACATCATTCCTCGTGCCCGGGGTAAGGCTGCACGTCAATTGGCCGAGGCCAGTGCGTACAAGGAACAGGTGATTGCCGAAGCCACGGGTGAGGCGTCGCGCTTTACGCAAGTGTTAAAGGAATACAAAAAAGCCCCCGAAGTGACACGCAAGCGTCTGTATCTTGAGTCGGTGGAATCAGTGCTGAGCAACAGCAGTAAAGTACTGGTGGATACCAAAGGCAGTGGCAACCTGTTGTACCTGCCACTGGATAAAATGATGTCGGGCGGCAGCAGCTCGGGTGACGCATCCAGTGTGCGCCGTATCCTCCAGGGTGGCGATTCATCAACCGTACGACAAAATGTGGAACAACGATTGCGCGACAATGTTCGTGGTAGGGGAGTACGCTAATGGGACAGGCTAAAGGATTTGTCAGCATCCTCCTGCTGATTGCTGTGGTGATTGCAGCATTTTCGATTTTCACCGTAAACGAACGGGAAAAGGCTATTCTGTTCCGTTTGGGTGAAATTGTTAAAACAGATTTTACACCAGGGTTGTATTGGAAAACCCCTTTCGTGAATAACGTACGCAAGTTTGATTCGCGCATCCAGACGCTGGATGCAGAACCTGAACGTTATCTCACCGGCGAGAAGAAAAACCTCATCGTGGATTCGTTTGTGAAATGGCGCATCAAAGATGTCGCCAACTACTTCACCGCTACCGGTGGTGACGCAGTACGGGCCAACCTGCGTTTGTCGCAAATTATCAAGGATGGTCTGCGTGGTGAGTTTGCCAAACGCACCATCAAAGAAGCTGTGTCGGGTGAGCGTCAGCAAATCATGACCTTGATCACCAAACAGGCCAATGCAGAAGCAGAGGCTTTTGGTATCGAGATCGTCGATGTGCGTATCAAACGTATTGATTTCCCCTCGGAGATCAGTGATTCCGTGTATCGTCGCATGCGTGCGGAACGTGAACGTGTGGCCAAAGACCTGCGGTCACGTGGTGCGGAATCGGCAGAAAAGATTCGTGCCGAGGCAGATCGTCAGCGCACTGTGATTATCGCCGATGCGTTTCGTGATGCAGAGATTTTACGCGGTGAGGGTGATGCCGCTGCCACGGAAATTTACGCCAAAGCCTATGGCAAGGACGTAGAGTTTTATTCCCTGTATCGCAGCCTGAATGCCTACAAAACAACGTTTTCCAGTAAGAGTGATATTCTGGTGATTGAGCCGGACTCGGAGTTCTTTAAATACTTTAAATAGAACCTGAATCCTGCAAGCGGACTCACTCAGCGCAAGCACGATCACTTGCAGGATTTGGGCAGAACTGAATTCGGTATGCGTTTTTACTTCAGCCAGTGCTGAACTGAAGACGTGATTTTTTGGTTTAATGGATGTATGAAATGTGGGATGAACTGCTAAGCGCCCTGGCGCTGGTGTTGGTGATAGAGGGTTTGTTCCCGTTTATCAGTCCCGCCGGGTTTCGCAAAAAAATACTTGCGATGCTGGAAATGGATGATCGCCAGATACGCATTGCCAGTTTTGCCAGCATGGCAATCGGACTGGTGTTGTTGTATCTGGTTCGCCAGTAAGTTGTGACATAATAAATAAAAATCTACGAGCCAGCTTTAAAAATACAGTGCGTCATCATGAATAACGAACGTTGGCTATTGCCCGAAGGTATTGAAGAACTGCTGCCGCCCCAGGCCGGGCGTCTGGAGCAGTTGCGCCGTGCCGTGCTGGATTTATTTTATGGCTGGGGTTATGAACTGGTGACGCCACCGCTGGTGGAATACCTGGACTCGTTGTTGACGGGCACCGGTAATGACCTCAATCTGCAAACCTTTAAACTGACCGACCAGCTCAATGGCCGCACGATGGGTGTGCGTGCCGATATCACTCCGCAAGTGGCGCGTATTGATGCGCATCGCTTGAGCGAACGCAAAACGCCAGTGCGCCTGTGTTATCAGGGCACTGTGTTGCATACCCGTGGCGATGGTCTCGGTGGCCCGCGCAGTTTCACACAGGTGGGTGCTGAGCTGTATGGGCACAGCGGTGTGGAAAGCGATGCGGAAATGGTCAATTTGATGCTGGATACTCTGGCACTGGCCGGTGTTGATTCAGTTTATGTGGATCTGGGGCACGTGGGTATTTTTCGAGCGCTGACGCAAGCCGCAGGACTGGACGCCCAGCAGGAGAGCCAGTTATTTGATGCCCTGCAACGCAAGGCTGTGCCGGAAATACAAAGCCTGCTTGCGGCGTTGTCAGTAGATACGGAGACCCGCCAGGCACTTGAGGATCTGGTATGGCTGAACGGTGGTGATGAAGTGCTGGACAAAGCACGGTTGTCGCTGAAGGGAAATGCCGCAGCGCTGCAAGCGCTTGATGAAGTGGCGCAGGTTGCACAACGTGTAAGCCGGCAGCAACCGGATTTGCAACTGCATTTTGATCTGGCCGAATTGCGTGGTTTTCACTATCACACCGGTGTGATGTTCGCCGCCTATCAGGCAGGACAGGGCAGGGCGATTGCACAGGGTGGACGTTATGATGACATAGGCGGAGTGTTTGGACGCGCACGTCCGGCCACCGGTTTCAGTGCGGATTTACGCGCACTGGCGGTGCTGGGTGTTGACAACATGAGCGCAAAAACGGAAACAAGTATTTTTGCCCCCGCAGATGACAGCCCCAGACTCATTGAAAAAATCCGTGAACTGCGCATGGCCGGTCAGCGGGTGATTTGTGAATTGCCGGGTCAAAACGGTGATGCCAGTGCCGCAGGGTGCGGGAAAATTCTGGTTATGCAGGATGGTCAGTGGTGTGTGGTTGACGTTGCATAGTTTAACCGACACCTTCCCGTCATTCCGGCGGTTTTCCGGATACCGGATCAAGTCCGGCATGACGATGGGATGTTAACGGGATAGCAGTGTTTTTTTATAATCAAAACGGCATTAATGATTTTTTAACGGGTAATTTTTATGGGTAAAAACGTTGTAATCATCGGCACGCAATGGGGCGACGAGGGTAAAGGCAAGATTGTTGATTTGCTTACCGACCAGTCACAGGCCGTTGTACGTTTTCAGGGTGGACACAATGCTGGCCACACACTGGTTATTGACGGTGAAAAAACCGTATTGCATCTGATTCCTTCCGGCGTGTTGCGTGAAAACGTAGTGTGCATGATTGGCAATGGTGTGGTGGTATCACCTGCCGCGCTGATGGAAGAAATTGACATGCTGGAAGCACGTGGTGTGCCCGCCGGCAAGCGGGTGCGCATCAGTGAAGCCTGCCCGCTGATTCTGCCGTATCACATTGCCCTGGATAATGCCCGTGAAGTGGCGCGAGGTGAAACCAAAATCGGCACCACCGGACGCGGCATCGGTCCGGCATATGAAGATAAAGTATCGCGCCGCGCCCTGCGCCTGGGTGACTTGTTTCACCGTGAGCGTTTTGCCGCCAAGCTGGGTGAGGTGCTGGATTATCACAACTTCGTGCTGCAACATTATTACAAGGCCGACCCGGTGGATTTCCAGCAGGTGCTGGATGAAGCGCTGACATTGGGTGAGCGCATCAAACCTATGGTGGCAGACATACCGGAACTGTTGCACGACATTCAGCAGCAGGGCGGCAGTATTTTATTTGAAGGCGCGCAGGGGGCATTGCTGGATATCGACCACGGAACCTACCCCTACGTGACCTCATCCAACACCACCGCAGGTGGTGCTGCGACGGGCAGTGGTGTTGGCCCTGCCCATTTTGATTACGTCGTCGGCATCACCAAAGCCTACACCACCCGTGTCGGTTCCGGACCGTTTCCCACCGAACTGTATGATGGCGAAGCATTGCTGGACAGCGTCGGAGAGCATCTGGCCAGGCAAGGCCATGAATTTGGTTCCACTACCGGCCGGCCGCGTCGTTGTGGCTGGTTTGATGCCGTCGCATTGCGTCGCTCCAATCAAATCAACAGCACCACTGGGCTGTGTATCACCAAACTGGATGTGTTGGACGGGCTGGACGTGATCCGTCTTTGTGTCGGTTATACCACCCATGGTGAAGAAAGCCGCACACCACCCGTAGGGGCCGAGGCTTTTGCCGATTGTCATCCTGTGTACGTGGAAATGCCCGGCTGGTCAGAATCCACCATCGGTGTGAAAAATTACGATGATCTGCCTGAGAATGCAAAAAACTATCTTAAGCGTATTGAAGAAATTACCGAAACGCCCATTGATATTATTTCCACTGGCCCGGATCGTAACGAGACGATTGTTTTACGTCATCCTTTTCATTCCAAAACGTAACCTGTCCTATGGTATTTAAGGTTTAGGCATCCGGCGTGTGCTGTATCGGTAATGGTATGGGGCATCAGAAAACTCGACAATGGGTGGTGTTATCGTAACGTTGCCCATCTGTTTATGGTGTTGTAAACGCAGAGATCGCAAAGGGCGCAAAGTTAACCCCCCCCCCAAAGAATGTCACCCGCCATGGGGCAGCCTGTTTACACGGTTCATCGCTTGGGTATTCCAGCACGTTTTAGCCATCACCCAGAGATTTAAACCGGGGTTGTTTGTTTTCCCAAATTCATTTTCCAGGAGCAGCCTATGGATCACGGACATGCTACGTCACTTGGTTATCGGAATATTTACCTGCTTGTTTTCAGTTTGTTTCTTTTTTTATTCATATCGCAGCAGACATTTGCAAAACCCGCTGCAAAAACCACGGTCAAGAATGTCATTCTCTTGATTGGTGACGGAATGGGACCGCAGCAATATGCATTAGCCATGTCGTATGCCCAGCTGGCGCCTGATGCGCCTATTCGAAAGCTGAATCTGGAAAAGCTCATGTCCCAAGGGGAAGTTGGTTTAATGATGACTTACCCCAAGGGCGCACTCGTCGTTGATTCAGCCGCATCGGCTACGCAACTCGCCACGGGTCATTATGCAGGTTCGGAAATGATCGGCCTGGATTATAAAGGTAATCCACAAGCGACTATTCTGGAACTTGCCCGCGATGCCGGAAAGTCCACCGGGCTGGTGTCTGATACCCGTATCACTCACGCAACGCCTGCTGCCTTTGCGGCCCACCAGCCACACCGGTCGATGGAAGATAAAATTGCTACCGATTTAATCAACAATAATGTTGATGTGATGTTATCTGCGGGGTTGCAATCGTTTCTTCCACAAGGGGTCAGAGACAAAAAAAGCAACGTATATGCAAATCTTCGCCAACAGATTCCTGCGCACATTAAACTGGTTTCAAAAAGAAAAGATGATCGCAACTTGTTAAATGAAGCTGAAAACAAGGGTTATCATCTTGTGTTTGACCGGGAGTCAATGTTTATGGCCCCTGAAAGCAGGAAGTTGTTGGGCCTTTTTGATTCCGCACGAATGCCGGATGGTATTCGTGAATCGCAAACGGAGAACGAAAAATCCAGAAAGCATCCTACGCTGCTGGAAATGACAAGCAAGGCACTTGATCGTCTCTCCCAAAATGAAAAAGGATTTTTCTTAATGATTGAAGCGGGCCAGATTGATTGGGCGGCTCATTCCAGTGATGTGGGTACAATGCTTCATCAAATGCTGCAATTTGACAAAACGATTGGGTACACAATGGCGTGGGCCAGGAAAAACGGTGATACTTTGCTGGTGTTAACGGCGGATCATGAAACCGGTTCATTCGGCTTCAGTTATTCCAGTTTTGAAACGCCAAAGGCAAAAAATCTTGAAGGTAAGGCGTTTACCGGTATCAAGTACAAGCCAAAATACAATTTTGGCACGCCAAAAATAATCGACATGATTTATCAGCAGAAGAAGTCCTACACAGAAATGGTTTCTGAATTTGATGCCTTGCCTGAAAGGCAGCAAACGGCAGCAAGCCTGATGAACATCGTTAATAAAAACTCTGAGTTCAAAATATCGTTGTCTGAGGCAGAAGAGATTTTAAAGCCTGTGGATGGCGGATTTTATGTGAACGATTTTAAGGCATTTTATGTTTATGACAATCGTTACCGACAAAACAGGCTCGGAATAACTTTGTCACGACACCAAAATGTTGTATGGGGTACTGGCACGCATACTGCCACACCGGTGCCCGTTGTGGCATTTGGGCCGGAAGCAATAACCGGGCAGTTCAATGGCATTCATCACAGCACGGCGGTCGCAATGATGATGAGAAAAGCACTGGGCCTGACGATCAGTTCGCCGCATTGAGCAATAAACGCAAAGTGCGCGAAGACGTAAAAACAGTACAAGCTTTGCGTTCTTTGCGCACTTTGCGTTAAATACTCAATAATAAATGTTGCGGTTGAATTAGATCCTGGAATAACCCGTATGTTTAAAGCCAGTTGCTTGCAAAATAAATGCTTGATTTGCATTTAAAAGAAATCAGGCTGAGCAGCCGGGCCTCCGGCTCCTGCTATTTTTCACCCAAACCCCGGCCGCTTTTTTGGGTATAGTACGGTTTTACAATCACTATCAGGCCTCAAATAACCGCCCCCATGTTTTTTACCGACAACCGCACACACTTTTTCCGTCCCTTTTTCGGTAAATACCGGGAACAGGTGGTGGAGTGTCT
The DNA here is from genome assembly GCA_011321815.1 of Gammaproteobacteria bacterium. Classification (GTDB taxonomy): domain Bacteria; phylum Pseudomonadota; class Gammaproteobacteria; order SZUA-152; family SZUA-152; genus SZUA-152. Next base: position 36,153 of record DROS01000042.1, read on the forward strand.
GCGTATTCTGCATGCCCGCCTTTATGGCTCACTGGCTGATTACAAGCGGGCCTTTACCCGCGATCAGGTGCTGGAGTCCTTCACCGAAGCCATTACCCGCACCCCTGTGCTGGACGAGGAGGAAGACGATTTTTCAGCACCGGTACGCAGCGAGCGGGAGCAGGCCAACTGGATTCTCAACCTGCTGCTGGAGCACGGCTGGGTCGAACGCCATGCCGATGAGGCCACTCTGCAAAGCAGTTACGCTTTCAGTCGTGTGGGCCGTTTGTTTACCCAGCCCATGGTGGAAACGGCCGGTGGTGGCTTCCGTACCCGGCATCGCAATACCCGCAACACACGCAATGCCTTGCAATCCTTTCTTGAGCGTGGGGAGGTGTATGACCTGCTGGACGCCTACGAATATTCAGAACGCATTATCAGTGATTTCAGCGATGTGATCGCCGAGCTGGATGAGCGCAAGCGCATGCTGGTACGGGAAGTAGAGGCCCGGCAGGTTATCCAGCAGGCCAGTGACGAATTTTTTGATTTCATGGAAAAGCGTTTCATGCCGGATCTTTCCGTGCGCCTGTCGGCGGACAGTGTGGAAAAATACCGCGATGAAATCCAGTCGCTGCTGCGCAAAGCCAAGCGCAAGCAGAAAAAATTCAAAACCGGTGCCGAAATCGAGTTACGCAAACTGGCCCCGGAGTTGTTACAGGACAAACAGGCTTCGTTGTATTACCACATTCTCGACAGTATCGAATCACGCATTCACAGTGCCAGCGACATCATGTTGCCCGCATTGCGCAATGCCTTGCACAGTTTTACCCGGCGTGCCGACATTATTATTCGCCAGCTCAGTTATACGCTGGGTGGCGAGCAGGGTGATCTGCTCAACCTGTGCCAGCAACTGGGCCCGCTGCCGAAAGAAAAACAACAACAGGCACTTGATGCGGTGGCCAATGCCATGACCGTGCTTGATCTTGGTGTGATTGACCCCAGTGCGCTGCGGCTGCATGCCGGACGACAACGGCGACGGGTCAACAGCGCTGCCGAAGCGCATGCCCCCATGGACAAAGCCTCGCGCCGCGAGTTGTTTATCCAGCAGTCACTGCAAAAAGCCTTTGTGGTCAACAATCAGCAAGTGAGGCAGTTTATTATTGCCGCACTTAAAAATGGCCATCGAATTCACAGTAACCAGTTACCGATACAAAATGCCCGTGACCTGTTAATGGCCGCCCATGCCATCGAAGCCGGAGCCGCCGGACGCCGATCCAGCGAATTTTCTTTTCGCGTAGAGCCCACCGGCCAACGGGCACAAACCGATTATTATCAAATGACCGATGACTTCATCATCGAACTGGTCGATCATTCCCCGGAACCTGCTTTGGAAAAAAGTCATGTTGACTGACGCACTGAGCCAACGGCTCGAAAAAGAAAACCTGAGCCTCGATGAATTCCGCGAGCTGACTATCCGCCTGCTCAACCACGGTGTGTTATGCCGGGATGAAAGCCAGACCGAGCAACAGCTCTACGACCGCTACCTGCGCATTGCCGATCTGGTGCAAGATTACCTGCATATTATGGATATCAGCGTATTTCACGACCGGCGTTTTGAATATCTGCGCCTTTATCCACCGGGCAGTGAAACACCCGGCATGGAAGAAACGGATACCTCAGCCTTTGCAGGCAGCCTGCGCAACCGGTTGTCCCAGTCGGAAGTGGCCATGGTGCTGGTGTTGCGCCTGCAATATGACAAAGCGTTACGCGAAGGGCAGGTGGATGACAAAGGCTATGTTACAGAGTCCGTCGAAGCACTGAGTATCGCCATGAAAAACATCCTCGCGCGCAGCCTGCCGGAAAAACTCACTGAGCGAAAACAGTTATTCATTCATTTGCGTCGCCTGCGCCTCATCGAGTTTCGCAGCGAAGAAGAACTGCTCAATGGCGAAGCCTGGTTGAAGATTCATCCCATGATCGTCAGCTTCGTCAACGATGACGCCGTACAGGCACTGGCCTCAGCAACCACATCGGAAAATACGGATAACAAAGCCACCGCCACTGAGGCCGGATTGCCGGGATAAAAATGCGCCAGTCAAAAACCGGAAAAACCAACGCAACGTTCACGAAGACGCAGAGCGCGCAAAGAAAAACAGTACAAGCTTTGCGTCTCTGCGCTCTTTGCGTTTATAACACTCAGCTTGATAGTGTTACAAACGTCTAAAAAAACAGGCAGAGAGTCAAGTATTTATGTTCCTGAAAAAATTTATCTTTGTAAACTGGGGCAACATCCCCCAGCTTGAATTTGAACTGGGCCCCATTAACTTGTTATCAGGCGGTAACGGTTCAGGTAAAACCACAGCGGCAGATGCCATCCAGACCATCATGACCGCAGCCCACGAAAACCTCTTTCAATACAACCCAGGGCAGGACGAAACCACCCAGCGTGGCCGTGGCGGCAAACGGGTACGCACCCTGGCGTCCTACGTATTGGGCTGTGACGACGGCAGTTACGCACGACTCGATCCCAGCGACGGTTATCTTGCCGCCGTGTTTTGTCCCACCAAAGGTGAAACGGCAGAATCGTTCACTGCCGTCATCGGCGTGCGCGCCTGGCTGGATGCCACCGGTGGGCAACAGATAGCACGGCAGGATGATTTATTGTTTCTGATCCTGCCCGGTGAAGCGCTGACACTGGCCCATTTTGTCCGCGATGACGGCAACACAAAATACACCACACCGCTGGATAAAATCCAAAACCTGTTAATCCGTGAATTCGGCCAACGTCACGTACAAAAATACGACACCAAAAAAACCTACCTGCGCCGTCTCTACGCCGCCCTGCGAGGCCAGAACGACAGCGTTTCCGAAACCGAAGCCACAGCCGCCGCGCGCGCCTTTTCCCGCTTCATGGCCTACAAGCCAGTGCGCAGCATCAATGATTTTGTGGCCCATGAAATCCTTGAAAGAAAGGATCTCGGCGAAGCGATCCGCTCCATTTCCGGCCAGCTTAAAACCATTCACGCCATGGAGCGTGACGCCGCCCAGTTGGTGGAATCCATCGACATTCTGGAACGCGCCGAGCAACAGGCCAGCCACTACATCCAGCAATGGATCGAACTGAATAGCCTCGACTTTACCCTCGCACAATATGACTACCTGCAACGCCAGCGCGATTACATCAAAACCAAGAAACAGCAAAGCGATTACCAGCGCAGCCTGAAAGAAAACGAAGCCGAAACAGAACTGACCGAACAACGACAAAAACAACTGAACGAACAACTGGTGCACCTGGAAGCCCAACGCCTGGGTATTAGCGCCTTACAACAGAAAGACGAACTGGAACAACAGCGCAAACAGCAACAAAACAAACTCACAGACATGGCGCGTCGCCTGCTGGAACAGGACAACTCACTGGACACCAACCTGCAAGCCAGCAAGTCCATCGTAAAAGATTTACAACGCGCCGATTTAATGGACGAGTTGCCAGTGATCGCGGACTTACAGATTCGCCAGCTTGCACAAAATGTCGTAAAGGAAGGCGGGCGGGGTGAGCTGGATATTCCAGCGCTGTTACAAAAAGATCTGCTGAATGACCTGTCACCACTGGAACTGCATCTGGATCAGGCCCGCGCCGCTCAGCGGCTGCACAACCAGTGGCATGAGCAATGGCACCAGTCCGACAGCCTGTCAGACCATGCCTCACTGTATGAACAACTGGCAAAGCTGGCGCATAACCGGGGAGCACGTTACGAAAAGCTGAAAAACCAATGCCGGCAAAAAGAACAAGACATCGAGCGCCTGCAAGCGAAACAAGTCAGCTATCCACCTTTTGTAGAACGCGCCCTCGCAGCGATACGTCGGGACTGTCCGCAAGCCGACCCACGAGTGTTGTGTGATCACGTAGAAATCAGCGACTCGCGCTGGCAAATGGCCATCGAAGGTTATCTGGGCATGGCGCGTTTTTCCATCATCGTCGATGGCAAACACGAAGCTGAAGCGATACGCATTGTGCGCCAGTTACCGGGGCGCGATAACCGCGCGCGTATCATTCAAGGCGACAAAGCGCAACGGGATGCCGAATGCTCCAGTCTGCCGGCAGACTCCATTATTCATTTGTTATCCTTCAGTCATGCCACCGCCAAACATTACCTCACCGCCAGTTATGGCAACGTCGTGCAAGTGGCTTCCACGGATGCGTTACGTCAAACCCGCCGGGGCCTCACCACCGACGGCATGGGTGCCGGTGGTTACAGCATGTTTCGCTGTGACCTGCCAGAAGGCGAACTGGTGTTTGGCGTAGCCGCACGGGAAAGAGCCCTGAAAGCCAAACAGGAAGAACTGGCCAGCCTCAACGAGCAATGGCAACAAGCCAACGACCAGATGCAACAAGTCAACAGCATGCTCGATAACGTTAAAAAACTTCGACCACTGGACTATGCCGACGCCATCACCCACATGCTGGAAATACACCGTGAATTGCAAAAACTGGAAAACCTGCTGGCACAACTGGACTTGTCCGAACACAAAGACCTGGAAAACAAACTGACCGAACTTCGCCAACAGGAACAACAACTGCGTCAACAACAAGGCGGCCTGAAAGAAGGCAAAGGCGAACTACAGGAAAAACTGCGCAAGATCGGCAAACGATGCGAAACACTGGCCGACGAACAGGAAAAAACCCAACAGATAGCAGAAAGCTGCGAACAAAACCTGCTGGCCATCGTCAGTGAATGGCCTGAACTCGATGCCGACGCCCGCCTGGCCGCAGGAGAAAAAGAAGCCAGCAACATGCGTACCGACGCAGTTGAAACCGCCATCAACTATCGGCAGGAAATCAAACGCAACCTGCATACTCTGGAACGCAAAATGGACGAAGCAATCCAGAAACATAACCAGCATTGTTTGCCCGGTGACGCCATTGTCTATCACAGCTTCAAAGGCGACTACGACGCCGCCCTGTTTCGTGCCATTTGTGGGCTGCAACGCGACCTTGACCGGGTTTTCAATCGCCTGAAAAACAACATACTGGTGGATAAATACGACAACCTGCGACAACTCAAAGACAGCTTCAATAACGCCTTTGTGACTCACTTTTGTCATACCATTCACCAAGCCATCAACGACGGAAAGCGTCAGATAGAACGGCTCAACAAAGAGCTACAGCATCACCAGTTTGGCGACGACCGGGAACGTTTTCGTTTTGACAGCAACTGGATTCCCGAATTCCGGGACTATGCCCGTTTCTTTGAAGAAGTCATCAAGCAGCCCGGAGTCGGTGATGAAATCGACCTATTCAAAATGGACCTATCCGTAAAATCGCAAAAAGTGCGTAAAGAACTGATGCGTATGCTACTCGACGAAGACGCCAACAAGGCGCTGCGAGAACTGGACCGCATCGGCGACTACCGCAACTACCGAAAATATGAAATCTACAAAGAAGTGGAAGGCAAAGAACCCATCGCCTTGAGTGAATACGGCACCGGCAGTGGAGGCCAACTGGAAACCCCGGCCTACATCATCCGCTCGGCAGCCATAACCTCCGCGTTTCGATTCTCTGAAGGAAACAGCCATCTGCGCATGGTGCTGGTGGACGAAGCCTTTTCAAAAATGGATGAAACCCGCTCGCGGGAAGTCATCGACTACCTGACCAAAGCCCTCGGCCTGCAACTGATTTTTATCATGCCCACCAGCAAATGCGGACCCTTTATGGACTTGATCAGCAATGAATTTGTATTCGCCAAATGTCCCAGCGAACAGCCACGGGGTCAGCTCAATACACGGGTGTTGGTAGACCGCAAACAATGCAATACCGAAAAAATTCAACAACTGTGGGCTAACCATAAACGTACTGTTTATCAACAAGCTGAATTGGATTTTATGGATGAGGTTTTGGAAGTGCAATGATGGCGGTTTGAATAAGTTGAGTGTTGTTAACGCAGAGGCCGCAGAGGCGCAGAGTACGCAAAGAAAAACATTTAAAAAGGTTTTCTCTGCGACCTCTGCGTTAACAACACGGTAATTAAAAAAACCAACATTCTCTCCGCAGCCTACTAAAAAACTGTTGAAATAGAGATCACGCGCAATGACAATCCCGCCTCCCTGGCTAAATGACACCATCGAAATCACAAAACTGTGTAACCTGTTCATTGACCGCTTAAACAAACAACCCGCCTCGGAGCGCCAGAAACCTGTTGAAATCCCGCTCAATAAAAAAACCATTCCCAGTCTGTTCATACAAGGTGAAACCGCAGACCATCTCTGGGATTTAATCAAAAGCCTGGAAGAAGACCACCAGATTTTCCATATCAGGAAGAAAAAGCACAAAGACCCCTTTGCCCCGGAATACATACAAGCAAGATTGATTTTACAAAGCAGGGGAGAGGACGTTTTACGCGGCTGGTTACAACGAGAAAAAGGTTTTACGCCATTACAGGCATGGCGTAAAACCGTCACCGCAAACCAACATCGTTTTCCAGGAAAAACAGAAAAATTATCTGCCCATCATGTTGCAATGTATGGCATGAATGAAGAGGATATTGTTGAAGCCTTTGCCCGTCTTGCAAATTACCAACAGGCAGGACTAAGCCTGCGACAACTAAGCAGCCGTTGTTTTTATGGCGATTCAAAATTTCTGGATAACCGCGAAGAGCTGATTCGTGAACTGTACCCGGACTTACAAATAAGTCCCCGGCCAGTGATGGTCAACATTTTTATTCCCGTAACAATCCATGGCATTTTATTTATTGAAAATCAGGACAGCTATACTCGCGCCATCACAGGCAGCCCAGCCATGTGTAAAAACTGGGTGTTGGTGTATGTGGCTGGGTTCAAAGGCAGTGCGGCACGTATCAGACAACCGGACGGTGTTAGCCTGCATTACCACGGTAAAAGTAACAATGTCCTGCAAAAACAACTGGAAGCCTGGTGGTTTGCACAACAAACGAATGAATGGCCAGTATGCTTTTGGGGTGATATGGATTATTCCGGCATGGGTATTCTCAAAGCATTGAAACAACGTTTTCCCGAAGTTTATGCCTGGCCGCCGGGTTATGAACCCATGCTGAAATTATTACAACAACAAAAAGGTCACTTATCTGAAATGGTCGACAAGCAGGCGCAGCAAGATCCGGGTATTACCGGCTGTGAATTTGCCGATAAAGTATTGCTGCCTGCTATGCGCCAGAAACAGGCATTCATTGACCAGGAAGTTATCTATTGAATGTTATTATTTTTAAGCGTCGTAAAAAATAATGAGGAAATAGGGGGTAGGCGACTATTAAAGGTATTATTACTACACTAATATTTTTCTTGAAATATAACGACAGTGCCCACCGGCAAATTACGGGTGCAGCGAGTAATTTGTCCGTGTGAAGCACATTGTTTGTTATAAATTCCTTTCATTTTCTTTGTTGTGCCAGATTCTCAATACATATATAATTTTTTCTGCGATAAGGTAACGTACTGTATAGCTGGTTATATAAAGATCGCGGATTTGCTCTGGATCAGGGGCTTTCAAAACGGGTAGCCCAATTTTTGGAAATTGCTTCAGCTTTTCAACACCCTCTTGAAGATCTATTGCTATTCGACGGGCTGCGAATGGGTTCTTCGCCTCTACAAATTCCACCGCTCTTCGGAGATCATCGATTGACTCCGGCGAAAACCTTATTCTCATAATTTAGGTGGAGATTTGCGATCCTTGGTGCCCCAGCTATTCAACCAGGCATTCACATCCGATTCATCAATGGATTTACCAGCCTTAATGGATTCAAGCGCTTTGAGTGTATCCTGCCACCTTGAGTCTTCCAGTGATTGTCTTGCAAGAAACTCCTTAATAGCTTGATTTATAATGTAATTTTTACTCCTGTCAAGCTTCTTTGCAAGGGATTCCAGGGGTTTCTCAATATCGTCAGTAATCCGAATACTCGTAATGCCCATAAACTAGCCTCAATGTAGTGGTTTGTAATACATATTAGTACAATCAAGGCGATGTGGCTAGAGGAATTTATAACGACCAAGCTGTGCGGCGCAAACGAAGCGCAGCGTAGTTTGTGCCCGAGCGAGCGCATTGTTAGATTTATTTACTTGCACGTTGGCCCTGACGCATATCCAAGATAATAATAACCCTCCCAAATTACTGAACCCCTTTGGGATACAGAGAATTGTATTCCTTCCGTAGTATTGCAAAACGCATAATCGAGGCTAGATATATTTTCGGGCTTAAAAATCCCTATTGCAAAATTTACAGTTTCTTTAGATTTAACTCGATAAAAGAAGTATCCGGCATTATTATTAATATCAGCCCTATCATCAAGCAACGGGTAACATTCCTCCCCTGTTGTTGCTTTTTTTATAATCACAGCTTTTTCAATAGTTTTTTTATCGCCAAGATGTATCAACGTAAAGTGTTGTTGAGAAGAAATATTTGAATTTTTTATTGCCAAACAGTTCCCATGCATCCAACCCACCTCACTATCTAAATTCTCATTAATCGGTTGCGAAAGTGATGAGCAAGATATTATTGCGAAGGAAATTATCGTAGTTAGAATTAATTTCATTTCATTTCATCGTCCATTATATGACCAATGCGGAGCATCAGTTTTTAATTTTTTCACGCCATAGGAGACCCCAATAGAATGGAGTACAATATTGGTATTTACATTGAGGGAATATGTTACCGACACTTCAGATCTATCTTTTTTCTTAACCTTTATAGTGCCGGTCCATTTTATCGTCATATCAACCGCTTTACCGTTGATGTGATTGCTTGTCAATGAAGGAGGGTTGATGCTTCTAGGTGGAACAGCTAAGCCAAACCCATTAACCATTTCTAGCGCACCAGCTTTGCTCTTTGTCAAATCTCCATGATCCCATTCTATATCGACTGCGATCTTTTTTTGCCTCAGATGGTTTACACTTACCTTGTGAAGTTTTCCAAGACCAGTGAAAAAGATATGCTCTTTTATCACTTTTTTTGTTGTTGATATATCAACTGTAGCACCAGCATCCGTTAATGCTTTAACAAATGTTTTCACCCCATTTTCAAAGGTAATTTCAAGATCATCCACCTTGTTGCTATTTTTTGCATGAGCATTTGCCCATGTAACCCAATATATCCCACTCTTTGTAGCCATCTATTTCTCTAGTTTTTTAAATCTAACGATAAAATTCAGCGGCGCAATTTTTGCGTCCGCTGGAATGCCTTGTTAGCCATTAAATCCTGGAATCCACCAGAGACGTACTTATGAAGGACGCTAGATACTAGTGTCTGATATGGAATCCCTTCCTCAAGCGCCCGCCTCTGAAGTGACTCCAGATCACGACTAGAAATCCGGATGTTAATCCGCTTATCCTTTTTGAATGTTTCCTCGGCAGCTGTTTGCAGCATTTTTTTTCGCCTGGGTGTGAGCACAGATTTGAACTCACCTGCTTCAAAATCTTTAAGAATTTCTTTTTCCTCTTTGTTCAGTTTAGGCTTAGTCATGATTTCTCTCCAAGATATTGTTCGGTCGCCTTTCTGCTCGGAATCACTGTTTTTAAGAAGATCTCTTTTCGGTTTTCAACATAGGGTACAAGATGCACATAACCATCTATGTCGATAACAAAAATTCGTTGACTCGGATATTTGTCGCTGTTTGGATGCTCAATATCGTCCAGTAATGCGCCTTGCTGTAAATAGAAAACAATGTCCTCAAACGAAACCCCACGCTCTACAATAAGCTGTTGGTTTTTCTCAGGATTCCAGTTGATCGGCTTCATGAAATACAGCATAGCATATATGTGTGCCTTTTGGCATCAAGTCTGATATTTTGTTGATGGCTAACGACCTCGTCAGCGGCTGGATGTGCTTGTTATACGGCGCTAATTAATATATTCAATATCGATATTTACCTGCGCCCACAGCTTCCAAACACCGGACTCCTTCCTAAATAACTGGACCATATCGATTTCATTATTTCGAAATGCTGGACCTGATATTTTCTTAGTAGATTGCTTAACTCTCGCATACGCAAGATCTCCATCATAAGCAATAAATTTGAAGCTAAGTAATTCATAAGACAGCTTGTAGCTGCCAAATATCTGCGGCAGCATATTCTTTGTTGGAAGATATGCTGGAGACTGAGAATGCATTGTAGACATGCTCCTATCTGCGTCTTCTTCTTGAATGTATTTCAGATTATTTAAAATATTATTTTTTAGTACGTCGGTTATTTCTGAGTTAGCAACGACAGCATTCGGCATCAAAGATACTACTAACACCAATATAAATTTCATTTACTACTCTCCCTTCACTTCCAATGAATGTTTGCTAGCTAGGTAAAAATCTATAGGCTAAATAATTAATAGAGTTATTCTTATGCGCCTGGAAAATGTAGAGCTCGTTTACCATATAATGCCTACATCAGTGGACACAAAAAAACGGCGTTTTTGATGGTCCTCTGGGTGTTTTTGTTAGATTGATCTAATCTAGTGCTGCCATTATTTCGCTTGGCTTGTAACCACGAATCACTTTATTATTTACCACTAATAGTGGAACTCCATTACCATTTAGTGCTTTGTAGTCATTAGCGCCTTTTTCTGATTTTTCTATATCATACTCCTGATATTCTATGTTATTAGATGCCATGAATTCTCTTGCTTTTTCACAATACCCACACCACTGAGTAGCGTAAAGTATTACACCGTTGTCTCCATCAACCGTGTCTTGCGTATATACGAATTCAGTCACATTTGTTTCTGGCTCAGTTAAATACCAATTCAAAAACCCTGCGAATATTAATAAGACAAACAATTTATTAAACATTAACAACCCCTTGTAAATTTAATGCCAGCAATAACCAGCGTTTTGTAGCGTTGGGAGGCTTGTGCTAGGATTTTTTAGCACAAACGAGCAACGCGGAAAAACGTCCGAGTTGATTGCTTTTGTTATGTGTGTTTTTCATATTCTCGTTCGATCTTAGCAACCTGAACTTTATACTTGGTGTACCAGTGTTTCCGCCCGATAGCCTGAGCCTTAATATGTTCTGGATCATTCTTCCACCTTTCAATATGCTTCAGGCTAGGCCAGTACGAAATTGCGATTTCCTGCCCACCTTCTGATACAGCATTAAATTCCATGCAGCCATATTTTTCGATAGCGAGAGACCTCATTTTCTTAGCCATGAGCGAATATTCGTCATCAAGCTCATTTATTCTGGCTGTAAAAATAACGGCATACACGAGCTAGTTCATTCCTTTTAAACTTTCTTTCTCTTTTTTAGTCAATTTACTAACCACCAGTTCATATGATTTATCAGATAGGTCTTTAATTATTTCCAATGGCAATTCGTCATTTAGGGAAATGGTGATCCAGTGCTTTTTGTTCATGTAATAGCCGGGGGTTACCGAATCGTACTGCCCCACTAGCGCTTCAGCATCTACTGGGTTCGCTTTTAATGTGACTCTGGGTATTTCTTCTTTTTGAGACACCAAGGCATACATTTTACCCATGACCTTATACACCAAAGCCTCCGGCCCGAATGGATAGCTTGATTCTCCACCTTTCAATTCTGATAAGTATTTTTCAATTTTATCTTTATCCATAAGCTAAATGTCACCCATTCGCTAGACACACATAACGCTTAAACTCAGTTGACCAGCAATGCGGCGTGCAGCGAAGTGAAACGGCGTATTGCTGGGTCAATCGCAGTGATTTGTTAGGGCCGCTATTTAATGAGGCAATCATTGAAGTTTATAGCGTCACCGCCGGTTTGAGAAAAACCAAATTTGAGGGGTTCTACTGTTAGCGTGTTTGAAAAACACAATGTGTCATTATTAATTGTGTAAAAGGTGTCTACTGTAAATACGTCGTTAGGTACTTTAAAAATAATTGTAATTGCATAGCCTTTTATGCCTTCTTGCAAAGTGGTTTCGCCTTTATCAATATAAGTTGGTGGAGTGAGCGTATTGGTTGTTGGTGGTTGAGACTTTGTTAGGCATTGCGAATCGTCATAGTTTACTGGTGAAAATTGTATGAAGCCATCAGTAGTAAACTCATATTTTCCGATGACCCACAAAGGTATAAGTGCGCCACTTGAATCTGCTGCCTGAATACATGATTGTGTAAACCACACACCTGTAATTGGTGATGTGCCAATTGTTGAAGATGTAGTATCGCCTGAGTTACCACAGGCGCTGATGATAATTGAAGTAATGATTAATGTTAAAAGTTTCATAATGTCATTTTATGTCCTAACGCCGCAAATCACCGGCACGTTGGGGCAACGGGAGGCTTGTGGCATTCGCCACAAACGAGCGTTGCGGAAATGTGTCCGAGTGAATTTGCCTTGTGTACGCCCGACATGGGCATAAACTGATGGGGTGTAAGTCCCCTGTAGGAGTACCTCCGTTTTTTCTCATAGAGACGATGATAACTACTAGCCGACGGCAAGGGCAACCTCGCGAGATGTTGTCTGAAGGAAGCCCGAGCGC
>DROS01000043.1 GCA_011321815.1 Gammaproteobacteria bacterium
GCCAACCCTTCGGGCGCTCCTGTGGTGTTCCGCTGCGGCGTTGCAGTGCTTGACAAGGGAACAACCATTGCCTGCGCACTGCGCCTTGCCGCGAAACACCACAGGAACGCTGAATCCCAATTTATCACCTTGAAAGAGTACTAGCGTTTTGCATTTTTTCTGATGGCGCTGATCCTCGGGTCATCCCGTTTGAGCTGAATTTTTTTGGCGGCTCCGCTGTTGCCAGTGAGGTAGGGGGCGGCAGCGGCGGCCATGATGGGTATGGTGGTACGCAGGTCATTGGAATCACTGGTGAGATTCATTAGGGTTTTCCAGAGAACCTTGCCCGCTGGTTTGATTTTGTAAGCCTCCAGCGCGGCGCTGCTGGTATACAGAGTGTAGCTGCGGCTCTCTATAACCGTGCCAACGTAGAGTGTGCGCAGGGGAACGTGCACAGCACTGCGCGTGGTGGTGACTGCGCCGGCGTCATTTGTCCGGGTTCTGGTGATATTTATGGTATTGCCACCAATGGTTTCATAAATAGGACGGGCAAAAGTGTTTACGCCGGTGCGGCCTTCGGAAATGGCGTAACGAAAGAAAATTTCCATGTCGGCATTTTCGCGGGATTTGACCCGCTGATAACCTTTTGCTGCCAGTATCGGGATAAAGTAGGCACTGAATTCGCGGAAAAAGAGGTCGTCCTCCTGCCCTTCGGCATTACCGTTAACCAACACGTAGCGCTTACTGCTGGTGGCGGCTGTGGGGTCGGCAATGGCGCTGACCTGCACTACAAACGGAGAGGCGCAGCCCGTCAGCAGGGCAATAACCAGTGCGCTGATAATTGTCGTGAATAAACGTTTTGTCTGCATGATCATCCCGCTGTGGAGTAAACCCTACCGTCAATATCACATAGAAAGAGCAGCAATGCAGCTGGCTTACGCTTTTTTGAGTATATACCCGTAACGATTGAAATTCAGGCCTCATTGCACGCCCTGTTTCTTCTATGACTGCTATGACTGCGTTGTTGTCCTTGCCATAGAATAACGATGGCGCGTCATGTCGTCTCGCCATGACGAAAATATGATGCACACTTAAACCCGAATCCCAAACGCTACGGGTGTATAGGGCCCGCGCTGAGTCCAGCCTGATTTTATATATATTAGACTTTTCTAATATAAAATAAGCTGCTACGCTATTGATTCGTCTGTTTTTGGCAGGGCGTTTCGCTGGGTTCTGTTTATTGCTTGCAGGGAGTGTTGGTTATGGTGGGATACTGCGCGATTTTTCCTCGATATGGATGGCGCTGGATGATTATTGTTTTGCCGATATGGATGCTGACAGTGGTGCCGGGTTTTGCTGCCGGGCCGTTGGCTGTGGCGACGGTCGAACAACAGGTGAAGCCGGAAACCTTTGTCGCTGACGCGCTGATCGAAGCGGTGCATCAGGCAACCCTGGCGGCTGAGACTACAGGGCGTATCAAGCAGATCCTTTTTGATGTGGATGATGTGGTGGCGCAGGGTGATGTGCTGTTGCGGTTCACAGACAAGGAGCAGCAGGCCGGGCTGGCCCGTGCCGAGGCGGGACAAAAAGAGGCGCTTGCACGTCTGGCCCAGGCCCAGGCCGAGTACCGTCGCATAAAATCTGTGTTTGCCCGCAAGCTGGTGGCCAAATCGGCATTGGATAAAAGCAGTGCCGATCTCAAGGCGGCAGAACAACGGGTGAAAGCGGCGGAGGCCGATCTCAAAAAAGCGCGCCAGCAACTGGAATACACCGTGGTGCGTGCACCATATGCAGGTATCGTGGTGAAGCGTCATGTCAATGTGGGAGAGCGAGTGCGGCCGGGTACGCCGCTGATGACAGGGTTTTCGCTGGACAGATTACGGGCGACAACGAGTGTGCCACAGTCGATAGTCGCCGCTGTGCGCCGGCATGGTGAAGTGAGTATCAGCGTTGATCATGTGGACCCTGTTATCAGTAAAGATATTACGGTTTATCCCTATGCGGATGCAGCCAGCCACAATTTTACTGTGCGTGCGGAATTGTCTTCGGTACCCGATGGGTTTTATCCCGGTATGTTTGCCAAGGCGTATTTTGTGATTGGTGAAAAACCCCGTTTGCTGGTGCCCGCCCGTGCCGTGGTGCACCGCAGCGAAGTGACGGCGGTGTATGTGGTGGATGCGCAGGGGCAGGTGGGTTTTCGTGCTGTGCGCATTGGTCAATCGTTTGCAGATGATACAGCGAGTGAAGCGGTTGAGGTGCTGGCCGGGCTGGACGCTGGGGAACAGGTGGCGCTGAATCCGGTGAAGGCGGGTGTGCTGTTAAAAACACAGCGCACACGGTAGGGAGCAGTACGCATGGATACAAGACTGGGTTTATCCGGACGCATCGCAAAAACTTTTTTAACCTCCGAGATCACCCCCTTGCTGGCACTGGTGGGGCTGTTGCTGGGTGTTTTTGCCGTACTGGTGACACCGCGTGAAGAAGAGCCACAAATCAATGTGACCTTTGCCAATATCTTTATCGCCTTTCCCGGCGCCAGTGCACAGGAAGTTGAGCGATTGGTGAGTACTCCCGCCGAACAGATTCTTTCAGAAATTTCCGGCATCAAGCACGTTTATTCTGTTTCCCGCCTGGGACAGTCGGTGCTGACCGTACAATTTGAAGTGGGGGAAGACCGCACCCAGGCTATCGTACGCCTGTATAACGCAATTTATTCCAACCAGGACTGGTTACCCGGAAACCTTGGTGTTGGACAGCCCATCATCAAACCCAAGGGTATTGATGATGTACCCATTGTCACCCTGACGTTATGGAGTGAGGAGACGTCCACCGGCGCCTATGAATTACAACAGGTGGCCCATGCCATTGAAGCTGAACTGAAGCGGGTGCCTGGTACCCGGGATATTTATACCATCGGTGGTGCGGACCGGGTGGTGCATGTACTGCCGGATGTGGCGCGGTTATCGGGTTATGGCATTGCGCTGGACGATTTGCGACACACTCTGCAAATGGCCAACCGTTCACAACACGCGGGGCAACTGGTCAGCGAAAATACGGAAATTCAGGTGCACGCAGGACGGTTTTTATCGAATGCATACGAAGTGGGCGCACTGGTGGTAGGGGTGCGTGATGGCCGGCCGATTCGCTTGTCTGATGTAGCTGACGTCCGTTTGGGGGCTGATCAACCGGAACGCTATGTCTGGTCAGGTGATGCGCAAGGCGAGCATCCGGCGGTGACGGTGGCTATTGCCAAAAAGCCCGGTGTGAATGCGGTGGATGTGGCCAACAAGGTTATCAAACGTTTTGAGCAGTTAAAGGGCACCTTTGTGCCCGATGGTGTTCATGCCACGGTGACCCGCAATTACGGCGTCACGGCCAATGACAAGGCACAAAAACTGATTGGCAAGCTGGTGTTTGCCACCGGTTTTGTGGTGTTGCTGGTGCTGTTTACGCTGGGACTGCGCGAAGCTTTTATTGTCGGAACGGCGGTGGTGATTACGCTGGCAGCCACCCTGTTTGCCTCCTGGGCCTGGGGCTTTACCATTAACCGGGTATCGCTGTTTGCACTGATTTTTTCCATTGGCATTCTGGTGGATGACGCCATTGTGGTGGTGGAAAATATTCATCGCCACATGAAGATGAGCGACAGAAACCTGCGTGAAATTATTCCCCTGGCGGTGGATGAAGTGGGTGGGCCGACCATCCTGGCGACCTTTGCCGTGATTGCCGCGTTACTTCCCATGGCCTTTGTTACCGGCCTTATGGGGCCCTACATGAGCCCCATTCCCATTAACGCCAGCATGGGCATGTTGATCTCACTGGCTGTGGCCTTTGTGGTGACGCCGTGGATGACTTATAAACTGTTGCATCGCAGGCGGCGCCATAAAGTAACAGATGATGGTGATGTCAATGCCGGGATGGGAGACAAAAAAGATAACAGCAAGTTGTATGCCCTGTTTCAACGTTTCATGGGGCCGATGTTGCGCGGTGATAACGGGCGACAATATCGCTGGTTATTATTGGGCGCCATTGTGGTATTGATCGGCGTTTCCATTGCCTTGCCGGTATTTAAACTGGTCGTGCTGAAAATGCTGCCGTTTGATAATAAATCTGAGTTTCAGGTGGTGGTGGATATGCCCGAAGGCAGTAGCGTCGAAGCAACGGCGCGGGTGCTGCGTGAGATTGGTGATTATCTGGTGACTGTACCGGAGGTGGAAAACTATCAAGCCTATGCGGGCACGGCCTCACCGATTAATTTTAATGGACTGGTGCGTCAGTATTACTTGCGCCGGGGCGCCAATGTGGGCGATGTGCAAGTGAACCTGGCGCCTAAGCATGAACGTGAGCGCCAGAGTCACGAAATCGCCACCGCAGTGCGCGCGCCACTGGTGGAAATTGGCCGGCGCCTCAACGCCAATGTAAAAGTGGTGGAAGTACCGCCAGGCCCACCTGTGCAAGCGCCGCTGGTAGCAGAAATTTACGGTATTGATTATGCCGGCCAACGGCAGGTTGCCCGGCAGGTACGCGCTGTTTTTGAAAATACAGCAGATGTCGTGGATGTGGATGACAGCGTGGAAGCGCAGGCGCCACGGCTGATCATGAAAGTGGATCGTGCCAAAGCGGCATTGTTAGGCATATCACAACAAAATGTGGCGGCAGCCATTGCCATGGCGTTGAATGGCGAGGATGTCAGTTATCTGCACAGTGAACAGGTAAAATATCCAACACCCGTGCGTATTGAATTCAATGTGGCCGATAAAGGGAGCATTGCCTCATTGATGTCGTTGAAATTACGTGCCGACCTTGGTGAAAATGGCAGGGGAAAAGCGGGTGCGCTGATATCCCTGTCTGACGTGGTGACGATACAGCACAGCACCCGTGAACGGGCGATTTATCACAAAGACTTGTTACCCGTGGTGTTTGTTACCGGTGATCTGGCAGGCAGGCTGGACAGCCCGTTATACGGCATGTTCGATATCGTCGCGCAGCTGGATGAACAGGCCCAAACAGCGACCGGGGCGTTAACCCAATATTTCTTTTCACAGCCTGAAAACCCCTATGAATACAGCCTGAAATGGGATGGCGAATGGCAGGTCACGTTTGAAACCTTTCGCGATATGGGCATTGCCTACGGCGTGGGCATTATTTTGATTTATCTGTTGGTAGTGGCGCAGTTTCGCTCTTACCTTGTGCCGTTGATTATTATGGCGCCGATTCCCCTGACCATTATTGGCGTGATGCCGGGGCATGCACTGCTTGGCGCACAGTACACCGCGACCTCGATGATTGGCATGATTGCACTGATGGGCATCATCGTGCGTAACTCGATTTTACTGGTGGATTTTATTCAGCAACAGGTGGAAGAAGGGATAACGCTTGAAGAAGCGGTGCTGCGTGCTGGCGCAGTACGCGCCAAACCCATCGTGCTCACTGGCCTGGCTGCCATGCTGGGGGCGCTGTTCATTCTTGATGACCCTATTTTCAGTGGGCTGGCCATCTCGCTGATCTTTGGTATTCTGGTTTCCACCCTGCTGACATTGATGGTAATTCCGGTGATGTATTATGCATTTCGGTATAAGCAGCATCAGCAATGAGTAAATAAAACCACCCACACAGAGATATCGCTCCGGTGGATAAATCATGTGAATATTTGTATTACTTTATTTGATTTAATTGCTACTATTTTACGAAACGTTTAATAGCATAGGGATAAGACTTTAACCATGGCTGACCGCAGACTGCATGTGTTTTATAGCGTGGCGCGCTTGTTGAGTTTTACCAAGGCTGCCGAGTCTCTTCATATGACCCAACCAGCCGTGACCTTTCAGGTACGCCAGCTGGAGGAACATTTTAATACCCGGTTGTTTGATCGCACCCACAATAAAATCAGCCTTACCGCAGCAGGTGAGCGGGTGTACGCCCATGCGGAAAGAATCTTCAGGATTTATGCTGAGCTGGAAAACAGTGTGCGCGAACTCACGGGGGAAATCAGTGGCGTGCTGATTCTTGGCGCCAGTACCACCATTGCAGAATATATGCTGCCCGCGCTGCTGGGGGACTTTAAAGAAAAATATCCCGATGTCAATATTCGCCTCAAGGTATCCAATACCGACGGCATTGTCTCCATGGTGGAAAATAACATCATTGATCTGGGCGTGGTGGAAGCCCCGGTAAATAATAAAAACCTGGCGGTGGAACCGTGTCGCACGGATCGCCTGGTGGCCATTGCGCCACCGGGACACGAGTTGAGCAAATCGAACAGCAAAATTCCAGTGCAGGCCATTCTGGGTTATCCCTTCATCTGTCGTGAAGAAGGCTCGGGTACTCGTGAAGTCATTATGGACTATCTTAGAGAATCTGGCGTAGACCCGGTTCAGCTCAATATCATTATGGAATTGGGCAGCCTGGAAGCCCTCAAGGGAGCTGTTGAAGCCGGTATTGGCGTCAGTATTGTTTCCCGCGCCACCCTGTTAAAAGAAATCAAGCTGGGCTCGGTGGAAGTGCTGGATCTGGACCCGCCATTGGAACGTCCCTTTTCGTTTGTGCATCAAAAACACAAATTCCGACAATGCGCCATGGATGAATTACTGGAGTTTGCACGCAACTATTGTGAACGACACAAAGCAGACAACGAGTGACTGACCATCCCTGGTGTTTTGACGTGAAAAACAAAAGGCCGGGAACATGACCCCGGCCGAAAAAAAACTGCTGTCAGTATTCAACAAGCTGGCAGCCGTTGAGCAGGAAAATTTGCAGGCCTATGGCGAATTTCTGCTTACCCGGCATCGCACAAAACCACCACAACCTGTTCCCGAACCGCAACTCATTCCCCGTGGCGAAAATGAAAGCGTGGTTGCCGCCCTCAAACGCCTGTCGGCAAGCTACTCCATGTTAGACAAACCACAGTTGCTGAATGAATCATCGGTATTGATGACTCAGCACGTTATGCAGGGCAGGGCAGCGAATGACGTTATCGACGAACTGGAAACCCTGTTTGCCCGCTTTTATCAGGAGCTGCTTGATGAGCAGACGGCATTAAACGCGCAAAAAGATCCATGAACATATTCCGTGAGTGGTTTCAGCGAAATTTTTCTGATCCCCAGGCGATAATTCTGGCATTACTGCTGGCCGGCGGGTTTTTTGTGGTCATTTACTGGGGGAGCATGTTGGCCCCGTTGCTGGCCAGTGTGGTGATTGCCTATTTGCTGGAAGCCGTGGTGGCGATGCTGGAGCGTAAAGGGCTGCGGCGTATATTTTCGGTGCTGATTGTTTTTTGTGTTTTTATTATTGTTCTGTTGTTTTTAATGCTCTGGTTGATACCGGTACTGTCCACCCAGGTTGCACAACTGGTGCAGGAACTGCCGAGGCAAATTGATTCCGGGCAACAAATGCTGATGCGCTTGCCTGAACGGTATCCACAGATTGTATCGGAGCAACAGGTCAACGAAATCATGAATACCATTCGCAGAGAACTGGCGGGCTTGGGCCAAAGCGTGCTGTCGCTTTCCCTGTCGTCCATTCCAGGACTTATTGCCCTGGTGATTTACTTGATTCTGGTGCCACTGCTGGTGTTTTTCTTTTTGAAAGACAAACGGCTGATTCTCGGCTGGATTGCAGCCTATTTGCCAAAGCAGCGTGAGTTGGCCACTACGGTGTGGGCAGAAATGGACCAGCAGATTGGTAACTATGTGCGTGGAAAATTTTCCGAAATTCTCATCGTTGGCGGCACCTCGTATATTGTCTTTATCCTGATGGGCCTGAATTACGCCGCACTGCTGGGAGCCCTGGTGGGGCTGTCTGTCATCATTCCATACATCGGCGCCGCAGTGGTGACTATTCCGGTGGCGATGATTGCCTTTTTCCAATGGGGCTGGGGATCAGAATTCGCCTACCTGCTGTTGGCTTACGGCATTATTCAGGCACTGGACGGTAACGTAGTGGTGCCTCTGTTATTTTCCGAAGCGGTAAACTTACATCCCGTCGCAATCATTGTCGCCGTGCTGGTGTTCGGTGGCCTGTGGGGTTTTTGGGGGGTGTTTTTTGCCATTCCACTGGCGACGCTGGTGAAGGCGGTGCTCAATGCCTGGCCAGTGGAGATTCTGCATAGTGAGAATAATGATTCTGGGGCGCGTGGTTGAATCATCTGTAAATCCTGTACCTTGCGCAAGAAGAGACAAAAATAATTAATGGGTCTTTATTTTTGCGTTGTTTTTGTATTCGCCGGCCCTTAACGGCCCGCGCTGCCTCAACCGGATTTTAATGATAAGGTAATGATGGTTTTGAAATAACAGGCATTGCTTCGGTTTTCTCTGGTGACGATAAAGCGCTTTGGCTGCGATGAGGATGAAGCGTCAACAGATTCTGGATTTTGGGACAGGTTTTTAATTAAGCCTGCATGGTTGTATTATCCGGCGCATGAATTTATTTGAGTCGGTTGGCCAGTGTCTGCTGTTGTGTGTGCCTGATGAAAAAGCTTCGGTGACGCGCAGCACCTTTCAGGCGTGGCGGGCCGGTACTGTTTCGTTGATACGCGGCGGGGTGCCTGAGCCTGTTGGTGACCCTGGCCGTCCTGAACGTCCCCGTCTGGTAACACCAAAAAATCTGCACCGCCGTAGCTTGCACACTCCGGAAGGTCATGCGGCGTTAATCCATGCGATTGTCCATATCGAGTTCAATGCGGTCAATCTGGCGCTGGATGCGGTGTATCGTTTTCGTGATATGCCGGATGCCTATTATGATGATTGGCTGCGGATTGCCAATGAGGAGGCGCATCATTTCCAGTTAATGCGCGATCATTTGCATTCGCTGGGTTATGCTTACGGTGATTTTGATGCGCATAATGGCTTGTGGGAAATGGCGCAAAAAACCGCACATGATCCTTTGGTGCGTATGGCTTTGGTGCCACGGGTGCTGGAGGCGCGTGGTCTGGATGTGACGCCGGGCATTATGAAAAAACTGGCGGATCACGGCGATCATGGGGCAGTGGCGGTGTTGGAGATCATCTTTCGGGATGAAATCGGGCATGTGGAAATTGGCACGCACTGGTTTCGTTACCTGTGCGGGCAGCGCAACATGGAACCGGATGCGACTTTCCGTGGTCTCTTTGAGCAATACATGGGGGCTTCGGGTAAAAAAGGCAGGCTTCACCGTAGTGCCCGCGAGGCGGCTGGGTTTAGTGAAAACGAATTAAATTATTTAGAAGGAACGGGTGAGGTGTGAGATGCAACGAGCGGTAAAAATTATTTTGGCGGTTTTTTTGTCGCTTGGTCTGGCTGCCTGTGCGGGTCAGTTCACAAAGCCTGCCGCCAAGACAGAGGCAGAGTTGAAAGCGGCACGCGGGACATTGTTGATTATGGTGGAGCGTGAGGCGGGGTCGGAACCGTTCACTACGCGCCTGTTTATTAATGAAGGCTATCTGCATATATCGGATGTACGCTCACCGGCTGATTTCATCCTGTTTAACCGCAAGGAAAAAACCATTTACAACGTCTCGCGGGGTGACAAGACAATCATGGTTATTCGCAATAAGCCCGTGGCGATTGAGCCGCCTATCAAGCTGGATTACCAGGAAGCGTCGCAGCCTTCCGGCGCTATTCCCAAAATTGATGGCAAGCAGGCAACGCATTATCGTTTTACGGCCAACGGCGAGCATTGTTACGACGCCGTGGTGATGCCGGAGGATTTTATGCCTGATGTGTTGGCTGCCATGCGTGAATTCAGAATGGTGCTGGCAGGTGAGCATGCCACGACTGTTGATCGCACACCAAAAGAGTTACTGGATGCCTGTGATCTGTCGTTGAATATATTTTATGCCACCCGGCACATGGATCATGGGTTGCCCATCCGTGAATGGGACAGAAAGGGTTATCAGCGTTTTATGAAGGATTATCGTACCGGTCTGCTGGCATCCGAAGGTACGTTTGATTTGCCAAAGGGTTTTAGGCGGTATTCAGTGGGTGATGTTTTGGTGCAGGGGCCGGACAAAGAAAAAGAGCAGCAGGCTGCTGGTGGGGCTCAGGGGCGCAATTAAGTGATGGATTGGTGCGCACAGTTTTTAGCCAGCGCCCGGAGGCTTAACCCCCCGGGCCTGGTTTTTGTGGGTATGGCGTTAATATCCCGTCAGTTTACTGCGGGGTAGTTTATCCGTCGGGCGTTGTTAGTTCAGCGGTATCAGCCATTACCTGTAAAATGCTGGCTTTGTCGTACCAGTCTCCCAGTACAATGCGCGTTACGGTTTTGTTGTCGATGGTACTTTCATGTACGGCGGGCCGGTGGGTGTGGCCATGAATCAGTCGGTTTACGCCGTGTGTGCGAAAGGCGTTTTCAACCGCTTGTGCATTGACATCCATGATCTCATCTGATTTCTCACGGGTGCGTGCCTGACTTTCTGCCCGGGCTGCGCGTGCTATTTGCATGCGTTCTTTAATGGGTTTGGCCAATATTGTCTGCCGCCATTGTGGGCTGCGTATTTGTTTGCGGATGATCTGATAGTCCTCATCGTCGGTGCACAGGGTGTCGCCGTGCATTAACAGTGTGTCCGTGCCGTAGAGGGTTACGATGCTGGGGTCGGGCAACAGTGTGCAGCCTGTCATATTTTCAAACGCTGTACCGAGCAGAAAATCCCGGTTACCCACCATTACATAAACCGGGACGCCACTTTTTGTCAGGGTGTTGATATCGTGCAGCACAGTGACCATTTCAGTGGGCACGGCATCATCACCCAGCCAGGCTTCAAACAAATCTCCAAGGATATAAAGCGCATCTGCCTGCCGGGCTTCTTTTTTGAGAAAGTCCTGAAACAGGCGGATAATGTGCGGACGTTCTCCGGAAAGATGCAGGTCGGCGATAAACAATGTGCTCATAACGTCACTTGCCTGATTCCGTTTGGGGAAATCAGGTGTTATTCAGTGCCAATGACCTCAGCTTTTTCAATAAGAATATCATCAACAGGCACGTCCTGATGCCCGGCGCGTGATGTGGTGGCCACGGCTTTCATTCTTTCCACTACGTCCATTCCGTCAACGACTTTGCCAAATACGGCATATCCCCAGCCTTGTGGTGTGGGTGAGCTGTGGTCGAGAAAGGCGTTATCTGCAACGTTAATAAAAAATTGTGAGGAGGCAGAGTGTGGATCATTGGTGCGTGCCATGGCCACTGAGCCTTTGACATTTTTCAGGCCATTGTCGGCTTCGTTTTTAATGCTGGCGCGGGTTTCTTTTTGCGACATGTCCGGCAACATACCGCCACCCTGGATCATGAAGTTATCAATAACACGGTGAAAAATAGTGCCATCGAAATGACCGTCTTTTACGTACTGTTCAAAGTTGGCGGCACTTTGGGGTGCTTTGTCAAAATCCAGTTCAATGTCGATGTTACCCATTGTGGTGGTCAAGCGAATCATGGCGTAGTCCTTTTAATCGGGTTGGTGGGGGCGTTCGTGTCAGCGTGTTTCCGGCGTGGTGGCTGAGATACCCCTATCCAGGGTTATTTTTTCGATGACCACAGGCGTGCGTGGTACGTCTGAGCGGAACGGGCCACCGCTGCCTGTGGGTGTTTTGCGAATTTTATCGACAACGTCCATGCCGTTGACCACTTTGCCAAAGACGGCATAACCCCAACCTCGTGGGCTGGGTGACGTGTGGTTGAGAAAACCGTTGTCGGCAACGTTGATAAAAAATTGTGCAGTGGCGGAATGCGGGTCGCTGGTGCGTGCCATGGCAATGGTGCCTTTCAGGTTTTTCAGTCCGTTGTCGGCTTCATTCTTGATGGGCGCACGAGTGGGTTTTTTCTGGAAATCCTGGGTGAAGCCGCCACCTTGCACCATGAAACCATCGATGACGCGGTGAAAAATGGTGCCGTCATAAAAACCTTCCCGTACATAATTGAGAAAGTTTTCCACGCTCTTGGGCGCTTTTTCACGATCCAGTTCCAGTACGATGTCACCAAGGGTAGTGGTGATGCGTACGCGCGGATATTGCTCATCGGCAGCGTTGGTCTGGGTGAACGGTAAAACAAACAGAGCACAAAGCAGAGTGAGTCGGGTCAGGGCATTCATCATCGGCTGATTCCTTTGGTTGGATGGACGAAATGATATCGGCGAGCAATGATATCGGGTTTGCCTGTTGCAAGAAAGTTTCCGTACCGCTGTCTGCGGTATCCGGGTATGGCTTTTGTGGAAAAGCAGGGATTTCGCTACCATTGTCCGCCACAAGACACATACTGAGCGACTCATGCTGCATATTCATAACAATCTCACCAAACGCAAAGAAATTTTTACGCCTATTGATCCTCAAAATATCCGCTTGTACGTGTGCGGCATGACGGTGTACGACTATTGTCATCTGGGTCACGCGCGCGTACTGGTGGTATTTGACGTGGTGAATCGCTATCTGCGCAAGGTATTTGGTGATAACCATGTGACTTATGTGCGCAACATTACCGATGTGGATGATAAAATTATTGCGCGCGCTAACAAAAACGGCGAAACCATCGGGGCACTGACTAACCGCTTCATTAAAGAAATGAACCGGGATGCAGATGCCCTGGGTGTGCTGCGTCCTGATGCGGAACCGCGCGCTACTCTGCACATGGATGAGATCATTGCCATGATTCAGACATTGGTGGACAAGGGGTTTGCCTACCAGGGAAGGTCTGCTGATGGTCAGCCAGGGGATGTGTATTACGACGTGTCCAGCTTTGCAGGTTATGGCCAGCTTTCCGGCAAAAATACCGATGACCTGCGTGCCGGCGCACGAGTGGAGGTGGTTGCCGCCAAGGACGATCCGCTGGATTTTGTGTTGTGGAAAATGGCCAAGTCTGGCGAGGGCACGTCCTGGCCGTCGCCCTGGGGTGAGGGTCGCCCCGGCTGGCACATCGAGTGCTCGGCCATGTCCGTCGGCTGTTTGGGTAATCATTTTGACATTCACGGCGGTGGGCTGGATTTGCAGTTTCCCCATCATGAAAACGAAATTGCACAGAGCGAAGCGGCTACGGGCGAAAAATTTGTCAACGTGTGGATGCACAATGGTTTTGTGCGTGTAGACGAGGAAAAGATGTCCAAGTCGCTGGGGAATTTTTTCACCATCCGCGAAGTGCTGGCGAAATATGATCCCGAAGTGGTGCGATTCTTTATTCTCAACAGTCACTATCGCAGCCCACTGAATTATTCCGACAAGCATCTGGATGAGGCCAAGGCGGCGCTCACGACGCTTTATACCGCGTTGCGCGGGCTGGAACTGGCAGAAGGTGCTGGCGCGACGGAATACGAGCAGCTCTTTAACGCCGCCATGGATGATGATTTCAGCACTTCCGAGGCGGTTGCGGTGCTGTTCGAGTTGGCGCGGGAAATTAACCGCTTGCGTGAAAATGATATAACCCGGGCAGCCCAGTTGGGTGCCGTGTTGAAACAACAGGCCGCTTGTCTCGGATTGCTTGGCCGGGAGCCTGATGTTTTTTTGCAGGGCGGTGATGCTGGAGGGTTATCGTGCGAGGCTATTGACAGCCTTATTGCGCAGCGTCTGGAAGCGCGTGCCAACAAAAACTGGGCCGAGTCTGATCGTATCCGTGACGAATTGGCGGCGCAGGGTATCGTGTTGGAAGACAGTGCGGGTGGTACAAGCTGGCGCAGAGAATAACGTAAATATTAAATGTGAATTACATGCTGAAAACACTTTTTTAAAATCACCGGGTATTTAACACAGAGGCCGTAGAGTGTTTAGTGTTTAGTGTTTTTCTTTGCGTCCTTTGTGTCTCTGCGAGCTCTGCGTTTATAACACGCCACTTGTCAGCAGCATGATAATCCTAAATTGATCAGTTGAGCCTACTGCGAACGTCTAATGCGCTCAAGATCAATGACTTTTTCGAACATTTTGAACTCACCGTATGGGTGATACGCTTTCATTCAAAATAACCGAAAAAGTCATTGATCTTGAGCACCTTAGCCGCTCTCGCGACGGCTTAACTGATTAATTTAGGATAATATAAGCTCACAATGTGCTGGAGCGATTATCCGAGGATTTAAACCCCTGAATTCCGGTTAATAACATGCCGAATGACGGTATTCCCAGTAAAAAAGCGCTTATAGAGTGACTCAGCCCTTATAAACCCATTCCTTCATCAATGTTTTGATTTGTGTCTGGTATTTCAGGTTTTCCAACTCACATTTGCTGCGAAAGGCTTTTAACAAGGATTCCGGGATTTTCAGGCTGATGAGTTTGCTTTTGTCTGCGGGTTGCTGCATCAACCGGAAGGCTTCAAGAAATTCCACGATGTGCTCGGCTGACATGGTTTTGCATTGTTCCAGGTACTGATCTGAAAAATATTGCACCGGCCTCATTCCACTTCCTCTGAGAGTATTTTCTGCAAGGCTTTTACGTCCTCGATGTCTTGTGGGCGGCCGCTACGTGTTTTCATGGCAATCAGGCTAGCAATGTCGGCAACCCTGATATTTTTACCCATGACATTTTTTATCACTGGTTCCATGTCATTGAGGTCTTCTGTGATAATGATGTCCAGAATTTCAGTCGGGTTATCAGGGTTGCTGAAAGACCAGGCAATGAGGTTTTTGTTTTTGATGTATTCCTCACGGAAAAGAAACACATCATCTGCGGAGACAGGGAGGCGAGGTTGTAACCCAAGTTCCATGAGCGCCTGTTCAGCCTTGTTAAAGGCGCTTTGCTTGAGCTGGATAACAATATCGACATCCACTGTGCCCCGCACTGCGCCATGTAGGGCAACAGCATAGCCTCCGACCAGCGCATATTTGACTCTGTGTTTATCGAGGGCGCTGGTGAGTGCTAAAAGAAACATACTGAAAGTATATTCCGGTATATACCGGAGAGCAAGGCGATAGAATATATGTTAGTGCTGGGTTATTTGTGTAACTGATCCGCCGCATCCACGGTGTTTTGCAACAAGGTTGCCACAGTCATTGGCCCCACGCCACCGGGCACAGGGGTGATCCAGCCAGCGTGCCTGCTCGCGGATGCAAAATCCACATCGCCCACCAGTTTGCCATTTTTTTGGCGGTTGATGCCAACGTCGATGACGATAGCACCGGGTTTGATCCATTCTCCCTTCACAATGCCGGGTTTGCCCACTGCGGCCACCACGAGATCCGCACGGCGTACATGGGCTTCAGTATCTTTGGTAAAGCGATGGCAGGTGGTGACAGTGCAACCGGCCAGTAGCAGCTCAAGGCTGGTGGGGCGGCCAACGATATTTGAGGCGCCGACCACCACTGCATCCATGCCACGAATATCCTGTCCGGTTTTTTCCAGCAGGGTAATAATGCCGCGAGGGGTGCAGGGGCGCAGTACCGGTTGGCGCAAGGCCAGACGACCAACGTTGTAAGGGTGAAAGCCATCCACATCCTTGTCAGGGTGAATGCGCTCAATGACGTTTTCGCTGCCTATGTGTGCGGGCAGTGGCAGCTGCACCAGGATGCCGTCGATGCTCGCATTGCTGTTTAATTCGTCGATGAGCGCCAGCAGAGTGGCTTCGCTGGTGTCTGCGGACAGGTCGTGGGCAACGGAGACGAAACCCACTTCTTCGCAGGCACGGCGTTTACTGCCGACGTAAACCTGTGAGGCAGGGTCAGCGCCCACCAGCACCACTGCCAGTCCTGGTGCGCGTTTGCCTTCAGCCAGTCGTTGCTCGACGCGGGCCTTGATATCCCGTCGAAGTTCAGCGGCGATGGCCTTGCCATTGATAATTTGTGCACTCATATGTTACTCATTTCCACCACTCTCCAGCATCAGGCAAAACACCACTGTATTGCAGGGGCGCTATGATCGCATGGCGGCTTTGTTTTCGACAATGGGTTTGCGTTAATGAATTTTTGCTGATTTCCTGCAAAAGCCAATAGCATCCGCCGGATTCTGCCGCTATAATGCGCCGCCTTAGTTCGGGGTATAGCGCAGTCTGGTAGCGCGCCTGCTTTGGGAGCAGGATGTCGGGAGTTCGAATCTCTCTACCCCGACCAATTTTATTTAGTGTCTGGTTTCCAGAGACTGGTTTCCCGGTACTGGTCTGAAGATGCGCCCGTAGCTCATTCGGATAGAGCATCGGCCTTCTAAGCCGAGGGTAGCAGGTTCGAACCCTGCCGGGCGCGCCATTTTGTTTTCACCCCCGCAAAAGCGGCCTAATGCCTTGAAAGATAAGGTGGTTCCGGGGGTTCGAAAACTTTCATCAAAGTCGGACGGCCACACAGAGCGACTTTTTCCTGCATGATCTGCTTTTCGAGCGCTAGTTCGCCGATACGTTGCTCATAGGCGCTGACGACAGCCGTTGATGCTGCATTGACGATACGATCCAGCATACTCGATCTTTTTCTCAGTCTTGTTCATCTTCAACTGAAGAGCCTTGCTGTGTGTCTTCTGCTACTCCAGACGGTATTGAAGTGGTTTAATGGGATCAGTCAAGGAGCGTTCCTGCTCCCCAGCATCCCATAACCAAAGGGCAACCCTTGGGTGCGATGTTAAAAACATGCTTGTTACTCACATCTTCGATTGTCGTTTCCCATATTTTCCTCTATTCTCTCCAAAGTTATGAGGGCAAACAATGCTATGACTGATCAAATTTTGACATTGAAAGAGGTGGCGGCCTACTTAAAGCTCGCTGAAAAAACGGCTTATAAACTCGCCGCACAAGGCAAGCTCCCCGGCTTCAAGGTCGGTGGTAGCTGGCGGTTTAAGGCAAAAGATATCGATCGCTGGATTGAAGAAAAAAAGAAAAAAGAGACAGATAAATGAGTTTTGAATTTCAGGCCATTGTCGGGACGGATACATGACAAAAGAACAACAGATTGAAAATGCCTTAATTACGAAGCTAAAAGACCTCAAATATACCTATCGCGAGGATATCCGCGACAAGGTAACGCTTGAGCAGAATTTCCGTGAAAAGTTTGAGGCTCTGAACCATGTTCACCTGACGGATTCAGAGTTTGCCCGCCTGCGTGATGAAATCGTCAATTCTGATGTCTTTGCCGCTGCCAAAACGCTTCGGGAGCGCAATACCTTCCAGCGTGAAGACGGCACGCCACTGCAATACACGCTGGTCAATATCAAGGACTGGTGTAAGAACGATTTTGAAGTTATCAATCAGTTGCGTATCAACACCGATAACAGCCACCACCGCTATGATGTCATTTTGCTGATCAACGGTGTCCCCGTTGTTCAAATTGAGCTGAAAACCCTGGGCCTCACGCCCCGCCGCGCCATGGAGCAAATTGTTGATTACAAGAACGACCCAGGCAACGGCTATACCAATACGCTGTTATGTTTCATGCAGCTTTTTATTGTTAGCAATCGGGAGAACACCCTCTATTTTTCCAATAATCACCATCAGCATTTTAGTTTTAACGCCGATGAGCGTTTCTTACCGATTTATCAGCTCGCCCATGAGGACAACTCAAAAATAACCCATCTCGACGACTTCGCTGATCATTTTCTGGCCAAATGCACGCTAGGCCAAATGATCAGCCGCTACATGGTCCTGGTGGCAAGTGAGCAAAAGCTGATGATCATGCGCCCGTATCAAATCTATGCGGTTAAGGCTATTGTCGATTGTATCCATCAAAATCGCGGCAATGGCTATATCTGGCATACCACGGGCAGCGGTAAAACCCTGACATCATTTAAAGCCTCTACGCTGCTGAAAGATAATCCAGACATTGATAAATGCCTGTTTGTGGTAGACCGTAAAGATCTCGACCGCCAGACCCGAGAGGAATTCAACAAGTTTCAGGAAGGCTGCGTCGAAGAAAACACCAACACCGAAGCCCTGGTTCGGCGGATGTTATCGGATGATTACGCCGACAAAGTGATTGTCACCACCATTCAGAAACTTGGCCTTGCGCTCGATGAGAACAGCAAGCGCAACCAACAGAACAAACAAAAAGGCAAGCAGACATACAAAGAGCGCCTGGAGCCGCTGCGAAATCAAAGAATTGTGTTTATCTTTGATGAATGTCACCGTTCCCAGTTTGGCGATAACCACCAGGCCATTAAAACCTTCTTCCCCAATGCCCAGCTATTTGGCTTCACGGGAACGCCGATTTTTGAAGACAACGCAACCTATAAGAAAATCGACGGGACGATAGGTTCCTATAAAACCACCGAAGATATTTTCCAAAAGCAGTTACACGCCTACACCATCACCCATGCCATTGATGACCGCAACGTACTGCGTTTTCATATCGATTACTTTGGTGCAAAGCCCAAAGATGACAAAGTCCAAAATACAAAAGGGAAAAAGAAAGAACCAAAACCCAAGCTGCCATCACCACAATCCGTTGTGACCGAAATACTGAATAAGCACGATGCAGCCACTAACCAACGCCGATTTAACGCGGTATTGGCAACGTCATCAATTAACAATGCCATCGAATATTATGAGCTGTTCAAACAAGCGCAAACCGAAAGACAGGCCGAGGATGAAAGCTATACACCGTTGAATATTGCCTGCGTCTTCTCACCACCCGCCGAAGGCAATAAAGATGTAAAACAACTGCAAGAGGATTTACAACAGGAAAAAGCGGATAACGAAAAAGAACCTGAAAAGAAAAAGGCTGCACTCAAAACCATTATTGCCGATTACAACAGCCAATACGGCACCAATCACACTATCAGCGAGTTTGATCTGTATTATCAGGACGTACAGCAGCGCATTAAAGATCAGAAATACACCAACAAGGATTACCCACGTGAAAACAAGATCGATATCGTTATCGTGGTGGATATGCTGCTCACGGGCTTTGATTCCAAATACCTCAATACCCTGTATGTCGATAAAAACCTCAAATATCATGGCTTGATCCAGGCATTTTCACGCACCAACCGTGTTCTGAACGATACCAAGCCCTACGGCAATATCCTTGATTTCCGTTATCAGGAAGACGCCGTCAATACGGCGATTGCGCGTTTCTCAGGGCAAGATAAAGACCGTGCCAAAGAAATCTGGTTGGTTGATCCCGCACCCGCGGTGATTGATAAGTACGAAAAGGCCGTTGCCGCAATGGGAGATTTTATCGAGGCCAGTAATCAAGTACGCGAGCCCGAGGGCGTATATAACCTCAAGGGGGATACTGCCCGCCTCGATTTTATTCACCGCTTTAAGGAAGTGCAAAGGCTAAAAACGCAACTCGACCAATACACCGATTTAACCAACGAGCAAAAGGAAAAAATCGATAGTTTGCTACCGGAAGATCAATTGCGTTCATTTAGAGGCGCCTACCTGGAAACCGCGCAACGCCTGAAAGAACAGCAAGCCAAAGGCAGTGACGACCCGGATGATCCGGTGCAACAACTGGAGTTTGAACTGGTGCTGTTTGCCTCTGCACTGATCGACTACGACTACATCATGGGCTTAATCGCCAAATCCACTGACGACAAACCCAGCAAACAAAAAATGAGTCGCCAGCAATTAATTGACTTGATCAGCTCCAGTGCCAACCTGATGGATGAGCGCGACGATATTGTGGACTACATCAACAACCTGCCAGCCAATGAAAAACTCAGTGAAAAAGCCATAAGAGCGGGTTACAACACATTCAAAGCAGAAAAATCCGCCAGAAAATTAGCTGCCATGGCGGAAAAGCACGGGCTTACCAGTGAAGCCCTGCAAGGCTTTGTGGATGGCATTTTGGATCGCATGATCTTCGATGGTGAACAGCTTACCGACCTGATGGAACCTTTGGAACTGGGCTGGAAGGCACGGCGTGAAGCTGAACTGGCGCTTATGGAAGACCTGGTGCCACTGCTGAATAAACTTGCCCTGGGGCGCGAAATTTCGGGGTTGGCGGCGTATGAGTAACCACGAAAGACACGAAAAGCACGAAAAAGGGTTGGTGCTTATTCGGGGAAAAAAGAGGGATGAGAAATGAATAATGACTTAATTCAGCAATTGACCGAATCCTTTGAAGGTCATGCACAAGACACTGAAAACGGTGTGGAATATTGGTTAGCACGTGATTTACAGCAGTTATTAGGCTACAGCGAATGGCGTAATTTTCTGAATGTCATTACCAAAGCGAAAACGGCTTGTGAAGTTTCAGGGCACGATGTTGCTAACCATTTTGTTGATGTTAACAAAATGGTCGATCTCGGATCGGGAAGCCAGCGCCAAATCAGCGATATCATGCTTACCCGCTATGCCTGCTATCTGGTTGCTCAAAATGGCGACCCTGCCAAGCAGCAAATTGCCTTTGCCCAAACCTACTTTGCCATGCAGACCCGTAAGGCGGAGTTGATCGAACAACGCCTGCTCGAAGCCGAACGGGTATCGGCACGAAAAAAACTATCTGCCACGGAAAAAGAGCTGTCCGATGTGATTTATGAGCAAACAGGCGGCAACCAGAATTTTGCCCTTATTCGTAGCAAGGGCGACCATGCCCTTTTTGGCAAAAATACCCAGGCCATGAAAGCTCAGTGGAAAGTACCAAGCACGCGCCCCCTTGCTGATTTTGCGCCCACCATCATCCTCAAGGCCAAAGACTTTGCCACCGAGATTACCATTCACAATGCCCGTGAAAATACGATGACCCGCGAGCAGCAAATATCCGCCGAGCATGTGACCAACAACAAAGCCGTGCGTGATACCTTACTAAGTCGAGGTATTCGCCCCGAAAGTCTGCCGCCTGCGGAAGATGTGAAAAAGGTTGAACGGCGTTTGGCGTCAGCGGAAAAAAAGGCAATGAAAAATCCTGATGGACTGGCGGAATGATGCGTAAGGGGAACCACGAAAGACACGAAAACGGGTTAGTGCCTAAGCTGCGGTTTCCTGAGTTTCGGGATGCGGGGGAGTGGGAGGATGCAAAACTAGCGGATAAAGATATTTCGGAATTTGTAAAGGATAGAATTCCTTTAGAGCAGCTTGACATAGATAGCTATATCAGTACTGAAAATTTACTATCTGACTATGCTGGAATTAAAGCGGCGACAAACCTACCACCTTCAGGGTCTTTTACAAGCTTCAGAAAAAAAGATGTATTAATTTCGAATATTCGACCTTACCTGAAGAAAGTTTGGCAAGCTCGAATCGATGGAAGCGCGTCAAATGATGTAATTGTCATAAGAGCTAAGAGAAAAATTATAGATGACTTCCTAGTGTATATCCTGAAAAACGATGACTTTATTAATTATGTTATGAAGGATGCTAAAGGCGTGAAAATGCCAAGAGGTGATATATCCTCAATCAAAAAGTATCCTTTGTGTTTTCCATCAGAAAAAGAACAACAAAAAATCGCCGATTGCCTCTCTTCTCTCGACGATCTCATCACCGCGCACACCAAAAAACACGAGGCACTCAAAGCCCATAAAAAAGGCCTGATGCAACAGCTATTCCCCGCCGAAGGCAAAACCGTTCCCGCCCTGCGCATTTCTGAGTTTGAGGGTTCGGGGGAGTGGGAATTGAAACCATTTTCCAAGTACATAAAACTATATAGAGGCAGTTCGCCACGACCGATTAAGGAATATTTGACCAAGAGAGAAAATGGGGTCAACTGGATTAAGATCGGGGATACAAATGCAGAGGGCGGCTTTATTATAAAAACTGTTTCAGAAAAGATAACCCGTGAAGGCGCTGAAAAATCGCGGAAAGTAAAGGAAGGCGAGTTAATTTTAGCGAACTCTATGAGCTATGGAGCCACATATCAATTAGAGTTGAACGGTTGTATTTATGATGGTTGGTTTGTTCTGCGCGAATATGAAAAAGTGTTTGACAAGCAGTTTTTACTTCAGTTGCTAAATTCAACTTACATGCAGGAGCAATACAAGAGGCTCGCGGCTGGAGGGATTGTACAAAATATTAGTAGTGAAATTGTTTACAGCACAATACTTCCAAAACCATCTATAAAAGAACAACAAAGAATCGCCGATTTTCTCTCTTCCATCGA
>DROS01000044.1 GCA_011321815.1 Gammaproteobacteria bacterium
AGCAAGCGGTATACCAAGCGCGAAGCGAGATAGAGCAAGGCAAGAAATGGGTCGTTGACCTCGATCTGGACGCCTTCTTTGACCGCGTTAACCACGACAGGTTAATGCAGACACTGAAACGCCGGATAAAAGACAAAGTGCCCCGGTACCGGTAGAGGCGCATAGTCCAACAGACATTTATACCCCATGCTGAACTGCGCACGGGGTATAAATGCTTAGACGTTAGAGCTAAAAACATCAAAAAGGAGACATTTTGTGTTATTTGATTGGGATGAGAAAAAGAGAAAAAACACTTATTGAAAGACGAATTGATTTTGTAGATGCAGTGTTAGTTTGGGAAGATCCAAAAAGACAAGAAAGAGTCGATCTGAGGCATAATTATGGTGAAAAAAGAATACAAACTATAGGAAAAGTTAGTTTTGGTATATTGCTTGTCGTTTATACTGAACGAGTGAATGAGAATGCTCAAGAAGTTGCTAGAATTATATCAGTTAGAAAAGCAAGTCGAAAAGAACGGGAAGAATATGAAAATCATACTTTTCATGTAAGGAGAATATCATGAGCAAAACATATACACTTGAAGAAATTAAAAAAATGAAAAGCAAAACAGATGTTGATTTTTTTAATAAAACTACCGAAAAAGATATTATGGAGCAATCTATATCTGATCCTGATACACCATATTTAACTGAGGATGAAATTAAAGAGTTCACAACTCCAGAAGAAAGGAAGAAAAATGATGGAAAAGAAGATTAAAAAACCAAAAACACTTGAAGAAGTAAAGCAAGAGAAGGGAAAAACATGCTGGGCTTATCTAATATCCGAAGAAAAAAACTCTAACAAAAAAATCCAGCGGACGCAAAAAACGCGACGCTGATTTTGGCGTTAGTTTTATATCTGCATCCTCAGAATATTTATCAATCGAGTAGTAAATGAAATATGTGATTACTTTTTTTATAGCAATTATTTTGATATGTATCGGTTTTTGTATTGGAGCTACTAAATTTCAAGGGTTATTCACTGGAGTTATTAACCGTCTCAAAATAGTACCTACATTGCCGCATATGCTGTGGTCGGCGCTTTGAAGAAGGACCGCACTCTCTCAGGTGTTTTCTGAATGAATCGAAGATACGAAATTACTTCGCGCTTCATTTCCTCAATGCTGGTGATTGCTTTGCGCCCCAGAGAGTTATTCTTGAGATCGTTCCAGACATATTCGTCCGGGTTGAGTTCTGGAGAATACGGCGGAAGGAAAAACAACTCCATGCGGTCCGCAACGCTTTTCAAGAACTTGCTGACCTTCTTCGCCTTATGTGAGGGGTGGCCATCAATAATCAAAAACACCTTGCGATCGGTGCTCTTGATCATTCTTTTCAGAAAATCGATGAATACACCGGCATTCACTCGCCCCTTGACACACATGAAACGAAATTTTCCCTGTGGATTGACTGCCGAGATAATGTTCATGCCAAATCGTGCCCCTGTACTGGATACAATCGGCGTTTTTCCTTTGGGCGACCAAGTGGTGCCCGCATGAGCATCAGAACGAATACCTGCCTCATCAGCAAACCAGATTTCAGCCTTTTCCCGCTTTGCTCGTGCACGGATTGCCGGGTATTCATTCTGAATCCAATCTGCTACCCGCTCGGGAGATTGTTGGTAGGCACGCCACAGTGGTCTCTGTGCGGACAAGCCAAGCTGATTGAGCAGCCGGCAGACCGATGCCTTGCTAAGCTTGATACCGAAATGTTCCTTGATCAATTTGCCAACCAGCTTGCTTGTCCAGAGCGCAAACGAAAACCGATATTGCTCCGGAGTCTTGTTCGCGATGGCCTTGTACAGCCATTCCATCGCTTTTGCGTCCAGCTTCGGCTTGCGGCCACCTCGCTTATTGGCATTAAGCGTATCCCAACCACCGCTTCGGTAAAGGGCCAGCCAGTTATAGATCGTGACGCGGGAAATACCCAAAATTCGTGCCACATCTTCTGGCGATTCGCCATTTTGAACTGCCGTCACACCTCGTTTGCGAAGTGCCGTAAGTTCCTCGTGTTTCAGTTTGCGTGCATCCATTGTGTTCATACGCATATTTTACAATATGCACGCGCATGTTCAAACAATTATGAGACGGTTAATAAGTGGACTGATATCGGTACTCTTTTAATAACATTTACGGGGCTTACCTTTGGCTTTGTTACTTACTTTCAATGGCTAAAAAATAAAAGAAAAGAAGATGCGTACTTAGTTGCTAAAAAGTATGTAGCATCAATTTCTGAAATTGAAGAACAATTGCATGAATTGATTTACCAATATGAACATATATGTCCAGCCCCAGGTGTTGTAGTAGAAAATAATGACGTTTCACTAAAACGAATCGAGCATCTACATAATGTCTGGGACTATTTGTACCAAGCGAGGAGAAATTTATTTAAGTCGCACCGTGAATTAGTATTTTGGAATGTAAATCTCGTAAGCGACTTCGAAGATCA
The DNA here is from genome assembly GCA_011321815.1 of Gammaproteobacteria bacterium. Lineage (GTDB taxonomy): Bacteria > Pseudomonadota > Gammaproteobacteria > SZUA-152 > SZUA-152 > SZUA-152. The sequence goes on from DROS01000044.1 coordinate 2,487, forward strand.
ACATAAAGCGATTAATAAGTCATTAGATAACATTAGCGTTGTGTCATCAGCACTTAATAATCAATTATTTCACTTCATTAAAAATGATATGAATAATATGAGTGATGTTATCAGTCACAAAAAACAGTTTGATAAGCTATACAATGAAATTCATAATTTTACTAAAAAACGCGTCGATTATAGTTTTAAAGCCATGTTTAAGTTCGGTGAATAAATAAAACTAAAACGAATAAGAAAAACAAGACACCCATAAATCAATTGACACCCAAACCGATCCTCGTTAGATTTCGGGGCGTACTACTCACAACCCCGACGTTTGTCAAGATACCTGTCCATTTTTCTACGCTGCTTCGTCTTTAATTTCAGTCTCCTCGGAGACATCATTTTCCGGGTTCAGCCACACGTCCCCGACCGGCTCCCAGTTTCGCGTTCCTCGACTCCCCTATGTGTCAACCTGCTCTCATACGGTGACTGTATGGGAGCAGGTTGACACATAGGGCACCTCCAATACGTTGATTCATCAGACGCCGCGCCAATACAAATATGTTTTATGCCTGATAACACTGTTATCCCGTTAGCATTTCTTGTTTCCGTAAAAAGGTTAAACCTAAATTAATCAGTTGAATCTACTGCGAACGCCTATGGCACAGAATCCAAAAAGTCTTTTATCTTCAGCACGATAACCACTTTCGCTACGACCCAACGGGTTGATTTGGGTAAAAATCACCGATTGTTAACCAAAGGTTGGTTATTTAGGTGGGTGGTGCTAACGTTAACCTGAACCCGTGCCTTCAGGGCGGATACCGGGAACACCAAAAGCAGGCGCTCTTAGGCGAGATATTGGTTTCACCGTGCGTTCAAAACTTGGTTTCATTCATGGGTTAAGTGGGCATTTTTTGGACGTGCTGTGGAAGCAAACGCTTGTGCTATGCGCCGGCATAAAGGTACGGATTCAGGTTAACGTTCAGTAGCATGTTTTTACAAAACCCAGGCTCAGACTGCGTTTTGTTGGTCAGTATATTCAACGGTGTTCGCCGCACAAAAATGATCGGGTAACAAAAAATTGTGAAATAATTTTTACGAAAAGTAGTTGATAACTATATTCATATCTGACAGAAAATACTGGAGGGGAATATGTATCTCATTACGAATCGCGAAATAAACACACAAAAAAAGGGCCTGGATATCTTTGGCAAAAAACCCAATACCAATGGCGCACAGGAAATAACGCTCGTTGAAGTGGAAAAAAGAGGCAAGACGTGGTTTTCAAAACCCGTTACAGACAAACTTTCTGCGCAAGAAGTTAAAGAATTCAAGAAAAAACACAAAATTGATATTGATGTTAAAGCTGACTGGCACGGCAGCCTTAAGGTTGCCTGTAAAATATTTGAAACAGCGACGGAAACAAAGAAAAGCATTCTTTTCTTCGTGCATGGCTACAATAATGATGTAAAGGATGTTGTAAAAGCCGCTTGGGATATTGAACAGTTATACGATGTAATCGTTGTTCCTTTTACATGGCCGGCAAATGGGGGAGGTGCGATATCCGGTGCTGCCTCGTATTTAAGTGACAAGGCCGACGGACGGCAATCCGCGAGCGCATTAAACCGTGTGGTTGGAAAAATACAGTATTATCATGCGTTGTTGACCAGGAAAGGGCTTGATGGTCTCCGCCAGAGAGCCGCAAAAAAATATCCTGATAACAGTGCGGCGGCCAAAGAATACTTTACCAGATTGCAGGCGGAATCCTGTCAGGTAAAGTTGTCTTTGCTTTGCCATAGCATGGGCAACTATGTATTGAAACACACCCTGATGACAACAGACAGTCGTACCGAACAACTGGTTTTTGACAATATCTGTCTGGTGGCTGCTGACACCAATAATAAAAATCATAAAAAATGGGTCGACAAACTGGACGTAAGAAACCGCTGTTATATTGTCATCAATGAAAATGACAGTGCACTTGCGGCATCACGCATCAAACCCGGTGATGAACAGAAGGCGCGGTTGGGGCATTACACAAGAAAATTAAATTCGTCTAACGCCTATTATATTGATTTTACCGGGGCTGATAACGTTGGCAGGGAGCATACCTATTTTAAAGGTGATTCCGTTAAAAATAATGCGGAACTCAGAAGAGTTTTTAAAAAAATGTTTACCGGTGAGGCGGTTGAGGGTGAATTAAAATATCTTGCGGACAAAAACACCTATGTGCTTGTTTCTCCATGAATTCCCACGAAAATGACACTACCGCGCAGGTGGATCTATACCCGGAGCGTTTGAGATCGGTTGAACGGGCGTAAAAAGGCAAGTCAAAGCGTACAAATTATTCCATGAACATCCCTTAGCGCCCCGCCGGTCTGTCGCGGGGTCGTTTATTTTTTACGGCGAATAACAGACAAGACTGCCCCCAAACCGGATATAATCCCCCGATGGATGAATTAACCACAGTACAACGTGTGGCGGTATGGGCGCTGCCGGTGTTATTCGCAATTACCGTACACGAAGCGGCACACGGCTGGGTGGCAAAGAAGCTGGGTGATCCCACGGCGATGATGCTGGGGCGACTGACGCTCAATCCCATTAAACACATTGATCCCATTGGTACAGTGGTGGTGCCTATTGCGCTGATGTTGATGGGGGGGGTTATTTTCGGCTGGGCCAAACCGGTGCCGGTGACCTGGGAAAATTTGAAAAATCCCCGGCGTGATATGGCGCTGGTGGCCATGGCCGGGCCACTCTCCAATCTGTTGATGGCGATCCTGTGGGCATTGATCATGAAACTGGGTTTCGTGATCAATGCCAGTATGCCATCACTGGCCTGGCCGCTGATTTACATGGGTAGTGCGGGTATTGTCATCAACGTCATCCTCATGTTGCTCAACTTATTGCCCATTCCGCCGTTGGATGGTGGTCGGGTGCTGGCGGGACTCTTGCCGGGCCCGTGGGCATGGAAACTGGGGCGTATCGAACCCTATGGCCTGTTCATTATGCTGGCACTGCTGGTTACGGGCATGCTGGGCACCATTCTGGGGCCGCCGATACAATTGTTTGTCGGTCTGCTGTCTGGTCTGGCGGGTGCGGGGTGACAATCCTGCACTGGGTTCCAGCCTTCGCCGGAACGGTATTTTTTTATTCCTTCTCCCCTTGTTGAAGGGAGAAGGTTGGGATAAAGGGTGAACTGCACCGAAGTTGACTTCTGCATTCTCACCCGGTTTTTTTTACATATACCATTTGTTTTGAAGGAGAAAAATTTGAGTTCGGTTCCAGGTCAGTACCAGCGGGTGTTATCGGGCATGCGGTCCACGGGGAAGTTGCATCTTGGCCATTACCATGGCGTGTTACAAAATTGGGTGCGTCTGCAACACGAATACGAGTGCTTCTTTTTTGTGGCTGATTGGCATGCGCTGACCACGCATTATGAAGACCCGTCGGTGATTGCTGACAGCGTGTGGGAAATGGTCATCGACTGGCTGGCGGCAGGGGTGAATCCCGGCTCGGCCAAGTTGTTTATCCAGTCCCAGGTGCCGGAACATGCCGAGCTGCATTTGCTGCTGTCGATGATGACGCCGATTTCCTGGCTGGAACGGGTGCCGACGTATAAAGACCAACAAGAGGCGCTGAAAGAAAAAGATCTGGCCACCTATGGCTTTCTTGGTTATCCGTTGCTGCAAAGCGCAGATATCCTGATTTATAAAGCCGGACAGGTGCCGGTGGGTGAAGATCAGGTGGCGCATGTGGAACTGACCCGGGAAGTGGCGCGCCGATTTAACCATCTTTATGGTCGTGAACGGGATTTCGAGGTAAAGGCCGAAGCCGCCATCAAAAAAATGGGCAAGAAAAACGCCAAGCTTTACAACGAGCTGCGACGAAAATTCCAGGAACAGGGCGATCATGAAGCCCTGGCAACGGCACAGGCACTGCTGGAATCCCAAGGCAATATCACCATCGGTGACCGCGAACGCCTGTTTGGTTTTCTCGAAGGCGGGGGCAAAATTATCCTGCCGGAGCCACAGGCGCTGTTGACCCAGGCCTCGAAAATGCCGGGGCTGGACGGACAGAAAATGTCCAAATCCTACGGCAACACCATCCCGTTGCGCGAAGAACCGGAAGTGGTGGAAAAATCCCTGCGCACCATGCCCACAGACCCCGCGCGGGTGCGGTTGACTGATCCCGGTGACCCCGGCAAATGCCCGGTGTGGCCACTGCACGAAGTCTATTCCGGCGACGACACGCGCAAATGGGTGCAGGAAGGCTGCCGCTCTGCGGGTATCGGCTGCCTGGATTGCAAGCAACCCATGATTGACGCCGTGCTCAAGGAACTGGCGCCGATCCGCGAGCGGGCCAAAGATTTTACTGAAGACCCCAAACTGGTGCGCAATATCATCGCTGAAGGCAACGAGGCGGCGCGGGATGTGGCGCGGGATACTCTGGAAGAGGTGCGTGCAGCCATGGGTTTGAATTATCGCTAATATCGCTAATGTTATCCCCGTTTTTGGGACGCCAGCCCGCAGTGGGGGAATAAGCGCAAACCGGCCGACGATTTTTCTAGACACTTGCCTCTGGACACTGGACACTACCCTCCGGAAACCGACGCCCCACAAATCTGAAGTAATTCCATGACTGACACTTACGAACAACAGCCACCTTCCCGGGACCAGCCGGGGCAGCAAGCCGCTCAGGCGGAAATGCCGTTTGCGGTGGTGCAGGGTGAGGCAATGACAGTCCTGCCCAAGGATCTGTACATCCCGCCGGAGGCGCTGGAGGTGATTCTGGAGGCCTTCGAGGGGCCGCTGGATCTGTTGTTGTATCTGATTCGTCGCCAGAATCTGGATGTACTGAATATTCCCATTGCCGAAATCACCCGCCAGTACATGGAATACGTGGAGATGATGAAGTCGCTGAACCTGGAGCTGGCGGCGGATTATCTGGTGATGGCGGCCATGCTTGCGGAGATCAAATCGCGCATGCTGTTGCCGCGTCCGGTGGAGGAGGATAACGAGGAAGACCCGCGTGCCGAGCTGGTGCGGCGGTTGCAGGAATACGAGCGTTTTAAACAGGCCGCTGAGGATATTGACAGCCTGCCACGTATGAATCGTGAGGTGTTCCAGGCCTCGGCAAAAACGCCGGATCTCAAGCTGATCAAGCCCGAGCCTGAGGTGGATATGCGCGAATTGCTCAGTGCATTTAAAGATGTGCTGGTGCGCGTGGAATTGAATACCCACCATCAAGTAAGCATGGAACCATTGTCGGTTCGTGAACGCATGTCGGATGTATTAAGCCGGTTGGATAGTGAAAAATTTACTGAATTTTCTACACTGTTTTCAGCGCAGGAGGGACGCCTGGGGGTGGTGGTCACTTTTTTGGCGATTTTGGAGCTTATCAAAGAATCGTTGATTGAGCTGATTCAAACGGAACCTTATGAGCCGATTCACATTAAGCCCCGGGCGAGTAGCTAGGGTACCTTTCTAACAACCGCACGATGTATTTATTGGATGTATGTTATGTCATCAAATTCTGAAACTGTAACAACGGAAATACTGGACGAGACAAATGCCGGGCCGGTGTCAGCCGATGAAATGCCCAACCCGGTGTCACTTGGTGCCGTGGTGCTGGATTCAGCGAGAATTAAAAATATTGTCGAGGCTGCATTATTGGCAGCGGGTCAACCGTTGTCGGTGGATCGGCTGTTGAACCTGTTTCTGGACGAAAACCAGCCGTCACGTGAGGAATTGAATGAGGCGCTGACCGCGTTGGCGGAAGAATGCGCCACCCGTGGTGTTGAGCTGGTGGAAGTGGGTAGCGGTTTCCGTTATCAGGCGAAACAGGAAAATGCCCAGTGGATTGCGCGCCTGTGGGAAGAAAAACCCGCGCGCTATTCCCGCGCTTTGTTGGAAACGCTGGCGTTGATCGCCTATCGTCAGCCGATTACGCGCGGTGAAATTGAAGATATCCGGGGTGTGAGTGTGAGCACCAGCATCATAAAAACCCTGATGGAGCGTGACTGGGTGAAAGTCGTGGGGCACCGCGATGTGCCGGGTAAGCCCGCCATGTATGCATCCACCAAACAGTTTTTGGATTATTTTAATTTGAAAGGTTTGAGTGACCTGCCCACATTGGCGGAAATCCGTGATATCGACTCCATAAATGCTGAGCTGGATTTAACCGAGCCCGGTTCTGAGCATGCCGATGCAAATACTGAAAATACGGTGGAAAACGGTGCTGAAGAAGCGGTTGTAAACGATGCACAGGATGCAGTGTCAGCCGATCCGGAAAGTAATAAAACCGGGAAGGCGGACGACGTCAGCGAATCAGACGCATTAACGGTTTCTGATGCCGATACAACAACAGCTGAAGCGAACAGCACAGAAAAAAATGCAGCGGCCGCTGCCGATCCGGCGTGAGTGAGGCCCCCTCCAGCGAAAAGCTGCAAAAGGTCTTGGCGCGCGCGGGTTACGGTTCGCGCCGGGAACTGGAAGAGTGGATAAAATCAGGCCGCGTCAAGGTTAATAACCAGACTGCTGCATTGGGTGACCGTGTATCGGAGACCGACCGTATTTCAGTGGATGGCAAACCTGTGCAACAGGCGCGCTTAAAGGAACGCCGCAGTCGCGTACTGGTTTATCACAAGCCCATTGGCGAAGTCTGTACCCGTTCCGACCCGGAAGGGCGTGACACTATTTTCAATCATCTGCCACGTCTGGCTAGTGGTCGCTGGATCACTATTGGCCGCCTGGACCTTAATACCAGCGGGTTGTTATTGATTACCACCGATGGTGATCTGGCGAACCGCATGATGCATCCTTCGCACCAGGTTGAACGCGAATATGCGGTGCGCGTGTTGGGTGACGTGACGGCCGACATGCTCAAGCGATTAAAGGAAGGCGTCGAACTGGATGATGGCCCGGCACATTTTGATGTGGTGGCCAAGGCGGGTGGCGATGGCGCCAATCAGTGGTACCACGTCATTTTGCGCGAAGGCCGTAACCGGGAAGTGCGTCGTTTGTGGGAGTCACAGGGTGTGCAGGTCAGCCGCTTGATGCGGGTGCGTTATGGTGCTGTTTCCCTGCCCCGGGGGCAGCGACCTGGCCGCTGGGAAGACCTGCCCGACGAGGCTGTTAATGCCTTGCGGAAAAGCGTGGGGCTGGCGGCAAAAGTGACGCGGGGGGATAAAACGCGCGGTGGTTTCTCCCGCAAGCAATTTTCGAATAAACGCCTTTCTGGCAAAAAACGCGCAGGCGGGGCGCGCAAAACCACAAAAGGCCGACGCTGACAGGTGTTTGCGGATGGCCCTTGTTCAGGTCTATAAAAAACTGCTGAAACAGCACGGCCATCAACACTGGTGGCCAGCAGAAACACCCTTTGAAGTCATGGTGGGCGCCATTCTTGTTCAAAATACCGCCTGGACGAACGTTGAACGCGCCATCGCCCGGCTTGAATCCCAATCATGCCTGACACCCCAGGCCATTCTTGATGCACCATTACCGCAGTTGGCTGAGTGGCTGAAGCCTTCCGGGTATTTCAATATCAAGGCGCAGCGTTTACACCACTATTGTCAGTGGTATGTGGGGGCTGGAGAGTTTTCCCGCTTGTCATGTATTGATACGGATACGTTGCGTAAACAACTGCTGGCCGTCAACGGTATCGGCCCGGAAACCGCAGACGATATTTTGTTATATGCTTTTGAGCGGCCTGTGTTTGTAATTGACGCCTACACACGGCGGATTTTTTCCCGTTTGAAACTGCTTGAGAGCGATGCAGGCTATGAGGTATTGCGGCATCAATTTGAAACCGGCCTGCAAACGGATGTTGCAGTGTTCAATGAATATCACGCGCTCATCGTGCGCCATGCCAAAGATGTCTGTAAAAAGCGTCCTGATTGTAGTTGTTGTTGTCTGGCCCGCATTTGCCCATCCTGTGAAGGGTGACCAATTCCTCGGTTTTTTCGTTCAGTTTATTTTACAGTCGTCTGATTCTGCTGAGAGTAGTTTTCCGGGGATTCGGGAAACACTAAGTCCGGTTACAATGATCAATTCAGGATTAACTTCTTATTTTTAGACACTGTATGTAATAGTGGCATGTCATAAACAGGCATGGGGGCTGATGATGCTAAACAAAGATTCCACTGAACAGAAGGAATGGGTAGTTTCCTGTACTGCATTAAGGGTTAACGCTTTTGCTGAACGTTTTCCGCGCGGGTATTTATGTATCGCTCTCGTGTTAATGCTGACAGGTTATTTTTTTCTTTTCCTTTTTCCTTATTTCGCTTTTGAAGGCATCAGTGTGTTGTTTGCAGAGTTGCCCAATATTAAAACCACCGAACATTGGTTAACGGCGCATTGGCTGGTAGTGGAAACCTGGTTTGTGATTTTATTGGTGTGTCTTTTTTTCAGCCAAAAAATATTCCGATTGCCTTTCCCGCGCGTGCAGGGTTTGAAAATGTCCAAAGAACTGGCTCCTGCCCTGTACGCTTTGATTGCCGGGGTGCATAAGCTTACACAGCGCCCGACAATCAAGGATGTTGTATTGACGGATCAATATGAATTACGCATTGAAGCAACGCCGCGTTTTGGTTTTCCTGTGTTGATCTCCCACACTCTGGTAGTGGGTATGCCTATGTTACAGACATTGTCGGAAGCACAATTCCGTGGTGAGGTAATGCGCAGGCTCGGCCAATATGCCAGTGGACGGTTCCGTCCCACACACTGGATTTACCGCACACGCCTGTTGTGGTGCAGGTATCTGGATGCGTTGCAGAAGCGCAAGCGTCTCAGTGAAATACCGTTGCGCTGGTTTTTTTCATTTTATGCACCGTTGTTTGCCGGGTTCACCGTGCCTGCTGCACGTAAGGATGAATTGGCCGCAGACAGCGCCGTGCTGGAATGGTTGAATGATCGCGATTATTTTGAAACGGTGAAAAGCAGTGCCATTGCCGAGGTTTTTCTGGATGCCTGTTTTTGGAAAAAAGTGTATCAGTCACTGCGGAAAAATGCCCAGACAAAAAAAGACATACTAAATCCTTTTGAAGAACTGGAACAGGTTTCAGGGCATCTCAAGTCAAAGGCATTTCGCCAGAAATGTCTGCAAAAGGCTTTTTTGGCAGATCAGGATATTTCCAAAACCCGTCCGGCGTTACGTACGCGCATGGAAAATATAGGCCAGTCAAAATTCCGGGATGTACCCATTGTGGAAAAAAGCGCTGCCGCTGCCTGTTTGGGTAACGCGCGGAAAAATTATCTGCCGGTCATCGGCAAGCTTTGGCATTTGACAACGTTCGCGGCCTGGAAGGCAGATGATGAAAAACGGCGGAGGGATATTAAAACGATAAAAGAATTGAGCCGTAAATCCCAGCACCATGTGCTGAATATGACCGAAATGTTGTGTTACGCACAAATCGCCAAGCGCTTGCGTAATGACCCATTGCACCAGTCACTGCGGAAAATACTGAAGCGTAACTTGCGAAACCTGTGGCCGGATTCACTGCGGCGGAATGGTTTTCAATAAAAACAGGAACCGCGGCCCAAGCCCAAAGGTGTTTTTAAATGTGCGCCAAAGACTGAAACTGTTCCAGTTAAAAACCAGTGCCACGGCGCACAGGGTGCAAAAAACCTAACCAGCAATATTAATCGGCAACCCGTGCGCAGTTTCTGCCACCATTTTTGGCTTTGTACAGCGCCTTGTCAGCACGGACAAAAAAGGACTCTTCATTTTCATCGGCATTTAAAGTGGCGATGCCGAAGCTGGCGGTCATTTTAATGTAATTGCCATTGCAGACGCAGTTCAGTGCTTCGATGTTACGGCGTATCCGTTCTGCAAGGTTTTTGACCCCTTTCAATCCGGTTTCCGGCAGTAGTACGACAAATTCTTCCCCCCCGTAGCGGAACAACTGGTCAGAGCTGCGAATGGTTTTTGCGGTGGTGCGCGTCAGTGCTTTTAACAGGCAATCACCGGTACTGTGTCCGTGGGTATCGTTGATTTTCTTGAAGTGGTCGATATCAAGAATAATCATGCCCAGGGTGCGTTTGTGACGGTGTGCCACTTCAATTTCACGCGCCAGCACTTCGTTGAGTGCGGCACGATTACCCGCACCGGTCAGCGCATCTTTTTGGGCGGCATGAATGGCTTCACGGTACATCAGTGCATTGCGCAGGGGATACAGCAGGGCGCTGATCAGATGCTCAACTTCCCCGGTTTCTTTTTCGGTGAATTTGCATTTGCGTGAAAGCACCAGCTTTCCCAGGTGTCCATCCTGCAACGTGAGCTGGTAATTGAGGCGGTGCCGTGCATTTTTTCCTGTGGAAAAGGCGCAGCTTTTTTCATCGTTGCTGTAACCCAGGTAATCATGTGCAACAAAGGGTTTTACCTCATCGCTGAACTGGTTGAGAATTTCATCGAGATCCAGACTGGTCTGCAACTGATTGGACAAGTACAGCAATTGTCCGCTGTCCGGTTTTTGCGCGTGCATGTGCTGATCATTGAACAGGGGCAGCAGGCTGCCGGTGTCAGTGCGTAAAGGTAGTGGGCGTACATTGTTAGGTTGTGGGTTAGCCATAGTCATTCCCTGTCTATTATCAGAACATGTTGGTTTCGGCACTGACTAGCGATTTTTGTGCCAGTTTTGGCCAAAAATCATAAAAATTTTGTGGAACAGTGGGTTGGAGCGGTTTATTTTTTCAGGCGACGAAAAACCGTCAAAAAACCGGCGCATCATTGCCGTCATGGAAATTAATTTTTGGCCGCGCTAGTACTCTTTCAAGGTAATAAATTGGGATTCAGTTGGTCTGTCAGCGTTCAGGGCAAGACGCTCCTCGCAGCGAATGGCCGTCGTCCTTTGCAAGAGGAGCAACGCCGCCATGGGCGCTGACAGGCCAACCCTTCGGGCGCTCCTGTGGTGTTCCGCTGCGG
>DROS01000045.1 GCA_011321815.1 Gammaproteobacteria bacterium
GCCAACCCTTCGGGCGCTCCTGTGGTGTTCCGCTGCGGCGTTGCAGTGCTTGACAAGGGAACAACCATTGCCTGCGCACTGCGCCTTGCCGCGAAACACCACAGGAACGCTGAATCCCAATTTATCACCTTGAAAGAGTACTAGCAGTGAGCACTTAAGGCGAGCAGCAGGGCATGAAACCCAAAGAGATTAAATCAGATACAAAAAAAGCACTCCGATCACTCGTGAGTGCCTAAAAAATCACCAGAATAAATTGGTAGGCGCGAGTGGATTCGAACCACCGACCCCCACCATGTCAAGGTGGTGCTCTAACCAACTGAGCTACGCGCCTGCGAAGGTCGCACACTTTACCCGAAAGCAGGTGGCAATGACAAGTGCCGGCCCAACAGAATCAGGCCGGATTTACGATTCCCATAGCGTTTTCCTGAACGTGGGCGATTTCATCACGCACCCGGGCGGCCTCTTCGAACTCCAGATCCTGCGCATGCTGGTACATCTTCTTTTCCAGTTGCGCGATGCGCTGCGCCAGTTGTGCGGGCGACATGGCGGCGTATTCAGCGATTTCATCGGCTACCCTGGCAAACTCATCGGGCTTGAGTCGGTCGTAGCCTTTGCCGCTACTTCTGCCACCTTCCATGATGTCAGCAATCTGCTTGCGGATGGTGGTGGGGGTGATACCGTGTTTTTCATTATAAGCTTGTTGCCTGGCGCGGCGGGCCTCGGTAATGTCAATGGCCTTTTGCATCGAATTGGTGATGCGGTCACCGTAAAGGATCGCCTTGCCACTGGCATTACGGGCAGCCCGACCAATGGTCTGGATCAATGAACGCTCGGAACGCAGAAAGCCTTCCTTGTCAGCATCCAGAATAGTCACCAGGGATACCTCGGGCATGTCCAGCCCCTCGCGCAGCAGGTTGATGCCCACCAGCACGTCAAATTCACCCAAGCGCAGATCACGAATGATCTCCATGCGTTCTACAGTTTCAATATCCGAATGCATGTAACGCACGCGCACATCATGATCACCCAGATAATCCGTAAGATCCTCGGCCATACGTTTGGTGAGTGTGGTCACCAATACGCGCTCATTCACCGCTGTGCGTTTGTGGATTTCAGAGAGCAGATCATCCACTTGCGTGGTCGCTGGACGCACTTCGATCACCGGGTCCAGCAGACCGGTGGGCCGCACCACTTGTTCAATAACAGCACCGGAATGTTCGGCTTCATAAACGGCGGGCGTGGCTGAAACAAAAATGGTCTGCGGCATCATGCGTTCAAATTCATCGAAGCGCAGTGGCCGGTTATCCAATGCGGACGGCAGGCGAAAACCGTACTGCACCAGGTTCTCTTTGCGCGCACGATCACCTTTGTACATGCCACCAATCTGCGGCACAGTAACGTGGGATTCGTCCAGAATCAGTAACGCATCCTTGGGCAGATAATCAATGAGTGTTGGCGGAGGGTCACCGGCTTCCCGTCCTGACAGATAGCGCGAATAGTTTTCCACCCCCGAACAATACCCCAGCTCCAGCATCATTTCGATGTCGTATTTGATACGCTGCTCCAGCCGTTGCGCCTCCACCAGTTTGTTCTCTGCATAGAAATAGCCGAGACGATCCGGCAGTTCGAGCTTGATCTGCTCCACTGCATGTAACACTGTGGCGCGTGGCGTGGCGTAGTGGGTCTTGGGGTGAATGGTGACCCGTGGCAAGCGTTGCAGCACCTCACCGGTAAGTGGGTCGAAATAGGCGATGTTATCGATTTCATCGTCAAACAGTTCCACACGCACCGCTTCGCGGTCAGAATCGGCAGGAAAAATATCAATGACGTCGCCACGCACCCGGTAGGTACCACGATGCAGTTCCACGTCATTGCGCTTGTATTGCAACTCGGCCAGACGACGCAGGATGTTGCGTTGGTCGATAGTCTCACCACGGGACAGGTGCAACAGCATTTTCATGTACGACTCGGGATCACCCAGGCCATAAATGGCCGACACTGTCGCGACGATAATCACGTCTTTGCGCTCCAGCAACGCCTTGGTGGCAGAAAGGCGCATTTGCTCAATGTGCTCGTTCACCGAGGCATCTTTTTCGATGAAGGTGTCCGAGGACGGCACATAGGCTTCGGGCTGGTAATAATCGTAATAGGAAACAAAATACTCCACCGCATTGTGCGGGAAGAATGCTTTCATCTCGCCATAAAGTTGCGCCGCCAGGGTTTTGTTGGGCGCCATGACCAATGCCGGGCGCTGCACGGCCTGGATCACATTGGCAATGGTGAAGGTTTTTCCGGAGCCAGTGACGCCCAGCAAGGTCTGCCCCGCTTCGCCAGCCTCAATACCCTCAATGAGCGATTTAATCGCTGTGGGCTGATCACCGGCGGGTTCAAATTCCGACTCCAGTTCAAATCTTTTTGTCATACTCTTTCGTGCGCCAAGTCCAATCGAGTATATTACCCCAATAACCACCTGCATGTGTTTAATGAGGAATTTCGTTTGAGCAAACCATTATCTGAGCAACTGTCCCGCCGCGCGCAAAATATCAAACCCTCGCCGACGCTGGCGATTACCGCGCGAGCCAAAGCACTCAAGGCCGCAGGGGAGGATATCATCGGTCTCGGTGCCGGTGAGCCGGATTTCGACACGCCGGAGCACATCAAGCAAGCCGCCATTGCGGCCATTAATGCCGGAGACACCAAATACACCGCAGTGGATGGCACACCGGCATTAAAAGCGGCTGTGGTGCGCAAATTCGCACGCGACAATCAGCTGACCTATTCCATGGAACAGATCCTGGTATCCTGCGGAGGCAAGCACAGCTTTTTCAACCTGACTCAGGCACTGCTCAATGCAGGTGATGAAGTCATCATTCCTGCCCCGTACTGGGTTTCGTATCCAGACATGGTGACCCTGGCCGAAGGTGTGCCGGTGATTGTTGCAGCGGGCATCAAAGCCGGTTTCAAAATCACCCCGGAACAATTATCCGCCGCCATTACCCCTAAAACCCGCATGGTGGTCATCAACAGCCCGTCCAATCCCACTGGCGTGAGTTACAGCCAGGACGAGCTCAGGGCTTTGGGTGCGGTACTGGCGCAGCATGAAAACATCATTGTCGTCACCGATGATATCTATGAACACATCAGCCTCACTGGCGAACCCTTTGCCAACATTGTCACCCTGTGTCCGGCACTGTTTGAGCGCTCGGTAGTACTCAACGGCGTTTCCAAAGCCTACTCCATGACAGGCTGGCGCATCGGTTATGCCGGAGGCCCTGCATGGCTTATCAGCGCCATGAAAAAAATCCAGTCACAAAGCACCTCCAACCCTGCGTCCATTTCACAAGCCGCCGCGTTGGCCGCACTGGATGGTGACCAGACCTGCATCCAGACCATGGTGGCCGCCTTCCGCAAGCGCCATGATTACGTACTGGGCCGGCTCAACACCATGAAAGGCATCCAGTGCCTGTCTTCGCAAGGTGCGTTTTACAGCTTCCCCAATTGCCAGGAAGCCATTGACGCCCTGGGCCTGGCTGACGACATAGCCTTCGCCGAACACCTCATCAGTGAGTCCGGCGTGGCGCTGATCCCCGGCTCGGCCTTTGGGGCACCGGGTTATGTGCGGCTGTCATTTGCCACCAGCATGGAAAATTTGACCCTGGCGATGGACCGTATTGAGTCCGCTGTTAATATTTAAAGATAACATGCTGAAAAAAACGCACTGTCTATTGACCGATATCAAGCCCGCGGTTAACATACGCCCCGCTTGATTTGCTGTTCCCCAGTAGCTCAGTTGGTAGAGCAGCTGACTGTTAATCAGCCTGTCCCTGGTTCGAGTCCGGGCTGGGGAGCCATCTTTAAATTTCTCGTTCCGTCACCAACACCGTGCTGCCCCGTCACCGGCTTCTTAACAGCAGGCGGAAAAGTATATTTCGCTCCGGACTCCCTCAAAACGGGCAGGCCACCCGACCCCAGGGCCCTCGCCTTTACTATTTCCCGTTACATTTTCGCATCGCACTGCCGCCGCCAATGACGCAGGTTCTCCGGATTTTCATATGTTGCAGGCATAAACCTAAATTAATCCGTTGAATCTACCGCGAATGCCTATGGCGCAGAATCTAAAAGACTTTTATCTTCAGTGCCATAGTCGCTCTCGCTACGATCCAACGGATTAATTTAGGGTAAAAAAAACCCCGCTATGGGTACGGGGTAGGTATTGGATCACTGGCTCCTTTTATTGTCATTTTTTATCCCCTCCAGCGAACCAAGCGAACCCAAAACATGGACAAAGGGTATATCAGGCATTAATTCACATAACTATAAATGCCACAAGCTATAGTAACAGACACAAGCTACAAAAAATTTTGGTAAACCACGTATTTTTTCCTGTCGTGCTGTTACAGTTGCCTTTCTGTAGCGCCCTGGTACAGAACCCATGTTATTTTGTCGGCTTCAGCGTTACAGTGGTGTTTCGTCATGAGTACTGACAGGCCAACTGAACCCGGCAAAATAACATGGGCAATGTACTGGCAAATCTGTCATAGGGCGCCATATTTTCAGTATTTGTGAAAAATTTGCATCCGCTGGTTCACGCCGGGGGGCTGTCCATAGTAGATTCACCCCAAACCTGACAGCCCTCTGAATTAAAGGCCTGTACGGAAATGCCGTTTCAATGAATGTAGTGCCCCTCAACTCAAAACAACCGCTGACCATAACGACAACCCAAATAAACCCGCCATGCTCTCTCACAATACCCCCTGCTGTTCCATCTGGCGTGTGGCCCTTGCCATATTCGGCTTGTTGTTCAGTCTGATAGCGGTAGCAGAGACAAACACGGCACCCGATGGTGACCTGTTAACAGAAGAATACTCACCTTATGCCGATATTGATTTCTGTGATGACGAGGAAATGGATGAAAACACGTTACCGGAAAATATCATGGAAACGCTGTACGGTAATGCACGCATGGCCTTTATGTTTGGCCAGTACGAGGTTGCTTTCAAGGCCTGGGAGCCGCTGGCAAATGAGGGCTACGCCAAAGCCCAGGCGGCTCTGGCCTGGATGTATCACACAGGCAATGGCGTAAAACGTAATACAACAACAGCTGTTTCATGGTACCGGAAAGCCGCAGACCAGGGTCATGCCATCGCACAAAATAATCTGGCCGTCATGTACGAAAGTGGTCTGGGTACAAATATTAACCAAAAGGCAGCAGCTTTTTGGTACAGGGAATCTGCTAACTCCGGTTATCCTTTTGCGCAATATAATATCGGGCGAATGTATGCCGAGGGTATTGGCGTCAAGCAAAACCGCAAAGAAGCCAAATACTGGTGGCGCATCGCATCACGCCAGGGTGTACAGGAAGCCACTGAATCTCTCGCACTATTGGAAAACCGGCCCGTGGCACAAACAAAAACCACCAAAACCGGCCCAGCCGTTGCCCACGCGCCCTACCATAGCAACCCCGTGGCAAAAGGCTTGGCATGGATAGAAGGGCAGCAGCGCACCCACTACACTATTCAGCTCGCACGCAGTAAAGATCCCGCCTGGATACTCAAATTAGCGTCCTCCGATCAACTGGACCAAGTCATTGTGCAATTCAAGTCCAAGGATAAAAAGGGCGAGGAGTGGATTAACCTGATCTACGGTAGTTTCTCCAGCTATCAGGACGCGGAAAGGACACGCAGAACCTTGCCTGCTTCTTTTCGCAAATGGAAACCCTGGCTGCGCCGGTTTGGCGAAATCAATGCGATTTTATTGAAGTAACTTTCTTCCCATTGTTGCCGTTTTTCCTGTGTGCAGTAGTCCCCCTGAAAATGACGAGCGCTAATGACATTGGCATTTTTTATGCTTAACTGTGTAAGGTCAAATATAAAATGTGTTATCGGAGAACACTACAATGCCGCAAAATCAAATGGAAAGACGACGGAGGGGTGAACGTCGCAGCGGGAATGATCGTCGTAGCTGGAAGTGCCAACTGGATTTCCCTTATGTAGACAGCCACGGCACCCTGGTAAGCGCAGACCGACGTCGCATCGTGGAACGCCGCATTGAATATGCCGAATACATTAATGGTGATCGCCGCAGTGGGATCTTAAACCAGTTCAGCAATTAATGAGCAAAAATCAAGACAACAGGGTTTTCAAAAAGCCGTAAACAAACACCATACTAACCCATGGTATTTGCATTGAAATAAAACCTTGTATTTTTCTTGGGCCGTGAAAATATTAACGCCAACGGTAAGTGGCCTCGACAATATTTCCGTTACCCATGTATTCAATTTTTTCACAAATGGTATTCAGCAGTTGAATTCCCCGGCCAGAGTGTCCCACATTGCTTTCCAGCGAAATCTGGTTTTCCTGGTAGTCAAACCCACTTCCGGTATCCTCGACACGTATCGTCAATAACCCACCTTCAGTGCTGGGCTGATGCGCCACATAAATTTTGATGCTGCCATCGGTAAGGTTTGACAAGCGTGCTTCTCGTTCCATGTAATATTTTGCAAAACCGTCCGCAGTCCCTTTTAAGGTGGAATCAAGATTCAAAATGCCATGATCCAGTGCGTTGGTGAACAATTCTGAAAATACGGTATATAGCTGCTGACGTTGCCCACGGAAACCCTGCATATCACAAACAGACTGGATTAATAATGGTAGCGGATCAAAACAACCCAACAGGTCTGCACTAAGCCCCATGGAAAAATCCCATTCGGATGACGGTTGCTCCATCCGTTTAGTATGAGCCTCGTCATGAAAAACAGTGTCTTCCAGTTGTTGCTGGTTATACTGCAATTCGATCATCGTCATATCATCCTGCTGTTCCCCACCCGCCTGAAATTCGATTAATTCATTACGGATTTCGTTAAACAGTTCTGCGGAGTTTGCATTTTTTACAAAAATATTTTCCAGGCGTTGACGGCCAAACATGAGGCCATCGGGATTTGTTGCCTCGGTTATTCCATCTGAGTGGATGTAAATGCGGTCACCCTGACGTATCTCTATCATCTCAACGCGCCGGTTAAAGCTTTCATCACTTGAAATACCTAACGGCAAATGGCGTGGCGGCAGCGAACGTATGATCTCCTGCTCTTTCCCTCCATAAACCACCACAGGTGGTATACCACCGTTCCATACCGAAAGAGTATGGCTGCCAGGATTGAGGTCAATAACACAGGCGGCCAAAAACATATCTGTTGGTAAAATCATTTTTAATTTTGTATTGATTTCGGTGACGATTTCAGCAATGGAATAGCCTTTTGCAGTCATCCCGTAAAAAACACTGGAAACCGGCAAAACCCCTATCGCTGCGGCAAGACCATGGCCGGTAAAATCACCCAACAGCACATGTAAACCACCGGATGGTTTGGGTGCAGCCAGTAAAATATCACCTGAAAAAAGTGACATGGGCGATAACATGGACTGCACATAAGGCAGGTCCAGCGAACCCGTTTCAATAATATTGGCAAACAGGCGCTTAGCCAGTTGCTTTTCACGATCAAAGCGTTTTTGATGGTTATCCAGTTCATTACGCTGATACTGCACTGTGTTGTACAGTTCACGAATGCGTAACAAAGCGCCTATACGCGCCTGCAACAAGATCCGGTTATAAGGTTTTGTAAAAAAATCATCACCACCAGACGCTACACACTTGGCCAGCCCCTCACTGTCTGATGTCGCCGTCAGAAAAATCACCGGCACAAAGGCATCCGTGCTCATTGCTTTAATGCGCCGTGCTGCCTCGTAGCCGTCCATGTTGGGCATTTTAATATCCATCAACACCAGATCAGGGTGCTCACGACTGAACACCTCAACGGCCTGCACGCCATCATCGGCCTGCAAAACACGGTAGCCTTGTTTCTCAAGAATGGCCTGCAATACCAAGCGGTTGGGAATATCATCATCCGCGATGAGCACCGTGGGCATTTTGCCACTCACTGGCATGTTTTCAGACATATCAATTACATTACCGGAAGGTTCATGGCGCGAATAACATTCGCGGCACACAAGCCACAGTTTTAATCCATGGTGAACAGGCTTTGGAAATTGGCCACCGTCAGTATATTCTTGATGTCCGGCGAACAGTTGATAATCGAAATATTCGCTGCATTACCACCCAGATACTCCCGCATCATCAGCAGCATACCCAGTGCCGAACTGTCCATGTAATTCGCACCACTCATATCAACGATAAACTGTGTTTTTTCGCCAGGGCTGGTCTCATAGTAGCAGTCACGAAATTCATTTTGCTCGGCAAAATCAAAACGGCCACTGATTTTTATGGTAATGGTGTTGTCATCTGTTGAAACTTCAGATGTAACTGGCATTCGCGTTCTCCATTTTGTATACCCATGAATATCCCCCGGCATCCACGCCGAACGAGGTTGGTGAGCCTCGAATTATACCCGAGGCCCACCGTATACTATGCTGACCTGACCGTTCTATCGACTCTTTTTTTTGCAACTTAAACAGGTTTTGTGCTGAAAAATTGAGCAATATCGGCAGTGTATTCCCTTAACCGGCTTCGCATCATCATGACAGACGCTTCTGCTAACGTATTATCCCCATAAGAAAGGGAAATGCCCCCGCCCAGAACAAAGCAGGGGCGAAAGGATTAGTCTTTAGTGGCTTCCACCTCAATTTCCAGACTAACAGTATCCCCCACCGCTGGCAGCGCATATTTGATACCGAAATCCGAACGCTTCAGCTGGGTGGTGGCATCGAAACCACACACCTGTTTTTTGCTAAACGGGTGCACGCCGCAGTTAATGCTGGCCACTGCGAGAGTCACCGATCTGGTCACACCCATAATAGTCAAATCCCCCACTACCGTAGCCCCCTTGCCCTGAAAGGTCACGTTAGTGGACTTAAAGGTAATTTCCGGAAATTCCACCGCATTGAAAAAGTCTGGTGAGCGCAGGTGATCATCACGCTTTTTAAAGCCCGTGTCGACCGAAGCAACATCAATCACGATATCCACCGAACCCGTGCCTTTGGCCTGATCCAGGTGGAGCTTGCCAGTAGTTTTGCCAAAACGCCCATGCAGTGTCGAAAATCCCAGATGGTCAATCTTAAAATTTGGGTAAGTATGATTTGGGTCAATGGTATACGATGCCGCCATACTGCCCATCGGTAACAACAGTGCACTGACAAGTAATGCTATTTTCTTCATGCTCGATCTCCTTGGTTGTAAATCTTAGGTGGTAATATTGAAAATGCAATTTACAGTTACATCTTATTTTTCCATGACAGCCAATGGCCGGCGCGGTACTTTCCTCGGCCTAAAAGCTCACCGGCCCTGCGGCACGCCAGGCCAGCCAAATGGCTGGCAATACAGGAATGCTGGTCCACAGGCAGGCGACGATCAATTCCAGCCAGCGCTGCTGTGGTTTGATTCGTTTGACGGGTTTGATTAACAACAACCAGGCAAACAACGGCACCAACACCAGACATAACAACACCAGCACCGGCAACTGTGCGTATACCGTCGCGGCTGCGGCAAGCAGGGTCACGGGCACTGCTGCTGCGTATACCGCGAGCATGCCCAACCTGGCCAATTTTTCCGCTGTCCCCAGTAATCCCACAACAATCACAGCACCGGTCGCGGCTGAAACAGCAAACGCCAACTGACTGTACAGTGCCGATGCAGCGATCAGCGTCGTTGCCCCTGTGCCCATTGCCAGCACCAGTGCACTGGCAGCCTGGGCACTGAAGGCCTGTTTTTGCACCCGCCCCAGTGCGCCTGCGCCGTAAATGCTGACCGCGGCATATAACATTACCGGTGCCGCCATCAGCCAGACAGCCATACCCTCCTGACGCTGCACCACAGGCCAGATAATCCACAAGGCCGCCACCGCCAGCAGTAACGCGGGTAACGCCTGAAGCATGCGTTTTAACCATACCGCTTGTGGCATTACCGCAATGCACTCCAGCAACACCGCCACAAAGGGCAATGCCAGACTACAGACAATTATCTTGCGTGTGGCCGTCAGTGGCTGCAAAGTCAGCCCCGTGGTCAACAGCACCGCAACCAAAAAACCACCAATAACCGCCAGGCCAACCCCGCCGGGTAAAAAACGATGCAGCGCCAGCGCTACCACCAGCGCCACCACAAAGGGGGCGCCAGCGGCCTGGATCGCAGGATTTGTCAACAGCTCTTGCATTGTTGAAGGTTGCTCAGGGTGCCGTGTGGCTGCCGTCACACCAAGGCTTGTTACCGGTTTTGCCGCATCCACAAATGTATACGGTTTCATCTTTTTCAGCGGTATATGCCAGCGGTGCCGTGCCGGGATGTTGCGTGTGGCTGCCATCACAGAAGGGGGGTGTATTGCTGTGGCCACACTGACAGATGTAGGCCGTTTCACCACTTTTTAATGTATGCTCGTAAGGTTCACCGTGGGTATACATACTCATGTTTGCATCCTCCAATTGGGTCTTGTGTGACGCCGCCCTGCACAAAAAAGCACGTAAAAATGCGCAAAACTTTCGTCTGGTTTATCATCTGAAAATTGAGCATAATCAAATACCTGCCAAATAAAAAGCAGAAACATTTGAGCAAATCATTCAACTTTATTGAATACCTGTAGCAGACGCCTCAATTCTCTCCGGAAAATGGCCGCTAAAGGTTTTGTAAATGGCACATTCAGCAGCGAGTAACATGTGACTCCATATTTCTATCCCGTTTTATACGCCATCACACGGCGTAAGCCCGATGCCAAATGGCTGTGCACCGGCCTCGCTGTTGTCGTTCTGTGCCCCGCACTGGTGTGGGCCTTGCCGCACAACACCACACAAGATAGCTTTGTGCAGCGCGTGGTCAACTTCAATGGTGCTGCACTTGCCGAGCAACGCACCCGGTTTTTGGCCGCAGAAAAGGCGTTGCGCCTACGGCGCGTATCTGAATTTCACCGATTATCATCCACACTCACGGATTATCCGCTCTACCCTTACTTGCAATATCAAGACATCAAACGCCGCTTGCACAAAATCCCGGTAAAAAAAGTTTCGGCGTTTCTTGAGCAATACCAAAGCCTGCCGGTATCGCGTTCACTGCGTCATAAACTATTGCGGCAACTGGCGCGCCAGGGGCGCTGGCAACAGTACCTGGATTTTTACACACCCACAAAAAATATCCGTTTACAGTGTCATTATCTTTACGCGCTGATCCGCACGGGACAGGCTGAAGCCGCATACCCGGACATCAAAAAGCTGTGGCTCACCGGCCGCTCGCAACCACGCACTTGCGACCGCACATTCAAGCACTGGAAGGCCGCTGGCAAGCTCACCACCGAACTGGTATGGCAGCGCATGGCGCTGGCGCTGGACAAGGGCCGCCGTACACTGGCGAGGTACCTGCTGCGGTACCTGCCCGCCAAAGATCAAAAACTGGCGCGTCTGTGGATCAAGCTACACCGCAAACCACACCTGTTACCCCGGTACCAGCAGCAAATTGCCCGCAGCACACACCACATGGCATCCCGCCTGTTCGTCAATGTGGTAAAACGTTTGGCGCGACGCACGCCCCGGGAAGCAGAAAAAATCTGGTTTGATCCCAAAACCCGACACATTGCCACAGAAACCGAGCAGTATGAAATACTGCAACAAATAGCCATTGCCCTGGCGCGTAAACAACTGCCAGGGTCAGAAGCCTGGTTTTCCATTATCCCTGATGAATACCTGAGTGATACCGCACGCCAGTGGCGGGTGCGCACCGCTTTACTCCAGGCCCAGTGGTCACGTGTACTCACCGCGCTGGACGCACTTACACCCAGGCAGCAAGCCAGTGACCGCTGGCAATATTGGCGGGCACGCGCGCACGAGGAACTGGGCGAAACCGCCGCTGCCATGACGCAGTTCACTGCCCTCGCCCGGCAACGCAGTTATTACGGGTTTTTATCCGCAGATCGCCTGAACCTGCCCTATACCATTGCTGATCGCCCGCACAAAACCAGTGCAGGCACCCTGTTTACAATAGGCCAGCGGCCGGCTGTGCAACGCGCCCATGAGTTTGTTCGCCTGGGGCGCATGGTGGAGGCACGCCGCGAATGGCACTCGGCAACACAGCACATGACGAACAACGAGCGCGTCGATGCCGCCAAACTGGCACAGCACTGGGGCTGGGCTGAGCAGTCCATTCTCACCATGGCCAGCACCGATCAACGTGACGACCTCACCTTGCGTTTCCCGCTGCTGTTCCAGGAACAGATTCTCAATTATTCCGAACGGGAGGATATCAACCCGGCCTGGACTTATGGTGTCATCCGCCGGGAAAGCGCCTTTGTGCAGGATGCGCGCTCACCCAAGGGTGCGTTGGGACTCATGCAGCTCATGCCCGCTACAGCGAAGCATATTTCCCGCTCCTTGCCGAAAAAATACCGTGGTAAATCCAAGCTCACCCAAGCGGACATCAACCTGTCCCTGGGTACCCGTTATCTGCGCAAAATGCTCAAACGCTTTGGTGGGCAGACCGTGCTTGCCACCGCTGCATACAACGCCGGAGAAAATCGCATCATGCGCTGGCTGCCCGCAGAAACCACATTGGATGCTGAACGCTGGATTGAAAATATCCCCTTCCGGGAAACGCGCGAATACGTCACCAGCGTATTGGCCTTCACGATTATTTATGCAGACCGGCTGGGTTTTGAACAAAAACGCCTGAGCCAGCACATGTCTGCTGTCCCCACCCGCGAAACCCTGTAAAAAAACGCCCCAAAAAAAATGCCCCTTGTAAAAACAAGGGACATCTTTCCAAGGCTTGGCGGTGCGATATCGCCCTCTGCCGTGAACCATCCAGACGAAGTGGAAGCCGGTGCGACGCATCAGGATTTCTGGACAAAGCAGAAATACACAACAGCGTCACATGCCCAGGTTCCAGGTTATGCAAGTTGGGTCAAACAGCATATCGAGGGCGACTCTCGTTATTAATACTAGTGATTATTTCCAGCTTAACAAGCACAAAAACAGCTTAAAACGCTAAGTCACCAATTCATAAAGGAATTTAGTTTAAAACAATTTCAGACTTGTTTTTCCGAGGTTTTTCCCTGGTTTTTACGGTACTGTCATATCTTTTTCCATGCCAGGCTTGTCCAGAATAATGATAAATTAATATAGCATTTCAGCATTTATTAATGTTGCAAAACCCTGACGACTCGGCTTGCTTTTTTAGCACAAACCAATAGTTGATCTTGCAAACATCACACGCCTTGCGCCCTTTGCGGTTACAACACTTGACTTGGCGGTATTACATGCTTCCAAAAACCAAGGAAACGATATCACAAGCATAATGCCACTTGTTTCTCAAGACGCTTTGGTGAAACCGGGATTGCCGTTTTCATCGGTTGTGCAAACAACGACACCCGATACTCTTCCAGCATCCAGCGCAGACGGGTGATTTCAGCAGTGCCTTTCGCCGTTTCTTGCAGGCGAGCATATTCCTGTAAAAATGGCTTCAGTAGTTGCAGTTTTTTTTCATCCCCGGCCGGTGAATCTGTCAGCTTATCCAAACGTATCGTTAAAGCACGAAAATAGCGTGGCATTTCCTGTAACCATAAATACGGTGTGTGCGTTAGAAACCCTGCATAGAGCAAAGCATTCATTTGTGTTTGAATATCCATTCCGCTCTCCTGACCACAATGATTCTGAATTGTTTGAAATTGCTGACGGGCAGATTGATAAGCAGTAAGGATCTGCGCGACCAGTTTACACACAAGGTTAGCTGTCGGTATCAATGCTGTTACCTGCTGCATGCAATCAGCAAACACTTCCTCCTGGCGAATTATACGGTTTTTCGCAAAAAAACATTGATCCAGAATCAATTCAAGCAAATCGTTTTGTAAATCATCCACCGATGCAAATACCGAATAGATAAGACTCATCTCATTTATGCCTGGCAATTGCCGTAACAAATATTTCACCGCTTTTGCATTTTCAAGCACAGCCAGGCGTCGCAGTCCTTTTGTGTGTGCCTGCATGGCCGTTGTCGATGCATCGAACAATTCCACTCCCACCGAAGTGCCTTTGTCCACAATGGCGGGATAAGCCCGATACTGTTGCTCGCCTCGTGTCACCAGAATGAATTCGGGCAGGTCACCAAATTGCCAGGCGGTAATACCTTCATTCGGCCATGAAACATCACTTTTTACCTGTGCCATTTCCTTTGCAGCATGCTCACCAAAACGTGATTGCAATTCAGTGAGAGAGCGACTCACACCCAGGCTTTTCTGTTGATGATCAACCACATCAAAGCGCATTAACAAATGCATTGAAAGCTGCTCCGGCCGCCAGTCTTTGGCAGTAACCACAAGCGCTTTTTCTTTCTTTAAAAACCCTGTCAAACGCTCTAACAGGCTTTGACCATCATCCACAGCGTTTTTCTGTTCGGCAAGATAAACAAGGGCGGATTTTACCGTTTCCGGAACAGGCACCAGTTGCTTGCGAAGACCTTTTGGCAACCCCTTAAATAACGCCGCTATTTTTTCAGGTAAAAAACCCGGCACCAGATAGTCAAACTGGGCCTGCCTGAACTGGTTTATGGATGCCAGAGGAATGATGACCGTTACACCATCATCGTCACTGCCAGGACTGAAACAGTACTTGAGTTGCAATGGCACATCATTGCATACCATCTCTCCCGGATATTCGGCATCCGCCGACGTTGACACGGAACGAAAAACATCCTCTCGCGTCAACCGCAACAGATCAGGTTTTTTAACTTCGGCCTGTTTTCGCCATTGTTCAAATGTGACATGGTCACGAACGGAGGCAGGAAGCTTTTCATCAAAAAAGCGACACAATGCGGTATCATCCACCAACACATCCTGACGCCGTGTTTTGGACTCTAGCAAACAGGCTTCTTCAATCAGCTGCCGGTTATGCCGGAAAAATGCGGCCTGTGTGCGATAGTTCCCCTCCACCAATGCCTCACGGATAAAAATACTGCGCGCCACTGCGGCATCAACCGGCCCATAATTAATACGACGCGCACCATGGACAACCAACCCGTACAGCGTGACCGTTTCATCGGCCATGACAATTCCACGCTTGGGATTCCAGTGGGGTTCACTGTATGTCCGCTTTACCAGGTGTTGTGCGGCAGCCTCAACCCACTCCGGTTCGATGCGTGCGTTTTGTCGCGCAAACAAACGGCTGGTTTCCACCAGCTCTGCGCTCATCAACCAATGTGGTGGTTTTTTTATCAGCCCGGAACCCGGAAATATATGGAATGTTGATTGTCGTACGCCCAGGTATGCAAGTGTCTTTTTTCTTTTTTTCGATATTTGTTTTTCATTTTTGTCATCGAAATCACCATCCGTATTTTTAACACCAATATTACCCAGCAAACCGGTAATCAGTGATTGATGAATGGCGGCATACGCTGCCGGGGTCGAATTGGTTTTCAAACCCATACCTTTGCTTAAGGTGCGCAGTTGTTGAAAAGTTTCCAGCCATTCTCGCATGCGCATGTAAGCCAAAAATTCCTGCTTGCAATATTGGCGTAATTTGTTTTGTGTAAGATGCTTTTTACGGTCGTTATATTCGTTCCATAAATTCAGTATAGACATGAAATCAGACTGCTCATCACGCAAGCGTTTATGCTTTTCATCAGCCTGTTGTTGTTTATCAACAGGCCGTTCGCGTGGATCTTGTACACTTAATGCGCTGACAATAATCAACACCTCAGTCAGACAGTTATTTTTCTCCGCCGCCAGGATCATACGTCCAAAACGTGGATCAATGGGCAGCTTTGCCAGACGCCGGCCAATGGGTGTCAGTTTACGTTTTTCGTCAATGGCATTCAGCTCCAGCAACAAACGAAAACCATCATTGATAAAACGCTGGTCAGGCGGATCAATAAAAGGAAAATCACCTGGATCACCCAAACCCAGCTGACGCATTTGCAAAATAACCGCTGCAAGATTTGTGCGTTGAATTTCCGGCTGGGTAAACAAAGGGCGATTGCGAAAATCCTCTTCGGAATAAAGCCGGATACAGATGCCATCACTCAACCGGCCACAGCGCCCTGCCCGCTGATTGGCGCTGGATTGTGCGATTTTTTCAATGGGCAGCCGTTGCACTTTGCTGCGGTAACTATAGCGGCTGATACGTGCCGTGCCCGGATCAATCACATAGCGAATACCCGGCACGGTAATTGACGTTTCCGCCACGTTGGTGGCCAAAACGATACGACGTTTGTTGCCTGGCCTGAACACCCGGTTTTGCTCACTGGCGCTTAACCGGGAATACAGCGGCAATACTTCGGTATTGTGTGGGTGATGTTTTCTCAAGGCCTCGGCAAGCTCACGAATTTCACGTTCACCACTGAGAAAAATCAGAATATCCCCCTGTTTCTGCCCATCAATCTGCGCCAGCTCATCCACTGCTGCAAGAATTGCATCGGTGGGCTCTGCTGCTTCGTCGGCCTGTTGATAACGGATCTCCACAGGGTAACTGCGCCCGGAAACCTCAATGACCGGCGCATTATCAAAGTGCTGCGAAAAACGTTGAGTATCAATAGTGGCAGAGGTGATAATCACCTTCAGGTCTTTGCGTCTGGGCAGCAGTTGCTTCAGGTATCCCAGCAGAAAATCAATATTCAGACTGCGCTCGTGTGCCTCGTCAATAATCAGCGTATCGTACTGATCCAGAAAACGGTCGCCTTGTAATTCAGCCAACAATATGCCGTCGGTCATTAACTTGATGTAGGAGGATGTTTTTGTGTGATCGGAAAAACGGACTTTATAACCCACCGCTTCACCCAGCGGCGTACCCAGTTCTTCCGCGATACGAGTCGCCACACTGCGCGCGGCAAGGCGTCGTGGTTGAGTGTGGCCAATCAATCCGGCAACGCCCCGCCCCAGCCCCAGGCAGATTTTGGGTAACTGGGTGGTTTTTCCTGAACCGGTTTCACCGGCCACGATCACCACCTGATGATCACGGATGGCCGCCGCAATATCGTCACGCCGTTGTGAAACAGGCAACTCATCCGGATAATCCTGCGCAGGCAGGTTTTCCAGCCGGGTTTGCCGGTGCTGTATCGAAGCCGCGATTTTTGCGGCTAATGCATCAACCCCAGTTGCATCACGTTGCAGGTTTTTTACCGCCTGTCGAAACCGGTGTTGATCCCGACGCATACATTGGGAAATGCGGGCCATGAGTTGTGCGATGTGTGTTTTAATGTGCGTTGTACTGCTCGGCATAAGTTATTCAGACTCTCCCGCCTTCACGCTTTCCCACAGCAGCTCCCACGCATCGAGACCCAGTTCCGATACATCCCGGCCCTGCGCTTTTGCCATTACTTCCATTTGCGCAAAACGCCGTTCAAATTTCCGATTGGCATGCCGTAAGGCCGTCTCTGGTTCCACATGGGCATGACGTGCCAGATTGGCGCAGGCAAACAGCAAATCCCCCATTTCCTCTTCAATACGGGCCGTGTTATGCGCCACAGCGGCTTCTGCCCGCAACTCCTCCAGCTCTTCCTGCACCTTGGCAAATACCGGCGCAATATCGGGCCAGTCAAAACCCACCCGCGCCGCACGCTTTTGCAGTTTCACCGCCCGGGTCATGGCAGGCAGGGCTGTTGCGACACCGGTCAACGCACCGCCACCCTCCGCCTTTTCCGCCCGCTCACGGGCTTTGCTGGCCTCCCAGGCTCGGGTTTGCGCCTCCGTCGTACTGATCGTAGCACCGGCAAAAACATGTGGGTGGCGGCGGATAAGTTTCTCGACAATACCGGCGGCCACCTGTTCGAAATCAAACAGCCCCTGTTCCTCGGCGAGCCGGGCGTAAAATATAACCTGAAACAGCAAATCCCCCAGCTCATCACATAGCTCGTCCATCGCCCCTGCTTCGATAGCCTCAGCCACTTCGTAGGCTTCCTCCAGGGTATGCGGCACAATACTGGCGAAATCCTGGGCCTGATCCCATGGGCAACCGGTATCCGGGTCACGCAAGGTGGCCATAATTTCGCGTAACTTATCGATGTTATTCCTGGTAATACTCAAGCTGCTTACCCTTACTTGCTGATATCCGGTACAATTTATTTCGGGCCGTTTTAGTGATGCCGCAAAGCCATAAACTGTGAGAAAAATCACGCTTTAGCGAGCCCGGTTGATGGACGATAATAACCCAGGATGGGAGTGCTTCACGAATGATTCAGGCGGTAAGCATTATGAAAAAAACAGGCTGCACAGCATTACCGGCATGGTTACTGGCATGCCTGTTGGTGGCAGCGGGCAACGCATCGGCGGAAAAGCTGGGCACATTGGCAGACGGTCAGGCAGCATTTAACGCCGGTAATTACAGTCTGTCATTTTCACTCTGGTCTGCTTTAGCCACACAAGGCGACGCTGACGCCCAGGTATTTGTCGGGCTTTCCTACGACAATGGCTGGGGCACACAACGCAGTGCGCAACTGGCGCGAGAGTGGTATCAAAAAGCGGCTAAAAAAGACAATACTTCCGGCCAGTATCTGCTGGGCCTGCACTTTATTCAGGGCACCAGTGAGGAACGGGCCAAAGGACTCATGTGGCTGCAACGCGCGGCCGACAACGGCGACAGTGCCGCACAGGAATTCATCAAAAAAGGGAAAAAACGCGGCTGGTTTAAAAATATCAAACCAGTTACCCCTTCTGTCCAGAAAAAACCAGCCCCCAAAGCCGTGGCGCTGGCACAACAGTCAAGCGTAACCGATCAGTAACGAACGGTACGACGGGGCAGACTTAACGGCTGCTGAACCTTGGCAAGAGCGGGAAATTCAGTCATGCCGCCCTGCGCCCGCAGGTAATTTTCGGCGCGGCGATCACCATCCCGACTCGCCATACGCATCAACGCCAGCCCCCGTACCGTATTCCCGTTTTCCAAAGCCATCATTGCTTCCCCATAAGCACAGGAACCGGCGTATACGGGGCTGATACCCGGCAAACCGCCCACCAATACAAGCAATGCCAGCATCGTCATTTTTACGGATGATTTCATCGGCCGTTTTCGAGAAAAACCGGACATCACACTCACTCCAAATAAATAGACCAACACTGCCCAATTTATGGCAGCCACGCAGATAACTGTCAACCCTGTAAAAAAACGGTAAACTCCTCTGCCTTGAAAACACTGCACTGGCAGAATTACCATAATGCAACTTGTACTCGCTTCCACTTCCCCCTATCGGCGCGCCCTGCTGGAACGCCTGGGACTACCGTTTGTAACGGCTACACCGGATACCGATGAAAATCCTCTGGAAAATGAAACGCCGGATGCCTTGGTGGCCCGGTTATCCGAAGCCAAGGCCCGCGCTGTTGCAACGCAGTTTTCTGATGCGCTGATTATCGGTTCAGATCAGGTGGCCGTGCTGGGTAACCAGGCTTTGGGCAAACCAGGCAATCACGAAAAAGCCATACAGCAATTGCAGGCTGCCAGCGGCCGCCGGGTCACTTTTCTGACCGGCCTGTGCCTGTTAAATAGTAAAACCGGAAGTTGCCATGTCACCGTGGTGCCATTTTCAGTGGTATTTCGCCCGCTCAGCAACACACAAATCGAGCAGTATTTATTACGCGAAAAACCTTACCACTGTGCTGGCAGCTTCAAATCCGAAGGACTGGGTATCAGTCTGTTTGAAAAAATGGAAGGAGATGACCCCAATGCGCTCATTGGCTTGCCGCTCATTCAACTCACAACGTTATTGGCCACAGAAGGCATGGACGTATTGGCATCATAAACCCCCGGCACAAAATCAACCGGGCAAGGCGCGCGCACTCCGTACTTTTTCAAGGTAATAAATTGGGATTCAGTTGGTCTGTCAGCGTTCAGGGCACCAACAGTAGGCGCTTTAGGCGAGGCGCTCCTCGCAGCAAATGGCTGTCGTCCTTTGCAAGAGGAGCAACGCCGCCATGGACGCTGACAGGCCAACCCTTCGGGCGTTCCTGTGGTGTTCCGCTGCGGCGTCGCCTAAAGCGCCTACTGTTGGTGCCGCGAAACACCACAGGAACGCTGAATCACAATTTATTACCTTGAAAGAGTACTAGGGTTACAGGTTAGTCCGTGAATCTGTTAACTCATGAATCAGCGGTGTGCAAATAACATCCAGTGCTTGCTGCATCTGGCTGCCGGAAATCACCATGGTATTCGGACGCGACATAAACGCACCATCAATCAGTCCCTGCAACTTTGGAAAATCATAACGCGAAGGATCACGAAACCGAATCACCACTATACATTCGTGGTTTCCGGGAACTTCTGTAGCAATAAAGGGATTGGAGGTATCCACTACCGGCACACGTTGAAAGTTGATATCCGTCACTGAAAACTGCGGCACAATAAAGTGGATGTATTCCTGCATGCGTTCAACAATACGTGCGGACGTTGCTTCGTGAGTGTATCCCTTGGTGCGCATATCACGAGTGATTTTCTGCATCCACTCCAGATTGACCACAGGCACAACACCAATTAACAGGTCCACATATTGCGCCACATCAACACCGGTATTTTTTTGTGTATTGCGACGCTCACTGATGACTTTCGGATTATGCGAAACGCTCATTTTTCGCCGCGTCCAGCGCTTGGCCACTACGCCGCCATGCAGCCCTTCAAAAAACAATAAATCAGATTGTGGCGATATCTGCTGCCAGTCAGTAAATGTGCCGCTGGGCGTATCTGCATCGCCTGCCACCTCTTCACTGATGTAACGTCGAAACTTCCCGGTACCACATTCCCCGTAGGACCGGAAAAGGGATTCCAGCAGATCAAAACGATTCACCTCCGGCCCGTAAGGGGTCACGATATCACCATTGGCTTCGGCTTTAGCCAGTACCGCTTGCATTTCGTTGCGGTCATAACGGCGAAAACATTCACCATCCACAAAGGCTGCATGAATATTTTCGCGCCGGAAAATTCGCGCAAAGGCCTTTTTTACCACTGTCGTGCCTGCGCCGGAAGCACCAGTAACGGCAACAATAGGATGCTTTTGTGACATATGTATGTGCCCGTTGTTATATGAGTCCGCCCACAAGCTGACAGTTATGTATTTTTTATTTATTGTTAGCGCATCGGCGACTGTTGTGTGGCATCTGACAAACCAAGACTGTTGGCCATTACATTGGCAAGCGTCACGCCGATACGGTCGGCAAAACGATCCAGATAATCGGGCCGGGGTGTAAAATCAACAATATTTTCTACACCGATAATCTCCCGGGCAACATAACTGGCGCTACCCAACCCGTCCACCAAGCCTAACTTAACACTCTCTTCACCATTCCAGAACAGCCCGGTAAATAAATCCGGATTATCTGACAACCTGTCCCCACGCCCGGCTTTTACCTGATCAATAAATTGACGATGCACCGTGTCCAGCAGGTTTTGTACATGTTGCACCTCCGGTTTTTTCAGCGGTGAAAATGGATCAAGCACACCTTTGTATTTGCCTGCTGTCATCAAACGGCGTTCCACACCGATTTTTTCCAGTGTATCCACAAAACCAAAACCGTCCATCAATACACCAATGGAGCCGACAATACTGGCTTTGTCAGCATAAATCTCATCTGCGGCAGCGGCGATATAATAACCACCAGAGGCACAGATATCCGCGACAACGGCGTATAATTTAATATCCGGGTATTTTTTACGCAAGCGTTTGATTTCATCATAAACATAGCCTGCCTGTACCGGGCTGCCACCCGGGCTGTTGATACGCATGATAATCGCTGCGGTTTTTTTATCTTTAAAGGCCGCACGCAAACCACCCACAAGATTGTCGGCACTGGCCTGGGTGTTGGCGGCAATCACCCCCTCCAGGTCTATCAACGCTGTGTGTTCATCGTGTGAAATACCTCCTTCACCCCATTCGGTGGGAATGTAAAAAATAATCACAAACAAATAAATGAAAAACAGGGATTTGAAAAATATGCCCCAGCGGCGGGAACGCCGCTGTTCATTAATGGCTGCAAATGCCAGCCGGTTAAGCGTGTCTTTTTCCCACTCGCTGCTGGTTGTTTTTTGACCCTTTTTGTCTTCGTTCACTGGATCACTCACTGCCTCGCCACGGGTCCAGACATCAACGTCATTCGTTGCATTGGATTCGGACGACCCTGATATTTCTTGTGCATCCGTCTTGTCGTGATCGCTCATGAAATGTACCTTTTATGTTGCATTACTTTTGGGTTTACAACTGATTTCTGTTGGTTATTACGCAGTATAGATTTTATTGATTATTATGCGGCATTGATGTCGTTAGCCAACCACTCTGGCAATTCCGTAATAGACGACAGGCATGCCAGCGGCGAGCATGCCATTAAGCGCTCCCGGGAATGCACTCCGTAGTCTACGCCCACTGCGGCAGCTTTGGCGGCATTGGCCATTTCCAGGTCATATTCGGTATCCCCCACCATCAGCGTACGTTTTGCATCAACATCCAGAATATCCATGATGTCCAGCAACATTTGCGGATGGGGCTTTGAGTGGGCTTCATCCGCACAGCGTGTTTCCACAAAGTACGGCGAAAACCCGGTGCTTTGCAAAACCCTGTCCAGCCCCCGCCTCCCTTTACCGGTGGCCACTGCCAGCAAATATCCGGCTTCATGCAGATGTTGCAATACCTGCTCTGCACCTGCAAACGGCTTACAGGAGTCATCGGTAAAAAAGTGGTAACGATAGCGGTCGGTGATCGCCAACAGCACGTCATCATCACAATCAGGCAACAGTCGCATAATCGCTTCACGCAGCCCCAATCCGATAATGTCGCGGATTTTTTCCCGGGGCAACACAGGCAAGTCCAGGTCTTTCAGAGCACGCTGCATGCTGATCACAATATGGGCCTCGGAATCCATCAGCGTTCCATCCCAGTCAAACACTACCAGTTCGTACGTTTTTTGCATTTTTTGTTTCACCAGGATTTTTTTAATGTTCGGGTGACAGACTGCTCAGCACAGCCTCCAGTTCATCACCCAATGGTGCCCTAAATTGATATGTTGGCGCCTGCTCATCCAGTCCACGCAACGAAAAACCCAGTGAACGTGCGTGCAAAAAGAGCCTGCGCACACCGTATTTTTTCATTTCGCGATCAAATTCCGCATCACCGTATTTTTCATCCCCCGCAATGGGGTGACCAATGGAGGCAGCATGCACCCGTATCTGATGGGTGCGCCCGGTGAGCAGGCTGACCTCGACCAGGCTTGCCTGCGCAAAAACCGTCACCGGGCGAAAAATGCTCACAGCAGATTTTCCTTCGTTGCTGACAGTCACTACCCGCTCCCCGGAGCGCAGCGTGTTTTTCAGCAACGGTGCATCCACACGGCGTTCGCCACCCCGCCACTGCCCCTTCACCAAAGCCAGATAACGCTTGTCCACCCCACCTTCACGCAATAGGCGGTGCAGTTCACGCAATACGCTGCGACGTTTGGCAATCAGCAGGCAACCCGAAGTGTCCCGGTCCAGACGATGCACCAGCTCCAGGTACGGCGCCTCTGGCCGTAGTATGCGTAACGCCTCGATGACTCCGTAATTCAGCCCGCTGCCGCCGTGCACGGCAATGCCTGACGGTTTGTTCAGCAGTAAAAAGCCCTTTTCTTCCGCGACAATCCCCGCTTCGATACGCTTCAGCACCCGCTGTCCCGGGCTTACCGGCGCAGCGGTCTCAGCAACCCGTACCGGTGGAATACGCACCGCATCACCACTTTGCAGTCGGTAACTGGCCTTGATTCGTCCTTTGTTGACACGCACTTCGCCTTTGCGCAGCATGCGGTAAACCCGGCTTTTGGGCACCCCTTTAAGGCTGGCCAGCAGGAAATTGTCAATTCTTTGCCCCGCCCGCTCATCGTCCACTTTAACAATGCGAGCCTTTGTGGAGGCCGTCAGGACGGGCTGGGGGGAGGTTTGCGGGGGTGGGTGCGCCATGGGGTGCATCATAACAAATCGCGCCCAGTTTGCTGCTATGGCGTAAGACTGCTATATTTGCGTAGCTTATTGCGGGATAGTATTGATTCTCCGTCCATTTACCCCAGGCAGGAAGCCCGCGCCAAAGCGCGACGGGATGTGGCGCAGAACAGAATGATTTTCTTAACATCCGTGTCATGACGGGTGTGTTTACCAATATTTAGTGCGCTCCCATGTCCATCTTGTGTTCATGACGAGCTGACCAATAGCAGCGAAACCAGACTCGCGACACTGGCCCCTGTTTTGTTTTTTTAACAATAAAACAGAAATGAAAATGGCCAGACCTGTCGGCGAGCGGTGAGACTGCCTATTGTTTGTGATGCCATTTGTGCCCGCAACCACAAGCGGACATCGGTTGAGCGCATGGACTGAAAAAAAATGAAAAGAATGCTGTTTAACGCAACTCAACCAGAAGAGTTGCGCGTTGCCATGGTTGATGGTCAACGACTTTATGATCTGGATATCGAAACCGCTGGCCGCGAACAGAAAAAGGCCAATATCTACAAAGCCCGCATTACCCGCGTTGAGCCCAGCCTTGAAGCCGCATTTGTTGACTATGGCGCTGACCGCCACGGTTTCCTGCCCTTAAAAGAGATCTCCCGCGCCTACTTTGACCCCGATGCCGAAAAAACCGGTGGCCGTGTCAATATCAAACAGGTGCTGAAAGAAGGCCAGGAAATCATTGTTCAAGTAGAAAAAGAAGAACGTGGCAACAAGGGTGCGGCACTGACCACCTTCATCAGTCTTGCCGGACGCTACCTTGTTTTAATGCCGAATAACCCGCGTGCCGGTGGTGTATCACGCCGTATCGTCGGTGAAGAACGCAATGAAATCCGTGATGCCCTGGCCGCGCTGGATATTCCTGAAGATATGGGGTTGATTGTGCGCACCGCAGGTGTCGGTAAAAACCCCGAAGAATTGCAATGGGATCTCAATTACTTGTTGCAGTTATGGGAAGCCATCGACAAAGCCTCCAAAGAAGGCTCTGCGCCCTTTCTTGTTTACCAGGAAAGCGATGTCATTATCCGCGCAATACGTGACAACCTGCGCAAAGACATCAGCGAAATCCTCATTGATGACAAGGTGATCTTTGACAAGGCCACCGAATTCATGCAGATGGTGATGCCACACAACCTGAATAAACTCAAACATTACGATGACAGCGTACCACTGTTCACGCGCTACCAGATTGAATCACAAATCGAAACCGCCTTTAAACGCGAAGTACGCCTGCCTTCCGGTGGCGCCATTGTCATTGACCACACCGAAGCACTGATTTCCATCGACATCAACTCCGCACGCGCCACCAAAGGCAGCGATATCGAAGAAACTGCGCTTAACACCAACCGGGAAGCTGCGGAAGAAGTGGCCCGTCAATTGCGCCTGCGTGATCTCGGCGGACTGGTGGTCATCGACTTCATCGACATGTCCGCATCGCGCAACCAGCGCGAAGTGGAGAATACCTTGCGTGAAGCACTGAAGATGGACCGTGCCCGCGTGCAGATCGGCCGTATTTCGCGTTTCGGCCTGCTGGAAATGTCGCGGCAACGCCTGCGCCCGTCACTGGGCGAATCCGTACAAATCGTCTGTCCGCGCTGTGAAGGTCACGGCACCATTCGTGGCACCGAATCGCTGGCCCTGTCCATTCTGCGTATCATCGAAGAAGACGCCATGAAGGAACAGACTGCACGTATCGTCGTACAGGTACCCATCAACGTAGCCACCTTCCTGCTCAACGAAAAACGCCAGGCCATCACGGACATTGAGCAACGTCAGGGTATCAAAGTGGTGCTGATTCCCAACCCCACTTTTGACACACCGCATTATGAGGTTCAGCGTGAACGCGCCAGTGACCTCGCACACGACGCAGATTCACAAGCCAGTTACTCTCTGGCAGTGGAACGCGAAGAAGCTTCAGAATCGCTGGATGACAAACCCAAAATGGCATCCGAAACCCCTGCGGTAAGAGGTGTAGTACCTCCGTCCCCTCCAGCCCCTATGCCACAAGCCACGGCAGAAAACGGAGGCTCGCAACAAGGTGGTTTCATCAAACGCATTTGGAGCAGCCTGCTCGGCAGCAGTGAAAATTCTGAAGCCGTGCCCGCCAAACCGGCCGAAAAAACCGACAGCGCAAAACCAGCACAAAACCGGGGGCGTCACCGCAGCTCCTCAGGTAATCGCAGCAATGCAAACCGCCGCCCTGCCCGACGCAATCAGAATCGTGACAGGCAGGATGGCGCACAGAGCCGGGACGAGCAGAAAAAAAATACCCAGAACCGTGGCGCGCATACAAAAACATCCGCCGACAAAAACGAAAAACCAAAAACCGGCGACAAACAAACCGCACGTGCGCAAAACCGCAACCAAGCGCAAAACCGGGATACAAACACTGACGAGGCCAGCAACAACGAGCAGTCAAACACCGAACAAAATACACAAAATGATGGCCAGCAAAAAACAGGGGCGCGTCGTGGACGTCGCGGTGGACGGCGGCGGCGGCGCGATAGCGGTAATCGCAACCAAAATGCGGAAGCCACTGGTAATGAAAACAGTAGCACTGAAAGCAGCGCAACTGAACATAAAAGCAATGGCAATGCAGTCACGGCCAAACAACCAACGGAACCGGCAAAATCAGGTACCGCAACAGCGCCCGGTGAAACACCCGTCCAGCAGTCTGCCGAGCGTAAAAATAAGCCGCCGAAACCTGTAGCCAGCAAGCCAACGGAAAAACCGGAAGCAAAGCAGGCTACAACGGCAACCCCGGAAACAAAACAAAAACCGCAGGAAAAAGCGGATATTCCTGTGAAAAACACGCCAAAGCCGGAAACAAAACAAGTTGCAACGGCAATACCGGCAGTAAAACAAAAACCGGTGGCAAAAGCGGATGCTTCTGTGGAAAAAACACCACCGGCTCTTGTGGCTCCAGCCGTTCCGGCAAAAACAGAAAAAAAACCGGCGGCACTGGTGCAGGTTGAAACAAAACCCACATTGGCAAAAACAGCAAACAGCGCGCATCCAACAAGCCCGGTGAAGCAACAACCCGCCTCCGCACCAAAACAGGCGGAACATAAAAAACCAGCCGGCAGCACAATGCCGGCAAAGCCTGTGCTTGTTGAAACAAAACCGGCCAGCGCACCGCCACAGCCATCTGCTGTGGACACACAAGCTGCGCCGCGTGCCACAAAACCTGTGGAAAAGCCCACCACCAGCAAACCGGAACATAACGACTGACACGCCGTAGTGCTGATGCAAAAAGCCCTGACCATATTGCATGGTCAGGGCTTTTTTGTACTTGCCACATCAGGTGCATTCAGGAACGTGCGCGTTCCTTACATCACATCGTCCATCGTCAATTCTGCAAATAACGTAATTGTATATCCTGGAGCAACCCTGCCGAAGCCTCTTCAATCATATCCAATACCCGCTCAAACCCCAGCGGGCCACCGTAATACGGGTCTGGTACTTCATCATGCTCAAGATTGGGCGCATAACTTAGAAATAAATTTAATTTATATTCCGCGCCCACCGGACAAATGGCCTGCAAACTCCGCTGGTTGTCTCTGTCCATGGCCAAAATATAATCAAAAATATCAAAATCCCCGGCCACTGCCCGCCGCGCCCGCTGCGACGATAAATCAAAACCGCGTTTCAACGCCGTCTTCTGCGAGCGGGGATCAGGCGCTTCGCCCACATGATAGGCATGAGTGCCCGCTGAATCGACATGAATAACATCCGCAAGATTTGCATCCTGCACGTGCCGGGTAAAAACACCCTCAGCAGTTGGCGAGCGACATATGTTGCCCATACAAACAAATAGAACCTTGATTTTTTCCATAAATAGCAGCCAGCCAGTGTTTATTCAGGTAATAAATTGTACCATCAAAAAAACCAAGTATCAGAGCTTTGGGACCCCAGAAAAAACTGACTGCGGGATAACTGTCAGTTCCTCCGGTTACCACTTTGTTTACTAATAAAGTCAGACAGTTGAACGCCATTATCGCAGAGCAGAATAGCGGCCATTGGGCAGTTACACCACGAAACAGCGTTAAAATCCGCGCCACGCTTGACAGCGTTGCCGGTGATGCGCATATTCCGGTGAGTGGTTGCCCGTCAGGTTTTTATCGCCGCTGCCACTATCATAAAAACAAGTAACAGAATAAGCGGTTCGTAAAAACATATTCATCGAACAGGTTTGCCATGATAAAAAAAGTGCTCATCGCCAATCGCGGTGAAATTGCAGTACGCATTGCCCGCGCCTGCACCGAGCTGGGCATCCAGTCTGTCGCCATTTACACCGATGCCGATCGTTATTCCCTGCATGTAAAAAAAGCGGATGAGGCCTATAATCTCGGCCCTGATTCTGTTTCCGGTTATCTGAATGTGCATCGTATCGTCAACCTGGCTACGGCCACGGGCTGTGATGCCTTGCATCCCGGCTATGGCTTCCTGTCGGAAAACCCTTTGCTCGCCGAGGCCTGCGAGAAACGCGGTATCCGTTTTATCGGTCCCGACGCCGCCGTAATCCGCCAGTTGGGTGACAAACTGCAAGCCCGTGCTGCAATGATCAAAGCCGGCATACCTGTGACTCCCGGCAGTGAAGAGAATGTGGAATCAGTACAGGAGGCATTGGCTGTTGCTGAAAAAATCGGCTATCCCGTCATGTTGAAGGCTACCAATGGTGGAGGTGGCCGGGGTATCCGCCGCTGTGGCGATGCCGAAGAACTGAATCGCAGTTATGACAGGGTGGTGTCTGAAGTCAGCAAAACCTTCGGCAATGCCGAGGTGTTTCTGGAAAAGTGTATCGACAACCCACGCCATATCGAGGTTCAGATCCTCGCCGACCAGCATAAAAAAGTGATCCACCTGTTTGAGCGTGACTGTTCCATCCAGCGCCGCCACCAAAAGCTCATCGAAATCGCCCCTTCGCCGCAACTCAGTGAAGAACAACGCAAATATATCGGCAAGCTGGCAGTTACTGCCGCCAAATCTGTCGGCTATACCAATGCGGGCACAGTGGAGTTTCTGTTGGCCCAGGATGATTCATTTTACTTCATGGAGGTCAATACCCGCCTGCAAGTGGAACACACCATTACCGAGCAAATCACCGGCATCGACATCGTACAGGAGCAGATTCGCATCGCCGCTGGCCTGAAATTGCGCTACAACCAGCGCGATGTAAAACGCCGGGGTTATGCCATGGAATTTCGCATTAATGCCGAAGATCCAAAAAATGATTTTCTGCCCAGCTTCGGTCGCGTGACCCGGTATTATGCTCCCGGCGGTCCTGGCGTGCGCACCGACGCAGCCATTTACACCGGTTACGATATTCCGCCCTACTATGATTCCATGTGCGCCAAACTCATCGTCTGGGCACTGGACTGGGATTCGTTGATTGATCGTGCTAATCGCGCACTGAAAGACATCGGGGTTTACGGCGTCAAAACCACCATTCCGTACCAACTGGAAATTTTGAAGTCGCCCCATTTTCAGTCCGGCAAATTCGACACTTCATTTGTCGAATCCCACCCGGAACTCATCAATTATTCTGTACACCGCTCAACACGCCGCCTGGCCGCAGCGCTGGGAGCAGCGGTGGCAGCACACATGGGGTTGTAGATTTTCACTGTTTTTGTCAAATCAATAAACACAATTCAACACAAGCAAACCAGGAAACCCATATGTCAAAAGTCCACATCACCGAAACCGTCCTGCGTGATGCGCACCAGTCTTTACTCGCCACGCGCATGCGTACCGAAGACATGCTGCCCATTTGCGACAGGCTGGATGCTATTGGTTACTGGTCACTGGAAATGTGGGGCGGCGCCACTTTCGATGCCTGCATTCGTTTTCTGAAAGAAGATCCGTGGGAACGTCTGCGCCAATTGCGCGAAGCTCTGCCCAACACGCGCCTGCAAATGCTGTTACGCGGACAAAACCTGTTGGGGTATCGCCATTATTCTGATGACGTAGTGCGCGCCTTTGTGGAGCGTGCCGCCAATAATGGCATCGACGTATTCCGTATTTTTGATGCGCTGAACGACGTGCGTAACCTGCAAACCTCCGTTGAAGCAGTAAAAAAGGCCGGCAAACATGCCCAGGGGGCTATCAGTTATACCATCAGCCCGGCCCATTCCATCGCACAATATGTCGACATGGCCAAAACCCTGCAAAAAATGGGTTGCGACAGCATCGCCATTAAAGACATGGCAGGCCTGCTGACCCCCACTGCCACCGCTGAACTGGTAAAAGCGCTGGTGGCCGCACTGGATGTGCCCGTACATCTGCACTCCCATGCCACAGCGGGGCTGGCCAGCATGTGCCAGTTGAAAGCCGTCGAAAATGGTTGCCGTCACATTGACACCGCCATTTCTTCACTTTCTGGCGGCACCAGCCACCCTCCCACCGAAAGCATGGTCGCAGCACTGCGTGATACCGAATACGACAGTGAACTCGATTTAACCGCCTTGCAGGAAATCGGTTTTTATTTTTACGAAGAACGAAAAAAATATCACCAGTTTGAAAGCGAATTCACCGGACTTGATACCCGTGTGCAAAACAACCAGGTGCCCGGCGGAATGATTTCCAACCTCTCCAACCAACTCAAGGATCAGGGTGCGCTGGAACACATGAACGCTGTGCTGGAAGAAATCCCTCGCGTGCGCGCAGATCTGGGTTACCCGCCGCTGGTCACACCCACCTCGCAAATTGTCGGCACCCAGGCATTACTCAACGTACTTTCTGCATCCCGTTACCAAACCATCACCAATGAAGTAAAGCTCTATCTGCAAGGCAAATACGGCAAACCTCCAGCGGAAGTCAATGCAAATGTGCGTCGACAGGCCATCGGCAATGAAAGCGTCATCACCTGCCGCCCCGCTGATTTGCTGGAGCCGGAAATGAGCCGCTTGCGCAGTGATATCGGCGAAATTGCCGAGACTGATGAAGACGTGCTGATCTATGCGATGTTTCCCGACATTGGTCGTGAATTTTTGGAGCAGCGCCGTGACGGCGCACTGGAACCAGAAATGCTTGAACCACTGCCGGGTGATCCACAAAGCTATTGTGTGGCAGCCACAGAATTCAATGTCGGTTTACACGGTGAAACCTACCACATCAAAGTCACCGGCACCGGGCATAAAATGCAGGAAAAACGTGCCTTTTATATCAACGTGGATGGCACACCGGAAGAAGTGATTGTCGAATCCCTTGATGCCGTATTCACCAATGGTGGTGGCGGCGCCGACATACCGCAAGCCAGTAGCAGCAAAGGCAGCAGCAGCCGCCTGAAGGCCACAGCGCCTGGCCATGTCACCACATCAATGCCAGGCATCATCGTTGAAGTACTGGTAACTGAAGGTGACCAGGTTTCTGCGGGTGACCCCATTCTGGTTACCGAAGCCATGAAAATGGAAACCGAAGTCCAGGCCCCTGTGGCCGGTACAATCAAAGCCGTGCATGTGCAAAAGGGTGATAGCGTCAATCCGGACGAAGCACTGGTGGAAATTGAATAAAAGACGTGTTTGACACAAAATTTATAACGACGCAGAGAACGCAAAGCGTTTTATTTTCTTTGCGGCCTCTGCGTCTCGGCGACCGCTGCGTTAACAACACTGGGTTCGCCAATACCGCCCAACCTGCTCTTATACAGTCACCAGGGAGTTAACCTGTAGCGTTTGGGATTCAGGCCTAATTGCACGCCCTGTTTTCCTCCATGGCCACATCCCAAACGCCACGGGCAGTGCCACAAATCATTGTGCGCGTTTAACCCGGCGTTTTTTTCTGCCCTTTTTTTTGCTTGCCACTTTACGATCATAGGCTTTTTGCCATTTCGATAGAAAAGCAGCAACGGCTTTTTCTTTTGCTTCTTCCAGTTTGCGTTCAACTTCAGCCAGTTTCACCGACTCTTTTAATGCCTTTTCTGCTTCACGCGCCTTGGCTTTGCTTGCCGTTAATGTTGCTCTTGCCTTTTTCGCTGCATTTTTAGCCGTTACAACTGCACGTTTGGCCGCAGCAGTTTTTTTGCGTGTGGCTGCGCGCGTGGCTTTTTCAATTTTACCTGTGGCAACTTCCAATGCTTCTTCAGCAGCAATCACTTTTTCCCTCAGTTTTTCTGCTTTATCTAAAGCGGCACTAACCACTTTTAAGGTTTTTTCATGGGCTTTGCTCAACGGTTTTGAAGCAGCTACCCGTTTCGGGCTGCGTTTTGCAACACGGCGTTTTGCTTTTACTTTTGTTTTTTTCTTTTTGACCATGTTTTTCTCCTCAGAGGGAATCAATCAACTATCAAATAGAGTACAAACTGTTTTGTGCAAAATTCATACACATGACCAAGTGTATCTTTTTTTTATTGAATAACAAGTTTTTATTGAATGACAGGCAAAACATGACTTAAGCGTTAAAACCCGTAACGGCAGCGGATTTTATTTTTAGCGTTAAACTCAAACAATAAAATCAGTATGCTAACGCAGCATTATTGACAAACATAGATCCGTGACGATTGAGATTTAGGTCTGATTGCACACCCTGTTTCCGCCATGGCCACGTTGAAACTCCTTGCCATAGAATAACGATTACGTGTCATTTCGCCTCGCCATGAAGAAAATATGACGCACACGTAAACCGAAATTCCAAATGCCACGGGTATAGACATCACAAGATGTAACCAGTTGATTTCAATAATATTTGAATGTGCAATATTTTACTCGCATTTAAAATTCAACGCAGGGGCGAAAAAATGCAGGGGATGAAAAATTTTCGTAAAGCCAAACCCCAATGCGAAAACCACTCACCATAAGAGTCTGTTTAACTGATTTTTCTTTACATCCACTGCATCTTTACGTTGGTTTTTTTCCGGTTTTTCATCAACTGAAAATATTTTAGACGCTTTTTATTGATGCATGAGCATTTGTGAATACTCATCGAGTTTATCCAGTATGGCCAATTGTGCGGTATTCAATTGGCCACTATTCCGCAGTTCTGCAACACATTCGTTGTACTCATCAAAACCAATACCGGCACCAGGACTGGTCCCCGTCAGTCGTGCCATGCGAAATTCTTCCCAACGGTTTTTTTCAGCATCATTCAGTGTATCCGGGTAGTTTCTTGCGCGATAGCGAAACAACATTTCCTCAAGGCGCGGGTCTTTAAACGGAAGATCCAGGTCCGCCAAATTTTCAGGCGGTGTATTCCGGATGTCTTCCATGCGAGCCCGGTCGTCATTGGAAAAAAAGCCGCCGCTGTAAAGCATGAAATCCGGGTCGGTGATGGTTTCAAATGTTGCCGTGCGGTAAATTTCCTGTAATTTTTTGATAAATGGGATCTGTGTCAATAATTGCTCAAGATGTTGCTGTGCCCGTTGCGGGTCAAGTTGCCAGCGTGCGGCAGCATCCGGTGTGAGTGTATTTGCAGGAACCACTACCGGACTCCTGTTGATGTGGATGGTTTTAACCGGCAAGCGGTTGTAACCTTCGGGAAGCTCATTCTGACGGGTAAACAAACGATCCTTCAGTTCGGTTTCATTCAGTGTGAAAAATTGTGTGGGATCAATCCGCAGATCATAAACAATAATTTCATTTTTATTTGTCGGGTGCTGTGCCAGTGGCGCCACAAGACTGATGCAACCTCGTTCGGCCGGATACATGGATGAGACATGCAACACAGGTGTGGGTTTGATCACGTTCAGTCGTTGCGCCACAGTTTGTTTTGAACGGTGTGTAAAAACATAGTGGTACAGTTTGGGCTGTTTTTCACGAATCAGGCGCGCCATGGCAATCGTCGCCAATACGTCCGATACGGCATCATGCGCAGCATCATGCGCGATGCCGTTGGCGGCGGTCAGTTGTTCCAGCCGGAAGCTGGTTTTTCCATTTTCATGTGTTGGCCAGACGATGCCCTCCGGCCGCAAGGCATGGGTCAATCGTACAACGTCAATAATATCCCAACGTGAATTTCCATTCTGCCATTCGCGCGCATAGGCATCATAAAAATTACGGTACAGGGTGAAACGTGTCACTTCATCGTCAAAACGCAGATTGTTGTAACCGACAACACAGGTGTTGG
This sequence comes from Gammaproteobacteria bacterium, assembly GCA_011321815.1. Lineage (GTDB taxonomy): Bacteria > Pseudomonadota > Gammaproteobacteria > SZUA-152 > SZUA-152 > SZUA-152. The sequence continues at coordinate 33,969 of DROS01000045.1, forward strand.
GTTGGGAAAATTCATCGTGGATCTGCCGGATAAATTCTGCTTCAGGCACGCCTTCCGCCAGTGCCTGTTGCGGAGTAATACCAGTAACCAGACAGGCTTTTGGATGCGGCAGAAAATCATTGGCGGGCTTGCAAAAAATATTCAGGGGTTCACCGATGACATTCAGTTCAAGATCGGTACGAATACCTGCAAACTGTACGGGGCGGTCACGACGCGGATCAACACCAAAGGTTTCGTAGTCGTGCCAGTACAGGCTGGGAATGTTATCGTTCTGATGTGGGTCTGGACGGGTTGTTGCCATCTTATTCTTTTTCACACCTGTTTATATGTTGTGAAAAAGAATATATCGGAAATTGTTTTTGCAGGGAACACAAAGTGGTAGGGATCCGGCAGGTCAATATACGCAATTAATCATCCGTAACAACAGCCGTCACTAACAATGCCGTCACATTGTCGGCACCACCGTTATCCAGTGATTTCTGAATCATCAGATCCACTTTTTGACTTTCATTCAGATCCAGTTCGAGAATGTCAGTCATTTCTGCGGCCGATACTTCACCGGATAATCCATCACTGCACAACAATAACTGTTGACCATGTTGCAGGCGACCCTGTACACGCCCCACTTCCATTTTATATAAATCCGACATGCCGATTGCCTGGGTGATGTAATTACGCTGCGGGTGCACCAGGGCTTCTGCGGGGGTAATGCGGCCTTCATCCACCATATGCTGCACCAGTGAATGATCTTTGGTGATTTGCGTGAGTTGTTTTCCATCCCATACATAGGCGCGACTGTCACCAACCCACACTACATCAAAATGACCGTTATCCAGTTTTAGCGCCACGGCGGTGGAACCCATGCCGGGTTTGCCATCACCATTGTCGATGGCCTTGCGTACAGCATAATGTGCCTGAACCAGTGCTTCTGGCATGGGTGTACCGTTACGGATTTCATGGCTGACACAGTCCACCACAATACGGCTGGCAATCTCCCCTCCTTCGTGGCCGCCCATGCCATCGGCCAGCACACAAAAGTTGGCCTCGGCATCCACTATGTAACAATCTTCGTTATGTGCGCGCACATTACCCACATGGGTAACATGTCCACAGGTGCTAAATGCCATAAATCAGTTTCTCGTTGTTGCTGACGATCAAAATTGCTGATAGCCAAAAAGTTGTTATTGACCAAACAATTGATAGGCCTGGCTGTCGATAAATACATCCACTAAAATCGGGTCCACTTTACCGGTATTGGCTTCGTGGTGCAGGATGTCCAACGCCTGATCCACACCCAGACTGCATTTGTAGGGCCGGTCTCCCGCTGTCAGCGCGTCAAAAATGTCCGCCACGGCCATAATGCGCGATTGAACGGGAATCTCGTCCCCGGACAGGCCCTGTGGGTAACCCGTGCCATCCAGTTTTTCGTGGTGGGCATGGGCAATGTCGGCCACAGCAGATAATGACGCGGTCCACGGAATGTGGCTCAAAAAGGCAAAGGTGTGGCTTACATGTGACTGGATTTCCAAACGCTCTTCCGGTGTTAAACTGCCACGCGCCAGGGTCAGTGCATCCAATTCCGACGTGGTCAGCAATTGCACATGCTCGCCATCGTTGCCGGGGAAAATAAAATCTGCCACCGCGCATAAGTCATCTGTCACTTCATCATCCAGCACCGAGGGTTCATTGGCATGCTGGATCATTGTCATAAATCGTTGCAATTGAGCCATTTCGCGGGACAGACGTTTATCCATGGCCGCGCGGCGCAGTTTGAATTCCTCGGGTGATAATTCTCCATGCTGGTCGATGAGTTCGCGGTAGGCTCGCCGCTCCAGACTGGCGCGCGCATAACGGAATCGCTCCTCCAGCACATCCATTTCTGAGTGATACAGTTTTCGCGCCTTGATCAGTACATGTTCGCGCACGCCTACCTTGCCAAAATCATGCAGTAACGCGGCATAACGCAGTTCCTGCATCTGGTCCCGGCTAAAATTGATGTCACGTAAAATCTGTTGTCCGGATTGATCCACCGCGGTGGCGAGACGTTGTGAATATTCAGCGACACGAAATGAATGACCGGCAGTAGTAGGGTCGCGTGCTTCAATGGCATGCACAGAGGCCGTCACGAAGCTTTCAAACAAATGACCGATATCTTCGTATAGTACAAAGTTTTTCAGCGCAATGGCCACCTGCGCACCAATACCGGTGAGGATTTGCAAATCCTCTTCGCAGAAAGAATGCGTCTCGCTATGGGTATCAATTTGAATCAGGCCCATGACCTCGTTGTCCACCAACAATGGCACGCACATCATGCTGCGTATTCCCAGACTCAGGATAGACTGGTGATCATCAAACCGGTGGTCATCCGCCGCATCATTCGACAGGATGCTGCGGCGCTGGCTCACCACCTCATCCACAATAGCTTCTGACAGGGCCATCACTTCCCCTTCTCCGGATGACTCACGTGTGGAAGCCGCGGCAGGCTTGAATTCCTGGGTCTCTTTGTCTCGCAGCACCACGAAGGCCCGTTCGGCAGTGGGAAAGATCACAAAAATAAAATCCATGATCTTGGCAAACAGTGACTCCCGGTCATGCTCCCCGCCAAGGCCGATGCTGACCTGTGCCATGGCCCGCAAACGGCGCAGATCATCACTTTCCAGGGTTTTTTCATCATCCGTTATGGCCTCACGCAAGGCATCCACCACTGCGGGGGCATCCAGCACCACGCTGATTTCCGGCTCCGGCAGATCAACGGGGCAAAACAACATGGAGATATCGGCCTGTGATGCGCCCGCTTCCGGGTTGGCGGTGAGTGACAGATCAAACACTTCTTCGTTCAGGCCTATTTCGGACGCCCAAGGCGCGGTGGCATTACTGGTATCGGGGCTTTCTGCCGGGGTCAACGCCGGCCGAAAGCGCATGTGCACCCCTCCCACCTGTACGTTACTCCCTTCGCGCAATACGCAGGGCGCGCCTGGCTGTATGCGAAAAGTATTGAGAAACGTGCCATTGGTGGATTGACAGTCTTCCAGGTAATACCGGCCACGCTGAACATAAATACGCGCATGCCTGCGGCTCACCCGGGTGTCCGCCAGGTCAATCCCCCCTTCCTGTAACGGCATATCTTCATCATCACGACCAATGATGGTCTCCGCCCCCAGCAGGAAACGGGTGCCGGCCAAAGGTCCGTTAAGCACTTCCAGATAAGCTGTTGCCGGTTGTTGGGCTTGCTTGTCGCTCATGTTAACTCGTATTTGGGTAATATATTGTCTGAAGGTAACCAGCCTGTTCCACAGACGCAATAGCTGCTATATGTTTCATGTATTTCGGTCATAATTCCGTTCAGGAAAGAAAAACTGGCAGTAAACCTGTGTTTTTTACACAAACACTCCGAAGTAACTTACGTATAATGGGGTTAGCGGATTTAAACCCGTATAATGTAGACCTGTGTTAATATGAAGGACAGGCTGTGAATAACGATATTCTGAAAGTGCCCAAAAAACTCCATCGCGTTACCCTGTGGGTACACCCGGAGGGTCGTGTCATCGGTTCCATTTATCTGCGCACACAAAGTCCAAACCATGCCGGCGGTGAACAACCACTGGAAGCATTAAATGCCTGCAAAAATTTTCTGGTATTTAACCGCAACGAACCCGAGGAACTGCGCTTTTATAACATCAAATCAGTGATTCGTATCGAATACGACGCAACAGAAGACGATGAAACTGCTGACAACCATACCATAAATAACCCCATGCACTGCCACTTGCAATTAATGGATGGCTCATGCATTGATGGCAGTATCCACGAATCACTGCCGCCTAATCATGCCCGTCTGCTGGACTACCTGAACCGCAGCGACGAGACTTTCATAAAGATATACATGGAAGACGGGCTGATTTATCTTATTAACAAGTCATACATCAACCACGTTCGCGTCGATGACATCGGCACCGCTCACGTTGAAACCCAAGGAGCTGACTGAGGTCTTCCCCGTGGTTTTGATCCTGTCCCCTACTGTCTTACTCACCGGCAGCACACGGAGCAACTCATGAGCCTGCTGTCCGGCTTCAAGACCAGCCGCGCCATTGCCACCATTCTTACCGAAGATGCAGGAGCCACGGCAGAAGGTAAGCGCGCCCTGTACAAACTCAAGCAGATTGGTGAACCTGCCATCCCCAAACTCATTGAGGCATTGGAGAATGCCCAACACACCGCCACGCTGGAACAATTGTTAGTGGGCTTTGTACGCAACAGCAACCTGCCGCTGTTTCTGGCCGGCCTGGCCCATGGCGACCAGCGCATTGTCGATGGCGTGACCCGCGTGCTCAAACGCGCCCAGGATTTTAATCCCAACGAACTGTTCGCTTACTTCAGTCAACCTGTGAATGGCGAGGAAGCCTCCAAAACCGCCCTGGGGGAAATTCTCACCACTCACGCCAAACGCATCAATGCCAACATGCTGTTAGGGCTACTGGACCAGGTCGACAGCAAGGTGCGCCCCATCCTGTATCGTCTGCTGGACGGTATCGCTACCGAAGCGCTGGTGCCGAGTATCAGCCAACGGCTCGACAGCAATCAACCATTGGTACGCGCACACCTTCTTCAGCTGTTGTCCCGCTTTGATACGGCGCCCAGCCGCGAGGGACTGGTCAAGGCCCTGCACGACCCTAACAAAGCAGTGCGTCAGGCGGCGCTTAACGGTCTGGCCAAACTCCACGCCACAGAAAATGTCGGTGATATCTGCACCCTGCTGAGTGATAGTGACCTCACCGTGCAATCGGCCGCCATCGAAACCCTGGCCAGGATCCGCTCACCCCACACCGTCAAACATCTGATTCCCGTATTGCAGGACGAATCCGAATACGTACGCCGTGCCGCCGTGGAAGTGCTCAACGAAGTGGGAGACCAAAACGCGGTAAAAGACCTGCTTAATGCTCTGCGCGATGTGGACTGGTGGGTGAAGGTACGTGCTGCCGATGCGCTGGGCGCCATCGGTGGCCCCAAAGTGTTTGATGCCGTGCTGGCACTGATCAAGGACGAGGACGAGTTTCTGCGCCGCACCGCAGTGGAAATCCTTAACACCAGCAAAGACCCGCGTGCGGTAGACCGGCTCATCGAGGCCCTCCGTGATGAAGACTGGTGGGTGCGGGAGCGCGCCGTGGATGCGTTGGCAGCCATCGGCGATAACCGCGCTGTGCCACACCTGGTCGCCATGATGGAAGAAAACCCTGAAGCCGGCCAGGTGGTGATTCGCGCCTTGGCCACCCTGGGTGACAAACAGGCCGTCACCCCCCTGCTTAAACAGCTCGACAATACCAATAATGCCCTGCGCAAAGAGGCGCTACGGGCGCTGGAAATCCTTACCGATGACAGTAATGTGCAGAAAGTACAGGAAGCGACCACCCAACTTATCAACTCCCGCACCAGTGACGTACGCACTGTAGCCAACGAAACCATGCAAAGCCTGATTATGCGGTTTGGAGATCGCACCAATGGCTCTGCCGCTCACGGCGCCACCGTGGTCGACGATCCTGTTTCATCAGCCCCCATGGAAATGGATGTCCAGGACCAGCCAACGCTGAACCTCAACGCCCCCCCGCCTGCCGATACTTCGGGGCAGACACAGGCCATGCACACAAGTGGCTCGTTCACTTCATCCGGCAGCATGACAAGCCATGGTGATGACGGACAACACTTCACTCACGTCTTTGATCCCTCGCGACTGGCGCCCAACACCGTGCTTGTAGACCGTTATCACGTGATCCGCAAAATCGGCGAAGGTGCCTTTGGTGTGGTGTGGCTGGTGGAGGATGTCATGGTGGGCGACCAGTTTATCCTCAAATTCCTCAGCCCCCATGTGGCGGCCGACCAGAGCATGATTGAGCGCTTTATGCACGAGCTGCGCTATGCCCGCAAGATCACCCACGAAAACATCATTCGCATTTATGATCTGGTGACCATTGATCAGTCCTACGCTATTTCAATGGAATACTTTCCCAGCCACTCTCTGGCTGATGAACTGGGCAAGCGCAAAAGACAAAAACAGACCTGTGACGTGCGCCGTGGCATACAACTGATGTCCAGCATTTGTCGTGGCATGGCCCAGGCGCAAGCCATGGGTGTGGTACATCGCGACCTCAAGCCCGCAAATATCCTGATTAACGACGATGACCTGGTGAAAATCGTTGACTTCGGCCTTGCCGCCGCCGCACGTAAAGCAGATTCACGGCTTACCAAAAGTGGCATTCTGGTCGGCACCCCTACCTACATGGCTCCTGAACAGGTGCGTGGCCGCACCATTGATTCGCGCACTGACATTTACACCCTGGGCGTCATCCTCTACGAGATGTTCGTGGGTGCGGCGCCCTACACGGGTGACGAATCCATGGCCATTCTGTTCCAGCATGTGGAAGGCGCAGCTACCCCTCCGCGAAAAATCAACCCGGAACTGCCCGAAGCACTGGAAGCGACTATCATCAAGGCCATGGCCGTCAATCCTGAACAACGCTTTCAGACCTTTGACGAATTGCGCAAAAAACTGGAAGCCGTGACGGAGGCCCTCTAAATGGCCAGAATCGACGCTTTCCTGAAACTCGGCCGCGAGCAAGGCTGTACCGACATTCATTTTGCCGTCGGCATGCCGCCCTTGTTGCGCAGTCTGGGCGATCTCATTCCCATCAAATACCGGGATCTCACCGATCAGGAACTGGAAAGCCTGATCTTCGAAATACTGGACAGCCAGCAGAAAACCGACTTCGACAATGGCCAGGACATCGACTTTGCCTACCAAAGTGACAACGCGGGACGGTTTCGTGTCAGCCTGTTTCGCAAAGTAACCGGCATGGGCGCCACCTTCCGGTTAGTGAATACCGATATCCCCTCCCTGCACGAGCTGGGCATGCCACCTGTCGTCGAAAGATTTATTGATGCCCATCAAGGACTGGTCCTGGTTACCGGCGCGACGGGCACCGGCAAATCCACCACCCTGGCCTCCATGCTGGACCTGCTCAACCGCAACCGCCGACTGAATATCATTACCCTTGAAGACCCCATTGAATACATTCACCACAGCCAGAAGTCCCTGGTGGTACAGCGCGAAGTCGGCACCCACGTCGACACCTTTGCCAATGGCCTGCGCGCGGCCTTGCGCGAGGACCCGGATGTAATCCTGGTGGGCGAGCTACGTGACCCGGAAACCATCATAATGGCCATGACCGCCGCCGAGACCGGCCATCTGGTGCTGGGTACCCTGCACACCACCTCCGCCACCAAAACCCTGGATCGCATTATCGACGCCACCCCCACCGAGCAGAAACCCCAAACCACCAACTTTCTTGCGCAACATTTGCAGGGGGTCATTAGCCAAAAACTGGTGAAAACCGTCAATGGGCGTAGCCGCAAAGCCATTGTGGAAGTATTCGTCAACACCCCGGCCATCGCCAACCTCATCAGCACCGGCAAGATTTTCCAGATTCCCTCCATTTTGCAAACCGGACGTGACAAAGGTATGCAGACCATGGACCAGGCACTGCTGGAGGCGTTACAGAACAAGGAAATCGACCCCGATGACGCCTACCTGCACGCCACCAACAAGCAACAGTTCCAACGCTTTGTGACAGACCCGGATCTGCTGCCACAAATTGACCTGGCCGTCAGCTGAATGGTAAGCGCTACGCCATGAGCCGCGTCAACGCCTTTCTTGAACTGCTGATCAAACAAGCCGGATCAGACCTGCACCTGGTTTCAGGCAACCCACCGCGTATCCGTCTTTACGGCGAAATCCATCCGGTTAAATACCGCGAGCTCACTGAAAACGAAACCCGGAGCTTATTGTTTGAAATCATGCCTGAGCGAGTCAAACAAACCTTTGAAAGCCTGGGTGGTGCCGATTTTGGCTACGAAATACCCGGAATATCGCGTTTTCGGGTCAACGTCTTTCGCCACCTTGGCGGCATTGGCGCCGTGTTTCGCGCCATTCCCAGCGCCGTCACCAACCTGGATGACTTGAGCATGCCGCCGGTACTCAAAACACTGGCCCGGCAACGCAAAGGACTGATTCTGGTGTCAGGCCCCACTGGTTCAGGCAAATCCACCACACTTGCAGCAATGATTGATTTCATCAATAGTGAACGCAAAGGGCATATCATCACCATCGAAGATCCGGTGGAACATGTACATATGCACAAAGGCTGCCTGATCAGCCAACGTGAAGTGGGCGACCATACCGACAGTTTTGCCTCCGCCCTGCGTTCTGCCCTGCGCGAAGACCCGGACGTTATCCTCGTTGGCGAAATGCGGGACCTGGACACCATCAGTCTGGCGGTCACCGCCGCAGAAATGGGCATCCTGATTCTGGCCACCCTGCACACCAATGGCGCCGCCGCCGCCATTGACCGGATAATTAATGTATTCCCTCCTGGCGAAGAACCCTACATTCGTGCCATGCTATCGACTTCGCTGTGTGGCGTCATCTCGCAACAGCTGGTAAAAACAGCAGACAATCGCGGCCGACTTGCAGCCGTGGAAACTCTGATTAATAATTCAGCTGCTTCCAACATTATCCGCGAAGGTAAAACTGAGCAACTGGAAAGCGTGATACAAGGTGGTGCTCTACAGGGCATGCAGAATATCGATACCGCACTACGCCGTTTACTCGATGAAAAACTGATCACCGGTGAAGAGGCCTATCGAAAGGCCCGTCTGAAATCGAACTTCGAACAATATAGGGAACAAGATGAGTCAACCAACCCAACATCAGGCAGCAAACTCCAATAACGTCACCACCCTGCCCGGGTTGGATGAAACACATCTCGTATCGCCAGAGCACGAGCAACTGACACAAACGCCCTCTGCCGGTATTGTCGAGTCGGAGCGCAAGCTGGTTCTCACCCTGAAAGGTAAAATCCTTCGTGAATTTTCCATTAATGATCAGGACCTGAGCATCGGTCGCCAACACAGCAACGACATCCAGTTAAACGACCTGACCCTGAGCGGACGCCACGCACTGATTTCCAGCATCCCCGATTATGTCTTTATCGAAGACCTGGGCAGCACCAATGGCACCATGGTCAATGGCAATCACGTGAAAAAAACGGCACTTGAGCATGGCGATGTTATCCAGATCGGCCATCATCAACTTACCTACGTATGCGCACCGGAACCCCGCCACGAACCCACCATGTTCATCAAAGCAGAACAGGATGAAACACAATTCATTTACAGCGATGAAATCGATCAGGAACTGATCACGGGTCTCGCTCTGGGCGGCCTGCGCACCGTGGCAAAACTGACTTCAAAAGAGGTCATGGAACTGCGAAAAACCTACAACACCATCGGTTTTCAGGGCAAACGCATGGCGTTGATCACACGTGGCTCTGAGGGTTACAGCATCACTTCAGTGACTGGCAGCCGCAGCCGCCGGGCCAATGACGTCCCCTACATCAACGGAAAAGAGCTGGGCACCGAACAGCTTTTATTGAATGAAGGGGACGTTATTAACATCGCCGGATTTAAAGTACAATTTTATTATCTTAGTTAAAGCAATGCTGAAAACTGAACAAGGAACGTGCATGGAATAATCTGTACCGTTATTCCATACACGTTCTTAAAGTAAACCCGGCACAAGTCCCACCTGCCGACAGATCCTGCCCCACCAAAATTCACATCGCGAGGAATTTGCCTGCATGAACAGTAAACTCATCCTCACACTTGACGGTGAAATCATCAACGAACATCTGTTGAAAACTGAAACACTCAGCATTGGTCGTAAATACGTCAACGACGTCCAGCTAAATGACCTGACAGTGAGCGGCCGCCACGCCATGTTCTGCCGGGTACAACCAGACCAAGTCTTTGTTGAAGATCTTGGCAGTACCAACGGTACCCTGGTTAACGGTAACCACATTAAAAAAACAGCATTGAGACACGGTGACATTATCCAGATAGGCCACCATCAATTCACTTTCCTCAACGAAGGCAGTGAAGCCCAATATGAACCGACCATGTTCATCAAAGCAGAACTGGATGAAACCCAAATGGTACTGCCCGACTGGGAGTCACGCGAAGAAAGTATCAAAGGACAACCACTGGCCGGCCTGCGAACACTCAATGGCCCACTGGCACGCACCGTAATGGAACTGCGCAAACCATTCAGCACCATTGGTTTTCAGGGCCACAAAATGGCGCTGATCAGCCGCGGGCTGGATAGCTACACCATCAGCCCCGTAGCCACCACAAAAAACCGTCGTTCATCAGATCACGTTCTGCTCAATGGCGAAGAACTCGGCCCGGCAGCCGTTGCCCTCAAACCGGAAGACGTCATCAGCATTTCCGGTTTTGAAGTTGAGTTTTATTTTATCCATTAGGTGGCCTTTTCAGTTAAAAAATGGTGCTCACTGCACAACCGGCATTTGTAAATTTGCAGCCTGGGCCGGCGAAATCACCTCGACGCTTTGCAGTGCCTCCAGCTCATTGATACTGTCCGCAAGTGACATCGGTTGCGTGATGTCCTGCTGCAAAAATTTTGTCAATTGAGGGTACATCATCACCGCTTCATCAACTTTTGTATCCGCACCCCGCTGATAGGCTCCCACACTGATCAAGTCCCTGTGCTGGCGATATAACGAATACCACTGCTTAAACTGGCGAATGGCAGCTTGATGCTCCGTACTGGTAATTTCCGTCATTGCGCGGCTAATGGAAGCCTCCACATCAATCGCTGGATAATGCCCGGCCTCCGCCAGTTCACGCGACAATACGATATGCCCATCAAGAATCGCCCGCGCTGCATCGGCAATGGGATCTTGCTGATCATCACCCTCGGTCAATACCGTATAAAACGCAGTAATAGAGCCGCCGCCGATATCACCATTTCCGGCACGTTCGACCAGTTGCGGGATTTTTGCAAACACTGAAGGAGGATAACCTTTTGTTGCAGGAGGCTCCCCCACAGCCAGTGCAACTTCACGTTGCGCCTGGGCATAACGGGTTAATGAATCCATCAACAACAGCACATTCAATCCCTGATCACGGAAATATTCAGCAATACGGGTCGCCAATGATGCGCCGTGTAAACGCATGACCGGTACATCATCAGCGGGCGATGCAACCACAACAGCGCGCGCCATACCCTCTTCACCCAGTATGTTGTCAATAAATTCCTTGACTTCACGACCACGCTCACCGATAAGTCCAACCACAATCACATCGGCATCCGTGTATTTTGTCATCATGCCCAGCAAAACGCTTTTGCCCACCCCGCTGCCCGCAAATAAGCCCATGCGTTGACCACGACCTACGCTCAACAACGCATTGATGGCACGAATACCGACATCCAGTTTTTCACTGATGGGATGCCGTGCCATAGGATTAATAACCCGGCTGGTAATGGATACACGTTCCGATGTTTGCAGCGGGCCTTTACCATCCAGAGAATTGCCCGCACCATCCAGCACTCTACCCAGCAATTCATTACCCACGGCAACATCGTAAACTTTTTTGGTCGGTACCACCCGGGCATTGGGAACAATACCGTGCATGCGTTCCATTGGCATTAAAAACAGTTTTTCACCGGAAAAGCCCACCACTTCAGCTTCAATATTTCTGCCATCCGGCCCCTCCAGCAGACACCGTGAACCCACTGGCGCATGACAGCCAACAGCCTCCAGTGTTAACCCCACCATACGGGTAAGGTGCCCCTCGATAATCAACTGCGGTGCTGCGATACGTTTTTGCGCATCAACAAGGGATTGCCGCCACCGACGACCGGCACGAAGTTTTTCTACCCGTGACTGAAAAGATAAGCCATTCTGCATATTGTTTTCTGTTGCATTGGTCATTGTATTGCTCATTCGCCTGATGAACTTTTATCAGCCTCACGCTCACCACCCAAAAGTTGGGATGCGATGGCCGTCAAACGTTTTTCCAGTGTCGCATCAATGCGTGATGTTTCGGTAAGAATCCGGCAATCACCCCTGGACAAACTGGAATCGCTTACCAACGCCCAACTATTTTCAGTTTTTGCTTTGGTCATCACATCACGCATCACCCGCACATCATCCGGGTGCAAACAAACATTAACCTCACGTGAACCTACCGGTAACACAGCAATGGCCTCTTGTACTACACCCACAATTTGCGCCACATCCGTTTTAAATTCACGACGAATCAGTTGGCGGGAAATAGCCACTGACAAACTCACCAATTGTTGCGTAATATCGTCATCCAGCTTTTCAAATGGCCGTGATAATGATTGCAGCAAATCATCAAGTAACCGGGCATTGTGTGCAATTTCATCTTGCCCCGACATCATTCCCTCTTCACGACCTTTTGCAAAACCGGCCTCATAAGCCTCCTTGTATGCCTGATTCTGAATCCTTTCGATTTGCTCTGCCGTCATCAAGCCGGGTGCTTTGTCATCTTTTGCATTTGCCACAGCCCCGGATACATCTTCTACCATGGGTAAATCCCAGCGCTGATACTGATCCGTTGATTTTTTGGAAATGAGTTTAACCATGGTTATACGTATTCCTCACCACCGGAGCCGCCCAGGGAAATATCACCGGCATCGGCCAGCCTGCGGGCCACCGAAAGGATTTCTTTTTGCGCACCCTCCACTTCACTAAGGCGCACAGGCCCTTTCGCCTCAAGATCATCACGCAGCATTTCAGCAGCACGCTTGGACATGTTTTTCAGGATTTTTTCTTTCAGCTCATCGTCCGCGCCCTTCAATGCCAGCACCAGTGACTCGGAAGAGATTTCCCGGAGAATCGTTTGAATATCACGATCATCAACCGCTTTCAGGTTATCAAAAACAAACATAAGATCCTGAATACTCTGCCCAAGATCAGCATCAATTTCCTTGACGCTGTCCATGATCTCACCTTCCATTGAACTGTCGATAAAATTAAGAATATTCGCAGCCGCTTTCAAACCACCCACACTGGAGGATTTCACATTATTTTTACCCGTAAACTGTTTTTCCATGATGTCATTAAGCTCATTTAATGCAGCAGGCTGAATGCCATCCAATGTGGAAATACGCATCAATACATCAACACGCACACGATCAGGGAACACCGCCAGTACTTCAGCCGACTGATCCGGGTCCAGATACGACAAAACAATGGCAATAATTTGTGGATGTTCGAGGCGAATAATTTCAGCCACTGCACGTGAATCCATCCACTTGAGTGTTTCAAGCCCCTTGGTATTTCCACCTTGTAAAATACGATCAATCAGACCTTCGGCTTTATCATCACCCAGCGCCTTTTTCAGCACACTGCGTACATAATCATCAGTCCCCAAACCCAATCCTGTTTCTTCCTGTACCGTGGCACAAAAGTCTTTTAACACCGTGGTAACCTGGCCACGTGAAACATTATTCAACTGCGCCATAGCTGCGCCCACCGCCTGTACTTCTTTGGGGTCCATGTGCTTCAGCACTTCCGAAGCCGCCGCTTCACCAAGGCTCATTAAAAAAATCGCAGCACGATCAATACCCTTCACATCACTGTTTTCAGCCATCAGCAGCCACCCAATTCTTTACCACTTGTGCGACCAGTTTTGGGTCCTGTTCAACGGCTTTGTTTGCCGTCATGATGTTTTGCTCATAACTTCCAGGGGCAGGAATAGCTGGGGTATCCTGCGCAGCCCCCAGGGTCACGGTATCTTCTGCCATACCCTCAGCACCATCGGTTGCTGCGGATTTTGTTGTTGTATTAACCGGAACCATTTCCCGGGATTGTGTTGCCAATGAACGCATAATTGGCTTCAAGATTCCGAACAAAACCATAATCACCAACAACCCACCCAAAATCTTTTTACCAATATCCAGCGCCCACCCCTGCTCCCAAATAGGCACTTCGGGTAAAGGCTCCGGTGCCGCAGGCACCATGAATGATGAATTCATCACATTCACTCTATCACCCCGCTGCATATCAAACCCCACTGCCTCCTTGATCAGGTTGCTCAAACGGGTCAGCTCTTCCGGAGTACGTGGCAAACGTGTGGTATTGCCATCCACTACCGTCAATTTATCATCCACCACTACAGCCACCGACAGTCTTTTCAGGCGTCCCATAGAGAAGCGTGTATGGCTGATGGTTTTATCCAGCTCATAATTACGTATCGCTTTGCGCTGGCTGCTGCTGGGTACCGCACTGGCAGGTTCGATACCGGCATCCACATTTTCCTGCACGGTCGCTGCACCAGGAGGCTGATTTGTCAATGCGCCAGGCACGCCACCATTAATGGCGCCGGAAGATTCATTAACCATAGTTTGGTCACTGCGCAAGGCCGGTGCATCAGGATTAAAACTTTCCTGCGTTTGCTCGCTCACCGTAAAATCAATGTCCGCAGTCACCTGCGCACGCACAGATTCCGGCCCCAGAATAGGCTCCAGCAAGCGTTCAATGCGATCAATATAGGCCTGCTCAAATTTATTGATGTACTCAAACTGGGCGCCCGTTCGTGCAATTTGTAAATTGGCGCTACTGGAAGTTAACAGTTTTCCTTTTTGATCCACCACTGTAACACTGCTGACATCCAGGTTGGGAATGCTGGATGACACCATATGTGTAATTGCAGACACTTGCCCATTTTCAAGACTTCGACCAGGAAACAAATCCACCACCACCGAGGCACTGGTTTTTTTTCGATTACGCACGAAAACCGATTGCCGCGGCACAGCCAGATGCACACGTGCATTTTTAACGCTGCGCAAACTGGAAATCGTTCGCGCCAATTCAATTTCCAATGCACGCTGGTACCGCGCCTTTTCCATAAATTGTGAAACACCAAAATTACTTTTGTTTTCCAGTGCATCAAAACCGGCACTCACGCCTTTTGGCAATCCCATGGAAGCCAGCTTAATACGGGCATTATGTATTTTATTTTTGGGAACCAGTACAGCACCTGTGGCTTCATCAAGTTTTGCCTCAATACCGCTCTGCCGCAATGCATCCAGTACTGTGCTGACATCCTGCTCTTCCAAGGCACCGTATAACACACCATAATTTGGCGTCCATGACCACAACACTACGGTGACACCGATAGCCACACTGGCTGCCAGACCCAACATCAAGCCGATTTGACGAAAGGCATTCAAACCGCTCATGCCTGCAAGTCCGGCAGAAACCTCTTCGGTATTTACTAATGCCATGAGAAACCTTCTTTGTTGTTGCCGTTTTTATGACTGATATTAAATAAACAATTTTTATATGCGTGATTCTCCATCAAACCTGCATTGACATTATTTCCTTATAGGCGCTCACCAGTTTTTTTCGTACTTGTAGTGCTGCTTCAAAAGCAATGCTGGATTTTTGTTTGGCAATCATCACTTCAGCAAGACTTATACTGGAATCCCCTGAAATAAAGGAATTCGTCAGTTTACCGGAGGCTTTTTGTACCTCATTGACCTTGTTGATACTGTTACTCAACAGGTCTCCAAAATTACTGCCGGTTATGCTATGTTGTGGCGTAGCTGTATTTCCCTGTGCCGCAGCGGCCATAGCACGCATTTGGGTAATCAATTGACTGGTATCAATGTCATTCATGGTGATTCTCCTGTTCCTTTCATGTCGATCAACAAACCAGGGCTACACTGTTTCCATACCATAACGGCCAGGAACAGACATACCCATTTCACGCATTTTTGCTAACTTGTAACGAAGAGTACGTTGGCTTATACCCAGTTTTTCAGCAACGCGCTGGCGGTTGCCATTATCGGCACGTAACGCCGCAATAATTTTATTGTATTCGTGGTCCCGCATTTCACTATCCAATGTTCGAGACTCATCGTCATTGTCATCCGGAATGTTATCAGCACCCGCCCCAAGATTTTCGAATTGAATATCCTCTGCTTCAATCACATCGCCCTGTTTCAAAATCAATGAACGTTGGATCACATTATCCAGCTCACGTACATTACCCGGCCATTGATGATTTAATAATTTTTCCCGTGCGGGCTTGCTTAATGCCACTGGCTTGGCAGCATTTGACTTTAAGTGTTTACTGATCAACATAGTGCACAGTGGCAAAATATCATCGGCCCTGTCACGCAATGCGGGTATCTGAATAGGAAAAACATTCAAGCGGTAAAACAGGTCTTCACGAAAACGACCTTCTTTGACTTCCAGGCGCATATTCCGGTTGGAAGTTGCCAGCACACGTACATCCAGCGCCATGGTTTTTTGCCCACCCAATCGCTCGACTTCGCATTCTTGCAACACACGCAATAACTTGGCCTGGAGCCCGGCATCCATTTCGGAAATTTCATCCAGCAACAAAGTCCCGCCCTGGGCCAATTCAAATTTTCCAGGGCATGCCTTGTAGGCACCGGTAAAGGCGCCCTTTTCATAACCAAACAAAGTTGCTTCCAGCATGTTTTCTGGAATAGCGGCACAATTAATTGCAACAAAGGGTTTTCCTGCCCGCCCTGAGTGGTTGTGAATATAATGTGCCAACACCTCTTTTCCGACACCGCTTTCCCCCATTAACATAATGGTTGCGTCACTACCCGCTACCCGTTTTGCCAATACGGCAAGCTCCCGGCTGCGCGAGTCTTCGGCAATCATATTGCCGCTGTCTGTACTACGCTCACCGACATATTGACTTACCATGGCCACCAGCACTTCGGCCTCAAAGGGTTTGCTAAGATAATCCACAGCGCCGTCACGCATGGCTTCCACCGCCATTTGTATCGAGCCATACGCCGTCATTAGCATTACGGGGATCTCCTGCCATTGTGATTTGATTTTTTTAAGCAGTGCATGGCCGTCCATACCCGGCATCTGAATATCCGTAATCACCATATCAATTGATTGGCATTGAAGAATGTCCATTGCGGCAAGCCCATCACTGGCGGTTTGTATTTTGTACCCGGCCAAGGCCAGAGTGCCGCAAAGTGCTGTCCGTAAATCGGCATCATCCTCAACAACCAGAATAACAGTCTGGCTCATATTTCCTCCCGACCATTTGGTGTATTGTTTTTCGTGGTGACATTTTTTTCTGTGTCAGCAACCGGCAATTGCATAATAAATTCACTGCCTCGTGTCGGGGCCGGTTCCATTCGCACATTGCCACCATGCGCACGTGCAACGGCCTTCACTACAGCCAGCCCCAAACCGGTACCATCATTTCGTGTAGTGAAAAAAGGTTTAAAAAGTTCGTGCCGAATATCTTCAGGAATACCAGGGCCATTGTCGATGACACAAAGCTCAACGGTATTGCAAACACCTTTACGCGCCTGCAAGGTCAATCGGGCCGATGGGTTATCCTCTTTGCCCATGGCCTGAATCGCATTGTTGGCAAGATTAAGCAACGCACTACTGAGAATGCGGGGATTGCCCTGAATTTCCTGCGTGGGCGTATCACAGATAACCATTAACTGAATACCACGTTGCTGGCATACGTTGGCAATATGGTTTTCCAACTCTGCAAATAATGTAACCACAGCAACGCGCTCCTGCCCACTGTAACCGGTACGGGAAAAAATCAGCATGTCAGAAATCAACGATTCCAATTGGCGTAATCGCTCGGTGACTTTGTCAGCCAGTTGATTACGCGCATCATTATCCAGTTGGGTGTTTTTGAGCTGTGCTGCGAACAACAGGCTGGACGCCAAAGGTGTACGGATCTGGTGGGCAAGCCCTGCGGCCATTTCACCCATAGCGATCAACCGTTGATGTTGGCTCAGGTTATCTTGTAGTTCGCGCGTTTCTGTCACGTCAGTAATCAGCAACACCTGACCGGGCTGACTTCCCAATGGACAAGTGGAAATACTGACACGTCGCCCGTCACGCAATGAAATCTCATGACCGTCATCAGAGCGTGGCGCAAATACGCGCGCGATCACATTTGCCCACACTTCACCGTGCCGGAGTTCACCCAGTACGGCTGTGGCACTGGGATTAAATTCACTGATCTGGCCCGAGCCATCCACCACAACCACACCTGCTGGCAACGCTGTCAAAATGGCGCGTAACAACGATGCGTCGGTTGTTACCGTATGTGCATGGGAATTTTGTGCCGCGCTACGACCTGTCAACTCACCGTGCAGTTGGGTCACACGGTCTTCAAGCTGATGGTATGAGGCCTCCAGTTGGGAGGAGACGCGATTAAAGACCTTGAAGCTTTTTTCCAGGTCCTGAATTTGTTGCGATACTGCCATGGCACGCCTTGCCTTTCTGTTTCAAACAGTCTGTGTGGTACAGCCGGGCCAAAACCCTTTATTTGCCGTTTTGCCACAGAATTAGCAAGTAGTGTGCCTAAACTACAACATTCTTTGTTATCAACAAGTTATAAATAGCAGTCATTTACCGAGTCAAATTTCCGTCATGGTTTCATTGCGTTGCAAACCATATTTACGCAATTTTTCCACTAACGTGGTACGGCGCATTTTCAGTCGTTTTGCCGCATGAGCCACCACCCCCCCCGCATCATCCAATGCCTGCTTGATCAATGAGCATTCCATGGAGCTGATATGCTCTTTTAAATCGATGCCTTCCCGTGGCAGACGGGATGTCTGAAAATCGGCACTGGGCATCAGATGTTGTTCAAAATTAATTGTGGGCGCATCTTCGCTCACGGTACCGGTCGGCCGGAATTTTGCGGGTAAGTCGGCAACATCAACAATGCCATAGGGATACATAATAACCATGCGTTCCAACAGATTGGACAGTTCACGCACATTGCCCGGCCAGCGGTACTGGCACAACGCCATCATCGCAGCAGGGGTAAAACGCACCGAGCCTCGTTTTTCGTTTTCCATGCGGGCGATCAATTCGTTTACCAGCAAAGGCACATCGTCCATACGATCACGCAACGGCGGCATATCAATGGGAAAAACGTTGAGACGGTAATACAAGTCTTCACGGAAACTGCCGTCCTTGATCAACTCTTCCAGGTTTTGATGTGTGGCGGCAATAACCCGTACGTCAGCTTTCAGCTCCTTGTTACCGCCGACACGTTCAAAAGTGCGCTCCTGCAACACTCGCAACAGTTTGACTTGCATGTTCATCGGCATGTCACCGATTTCATCCAGAAACAGGGTGCCACCCTCTGCCATTTCAAAACGCCCCCGGCGGGCACTGATCGCTCCGGTGAAAGCACCTTTTTCATGGCCAAACAATTCACTCTCCAGTAACTCACTGGGAATGGCGCCACAGTTAATCGGCACAAAAGGCTTGTCACGCCGTGCAGAATGATAATGCAGGTTGCGCGCAACCACTTCTTTACCAGTGCCAGACTCACCCAAAATAAGCACTGTGGCTTCAGAGTTGGCCACTTGTTCAATCAACTTGCGCACCTCGATTACTCCGCGGCTGTTGCCCACCAGACTACGGAACAAATCCAGATTCACACCGCCACTGCTGCCACGCTTGCGGCCAAGATTAAACACCTCGACACGTTGCAGCAGATCAGACAATTCGGAATAACGTAAAGGAAGATTCAATATAGCGAAGGCAGACTGCACCGTATTTTTGTCCAGTGAGCGGTCATTGTCTTCTGACAACAGAAGTACGATCGGAATGTGTTCAGATTTTTTCTTTATTTCAGCGAACAATTCGGTGAGGCAGTCAGCAGAACCGCAATCCCCCAGTAAAACTGCTTCCGTTCGGTCATCCAGAAAATCCAGCACCGCACTGCTGGTGGTAACATTTACTGCTCCCTGTGCAACAAATTCCAGAATGGCAGTGAATTTCTGACGCTGTTGGTCATTGTCTTCGACCAGCAACAGTGTCATTGAATCAGGCATTGTCTCCTCCCGGGATAAGGCCATGTGCACCGGTTAAGTGCGTTTGTTTTCCCTATATCGCACTAAGTTATACACCATATTTCCGGGATGTCAAAATATTGTCACAGATAAGCTAATAAAAATTGCTTTATAAAACGGTATGCTAGGTGATTTACTTCAATACACCTGTAAAACTTAGGGGCTAACACTCAGTAAATTATGAATTTCCACTTCTGCGCGCCAAAGCAATGGCGCGACGATGCTGGCGAAAAATATACTTGTCCAGCTGGTCTTGCAGGCGTTCCTCCAATGGATAAAAGCTCACGGTAAAGCTTTGCGCCTGTACGTCAACAAGCCGCGTATAAAGTGCTAACGGACGGGGAAAATGTGGATCAAGGTAAAGCTGAACCTTCAATAACATCTCTTTTTTAAAGCAGGTAATGACCTCACCCCCGGTTTGTACACAAAGGCCGCGTGTACCTAAGGTAACAGCATACCGCATTGGCAGGCTCACATTGCTGGCCATCATTTCTGTAACCAGACTCAACAGCAAATCCAAGCGCGTTTCAAGGCGTTTAAATTGTTCATGCCCACTGGTCACGTCAACTTCGTCGCCTTCTTGTGCTGATGCCTCATCCTTCAGCAACAAATTTTGCAGTAATTCTTCGTTAGCACGGTGATGCCGATATTGCTCACCTTCACTGGGGAACCCAGGCAACACTTCCCAGTCCATGGGCAAGTAGTCATTAAAGGTAATGCCTTCCAATAGAGAGTTTGCTGATTCGGTGTGCATAACCCGCAGAGTAATCGAAGCAATCGGGTTTATGCAATGCTGACGAGCGGTATTTATTTGTTGTTGGAGGTGAAACCCTGAATAGTCTGATAAGCCATGCTGGCCTTGCCTGAGTTTTTTATTTTGCGTAGTTCATCCTGAATAGCCGGCATTTCCGCTTTTGCCAGGCTTTTGGTCTTTTCATCAATCGAAAGCACCTCCCGGGCAAGTTCAACGTTATCGGTAATACCGTGGGCAAAGACTTGATCAAATAATGGCAGACGGGCCTTTTCCAGCTTGGTTAACTTTTCCCAGTCACCAGCCTGTGCAGACAGTAACATTTCCCGGGTCAGTGTGAGCAATTGCCCGGTGGGTAATAATTTTTCTGCGGTATCCACTATATTATTTTAATGCCGGTCAGATCACGCTCAAGGCTTGATACCATCCCAGCCGGATTTTATCTCTTGTAAAAGTGTGACAATTTCATCCAGAATGGCCGTGTTATTTTCAGCATGCGCCTTCATCAGCTGTCGCAGCATATAATCGTACAAACCATCCAGGTTTGCAGCAATCTCACCCCCGGCCTCCATATTCAAACTGCTACGCAGGCCATCCGAAATAATGGAGGTGGCTATTTTGATGTTTTGTGATTTCCCGGAAATATCTTTGGTTTGTATCTGCTCTTTCGCTTCCGCAATTGCTTCCATCGCCCTGGCAAGCAATTTCCCAATCAATTCATGAGGACTGGCACCCAGGACTGCCGCATCAATCTGTACAGTTTGATAAGCACTGACTGCCGTTTTCATGCCTTCCATTCTTGGCTCCATACGCTAAATTGCTAGCCTGTTAAATAATTAATTCTGTCACCCGGAAGTTTGGGCATTAAGAATATCGAGTTGTTGCGTCAAAAAACTGCTTGTTGCGGACATACGTGAAACCAATACATCAAGGGCAGTAAACCGTGCACGCATGCGTGCCTCTATCCGGTCAAGCCGCCCCTCCAGGGTCACCTGCCTGTCTTCCAGGCTGCTGATTCTGTCTTTATACCCATTCGTGCGTGTGTCGATAGTTCCGTTGAATACCAGCATCTCCGACACGACACCATCAAGTCTTGTTGCATATCCATCGGCAGAAGAAAACAATTCTTCAACATTTTTACTGTCCGTCTGGATGGCCGCGCTCAGTTTTGCCTCATCCAGGGCAAGCGTACCATCACTTTGAAATGCAACGCCAATACTGGAAAGGCTGTTATATGGCCCGGTGATGCCTGTCGGCGTTGTATTCAACTCGGTACGGATAAATGTCTCCATTTGCCGGGTGGCATAATCACTGGCCAACGCCCCGGCTACCCCCCCACCAGTGCCGGAGGCGGTTTGTTCATCAATCTGTTTTCGGAAATCATTATATGCCGTGACAAAAGCCTCGACAGCAACTTTAGCGCTGTCGGTATTTTGTGATGCTGACACGGTTACCGGGGCGCCACTCGTCAACCCGCTCAGGCCCAGCGTTACACCCTGAATCACATCCGTTACAGTGTTAGAGGATTTGGTGACAGAAATACCATCTACGGTAAAAAGGGCGTCCTGTGCTGCAACAGTTTGAGAAAGGTTTTGCGTTCCAGCCGGGTCCTGACTCAACAAAGTTGACAAGCTTGCTTCACCCGCAACCGCAATACGAATACTTTCAGCAGAGCCACTGTCTGTCGAACTCAGGACAAGGCGGTAAGGGTTTGTGGCATCACCATCATTAACGATTGTTGCCGTAACGCCCCCATTAGCGGTATTGATTGCATCCCGGATACCTTCCAGCGTGTTATTGGTACTATCAATAACGACATCAAATGAAGGGTCAGCACCTGCGGTAAAAGTCGCTCCGGTATAGGTTCCAGTGCCTGAATCAAATGTGCCACCGGAGATGGTGCCCAGATCAATAGTCAGCGTGGTCGATGTACCACCACCAATAGCCGCCGTCGAATCGGCCTGACCGGCCGCCACAATTTTCTGCGACTGGGCAAGCTGACTCACCTCAATGGCATAATTACCCGCGACGGCACCACTTGTTCCGGTTGCGCTGACAATGGCGGAGTTGGAAGAAGTTGCGTTACTGGCCTGAAAGCTCGACCCCGTCGATAATCCTGCCAATGCAGATTGAAATGTCGAAAGAGATCCCTTAATCATCCCAAGCGCGGATATTTTGGCATCAAAGTTGTTTTTTTGTGCGATCAACCGGTCAAGCGGCAGTCTCTCTATTTGCATTAAACTGCTGACAATACCGGGAATATCAATATTCGAACCAACACCCTGTGAGGTAATCGTGCCAAAACCAAAATCTGAAGACATGTTATTTACCTCTTACCTCAACTCAGAACAAAATTTGTGTAACATCGTGCACCATACATAACACAGGCATGATACATGCCATTATTGATTAAACTCTTTCTTCAATTATCGCCCCTTGCGTAATTTCATCAAATGCACGAGCAATAGCCAGCATCGCTTCAGAAGGAATCTGTCGGATCAACTCTCCTGTTTCCGAATCTTCAATCCGTACGACATTGATATTGGTTCCATCAGCAATGGTAAATTTCAAATTGCTGGAATTCAGCGATAAAGCCTTGTTGGCCTGATCAACAAGGTTGCGCAGTTGTTCCATATCCGGTGGCGCGTCCGTATTTTGTGAATTTTCCAATCCCACACGCGCTTGCCGGTTTTCCGGCAAAGAATTGCCTTGAGCGACAAACTCAGCCGTCCTGGCAACCCCTTTTGTTTTTGCATCAAAGGGAGCTACCGAACCCGTCATTTTAAAATCAAAGACGTCCACATGTACCTCCTTACCGCCATAACCCGGCCATAACACAATTATGGCCGGGTATGTTATTGCTGGACTTTATTTACTGCCAACTACCTCAAAAGAGAAAGTACGTTATTGGGTATCTGATTGGCCTGAGCCACCATCGCCGTACCCGCTTGCACCAAAATCTGACCACGCGTCAGATTTGCGGTTTCCATTGCAAAATCAGCATCCATGATCCGGCTGAGTGCAGCCGATTGATTCACGCGCTCTGTTTCAAACCGCTGAACCTGAAATTCAGCCGCAGCAATAGTGGAACCAAAACCCGCTCGCAGAGTAGCGACACTACCCAGCTCAAGAGCAACAGCCGATATGGCTGAAGCTTCCGATACGCTGGCAGCAACAGAAGCTGCTCCAAGCGAGGCAAGCTGTGCATTTAGTGCAGAAAATTCCACCTGAATCTTTGAGGACTCAGCAGTACCGTTTGTGCCGGTTGCCTGCACCGCCAACTCGTTCATGCGTTGCAAAATATCCGTCGCCACGGCCAAATTGCCGTCACTGATTTGTGCAGCAGAAATATCATCTGCGGCATTACGGATCTGCACGCCGAGAGAACGCACTGTTGATTGCAGGCTCATCGCCACGGCCAGACCAGCGGCATCGTCACGTGCGCTATTGACACGTAAACCGGAAGATAAACGTTCGACTGAAGTTGCCAGACTCAAAGAGTTTTTATTCAAATTCTTTTGAGCATTCAACGACATTACATTGGTATTAATAATACTGGCAGCCATTACCATAACTCCTGTTCATACCCCTGCTGACACAACTCATGGGGTTAATACGGGTCAGCTTTTGGGGTAGATTGTATCCAGCGGATATATCACCTGTAGTTGGAAATATTTACCGCTCCATTTGCCACTTGTTTCTCAAGGATTATCTCAAGAGGGACAACACGTTATTAGGAATCTGGTTGGCCTGGGCCACCATCGCCGTACCCGCCTGCACCAGAATCTGACCACGAGTCAGATTTGCAGTTTCCATTGCAAAATCAGCATCCATGATCCGGCTAAGTGCAGCCGATTGATTCACACGTTCTGTTTCAAACCGCTGAACCTGGAATTCAGCCGCAGCAATAGTGGAACCAAAGCCCGCCCGCAAGGTAGCAACAGAACCCAAAACACCTGCAACACTCGCAATAGCAGCAGCATCAGCCACACTTACAGTGACAGAAGCGGCGACTCCAAGACTTACAAGCTGAGTGTTCAAAGCATCAAATTCGACACCGATTTTGGATGATTCGGCCGCACCATTTGTACCGGTTGCCTGCACTGCCAACTCATTCATACGTTGCAAAATATCTGTCGCCACGGCCAAATTGCCGTCACTGATTTGTGCAGCAGAAATATCATCTGCGGCATTACGGATCTGCACACCGAGAGAACGTACCGTAGATTGCAAGCTCATTGCCACAGCCAGACCAGCGGCATCGTCACGTGCACTATTGACACGCAAACCGGAAGATAAACGTTCGACTGAAGTTGCCAGGCTCAAAGAGTTTTTATTCAAATTCTTTTGAGCATTCAACGACATTACATTGGTATTGATAATACTAGCAGCCATTGCAAAACTCCTATTTCACACCCCTGCTGGCACAACTACTGAATAGTGTGGCCAACTTTTGAGGCAGATTGTATTTAGCGGATATATCACCTGTGTTCGGAAATATTTACCGCTCCCACGCATTATGTCGGCCCGACTAAAGAGAAGCTTTAATAATATTCGCACACCACTCTTACCACATATTGCTTGTTTTTATAAGAACATTGACTGCAAGAATTAATATAAATAAAACAACGTATTGCATAAGCTTTCGCACATTCCGGCCGACAATCACGACCATTAAGTGGCGTACAATTTGCATATGTTACAAACAACAACTGCTATACGTCATGATATCGACATGGAGACCGGCTTTTGACCGACACCAATATTACACAACAGCCTGACATAGGTGGCGTCGCCAGCAATGCATTCGGCGAACATTACCTGTTTAACATCAACCGTGATGTATTCCAGGGGACCGATGCCAGTACGGTGTTTCGTTCTTACTTTGGCGAATCCCTGTTTGATGAAGATGCATTTTATATCATTGTCGGTACAGATAGCGGCCTGCTCTACCAATACATCAAGGCGCAAGGTGTTCCAAAAGGCAGTCGCTACCTGTTCCTGGAGCTACCCAACGTACTATCGTTATTAGAGAGTATGGATGACCCTAAAAAAGAACTGGTCGTCACTACGGGGGAAAACTGGCTAGTGCAGGCCGATGAAATGGAAATAGAAAAATATGCACTCATGGGTCGCCTGACCCTACTCCGCTCCCTCGGAGTGGTCCACGGGCATTACAGTCTCTACCCACCATTCTGGCGTAAAATCAAAGGAGAGTATGATGCTTACGTAGAAAACATGAAGATCGTAATCAATCTTCGTCCTTTTATCATTTGTCAGCTCACAAATTTGGCAGAAAACCAAATCCCAGCCACCTGCCTGAAAGATGCATTCAAGGGCAAAACCGCAGTGGTGCTTGCGGGTGGTCCATCACTGGATAAACTGCTGCCCTGGGTACGACAGCATCGCAAGGATCTGTTGGTGATTGCCGTATCCCGCATCAGCCGCTCCCTGCTTGATGCAGATATTCAGCCCGATATCAGCGTATCTGTCGATCCCCAGGCATTTAACCTGAGTGTATGCAAAGACATGCTTGAGTTTCAGGATGGCACATTGTTGGTAAACAGCTACCATTTAAGCCCCAATTTACTGGCAAGCTGGGGGGGACAAAAAGTATTCATGGGCTCCCGCTATCCATGGCCAACACCGAACCAACCAGAATATATGCCGTCAGGTGGGGGAACAACCGTAACCAACAGCGCCCTGCAAATTGCCGTAATAACTGGCGTAACACAAATAATCCTTGGTGGAGCAGACTTCTGTTTCAGTCAGGAGGGTTTTACCCATGCCAGCGGTACCGCAGAGCATGCAATCGGTCCCATGCCACAGCTATGCGACCAGCAAGTGGAAACCAATAACGGCATGATGGCCGATACGGAAAACGGATATATGGAATCAGCCAGACACATTGATGAGCTGGCTCAAAATGTTGCAAAACAAGGTTGCATAATCATTAACCCTGCCCCAGGGGCCATGCGTTTGCCACATATACAACATCTATCCGTGAACCTCATTCAAATCACCCCACAAGAAAAAACTGCCCGTGAAATTATCTCTGGTTGCGTCCCCCCCAATGAAAAACACACACGAATCCGGTTATACAAGGAAGAATTGGAAGAAGTTGACCGGATAATGAAAGAATTAATAAATATTAAAGAACTAGCAAGGAAAGGTCTGATTTATAATAGCAAAATACGCTCAAAAACAAAAAACAAGGGACGTTCTTTCAACCAGGAAATAAACTCAAGCAAGGCAAACAAAGTAAATCGAATAGAAGAGCAACTTCGTACAAAATACAACGACACCGTAAACTTTATAAAACAGTATGATATAATCCGCTTGAGCGCCATACTGCGCCTCAAGCTTGGCGAAGTTGACGACAATATTAAAAATAATAAAATCTATTTTCAGGCACTGATAGATACCAGCGACGAACTCTTAGGAATTTTACGTGTGGCAAGAACCCGCATTCTAAGCCGCCTGGAAGAAGAGAAGCCACAACCAACATTACAAATTCTATTCGATCAATGGACTCGTGATGAACAACCAGGAAGAGCTGTTCTTTGGTTAAACAATCACAAAGACCAAGTCAGCCAACTGCCTGAGGAACAACAACAAACCCTGCGTGAATTTCAAAATAAATTTCACAGCACCATAAAAAAACTCGGTCATCAATATATAGAATCTATTGAAAAAGATACAGATCTGGATGGCATTTCAGGAAGAGCCCGTGAATATTTTCTGTGTCAGGATAAAAATGGAGTATTACGGATATTGGCTGCCTTAGAAAAACACAAGGATCAGGCACAGGCCAAAAAATTTATTCCACTTTTACAAGGCTACCATGCCGAATTATGTAACAACCCGGAAAAAGCCATTGACAAATATCAGAACATTAACGAAGGCCCGGTTCACCTGGATGCACTTATGCGACTATTCGCACTTTATACCAATAGCCAAGACTGGGAACACGCATTGGAAGTACTAAAAAACCTGTCAAACATCAGCACAACGTACAGCGCAATGTATGCTGATTTTCTTTATGCCAATGGTGATATAGATACCGCTGTGGAAATTTATACGGAATATCTTCTTAATAATCCCGATGACTTGGGAACAATGATGAAACTCGGCAAGGTATTTCAGCAATGCGGTTCAATTGAAGGGGTTGAGTGGACCATGCGCTACATCCTCGGTAAAGATCCTGATAATCATACCGCACAGAAAATGCTAAATGAAACGAGACTTAATACATCCTTATAAATCTAAATTCGGGTAACAAGACTCCGGAAGAAAATCAACTGATTGCAGATAATCAATAAAATTAAACAATAAAAGGTCATTGTACTTTCTCGCTACTATTTGGAGCCCAAACGGCCGTTGATCTGGTGAGATAAAAACAGGGGCACTGACAACAGGCAAGTGCGTCAATGTCCACATAAGTGCAGAATCAGGCAATTCTTCATTATCACGTAAAGGCGCCTCACCAAGCGTACTCAGTGAAATCACGACATCAAAACCCTTTAGAAAATCATCCATTAAAGCAATTAATTCATTTTGACTTGCGAGGGCAGCATGATAATTTTCGACCGAAACACCTAAACCGGCCTCAATTAAATTCTTCATTACCGGTGAAACAAGATCGTAGCTCTCGTATTCATTACTAAAATAGTATGACAGGGATTTATTATAAATCACTTCATGAATAGAATGGCTAATCTTCATTTCAACAGGTAAATCAACATCAAATATTTCTATATTTGAATCACTATCCAGGTTTTCAGCGAAATTGTTCAGTGCCTGTTTTGCATATTCAGGTGCATTCTCCCAGGTATGGGTTTTAATCACTGCAACTTTCCACGGCCTGTCTCCAGGCTTATTTTGCCGGTTCATATCTTTCAGTGCCGCATAACTTATTGGATAATTCGGGCCATGTACACGGCAAACATCAAAAACAGTTTTAAGATCATCAGGACGCGCAGTAAAAAAACCGATCGTATCAAGACTGTCGGTGGTTTTTAATGACCCGGTTCTGGGAATAAGTCCAAAGGATGGTTTGCATCCATATACACCACAAAAACTTGCAGGACGAACAATTGACCCTGCCGTCTGTGTACCGATGGAAACCGGAACCATGCCAAGCGCAACAGCCACAGCAGACCCACTGGATGATGTTCCCGGTGTCAAATCAGGATCATGTGGGTTTTTGGTTTCATTGAGTGCATGAACTGCAAATTCGGCAGTGACCGTTTTTCCCGCAATTATACCGCCCGCATCCCTGAGGTTATAAACAACACGGGCATCATTCCCCGGTGTAAACCCTTTCCACAATGGACTACCCATTTGCGTGGGAAAGTTTGCGCTATTAAATATATCTTTAATACCAATGGGTATTCCTTCAAGAAAACGAAGAGGCTTACCATCCATTATCCTTTTATAGCTATTATTCGCCTCGGTTAAAATAATATCTTCATTAAAACAAACCCATGGCTTATATATAGAATTAGATTTTTTATATTGAAATATGCATTCATTAGCCAGGTCCACAGGATTCAGTTCTTTATTCTTGAACTTTTCTTTAATATTACTAATAGATAATTCTTTAAACATGACTCAATCCTTTTTCCGAGGATCTTCTCTATTTCGGTGTTTTTCAATTAACTGCTCAAAAAATGGAATTGTTTTTTCACGATTTGGGGCTTTCCTTGGATTAACAGGTATATCAATATCCAAAAGTTTTTGGTGCCTGAGATATTTCATTGTTTCAAAAAATCTTTCTTCACTTAATTGGGTTATTTTCAGGTAATAATCCAATGCCCCTGGTCTTTCGGAATCAATTTTACGCGCCAACTCCAGCCCTTCCTCCCTTGTCATCAGCCCAGTACGCACATCCACACAGGCCTGAAAAGTGGCACGCCCATAACCTCTTTTTAAATAACAGGTAAAATCATGTACGCCAGCCATAATGCATTCGGCGCTTTTATAGCCCTTGAATGCGCCTTCCATTTCAGTTTCCTTCCATCCGTAATATTCCCTTATAAACTCTGTTTGACGCTCTTCATCCCAGAAAATATAATCTCCCAAGTGTATACCGTACACGCCAACACGCTCAATTTCCTCCACAGAAGGGACATTAAACGGGTAAAGATCGCGTTCTGTAAGATAACTACAAACCATCTCAGAGGGTGTCTTTTTTGCAGACACTTTTGTAAAATATTCTCTGTCAAATTTATGAACAGGATCTTTGTAAGAGGCACGACCAGAAGATTCCGCAATAGATTCACCCCATATAAGCAAGGGAATATTGAATCTGACTGCCGCCTGCAAAGGAAATGCGCCCACACCAGAATGGCAATGCCAACAGGCATCACCAATGGTTTCTAAAGACCTTCGCGCAATACGGTTAACCAGCCCTCTATTTGGCGTAAACAAGATATGATCCACATTAAATTCTTTTAATGCATTTTGTAAATTATATTCACCTGTTTCACTATACCAGTTATGACTAAAGGTAACTGCGAGAGGCTTCAGCCCATAAACATTGACAAGAACATGTAACTGATAAACACTGTCTTTTCCACCGCTTATCGGAATAATGCAATCATAATTATTTCCAGCGCTGGCCTTGGCCGCATCCAGTATTTTTCTAAGCTCACGCTCTCTTTCAACCCAGTCAATGTGTATCTTTTGTTCTGATGATTGGCAGGCCTGACAAATACCCATTTCATCAAATTTAAGGCCCTCCTGGGTTTCCGGCATACAGCAACGTATACAATACTGGATACCCGAAAGGGGTTGTTTATCAGTTAAATATTTATTCATACAAACAACTCCAAGCCAGAAATCACGCAATTAGCGTACTATTTTATTCTGTATTAATTCTGATATTTTCAGAATGCCCTTTTGTGGTAGAACACAAGAAGGAGCCCACGGCGGGATTGAAGAAAAAACCTTTTTTCCTGCTGACAATGCAATAACCATCGCATAAGTCTGACACCCAATAACCATATTTGACCATGCAATAGATTTGGCCAAATCAATTTCCCTATCAAGGGAAATATTTATATGTTTCTGTTCATTTATCCATTGATCATATTTACCCAAGGGGTCTGATGGATGAGGACGTAATCGAATAGATGGCTTATCACGCCCCCCCAGGATATTCAAATTATTGATAAAATAATTCAGCGCAATAAACTCGCCGGAAATTTTCCCATTTCCCCAAGCATCACGAACAGGTTCAAGCAAATAGAGTATATTATCATCGTCGGTAAATTTATTTGAATTTATTTCCTGTAGTATTTTTTCAAGATACACATTAGGTTTTTGAATCACTTTGACAGTATTAAATTCATTTTCAGCGATTATTTTTGCATCCACGTCAGTAACCCATATTGTATCCGGCAATACCTCTATCCCATTGCGAATAAAACGATCACGATAGTTTGTCCAGTGATCAATTACCGCAATAGTCGGAATATTGCGCTGGCGGGCAATCTTCAATGCGTCATATTCCAGGTTACTGGCCCAGCCTGTTCCTGAAACAAGTATGCGCACACCATCCAGAAGCTCATCAATATTCCGGCACAGATGAATCTGTGTTGAGAAATTCCTGGTCCACAGCTTTTCAGCGGGACCTTTAAGCAATAAATGCCAATTCCTCATTTCCTCAGGATGTGTGGCCATAGCCATACGTATCCAGGAAAAAATCAGGTTGGCAGCTCCCGCATCATGGCAAACCAATGCCAAAGGTGTCGGCAAATCATGTAGCACTGAATTTGGCATAATAAAGAATATCCACTGCTTTCGTATTAACTATTTCCTGTTTTTTTCGGGTAGCTTCGTGATGCATTCCGGATCGTTCCAGTATTTTGATCATGGCATAATTGCATGCCAGCGTACCTGCTGTAATTTTACGAATGCCATCACATTCAAGAAGCCAGTTTGTCAATGTATTCCAGGCATCCAGCCCCAAACCTGAACCCCATACTGATTTTTCCCCAAGTAAAATTCCAACATCCACTGTTTCGTGAAACCGGGATATATAGGCCGTCATTGTTCCTATGGGTTCTTCATCAGGTAAATGGCAAATACTGAGAAACAAATTATCGGTATTTTCAAATGAGGAAAAATAACGAAGACTGCTTTCATAACTATGTGTTAAAAACCGTTGATTACTAAAACGCACAACAGTCGAGTCATTCAACCAGCCAATATAACGGTCATCAATATCTGATTTAGTAAAATTTCTGAGTAGAATTTTTTCACCTCGCAGAATAAATTCATTATTAATTGGCATTTTCATATCATATTTATCAAAAGTCATTTCCCAGGTCTTTAAGATTATCAAGATTTGACCATACCTTCCGAAAAGCCATTACAATCAGGTCGACATCGTCGTCATTCAGGTCGTTAAGACACATTTTATAACCAAGGTAACTATTTTCCTGAAGATCTTCCGCAATCGGACATATACCACGGTGATACTCTATGTCACGATGACAAATCTCTGATGTCCACGGAAAGCCTTTTGAGCCATAGGCTATTTTTTTTTGGTACATTGGCAAAAGATGTAATGTGACATACCCTTCACTAAGACCTTGCACACCTTCCGCCAATAAGGCCCGGTAAATAATATGGCGCTTTATACCAATCTTCTCTATATCCAATACTAATGGGTACATATAATAGGCGTGCGTACAGTTAGCTTTGATAACTGGAGTACGCAGGCCTGGAAGATCATACAAGCCTGTGGTTAATCGTCTTGCGACACGTTGGCGAGCAGATACAAAACCATCGAGTTTTTTAAGCTGTTCAATCCCGATGGCGCATTCAATTTCACCAAGCCGGAAATTATAACCAAGCATATTTTTAAGATCGACCTGATCCTTCTCTTCCACAACCGCTTCAGCATGATTGCGGATCAAGCGTAAACGCTCTGCAATTTCATCATCATTTGTAACGAGAATACCGCCTTCCCCAGTGTGGATATGTTTATGATAGTTCAGACTGTAACTACCTATATCCGCCAGAGTCCCCGCATAATTGGCGTTAATTAATGCGCCTGGCGACTGAGCTGAATCTGAAATGATTTTCAGGTCGTGCTTGTCAGCAATCGCGGATAACGCATCCATATCCGCAGGATGACCAAAAATATCCACCGCCATTATTGCTTTGGTGTATGGCGTAATATTATCCTCAACTGATTTGGGATCAAGATTGAATGTTTCCGGTTCAATATCGGCAAAAACCGGGATTGCATTCCAGTGTAAAATAGCTGTAGCACTTGCACACATCGTCCAGGGACTGACAATCACTTCATCCCCTGGCTCTATACCAATGGCGCCAATTGCAGCAATAAGCCCTGACGTTGCCGAATTCACACTGATTGCGTGTTTAACACCAAAAAAATCCATCCATGCCTTTTCAAACTCACGAACTTTTTCACCACCATAGAAATCTTTATGCCAGACACCCAGGAATTGAGACAGCACGCCACTCTCCATAACCTGTCTGACAGCTTCTGTTTCTTCTCTGCCAATCGAATGATAAGGTTCAAATTCAGACTTAATGGTTTTTGGCCCGCCAAACAAGAAGAGCCGATTCTTGGAATTTTCCATATTTACCCCCTTGCTCATTGCTTAATTACAGGCTAAATGTTTTATTTTTTCACATAGACGTTGTGCAGCAAGCGCAGACTCACCTGTACTGGCAAGTGATGCATCCTCATAAATGGAACGATAAATATTATCGACCGCACAAACCATTGAGTATGGATATTTCCCTTTTTTTTGCTCACCATTATCCAGCTTCTGGTAACCTTTAAATACGTCACTATCGACCACATGTTGCTCTCGCCAGAACATACCCCCCTCTTCCATAGTTAATACACCGGAGGAAAAAATAAATTTAACCTCAAATATGGAATAGTCATCAGCGTGCCCACAAACAAGATGTATGGGTAATTTTTTCCTGCCTTCCAACCACATGGGAATCGTCGGGTCATCTAAAAAAAAATCATCCACCGGACTTCCTGCTTTGACAACTTCAACAGACCCAATAAGCATATGTAAAAGATCAAGCATATGGGAACCATTGTTTAATATTCCCTTATTATAAATACCGACAATGGAACGTAATTGGCCATAACGATCTGACTGAATGTCAGCCTTAAGTTTCAGCATGTCCGGGTCCCAGCGGCGTGTATAATTTATTGCAAGTGATATTCCTGATTCCTTGCATTTATTTACCAGTCTTTCAGCATCAAACAATGATGTGGATATAGGCTTTTCACAGAAAATCACTTTAGGACTCAGTTGTATGGCGGTTTCGAGATCATGAATATGGGATTCCGTAGGTGAACAAATACTGATAATGTCAAATACATCATGAGAACCAGCCACTTCATCAATTGATAAAAACCCGGATGCCACATCCCATCTATTCATAAATACGCTGCGACGTTGATAATCCGGGTCTACACAGGCTATGATGTTAAATCTTTCATCACGATAAAATGCGCCAGCATGTGTTACTGGCAAATCATTTAGCGACCGATGCTCATCAAATGCTCCCGCAATATTTCCACAACCTATAATCAGTACATTTAATGGGCGCATGTTCATATAATCAATGTTATCTAAAATTGAAAAATATACGCGGGCACATTATGCGATTTTTTCTAACAAAAACCACGATATATCGTCATTCATGAATGGCGGAATACGATGATATGCAAACCCATAATCAATTATTTTCAAATTTGAGTATATGTCCAGTATTTCACCGGCAAAATCCCGTTTAAAAAGCCGATCATTATGCCCCCTATAAGAAATGGTAACAGGTGTTGTGTTGTAATATTCACATATCAGAATATATCTACTTGATGCCTGATACATTTTTTCATAAACCGAATGTAACATTTCCGGGTTAATATGAATCAATACGGTCTTAATAAGAAGTAAATCACTTTGTTCAGCCACCTGATAATCTAAAATAGAGCCTTGAAATACTTTTTCAGGGCCAATAAACTTAGTAAGTAAATTTGCTGCTGATGGATTAATTTCCACTCCTCTTAAGTCTATGCTTGGATAAAGCAGCTTTAATGCCCTTAGATTCATTCCAATATTGGCGCCCAGTTCAAGGCAAGACTCTATAGAAGAGGCTTGTTTGAGTGCTTCTGAAAAAAATCGCAAGTTAGAGGCCAAAAGTTCCTGGCTTTCATTTCGGATAATGTACTCATTGCCAAAATTTCCGGCCCAGAACTCCTCTTGTGGCGTTTCATAATTTTTCATAATCTTTCCCATACTGATTTTTAGGGTGTGATAAATTAATTTTTTTAACTTTCCAAAGGGAAAATAACATTGCGCTTATGATCTTGAAATTTCCTGATAACACCTGCCCAAATCTTGACGATCCTTTTCGTTCTTTAACAGAAATCACTGATTGGCTAATTTTAAACCGGTTTTTGACTGCAAAAATCATCAATTCTGTGCCAACAGATCCATAAGAATCAAAATAGCCAAGGGATTCATAAACCGTTCTTCGGTATGCCTTCATTCCGCATAATGGATCTTTAATCCCAAAACGAATGCCGGTATACCATGCAAATAAATGCTCTGAGAAACGCTGTCGTTTATTTCTAATGCCGACCACAACATCAGCCCCGGCATTGATCATATCAATAAACTCCTGAATGAGTACCGGGTTATGTTGGCCATCGGCATCCATTGTAATAATGACTTCAACACCTAATTCAGCCGCTTTTTTGAACCCTGAATTTAATGCAAAATCGTAGCCATTATTTATTGTGTGTGTGACAACAATAGCTCCATATCTTTCCGCGATTTCCGATGTACTGTCACTGGATCCGTCATCGACAACAATGGGGACGCCATACTTTTCTGCAACAACAACAACTTCTCCAATTGTTGCTGATTCATTAAGCGCTGGGATAACGATACCTACTCGACATCGTTCCATTTCACACTTTCTCCTGAAACCATATCTCTTTTAAGACGCTTGCCGATCAACTCTTCAATGTGACGGGGTGATATTGCATTTGCGGGACAGGGCCTTAGTACATCCATATGTTCCCTGGCCAAAATACTCCCTGCAACAAGGCTGGTGCTTAGTCGGATGGAACGCCGTTGCAAAATAACCGTTTCTTTCTCATTGTCCTCTATTTTTTTAATGCCGATGCCCAGTGAATTCTCCAATTCACGTGTACGTTCCACCATTTCCCTCCATGATTCCGGATCCATCGAAAACATGTGATCAGGGCCTGTACGACCGACATCATCTGTGAAATGTTTTTCGATCATGGAGGCGCCCAATGTAACAGCACCAAGTACAGTCGTATGGCCCGGGGTGTGATCACTCAAACCCAACACCAGGTCGGGGTACATATCATGAAAGGTTTTTAATACGTTGAGTTGGATATATTTGAAATTCTCCGGATTCGCCGTGTAATTTGTATTACACTGCATTAAACAAAGATCGGAGTTTATTTCAATACCTGCATTTACCGCATGGCGCACATCATCCATAGTGGAGGCGCCTGTCGCCAGAATATAGGGTTTTTTCATGCTGGCAATATATTTTATCATTTCTATCCATGTGATATCCCCTGAACCAATTTTATATGCCGGCACAAAAGGATCAATATAATCGACGAGCGCCATTGAATAGGGGCTGGTAAAAAATGCAACATTGGCCTTATCACAGGTTTCCTTTAAAGCGTCAGTCCAGGCAAGGCTTACGCTCGCATTTTCGTAGACTTCAAATACTGATTTTTTCCATTTTTTCTGGTGAGATTGTTTTCCTTCGAGATTTTTGAAACCATAGTCACTAACAATGGTTTCTGCTGTAAAATGTTGGAACTTTGCTGCGTCTGCACCTGATTCTGCTGCCAAATAAATAAGTTCTTTTGCCCGCTCAAGGTCGCCGTCATGATTTGCTGCAATATCGGCAATAAAATAAGTCGGGTAAGATTTACCGATATTTATCCCATCAATATTAATAACGGGGTCCGAACTATTTATTATATTCACAGGCAACTCGTTTAATTTCATCATGAAGGACAGGTAATTTTATCCCCAGCTCACTTTCAATACGCTTGCAATCCATCCGCATATCTTTTGGTCGATATGTTTTTAAAAATGTTACTTGGTCAGATGAAGTGCGTAACATCCTGGCTGTCGATAAATTCAATTCATCGGCGAAAGAAAAAGCAAAATCTGCTTTACTCATTCCCAAAGCAGACCCGACATTAAATATTCCTTTTGGTTTTTTTTGTACAACCCGTTCGATTATGGAAGCAAGTGTATCCATAGATACGGGATTAAAGAAAATATCATCAAATACTTTAATCTCCTTATCCTTGGATAAGGAGTCATACAGCCAGTCTGTTAAACTTTCTCTTTTTTCACAATGGCTGAGGCCAAAAAAATTTGTTCTGATAATCGTGCTTGATACGCTTGCTGCTGCCAATTCACCTGCGTATTTTGAAAATGCATAATAGTTTGTCAAGGTAACGTGATCTTCAGCATGGAGATCACGTCCATCGTATACCTGGTCTGTGGATATCTGTATCAAGTGACTGGATACTTTTGTATTTTTTATCCAGGCAGAGATATTTTCCACTGCCTTGATATTTGTTAAATAGGCTTTATTTTTTTCCGTTTCGCAGAAATCAACATTTGTGAGGCCGACCAAATTAATCACGACATCTGGTTTGACGGTATCCAGCAATTTATTTGCTTCTGCCAAGTCCGTAATATCCACTTGATGCTGTGCATGGTTGCTGCGTCCATGCGTGATAACAGTATAGCCGTGAAAATCAAGGAATGGCCGCAATGTATGCCCTAGCATCCCCGTCGACCCGAGCAATAAAATTCTGGTTCCTGAGTTTGATATTTTACTGTTTTTATTCATTTCATTGATTTAAAAATAAGTTCTGCGCGTTGCCAGTCATCCATAGTGTCAATATCCACAACCCGCCAGCTTGGTATCGGCATACCCAAACCATCCGTGTGCATTTTTTTATGCGCCAACCAGGATGACACCTTCCCCCAATAAAATTGCCCGGCATCATGAAAGGCGGCTTCCAGATCCTGAGTACGTGTCAATTCAAATTGTGGATTTAAAAACTGCATTTTTCCGTTAGGTAACTGGCGCATGGCACGCTGTACGGGATGCGCATATTCTGTAACAGGATATACAAAATCCACGCTTTGTTCCTGAATCAGGTTAAGCGATTTGACCAAATCAGTTATTTGCAGGAAAGGTGTACCAGGGTATATGCAACATGCGTAGTCAAATGCCCAACCTAAATCAAGACATGCTGTAACTGCATGGGCGATAACAGGCACCGTCGGTGTTAAGTCATCGGCTAAATCATCTGGTCGCATGAAGGGGGTTTCTGCTCCCTGCTCTTTTGCAACGGCAGCGATTTCACTGTCGTCGGTAGAAACAATGATATGATCAAATAACCCTGATATTTTTGCAGCATTGATTGCCCAGGCAAGCATGGGCTTGCCACAAAAAGATTTTATGTTTTTTCGGGGAATGCG
Source organism: Gammaproteobacteria bacterium (assembly GCA_011321815.1). Classification (GTDB taxonomy): domain Bacteria; phylum Pseudomonadota; class Gammaproteobacteria; order SZUA-152; family SZUA-152; genus SZUA-152. The sequence goes on from DROS01000045.1 coordinate 72,070, forward strand.
CTTGCTTCCTCCTCGTGCGGGTATTATTGCGATATTCATATTTGAGCGACTCATTTATATCTACGCCCCTTATCCACGATATCATTATAATTTTTGATTGATGGTCACAAGAAATCAGGCCTGATCATTTAATTCACGCAACTCATCCACACTTAAAAAACGTTTGTTACTGCCTGAGCTGTATTCAAAACCCTGTTCGACTGGCGCACCTTTTTCACCAAGAATATTGGTTGAATAAGGTTCCGAATGAAACATTTGTATGCTTGGCATGATCACATAGTGATCCTCAAACTCCAGTGTTAAATGTGAGTCATCTGCCGGACACATAATTTCATGCAATTTTTCACCTGGGCGAATGCCTATTTTATTTGTGCGCATTCCCGGTAAAAGTGAGTCTGCCAGATCAGTGATATGCATTGATGGTATTTTTGGCACAAATATTTCTCCACCGTGCATGCGTTCAAAATTTTTAAGCACAAAGTCTACGCCCTGCTGCAAGGTAATCCAGAACCGGGTCATACGAGGATCTGTAATCGGCAGCGTGGTTACACCATCCTTTATCAGTTGTTTAAAGAACGGAACAACCGACCCTCTTGAACCAACCACATTTCCATAACGTACGACAGAAAAGCGCGTTTGTCGGCTGCCTGCAATATTATTCGCTGCAACAAACAACTTATCGGACGCCAGTTTTGTAGCGCCGTAAAGATTAATCGGGTTTGCGGCCTTATCGGTTGATAAAGCAATGACTTTTTCAACATTGTTTTCCAGGGCCGCTTCAATAACATTTTGTGCGCCATGGATATTTGTCTTGATACACTCCATAGGGTTGTATTCAGCCGTCGGTACAATTTTTAACGCGGCAGCATGTATCACATAGTCGATACCACGCATTGCCTGCGTTACCCGCTCAACATCCCTCACATCCCCGATGAAATAACGCATAATGGGATCACCAAATGTTTGCTGCATTTCATACTGCTTCATTTCATCCCGGGAAAAAATCACCAAGCGCTTTGGCTTGAAGCGCTTTAATAACGTTTCAGTATATTTTTTGCCAAAAGAACCTGTGCCACCGGTAATCAGTATCGACTTTCCGTCAAACATTTGTCGCCACCAGTTATTGATAGAGGATAAAAATCAATAAGTTACAAGCACCAACCTATAACGTATACGCCCAATGGATGAATATGCAATTAATGTACCAAACACGAAAAACAGGCAGTGGCCACCCTGTTCGCAAGACAGCTCTTATCGCAACTACGGGCTGGCAGTTTGATGCGCTAAAACAAACTCCCAGATGTCTATCCCACCCTTATGATACCCTCACCACAGGCGGGCAATACCGGCAAACACATAAACCCGCCCTCGCGCACATTTTCACCGCTGCGAATCCTGTATGGTTTTTGTTGAGGTAAGCCTACCCGCCACTGCTTTTTTGAGTGCTTTCCAAGCTTACCTCAGGATAGACCCCAATCGTTGTATCTGCCAACTTGGGCTGACAATCAAGATTCGCTTACTTGCGCCGATTGCTGAGCAACGGGGATTTGATAATTGTATTTACAGCTTATTGAACATCAAGCTGGTATATTGCATCAGGAATACACCGCCGATAATGGTAAAGAAATTCACAATCCTCTATACATCTGATTCACTACCGAAGAACGGATTGCTTTCGCCCTAAACCATAGTCGATAACCGACTGTGTTCTTGCTTTCATTTTAAGCGCGTTAGGCGGGCGAGTTTACATCATTGGGATAACCGAGTGGTGTTCAATATTGCGGGAAACAAGTATCGACTTGTAGTGTGGATCAACTACGCCTACAGGGTTGTGTACCTCCGCTTTATCGGCACACCCATAGGCAATATGACGAGACTGATGTACAAACCATTTAACTGCCAGAGAATTAACACTGGACATCAAACCAATTAAAACAGATGCTGACTACCGTGCGACATTGAAAGAAATTGAAAGCCTGATGATGGCAGAACCGGATACGCCAGAAGGCGAAAAACTGGATGTCATGACAACACTTGTTGAGGTTTATGAAGCCAGGCATTTCCCGATGGATTTGCCCGATCCTGTTGAGGCGCTCAAGTTCGAAATGGAACGTAAGAGCCTGACCGTAAAAGATCTGGAGCCGGTGACCGGTACAAGCAACCACGTTTACGAAAATACTGAATTACAAGCACTCGCTGACTTTAGAAGATGATCTGGAAACTCCACGAAGGCCTGGGTATTCCGGCTGAGTCGTTGATCAAATTTCGATTCGGAACTGGTCGAATCTAAAGTAAAAAATCAGCCGATCTTGGCGCGATACGAACGCTTATTCACGCCATATTGAAGAAGAATATGGCTTTACTATAAGGCGTTATGATGACATATCCGATTAAGAACAGGCATCTAGTACTCTTTCAAGGTGATAAATTGGGATTCAGTTGGTCTGTCAGCGTTCAGGGCACCAACAGTAGGCGCTTTAGGCGAGGCGCTCCTCGCAGCGAATGGCCGTCGTCCTTTGCAAGAGGAGCAACGCCGCCATGGACGCTGA
>DROS01000046.1 GCA_011321815.1 Gammaproteobacteria bacterium
ACGTGCTGCTGCGCGTACCGCCGGAACTGCGTTTCTACTTCACCACCGATGCCGAGCCGGATGCGGCGGGCTGTCCCGGCGGGTGGTGTATGGATGGTATGGAAGCCCTCTGGGCACTGGGTACCCTGGCCGCAGGCGAAAGCCGTACCATCACCATCAACGCCCCGGTGGTGGCGGGGGCAATGGCAGGCAGCCTGATCACCGCCCCGGTGCGGGTCACGTCAAGCGATGTTATTGATATCATCAATGTGGGCAAGACCACAGCTGTCGGAAACTAAGTGTTTTTCTGTCGGGTTTGGCATTAACGCGCAGCGAGGGTGGCTTTACGGCCGCCCTCGCTGTTTACATTTTCAGGCATTTAACAAGCTATGGCGATGTACTGATTGATTAAGTTGAATGCCACGTGGAATTGATTGCGCACCTCTATCTTTGCTCTGTTCACTTTTCCGTTAATGGCACTTCTTCATGCGGTAAGCGCACTTCTTCCACTTGACCCGCAGCAGGGTCATTGAAGGTTTCCTGGACATTTTATCTTAGGTGGCGCCAGCAATGCCGCCAGACCCGGTAAAGAATGGGCTGAGTTTTAAAAACCGGATAAAAAAGGGTAACTGGCCAATGGGTGTCACGGGTGCCGTGGGATCCCGTTCGCCTTAAGCGCCGACTGTTGGTGCTGCGGGGCAGTTTGTTTAAAGCAGCGGCACGCGCGCCTCAACGTAAACCTGTTCTTCGCCGCCAAAGTCAAAACCTTTGGCGTAGCCGGCGCGCAGGTTCATGGGCAGCCAGTAGCCGAGTACGAATTCGCTGGTGATCTCAATGCCTGCGCCGCGCCGCAGGGCTGGCACATTGTTGCCCTGGTCCCAGCTTTCGCCCCAGTTATAAATCAGCTTGCCGTGGATTTGATGCAGGCCGATGGGTGGCGTCATAAAACCACGCTCGATCAGTGCGATGGGGAAGCGCCATTCGGCTTCGATCAGTGCCATGCGCCGGCCCTGCAAATCGGTGCGACCCTGTTTGTAGCCGTGCAAGGGATAACGGCGCTGGCCAAAAATATTTTGTGTCAACGCAAGGGCGGCTGCTTGCGGGGCGAGTGGTGCGCTGGTTTCCAGTGTGCCGCCAAGGCGGAAGTTTCGCGGATTTTCTGTGCCCCAGCCGAGCACTGCACGGGTGGCGATGACGTGCTGACCCGGCAGATCAATGAGTTCCCGCCAATCGAGGGTATAAACCTGACCACTGAAATCGCTGCTCAGGACCTCGTTGTCTTCGGCGATCAGACGCAATTGCCGTCCGTAGCTGGGGCTGATAGACCGGGGATAGGCTCGTGCGGAGTTGTAACTGACGGCGAGTCCTGCAATGCGGTCATACAATGTGTCGATGGAACCAACATTGGAGAAAATCTTTTTGTCGGACTCTGATTCGTCGACCATGCCAGCATGTAGCAACCATTGGCGTTCATAACGGAAGAATGGCCAGATGGCTTCTGCGGAAACAATATCCGAGTTGCGGTAGCGCTCTATCCTCCCTGTGTTGTCTGTATATGCCAGTATTTGTCGATTGAGGCTGAGTTTCAGAGTGGGGTTCCAACGGTCATAAACATAGTTGAACTGGCCCGACAGCCATTTTCTGTCGGTATCGTATCCCAACAGGGCAGTATAGGAATGCCGACGTAACGGGTCTGAGCCGAAGGTGGTGAAACCGATTTCGCTGCGTACATCATCAGATAAAAAGTAGGGAAACCATGATGTGGGTGCAATATTGGTGAGTGCATTATAGGGTTTGATGTTGGTATCTTGAACGGGCGTATATTGCCGTGGCAGGTTGTTATCAGCCGTGTTTATTCTGTCGCTGTTTATATGAACAGTAATAGGTGCAGTTTTCTTGAGCCGGAACAAGTCATAGCCAGTAGTGCCCAGGCTGATATAAACGAGCTGTTCACCTGTGGCGGTGTGATGCAGGGCAGGTGCGGTTGCTTCACCAATGACGTTGGTGAGTTTTTTCAGCTTACCGCTGGCCAGGGTTAGCTGATAGATATTGAACACGCCATCGTAATCAGCACTGAATACGATGGACTGGCCATTAGCGCTGAAGCGTGGACTGTTTTCGATGTCGGTGTTGTGGGTCAGGAAGGTCCACTGGCGTGTTTTGATGTCGAAGCGCTCAAGGTTCCACAGGGTCCTGGCTCGCCATACGGCCATTACCAGGCTGGCGCCATCAGGCGACCAGTCGAGAGAGCTGATAACGGTGTTGTCTGTACCCTGCCAAAGTGTATCAATTTTGGCGCCGTGTTCATCCAGCAGGTGCAGCGCATGCTGACCGAGCCGGTTGTGAACGGCGATTATGTTTTTTCCGTCAGGGCTCCAGGTGGCTTGCAGGTAACGTTTTCCGTACGTCAGACGGGTCTTGTTTCCGTTGGCCAGATCAAAATGATAGAGGTCAGAAAAAAAGTTGGTGTTATTTATGGTGTCAATTTCTGCACCAATGATTCCCGCTGTCGGATGCAGATCAAAACTGTTGCCACGGACATCAGCGAGTATGTCAGGCTTGCTTTTTCCTTGCCGGATCACCATCAGTCGGGGTTCCGTTTGTAAGTCATCCTCCAGGTAATAGATATCACCGTTGTCCAACGTCTGTGGTGAGCGGGTAAAATAACCTGTGTGAGTGATTTGTGCGCCGGTAATTTCTCCGGCTTGCCGGATATTGTTTATTTCTTTGGAAAATATTTCTTGCAGGTATTCAGTAAACTCACCCCACAAGGCCGTCATGTCTTTGCCCAGTACACGCCGGCTGTTGTTGTTGATGGCAAAAGGCAGCAGGTTGTTACTGTATTGCTCAACCAGTTCAGTGATTTTTTCCGGGCCATAACGTTCAGCAATAAATTGATAAAAATATACACCGTAAAGATAGCGCACGGTATTCAATGGCCAGCTGTCCAGTGGTTGGTTGATCTGGCGGATGGGTTTGATGCCGCCAATAACCTCCTGGCGCATCAGGCCACGAAACAGCGTGCTTTGACCACGGCCGATGCCGCGCGCCTTGTCTGTTTCTTCATAGGTGGCCAGGCCTTCGATAAGCCAGGGGGGCTGTAAGTTGTTTGGAAACAAAAACAGATTACGCCCAAGCAGTTTGCGCAGACTGGCGGGAAAGCCACGGACTTTGTCAAGTTGCAGGATGTGGGTGTATTCATGGATGATGAGCAGTTCCAGCCAGTTATCATGGTCCGAAACCACGCTGGTGCCGATAGGCGGGGTTACCAGCAAATATATTTTATTACGGGGTATGGGTGAGGCTGAGCCGTTGGCAAAGTCATAACGATCGCTCAGGATGATTTGTGTGCGCTCGCGGGGCATCCAGTTAAGTTCCGGAGCGAGTTTTGTATGCACAGACTCAGCAATGCCGCCTACTTTCCGTGCCAGCGATTCTTCGCCATCGTGAAAATGAATTTCAAAATGTTGTGTGGAAAGTGTTTGCCAGTTCAGAGAAGGGTCTTGTGAGAGGGCAGCGAACAGATTGCCAGACAAACTCATTAACATGTTGATAAAAATTAAGCGGGCGATGTGCGAGGCTGCCTGCGCTTTAACGATTTTCTGCATCAAATATCCTTTGTTCGGGCTTGATTATGCCTGCCTGCTTATTAAGCGGGCGCGTTTTTTATTTTTTTGCGCCGCATAAATGTGCGATACAGCAAGGGTATAACAAAAAGTGTCAACACGGTGGAAAAAGCCAGACCCCATACAATGGCCGAGGCTACCGGTCCCCAGGTCAGGGATTCACCGGCCAGCCCGGTGGCCAGTGAAAACAGCCCGGCGATAGTGGTCAGTGAGGTAATAACAACAGGCACCACCCGTCGGCGTGCGGCATAAATTGTTGCATGTAATACACTCATGCCCGCATTTAATCTCTGATTGGCGGCATGGATCATCACGATGGCAGCGTTCACCGCAATGCCGACCAGCGCCACCACACCATACAGAGTGAACAGGCTCAATGGGTTGCCTGTCGTCAGCAGGCCAAAGGTAACACCTGTGAAAGCCAGGGGTACAGTGGCGAGAATCATGAATGGTTGCCAGTAGCTTTTGAATTGAGTGCCGATGATCAGATAGATCAGCCCGAGACCAAACAGGAATAATACCAGCATAGAATCCAGGCTTTCCTGGATGTCGGCCAGTTCACCGGAATAATCCAGGTCTACGTTGGGGTGTTGCAGGCGGATTTTTTCCCAGCTTTCTTTGACCAGCTTGTTGGCCTGAAGGGTATCCATTTTCTGTTTGTCGATATCGGCTTCCACTGTGATAGAGCGGCGGAAATTATAGTGGCGGATATTACTGCGGCTGAGCCCGGTTTTTGTGGACACCAGTTGGCCTAACGGTATTTCACCACCCTGCGGCAGGGTAAGCGGTATTTCCAACAGCTGCTCAATGCTGTACAGGTTGGTGCGCTTTGCCTGCACGCGCACTTCTACACGTTCGGATTCATATTGCATGGAGGCGACCACATCGCCCTCAAATAACAAACGTATGGTATTGCTGATATCCGCAGGGCTGAGTCCGCTACGGCGCACTGCATCACTGTCTAATTGCAGTTTGAGCTCGTGTTTTCCCGGACTGTCGTTATCGGTGATGTCTGTGACCGCCGGGATGTTTGCGAGGATATTCCGCAGGGCGTCGGTTGCCGCGCGTAATTCAGCAAAATTATCACCACGGGCCTTGATGCTGATCGCTTTGGTGACCGGTGGTCCTTTGGAAAGTTTAAAGAAAGTGATCAGGCGTGGAGCGGCGGTGGCCATTACATCGGCACGCATGGATTCAATGATGTCACTGATACCACGCATGTTATCGCTTTTTGGATTCAGGCTGATAAATACCTGGCCATAATTATCACCAAAAAATGGCGCGACTTCGGTGAACATTTGCCCCGCGGTGGAACTGACGGCACGGGTTTCATCGTCGTTTAAGTGCATACGTGCCTTGTTGGCAATGGATTCCACCGTATTTATGGTTTCCTGTAGAGTACTGTCGGGCGGCATTTCCACATTAATGTAAAAGGCGCGTATCGGGTCAAAGGCAAAAAACTCGACACGCACCATGCCGCTGCCAATGGCGCTTATTGCGGCCAGAAATAATACCAGCACCACGGCCAGAGAACGTTTGGGCTTGCGTAATACCCGGACCAGTAACTTGCCATACCTGAGACGCAGTTTGTGCAGGAAACGTGTACGCCAGCGTTGCAGTTTGCCCGGTGACGATATGTCAAGGTTGGTCATGGAAATATGGACCGGCAGCATCCAGTAGGCTTCAATCAGGCTGATGAGCAGCGCCACGGATACTACAAAAGGTACCGTGAACATAAATTTACCGACGATGCCGGGCATTAACATCAACGGCAGGAAGGCTGCCATGGTGGTGGTGACTGAGGCGGTTACCGGGGTAAACACTTCTTTTAAGGCATTAATAGCGGCCTGCATGCTTTGTGCGCCGCGCTGAATGCGGTAATAAATCGCTTCCACCACCACTACCGCATCGTCTACCAGCATACCCAGCACAATGACTACACCGAGCAGGATATTTTGGTTCAGAGTCTGCCCTGTGGCGCTGAGAATCCAGAAGGTACCTGCCAGCGTAAAGGGAATGCCAATACCAATAAAAAAGGCAATGTGCGCACCGAGAAACACCCAGGTGATCAGTGCCACCAGCAGCAGACCGAGCAGGGCATTACCCTGCATAATGCTGATAGCCTCACGGGTACTTTCGGTCTGGTCATCCAGCAACGTAAGTTTCAGACCGGTTGCCGCCAGTACGGTATTTTTTTGTTCAAGATATAGGTTGATGCGTTCGACCAGATCAAGAATATTGGCTGTGGCCTGTTTGGTAATTGCGAAAGTAACGCCGGGTTGATTGTTGAAGCGCGATAGTTTGTTGAATTTGTCGTGGCTCCAGCTGACCTCTGCCACATCACTGATGATAATATTCTGCCCGGTGCCGGTAATGGGTAGGCTGGCCAGATAGCCGGGGTCGGCATCGGTGCCGATTACGCGCACTACCCATGATTGTCGGCCAATATGCATATCACCCGCGACCACATCACGAAAATAACCGCGTACTGTGTTGGCCAGTTGTGCGGGGGAAATACCTTTTTCACGCAGGGCAAACGGGTCAAAGGCGACGTTTAATTCGGGATCGGTTAATCCGGCCTCCATGACGCTGTTAACACCGTTAATACGCTCCAGGTCCTTGCGAATATTGAATGCGGTTTTACGTAACAACTCATCGTTAGCTTCACCAGTGAGAATCAATGTGGCGATGGGAAAATTATTGGATGTTGTGATTTCCAGTATTACCGGGTCTATGGCTTCATCCGGCAGCTCGGCATTGGCCTTGTTTTGAATTTCACGGCGCAAATCATTAATGCGTTTGTCGAACAGGCGTTCGCTGATGTCTTCAAAACGCACCAGGATATCGGCAATGCCCTCACGACTGGTGCTGGAGACAAATTTGATATCCTGCACCTTGCGAATGGCGTCTTCCAATGGATCGACAATCAGCTTTTCCACGTCCTCCGTCGAAGCGCCGGGTAACATGGTGACAATGCTGATCCAGTTGAAATTAACCTCCGGGTCCTGTGCGCGAGGTAGTTGAAGATAACTGAGCGTGCCGATCAATAACACCACGGCAAAAGTGGTATTGGCCAGCACATGGTTACTCAGAAAAGACTTTAGCCACATTGTTTGTTTTGTCCGTTGATTCTTTCAGACTGCCGGGTGCCTGCTGTTGGCAGGAAGTCGCTGTTAAACCTGGAAAATAAATCAAAATGCGGGAAATAATAACTTGTGTGCCCAGGTAAAACTATACCCGCAGCGATAACGATTGAAATTCAGGCTGATTGCATGCCCTGTCTGCCTTATGGCTGCGTTGTTGTTCTTGTATTACCATCCTGTGCGCTATTTCACCTCCCCTAAGGGCGCCTGCTATGGGTTTGGAGTACCTGCTTTGGGGATGGTAGCCATGCGGAAGCTATGACATACATTTAAACCTGAATCCCAGCCGCCACAGGTATATTTTGTGAGGGGGGGATGCTTTCATCCGGTTATTTCCTGACTGGACCGAGTATTTTATGGTTTTCATCCGGGTTTTTCCGTTCCCCGGCCGGTATAGCTGTTTTAGGATACTTGTCCGGTATACTGTACGCGCCATTTTGCTTTCGTCTGTCGTTACTATGGGTTATGGCGTATGGGGCTGCTTTATTTAATGCACCATAAAACAATCGTGAAAATTTTATGATGATGAGAGTTCGATGAAATCTGAAATATCTTTACGTTCCCGCGCTGGTATGTGGGTTGAATCCAGGCCGATCCAGTATTTGATTATCAGCCTGATTGTGTTGAATGCAATCAGCCTGGGAATGGCTACTTCGGATGCGCTTGATGCGCAATATGGTTATTGGCTGAATTTTTTTGATAACGCCGTACTGGTGGTGTTTGTTATTGAAATAGCGATAAAGTTATTTGCGTTTAGAGGGCGGTTTTTTTACAGCGCGTGGAATGTGTTTGATTTCCTGATTGTGGCGGTTGCGCTTATTCCTGCCAGTGGGCCACTTGAAGTGCTGCGCGTGTTGCGTATCTTGCGTGTATTACGTCTTATCTCGCTCATTCCGCAATTGCGTGTGGTGGCCGAGGCGCTGTTGGGGGCTATACCCGGCATTGCGTCAGTGGCAGGCTTGATGTCCATCATCTTTTATGTGTTTTCGGTAATGGCGACAGAGCTGTTTGGTGGTGACCACCCTCAGTGGTTTGGCTCACTGGGCGATTCGATGTATACCTTGTTTCAGGTGATGACTCTGGAAAGCTGGTCGATGGGTATTGTCAGGCCGGTGATGGAGACTCACGCTTATGCGTGGGCGTTTTTTATTCCTTTTATTCTGATCGCTACTTTCACTATGTTGAATCTGTTTATCGCGATCATTGTTGATGCGATGCAGAGCGTGCAATTGAGTAAAGCTGAACAGGATAAAGAAGCTATAGAGGATGTGGTGCAGATCGAGCATCAACAGTTAAGTAAAGAAATCCAGGATTTAAAGCAGGACATTAATGAGCTGAAATTTCTGTTACAAAAAGACCATAAGGCGACTTAAACCTGAACCCGTACCTCCATGCCGGTGTACAGTCAGTTGCTGAAGCCTCTGGACCCTGGCTTTTATCGGGATGGTATGATGTTAACGCCTCACAACAAACGGATCTTCTTACTACCTCCCGAGATAAATTCACAGAAAATTCATACAATCGCAATGAAAGGTTCATACGCTATCTCCAAAATCGGCTGCGTTACTACAGCGGAAAGGAGAATGAAAAATGACTTTTTTTATCAGGGAATGGCCGAATAAAACGGCAACATTGATGGCGGACAATGGTGCGGTACTGTGGACGTTTCCCAGTGTCGAGGAGGCGCAGCAGGTGTGTCGGGACTGGTACCTTCTTCAGATTCAGGGAAACGAATCGGCTGACCCTATCGCTTGCCGTGATCCAGAAGTGAAAGTTGCGTAGTCGTTGAGTTAAACCGGGTGTCTACGGTGTAGCAGCGTCTGTGTTGGCCGGGGAAACCGTATCGCCGTCCTGTAGGCGGTAGCGGCCTCTGGTGATGATGAGGGTGTCCGGTTCGAGCTTGCTCACCACCGGCTGGCCGGTTTTGGCCCGGGGCAGTTCCACAAAGCGGGCTTTGTTGCCTGCCTGAATAAATACGCCGAGTTTGCCGTTGCGTTGGCTGATGAGGTCTGCTGGCAGGCTGGCCTGCTGTGGTGTCCAGACCAGTTGCCCGGCGGTGCCCGGCAAAGGCTTGTTGCTGGTGAAAAGCAGACGGGCCTCCTGGGTGCGGGCCTGGGTAGCCAGCACTGGGGTGATCGTGCGCAATGTTACTGCATAACGTTGTCCTGAGCTGACAAATTCCACAGTGCTGCTAACCGTGCGGTTATTTTCTGTTGCGAATAAGCGCGTTAAATCACGGGTTTGCGAGGGGCTTAATTTGGCGGCCAGCTCAAGGTTGTCGATGTCGATGATGCTCAGCAGGGCGGTGCCGGGATTGGCCAGTTCACCCATCTGGGCAAGGCGCTCAACCACCACGGCATTAAAGGGTGCACGGATTTGCGTTTTGTCGATTTGTCGTTGAGCCTGGGCATAGGCGGCTTGTTGCCCCTGTTGTTCTGCCAGCAGGGCGTCGCGTTCGGTTTCCCGCTGTTTGAGTAATTGCTCGGAAACGGCCTGTTTTTTTGATAACGACCGGGCCCGTTTGAGTTCATATTCGGCCAGATCCAGTTTTGCTTTTACGGCTGCTAACGCGGCCTCCTGGCGCATCAGCGCCAGTGTAGAGTCCTGTTGGTCAAGACGCACCAACACCGTCCCCTGTTTTACGTTGTCGCCCACGCGCACGGGGATATCGAGGATGCGGGCACTCACTTCGGCACTGATGCGGCTCTGGTTGTCGCTCACCACCGTGGCTGGCGCGCTGCGCGGCGGGTAAATCGCCAGCGCAGAATACGGTTGACTGATGACCGGGATGGGGGCGGCTATGATCGGGTGCGCAAAAAGCATTGTGCCCAGTGTCAGCACCAGGCATGCCGGCATCCCTGACGGCATCGTTTTGCCTCGCATCAGGGCCATTACAAAGTGGCGAACACTTTTTGTGCCGCGTCCAGTGTGGCGGTGATTTCGGCATCACCGTGGGCGGCGGAGACAAACCCGGTTTCGTAGGCAGAAGGCGCCAGATACACACCTTCGCCCAGCATGCCATGGAAGAATTTTTGAAACCGCTCGATATCGCAGGTGGAGACCTGCGCAAAGTTGGTAACGGTTTCCGCTTCGGTGAAAAAGAAACCGAACATGCCGCCCACCTGATTGGTGGTGAGCGGGATACCGGCGGCTTTGGCGCGCGTTTTCAGTCCTTCACAAAGCTGGGTCGCTGCATCGCTGAGTCCGTCATGAAAACCGGGTGCGGAAATCAGCTCCAGGGTTTTGAGGCCCGCCGCCATGGACACCGGATTGCCGGATAATGTACCGGCCTGGTACACCGGCCCCAATGGGGCAATGTGTTCCATGATCGAGCGTTTGCCACCGAAGGCGCCCACCGGCAGGCCGCCACCGATGACCTTGCCCAGCGTGGTGAGATCAGGCGTGATGCCGTAATGCTGTTGCGCACCGCCCAGCGATACGCGAAAGCCGGTCATCACCTCGTCGAGAATCAGTACACTGCCATAATGGTCACAGATTTCGCGCAGTCCTTCGAGAAAACCGGGTACGGGCGGAATGCAGTTCATGTTGCCCGCCACCGGCTCGACGATGATGCAGGCCACATCTTTGCCCACTTCACAAAAGGCTTCTTTTACCGAATCGATGTCGTTGTAGGTGAGGGTGATGGTCTCCGAAGCCAGTGCAGCGGGCACGCCCGGCGAAGTGGGCACGCCGAGGGTCAGTGCGCCCGAGCCTGCTTTCACCAGCAGTGAATCGGCATGGCCGTGATAGCAGCCTTCAAATTTGACGATTTTATCGCGGCCGGTAAAACCGCGAGCCAGACGGATGGCGCTCATGGTGGCCTCGGTGCCGGAGCTGACCATGCGCACCATGTCCATGGAGGGCACCAGCTCACAGACCCGGTCAGCCATGACCGTTTCGATAGCCGTTGGCGCACCAAAACCCAGGCCGTTGGCCACCACATCCTGCACGGCCTTGATCACCTCGGGGTGGGAATGACCGACAATCATCGGTCCCCAGGAACCGACGTAATCCACATAACGCTTACCGTCTTCGTCAGTGATATAGGCACCTTCGCTGGATTTGAAAAACACCGGATCGCCGCCCACGCCACGGAAGGCTCGCACGGGCGAGTTGACTCCGCCGGGGATGTGGGTTTGGGCTGCAACGAAAAGGTCGTGAGAACGTGTCATGGGATTACCTGTGTTATTTTTTGGCCGGTTTAATGAAATCTGTGCAAACGGGGTGATATTTTGGCGGGTTTTGAAGATGCTGGCAACTGATGGGGAGTTGCCATGAAATTGGAGGTGGGTTTTAGGGCTGTGGGTGAATTGTGGCGGTGATTGCGACATTCATTGCGTGCGTTCTTCTACTGATGTTTAATTTTTTACCTCCTCTGTGTCTTCGCGTTGGATATTCTGAGTGTCGGAGCGGCTCACTTTTTAGCCCTTGATGCACAAATCAGTGCTCAATATTCCGGGAATATTGCCAAGTGTACAGTGGGCAGCGTCATCATTACTGTACAAATTATTCCATGCGCGCGCCTTGTGTTTTTGGGCTTGGCAGGAACGTTATATCCCCTTCCTTCACCGCTTTGTATGCCTTTTTGCCGGGTTTGCAATGCTTTAATTCTTTATTAAATGCTGGTATAACGTCCCACGATTTGTTTCGCGGCTTAAAGATTGTGTGGTTATTCCTCCCTCCCCCGTCGTGCATGAAAAACGATTTCAGACACATCGTCTCATATTACCCACATACTTACTGATAAAAGGATATAACTAATGAATGAAGGGCAGTCATATGGAACTGATCCGGTTTCCGTTCGAGATACGGACCAATACAAGTCTGAATACATTGACAGCTTTGTTGACAAGTGGGACCAGCTTATAGATTGGGATGCACGTGAAAACAGCGAAGGCCGTTTTTTTATTGATGAGCTGCGTAAAAAAGGTGTCAAGCGAGTCCTGGACGTTGCAACCGGAACAGGCTTTCATTCTGTACGTTTACTGCAATCAGGTTTTGATGTTGTGAGTGTTGACGGCAGCCCTGTTATGCTGGCAAAGGCTTTTGAAAACGCCAAGAAGAGAGAACTGATTCTGACGACAATACAAGCAGACTGGCGATGGCTGACTCGTGATGTTCATGAGAAGTTTGATGCGATTATCTGCCTGGGAAATTCGTTTACCCATTTATTTTCAGAAAATGATCGTCGTAAAGCGCTTGCCGAATTTTATGCAGCACTCAAACATGATGGCATCCTGGTTATTGATCAGCGCAACTACGGCAGCATTATTGATAATGGATTCAAATCCAAGCATACCTATTACTACTGTGGGGACAACGTAAAGGCTGAGCCGGAATATACCGATGCTGGCTTGGCGCGGTTTCGTTATGAATTCCCTGACAAGTCGGTGTTTCACCTCAATATGTTTCCCCTGCGGCAAGAATATACACGGAAGCTTTTGACCGAAGTCGGGTTTCAATGTATTTCAACCTACGGTGATTTTAAAGAAACGCATCATCAGGATGAACCTGATTTTTTTGTTCATATCGCTGAAAAAAAATATATGCAAGAAAGTGGGACGGAGTAATAAACAGTGACAAGCACGTATTCAGATGTTGTTGAAACCGCACGTACATATTACAACAGCGATAATGCAGACAGTTTTTATTCCCTCGTTTGGGGGGGAGAAGATATTCATATTGGCACGTACCAAAAACAGGATGACTCAATATTTGAAGCGAGCCGGCGCACTGTGCAAGAACTCGCGAAGTTGCTCTCGTTGGACAGCCATACAAAATTGCTCGACATCGGCTCCGGTTATGGAGGCACCGCACGCTATCTGGTTAAGGAATACGGATGTCATGTTGATTGCCTGAATCTAAGTGAGACACAGAATCAGCGAAACAGGGACCTTAACCAAGCTGAAGGAATGGCGGATAATATTACGGTTATCGACGGCAGTTTTGAATCGATCCCAGCCAAAGACGGTGTGTATGACATCGTTATTTCACAAGATGCGATACTGCATAGCGGGAACCGCATACAGGTCTTCCGGGAAGTTGAACGGGTTCTGAAGCCCTCGGGGGAATTTTTATTTACGGACCCCATGGAACAAGGCAATTGCCCTAAAAGTGTGTTGCAGCCGGTATTGGATCGTATCCATTTGGATTCTATGGGGTCATTTGATTTTTATATAAAAACAGCTGAGAGTTTAGGTCTCGAAACGGTGCAGGTGGTCGATCTGTCTGATCATTTAGTTGCGCATTATCGCCGTGTGGGGCAAGAGATAGACTCAAAGCTGGAGGCGCTGCTCACAGTGTGCAGCAAAGAGTATATTGAAAAAATGAAGATGGGCATTGGTCATTGGGTAACGGGTGGAGAAGCGGGTCACTTGACTTGGGGGATTCTTCATTTTAAAAAACCGTGTCCGGTTTGACCGGGTGTATATGCGGGGGCGTGAATAACGTTGATACAGGCGGCCATCTGGCCGCCTTTTTTCGGCTAAAAATAACTATTCAGTCTTAGGCTCTCGTTGATATTTCAACGTAACTATACCCACAGCGATTTAGGTCTGGCTTCACGCTTTGACACGGTCCTTAGAAAAATAGTCGCGTATTACAATGAAGGCTTCCGCTCTTTCTCAAATTCACCGCCTTTAAATTTTTTCATATAATCACGCAGTGCTGACCTTACTTTTCCATGAAGAAAATAAAGTCCCATCAGGTTAGGGATTGCCATGAGTAAAATCATTAAGTCACTGAAGTTCAGAACATTGGGGGCACTGGCTACTGAGCCTAATAAAACGAATAGTAGAAACAGTAATTTATAAATAATGGACGATTGATCTCCAAACAGGTATGACCAACAACGTTCACCGTAAAAAGACCAAGCGATCATTGTGCTAAAAGCAAACAAGGTGACACACAGGGTCAATATGATGGGGAACCATGAAATGACACTGCTAAAAGCTGCGCTGGTAAGTGCTGCGCCTTGTTTGTTTGCAACCAGCTCAGCAGTTTCAGGGCTGTTGTAAACACCGGTAATGATGATGACCAGCGCTGTCATTGTGCAGATAACGATAGTGTCGATAAAAGGCTCAAGCAGCGCAACAATACCTTCTCGTACGGGATATTTTGTTTTTGCGGTGGAGTGAGCGATTGCGGCAGAACCAATGCCAGCTTCATTGGAAAACGCAGCACGCTGAAAGCCGACAATCAAAACACCGATTACGCCACCCAATCCTGCTTCAGGTGAAAAAGCACCTGTGATAATGGATGAAAATGCAGCAGGAATTTCAGGCATATTGGTCAGGATAACCCAAAGGCAAGCGGCCACATAAATACCACACATTGTAGGTACAACGGCTTCGGTAACATGGGCAATACGTTTAATTCCACCAATAATAACTGTGCCGACCAACGTCATCATGACAAGCCCAAAAATCCAGGGGCTGCTTTCCAGCAATGGAATGTTTTGCTGTATGATTCCGAGGGACTGGTTGACCTGAAATGCGTTTCCTCCGCCGAAAGAGCCTAAAATACAGAGAATACAAAACAACACAGCCAATACTTTACCTAGCCTGGCCCAGCCCATTTCAGCCAGTCCCTGACTTAAATATTCCATGGCTCCGCCCATGATATGACCATCAGGACGAACTTTTCGATACATTTGCGCTAAAGTGCATTCCGTGAATTTAGCCGTCATTCCAAAAAAACCGGCCACAATCATCCAAAATGTTGCACCCGGACCACCGATACTGATGGCGATAGCAACGCCAGCGATATTGCCTAACCCTACAGTGGCAGAAAGTGCGGTTGTCAGTGCCTGAAAATGACTGGTTTCACCTAAATCATTTGGGTCGTCATAACGGCCGCGTACACACTGAACGGCATGTATGAAGGCTCTTATATTAATAAATCCCATACGGAATGTGAAAAAAACTGCACCAACAACGAGCCATGCAACAGCAAAAGGAAGTTTGTACTCGTCGGTAAAAAATAGAATATCAAAAAATGAAATGGCAGCAATGTAACCGACCAATACCCCAAACCATGTATCAATTATTCCATTAAAACCTGCTGTACCCTCAGTAGCAAAAGATTGGCTTGACATCAATAGACTGGAAAACAGTGTGCCGAAAATGAGAGGCCAGTGTATTTTTTTATGCATGATAAATCTCCATATAACATCGATTAGTGATGATGATTTTTCATCACGGCGGCCTTCTTAGCTTTATATCATCATGCTGGACTTGTTTTGGGATTCAGGAAATCGTTGAACCCAGTGAATTCCATGACAAGCCTGAAATGGTGGAAGAGGTTGCTCAATTTCATGTATCAAACAACATTATTGTTCTATTTTTCCTCTCATATAGGCCATTTCACCACAGCGATATGTTGTTAATGGGGCAGCATTGATTTGTAACTTTAGTGATTTTAAATGTGGCCGGAAATACAAATAAAACGAGAGGTTGAAATAGCCGTTAGGTGGTTGTTATATTCTGCTGAATGGGTTTTGGGTGTCCCTGCGAGTCATCCATTTGTAACAAATTCATGGCATGTGATTGAAGGCCGGATGGCCATAGTTAATCTGATGGAGAGCGGCTTTTGCGTTAGGGTGAATAAGGGACAGACCACAATTAAATTGTAACAATTGTAGTCTGTTGCCTATTTTTCTGGAAACCTTGTCCTATGTACCATTGTGGTACGAGAATCATGTGTTTGTTTCAAGTAAGGGAATTAGCGGTTACTACCTTGGGCTGGACGGGAGTTATGGTGGCCTGCGAACAGTTCAGATGGTTGTTGATTATCTTATGTTTTGGAACTTCTCTTATAGTTGCGGTATCTTTTTAATCTTCAGCTCTTCCGCCTGATGTAAATCTTTACCAAACAATATTGGGTGTTCAGACCTGTTAACTTTGTTGACTACTCCCGATCTTTTCTGGCTGGAAGGCACCAGGGAATCCCACCAACTAATCCCGGCGTCCAATAACATCGGCGTTGCCAGTGTTGCAGATGCTGCTTGCACATCAATTGATGGAAGAATACGCGAAATAACAAATTCAGCCCGTGGTTTAATTCTGTCGTGGCCTACCCGTCCTCTTTCAGCAGTACTGATAATATAATCTGGGGCAAGGCCGGTGATGCCCTGGTCGTACTGGATACCATGGCGGTATCCCATT
Source organism: Gammaproteobacteria bacterium (assembly GCA_011321815.1). Taxonomy (GTDB): domain Bacteria; phylum Pseudomonadota; class Gammaproteobacteria; order SZUA-152; family SZUA-152; genus SZUA-152. The sequence goes on from DROS01000046.1 coordinate 15,913, forward strand.
AAATACTCTTCTGCCAACATTGCGTAATCTTCAGCAATGTTGCTGTAGTTGTAAGAGCTAGTGGCAGAAAAAGGAAAGAAAAAATCACTCACCTGAGGTGGCGTATAATTTTTTTGTGCCCCGGTTGCCGTATCTCCCCGAAACATGACGCCACCCAACTGATGCATTTCTTGTGAGTTCAAAGCGTATACTGCCGCCAATTTTTCAGAATCCGGCTGGTTGGAAAATGAATAGCTCCAGGGAAAGTCTGAAGGAGTGGTTGAGTTCCAGACTCTCGGCGGGAAAAAATCATTCGCATGCGCAAGCTCATGATAAAGGACTCTCAGGGTATAAAACCGGGATTCCTGTGTTGTTCTCGTTGCTCTCGAAACGATTGATGGCGTAGTGTAGGCATAATTATTATCTTTTACTATTCGCCAGGGGTCTTGAAACTTAAGGTCAGTACCAAAATTTATTCTAAAGTCCGGAGTTGTGTTCAGCGTGTCTCTTTCCTGGGGTGTAACCCAAAAATATTTGGCATTTATATAAATGGCGCCAGTTCTGACCCAAAAAAATGATGGTTTTATATCGTACGATATGACGATACTTCTTGTTGCACCGAACAGGTTTTTTATATCGTTGTTGACATCAATCTGTTCAAGAAAATATTTGAAACGACCCCCCATCCAGTCATGAGAAACCAGGACGCGATCCATAATGTCATTCACCGAAGGTGTCGCATTTTGAGTTCCGATAAAAGGCAATTTATCCAGGTTGCAGTCAGTGGTCGTAGTATTGGAATAAATACATTCTTGCAGGCTGTCTGCATAAGCACTATCAGTATTGTAAGGGTAGGTGTCAGCTAACGAAATGTTGGCGAAACGACCGGATTCAAAAAAACTTTCGGGGGCAACCGGCTCGGGTTCCAACAGTATATTTACAATATCATTGGCAGAATTACCCAGGTCATCACTGGCTTCAACCCGGAATTGTAGAAGTGTATCTTCAGTCACGAATGGCGCGATAAAATGTATGATTCTTTTATTGTTGTCAGGAATTGTGGCTGTTGGACCTGTTATTTGGGCCCAGCTGACACTGGTTAGTTTTCCCGGAAAGTTGTCATAGGCGTAAAGCGTTATTTTAGCCTCAGAATTCGCTTCATGATCGAGACGCGCATTAAGATAGACAGTGGAATCATTCATAGCGGTAAAGGAATAATTTACAGAGCGTACACCACCCGTAGAATCTTTGAAGTTAACACTGAAACCGTAAGTACCGATTGCAGGCACATCAAATCCAATCACCTTTCTGTTGGCGCCAGTAAAAGTGACAGAAGGACCACTGGTTTGTTGCCATGATATTTGGCTGATATCGGATTCTGGCGTTTCAAGGATCAACCCAATTGATTCACCAACTAATGCAGTATCGCCATCAGGCCCTTTAAGAGAGACATCATATTGAACAGCTAAAAGAGGATTGACACCATCTCTCCCGTTTTCGCCACATGCTGTTATTAAAAACAAGCCTGAAATAACCAGGAAAATTGTGCGATCCATGCTATGCCCTGTTTTGATTATTAAAATTTTATGCTTATGCCTTGATTTTTTAGTTTATTTTTTACAAATCCGCAAGCTTTTTGTTCAAAATCAGGTGTTATAATTTATATCGACTATGCTTGATACAACCAGAATAATATTCTTTATTTCACTGCATGGCTACTTATGGAGTTACAGCGGAATACGCATTAAGTTTACCGGTTAATGTGTCATTTTTGTGGGTGCCGAAATATCGACATTGTTACGTTGATGATACCTGAAGGTCATATTCATATGGTCGTACGTGGCGAACCCAAGAAATCATCAAGTGATGTTATACCGCTGATAAAGAGAATCTTGGTCAGAGAGTTTTTTCGGTGATTTCCACCGATCAAGCGGTGTTGTTTTTGGGGAGGAAAATTGCGGGTACAAAGTTATTTTGTTAAAACGATGGGCAACGAAAATGAGGAGATGATATGAAAGTATGTCCAAAACCAGATGGCGGAGAACGATAAGAAAGAAATATAATCAAAGCCGCTGAATTTGTTCTGGTAAAACCCGGTCGTTTGTGGTCGAGTTTTTTATTACGAGAAGATTAACGGTTATCACCCCCGGGATGAATGGGAGCCGCAAGGGCCTGCAAACGGTTCAGGTCGTTGTTGAGTAAATCCAGCGGAATATTAAGCGCTCCATTTCATCCACGCCATTCCGAGAAAAAAGATCACCGTGACACTGAGTGAAACATGGCTGAGCCAGCTGTTACTGTATTGCCCCAATCGTGCACGGCTGCTGTTCATGATTAATAATGCAACAGCGAGTAACGGTAAAAATGCAGCGCCAACAATACCGTAAAACTGCTGGACTTGTTTAAAGTCCATCATCAGCCCGAGCATGGGGACAATGGACAGGGCAAATAAATAACCACGATAGGGCCATGCCCGCGTATCAACCGTGACAGCATCAGCCTGTCGTTTAATAAATAAACGGTAAATGTCAGCAAATAAATAGGGCACTGCCTGCCATACACCAAACAGGCTGCTGAACACTGCGCCAAAGGCGCCGATCAGGAATAACCAGCGCCCGGTTTCTCCCAGTGATTGCGCCAGGGTATTGGCCAGCGTGACCATTAATCCGGCACCTTTGCCGCTTAAATCCAGTTGGCTGCCAATGATCACCATGGCAATGCCAAACACCGCCGTCAGTAAATAACCTGTTGCCAGATCAATGCGGCAGGTGCGGATATGTTCAACAGAGTCACGGTTTTTTTCCCGTATCCAGTAACCGTAACAAAGGATTGTCAATGTGCCGCCCACGCCACCAATCAGTGCAACCGTCCACGCAACACCTTTGCCGTCTGCGTCAGGAATGCCGGGCATAACAAGTCCTTGCAGCACCCCGTCAATTCCTGGCCACAACAGGGCGGCGGTGACCAGTACAACCGCGAACATGACGGCGATACTGAAAGCCATGATTTTCTCAAATAATTGAAAACCACCCAGCAAAACCAGCCCCAATCCCAATAAACTGCTGGCGATGCCGAATATGATTTTGGCCTGAGCGCCATCTTCAAACAGGGGAAACAAGGCATGTAGTGTCACGCCGCATGCGCTCATCAGCGCCGAACCGACAAAGAATGACCATAGCAATAAATAGGGCAGGAACAGCCAGGCGAAAACCGGCCCCAGATTTTGTGCCAGCCCTTCTAACAAAGATTGTCCGGTGGCAAGCTGCCAGCGTGCCAAACCTTCGGTGAGTACCAGTTTGAAAACTGAACCGATAACGACAGCCCACAAGATAGCCAGCCCCAATTGGCTTCCAGCAAAACTGGCGGTAGCCAAATCACCGGCTCCGACGCCCGTAGCGGCAATGAGAATACCGGGGAGAATGATTGCGAACAGGCTGGGTTGGTTGTTTTTTATGGTTGTTTTCAGCATTATAATTTTCTCAGAAGTCCCGGCCATAGGCTAATTTATCTAATAAATCCCCCACTTTGTTGACGTCGTTAACCCCTATAAGGCCAACTTTTTCTACGGAATCATTTTGTAGATTATTTATAAAGGAGTTTGTTGTAAACATTATATTCCCTGAGCCATCATCATTTATCTGTTTTTCAAGGTTTTGTAAATGATAAGGATAATAAGAAGTGAACGATTTAATGCTCATGTCATCCAAAATAAGTACTCTTGTATTTGTTATTAAATAGATGGAATTTTTGGATTTGCGGTTCCCTTTTGTGGATATAAAAAATAATAAGGTGAAAAATACGGTATAAATTCCAAAATTCAAAGGAACCAGCGATATAAAAAGAACAACCACAACAATAATGAACAATAAATTAAATCTTAAGCTAAAAGACTTTTTTGAAAAAGATTGTCCAGCCCATGTTACAATTTCACCATTTTCAAGTTCATCCTGTATCCAGGTGAAATTTTTCTTTGATAAGTTAATCATAAGATTTATCTTTAGTGAAGTTGATTTAAATGTTTTTTTAGCGGGAGGTTATAGATAATGTTTTAATCTCTTTGGGTTTAATTCCCCGCTGCTCGCAGCGACTGCCCCGCCCGCGAAACGCTTTGGGTATTCCGGCATGTTTTTAGCCGGGGAGACGTTATAAATGTTAATACCCCGTCAGCTCGCCTTAAGTGCCTACTGTTGGTGCTGTGGGGTAGTTTATTCGGGTGGTTTTTTGGTTGATTATCCGGCTGACACACCAGCCCATAAAAATAAAAGAGATGATTTAGCCAGGGACTCCTGAATGGTTTTTATTGCTGACTTGTGGTCATCAGTTACTTCAAGGCGAACAATGTCAGGCATGTTTTGTTTATTCCATGTGAATTTTTCACCTAGATAATGAATAAATCCTTCACCTTCCCCGTTGATGAGTATAACAGTCTCTATTTCTTTATCTGCTTCGAATAGACTAAAGGCTTCTTCGACAGTAATGCAACGAGATGCTGACAGTGAATTTTCAGGATCGTTGTTATAGGCATCGGCTAGCTGTTTGTTATCGGTAATAATGATTCGGCATGGGTATACTTCAATCATGATTTTTTCCTTCTCGATTTAGCAGCCAGTTATTCAAAGTAATTAACCCATAAAAAAGTAGTGGTGAATCAGTAGCGCTTAGAAAATCAGTATGTTCAAGTATTTCTTCGTTAAAATAACCGGTTGATTTTAATTCTGTAATATTGATCATCTCAGCTGGCATATTTTCAATAAAATGTTTAAGTGGAATAATAGTTCCAGATTTTTTACGCTTTATGATGCTTTCAGGTATTTTGCGCTTAAATAATTCATTTAACACCAGTTTTCCGTTGGGATAAGTATATCTTTTTTCATCTTTAAGATGAAATGCAGATTGATAAACGCTCAGGTTCGTCAATGGATGGTGTACCGATACGCCATATCGTTTTCCAGGATAATAAGATTGCGGAAAAATCATGCCTCCCTGTTTTTCAATAGTGTTGAGATAAAATAATTTTCTAAGAAGCTCCCCGGGATAAAATTCGATTTTTTTATTTAGATATTCAATGACATAATCTATCAATTCATTGCCATGGATAAAAATATCATTTAGCCGGTTGAAAAAACGGCAGTGTGTATAAGCATAAATCCATCCAAGAGATATTTGAGGATGCTGGGCATGCGCGAATAATACACTGGTATTTTTTACGCCGCCAAAAACAGGGTCTCCTCCCTCACCGGTAATTGCCGTGTTGGATGTTGCCTGCGCCAGAGCATATTTGGCAATAACACAGGTATCAATAACCGGACCACTATGTCCCCGGGTAAATTGTTTGTGTTGACGTATAAAATTATCCGGTGAAAGTTGTGCATAGCGCAATGGTACCTGGCAATGTTCAGCTATTTCTCGGGCATATTGAATCTCTCCATCGCCATATTTACTTAATGCGTCATCATCATAACCCATCGTTAATATTTCAGCAGTTCCGCCATTACGGTTAAAGCAATGAGCCATGGCGGAAGAGTCAATACCTCCCGAGCACCATATGTCAAAATGCTGATGATTCTTTTGCAGCTTTGATGCTTCTTCAAAAATACATTTTTCAACATCATTTATATGGGCATTGTCTGTTTCTTCTATGGGAGTGAACACGCTTTCTTCAGTGATTTTATTGTTTTTGTAATGATAAAGCGTAATATTTTTGCATGATTTAATCTCGTTAAATGCAGTCATACCCTGCGGTATATAACCCAATGAAAAATATAATGCCAAAGCTTCTTCAGATAGACTCAAGTTGATGTCATTTTTTTCAATCCACCAGTCAATATGTAAAATATCATTTGTTAAAAATAATTTACTGTCAGTGTGTATGAATAATAGAGGATATTGTCCAAGATAGTCACGGCCAAAGGTAATTTGTCGATTTTTTATGTTGACTTCAATTGCAATCCCACGTTCCCGATTAATTAAATCACGGGATGACTTTAAATCTTCAAACCCGGGAGATACATATAAAATATTGTTGGAATACTTTTTTTCAACAAACCCACGCATTTGTATTTTAAAAATATCTAGTTCTATTTCCAGCCACATTTGTTTACACCCTTTGTGCTTTTATTCGTTTATTTTTCTGTATCAGGAAAGTAACAAACATAGAGTTGGCATTTATAATGTCTACAAAACCAAACCCTGTTTTTTTAAAGGTATCCAGATACCAGAGTAAAGATCGTGGTGTTAATACATTTTTTAACTGGGTGTATTTTTTAAATATTTCATTATCAGTCATTCCACTGTTACGTTTAAAATCATCATATAATGAATAAGAGAGTGGAGATGATGTCAGTTTTTCTGTTAAAATAAAAATCCCGTCTTGGTTTAGTGAATGTTTTATTTCCTGTAAATATTGTTCTCTCTGGTGAATAAAGTGTAATACCCAGTTGGCGATAATGACGTCAAATGGTCCATGCGCTACTGGAAATTCTTCGGAGCATATCAATGTTGCTTTTTTAAATGATCTATCAAGCATTTTCTGAGAATTATCAACACCAAAGAGGTTGCGGTATCCCTCATTGTGGAGCCGCTTCAATGTTTCCCCTGTTGCACTACCAATATCAATAATTTTTGGATTTCTGAAGCCGCACTTATTAACTACTTCTACCGTTTTATCAATAACACGCTGGTAGTCAGGGATTTCCCGCTTGGCTATCGTTGAGAAATTTTTTGCAACTTCTTCATCAAATTTCCATGATCCGGTTTCCATGCCGAACTGTTGAGATATTTTATTTCTCTCAACCGTGCGTTTTTTACTAAGAGGGTCGTTTTCCCATGAGCGTCTGAATCCTTTCTTGTCAGGAAGATTGTCTTCAAGACTGCTCAATTTTTTTGAGTCATCTTTCACATAACGAACAGCAAGCCTCAAGGGGATTTTTGAGTCAGAAATATTTTCATTTGAATAATTGAGCATATGCCTGGTTTTTGGAAATTCGAGTGTGGGTTCATTTTTCCCAAAACCATTTAAGCTAAACATAAGGTCCAGTGCCCGAAGGGATGATGTGGCACATATGCCGAGCAAAGATTCCTTTCCATCGGGAAGATTGACTTCCTGTCTGTGTGTGTATTCCGTTATCAGGGCAGAGGGCGGTAATTTTCCATTACGTATGATTTGTGGATATGTGGTTTCGATGACAATGGTTTCTTTAGCGACTCGACATATTTCATCAATAATATTTTTTGGATCAACAAATAAGTAGATAACGCCAGCCATTAATATGACATCATATGAATCTTCATTTTTTTCTTTGATAAAACTTCGGATGTCTTGCTGGTAAATATGGGCGCGATTTTTCCAGGGAGTTAGCAGTTTTTGTGATTGTGCTGCATACTCTTTTTGTAATTCGACACCTGTATAAGATGCTGCACCATGATGCAGCGCCCATTGACCAGCGGCCCCCATGCATGAACCAAGATCCAGAATATTTTTATCCTGAATTAACCATTGGGGCAGCAGCACATGTAATTTATCTTCCAACATTTCTTTTGACACAGGGTTGAAGCTCCTGTTTTGTCTGTTATCCAGAAGATAAAATTCTGGGCAATTGTCAAAAACACAATGGTTTTTGTGGTTATCTATCATATTCATGAATACACCCCGATTTTTATATACCGTGTCGTTTGAGATTTAAATCTCAAACGACACGGTATATTTTTGATAAAATAGTTCATCCTGTTAAATATGTTCCATGGTACATAGGATGGTTATTTTCAAGATTTCCAACTGAGCTGAAGATATGCAACGGCAAGACAAGTAAATGATCACCATCGGTTTCAAAATGATGTGGACACATTTTTTGGAGGATGAGTGATTTCCCAGGGTGAAGTTCTTCAGTTATACAGTTTTCCCCCATTCCAACAATACAGTTCCCTGTACCGGAAAGTATGTAAACCACTCGGGCCGTTGAATGAATATGATGTGCTTGCTCTGATGAATAGGGCGGAATATCCAGCAATTGTAATGTTGGGTCTCCCGGTCTTTCTGGTGGAAATATTTGCTTTGTTGAGCAACCATTAACATAAGGCAGACTGGTTTTTTTTGTTATCGTTGATGATTTTTCCTCTGGCGTATATCCACGAATAATTGTGGCAATATGCTGACTTGTTGTGCTGTCAGGACCACATTTTATGTGTGCAGTTGTTTTGTCTTCTGATAAATAAAATAGTGAGTCACCTTTTTCTACTGTAATATGATTGCTGCCAATAAATGTCTTAAAATGATATAAGTCATCAGGTCTTGATTCCACTATCGTGCTTGTTTCTGCGTCAAAATAATCAACACCATAAAAATGGGCGGTTTTTTTGATATTGTCCGGGTTATTATTCATTGGTATTTTCACTCCCTAATATTGCTTCTGTTTTCACAGAGATACTTTCATTTTTATCGGGTAATGATCAGCCACAGGTAAGCAATACTGAACAATGTCATAATTGTGATGCCGAAACGACTCCACAAGGTCATTAAATTATTCGGCCTGTCGGTTTTCTGAATGGTGTTTCCGTGCATTACCTTGAAGTTGATATAGGCAATAATGGGCGCTGAAACGAAAGAAACAATGGTGGCAATGGTAACGATCATTCCCATGGCTCCTGACACGTTTTTGATGATCAAAAATACACTGATGGTGCCAATGACTGCTGCGAGCAATATGGTGCGGTATACTACTGTTGAAGTATTTCCCGGCAGCTCATGGTTACCTTTGTTTTTCCAGATGCAGTAGCTTTCCTGCAAGGTTCGAGGATACGCATCCAGGCAGGTCAGGGTGGTGCTGAACATCGTCGCCAGGGCTGCTATGCCAATCAACGGATACGCCCAGCTCCCCAACGAATCCGTATACATATTAATGAGCTGACCCGCAAAAACCGACCCGATTGCTGAAGGCGGTTCATTGCTGCCAAACATGACCAGTGCGCCGAGTGATAAAAAGGCCATGGCTAAAAGGGCGGTACCAAAGAAACCTACCCGAAAATCCAGCATTGCCTTGCGCAGAGAGGCGCGGGTTCCATTGCTTCGGTTGGCTTCTTCGGACCAGACCGAATGCCAGATGCTGACGTCCATTGGTGCGGGCATCCAGCCAAGAAAAGCCGCTAAAAAAATAATGTCTGCATATTCATAAAGGCTGAAAAGGGGCGTTGCATCGGGATGAATGCCACCAGGGGACACTAATAATACAGTGGTCAGTGCGGTGATGGTGGTCAGTGTTAAAATGATAATTACCGCTTTCATTACCTTGTCCAGCATGCTGTATTGCCCAACATACAAAATAATTGCTGCGGCAAGGAGGACCATCATCGCAGGAAGGTGGGGCATATATTCTACGGGCACCTGAAGACCAAAAAAATGTATGGCGATTGAACTGGTGACAATGGTCACCGCAGCTTGAATCAGGCACATGGACAATACTGTCATGACAACATAAACCGCCAATGCCCATTTTCCAAGGTCGTAGTATCCATGCAAAATATTACGCCCGGTCAGGGCGGTATATTGAGGGCCAAACTTATAGAATGGATACTTGATAAGATGGATCAAAGGGATCAGCAAAAGAAAAATATACTGATAGCTTGCGCCCGCTTTGGTGGACATGACCAGGTGTGACACGCCGACCGCCGCACCGGCATAAAGCAATCCAGGACCCAGTGCGGATAAGGTTTTTGTCAGATGGTTTACCATGTAATTTCTCTCTTGAATGTGTAACTTCCCGCTAAAATTTCAACCGGGTTACATAAAGATTATCTGGAGAAACAGAAAACCACAGCTACTATCTGGCAAATGGTGGTATGTTGGTACAAGTGGTTGTTATCCGGGGGTGGGAGGGGAGGTGTTGGGAATGTATAACCAGGTGTGGGTTCCCATGGAGCATGGGAACCAGGGGCAGGCGTATCAGGCAATCGAGGGAAAATTATCCATAAAATTCCGGCTGACCGGTATGGTGTGATTGCCGTAGGTGGAGATTTGTCCCAGGCCATTATCCAGTTTTTCGATATATTTTATATAGTCTGGGTTTATCATATGTTGCCGGTGGCAACGTTTTAACTGGCTGTTGTCATCAAACACCTTGAGTGGCAAATTGGTTTGAAATTCCTGGTCACTATCACCCGTGACAAGGTGTACACCCGTTGTCGGGCTGGAATAGGCGTGAATGATTTCTTTGACGTTGATCAGGTAATACCGGTTTCCCTGATAACAAGGGACAAATTTCAGTTCGGTGGGAAATGCTTCGGTAATAACCGGCTGTGGCTGGTGGTTTTCTTTCAGGCGTGAGAGCGTTATATTCAGACGGTCGGTTTTTACCGGTTTAAGTAAAAAATCGATGGCATTTTTTTTGAATGCCTCAATGGCATATTCACCATGGGCGGTAACAAATACAATCCGGGGCATATTGTCTTTGTCCAGCATGCTGAGCATTTCGATGCCGGATATTTTGGGCATGTTGATATCAAGAAATATAACATCAGGATGTTTGCTGTTGATGTCTCGTATTGCCTCAAATGCATTGGCGCATGCGCCGATGATATCGAAGGCCTGGTCGGCGCCGATTTTCTTTTCCAGGTCTTCGCGGGCATTGGGTTCATCATCAACAATCATTGTGCGGATCATGCTTGCTCCTTGCTTTTTGGCAGGTGAATATTGACCCGCGTCCATTGTTCAGGTTCACATTGTATATCAATACCATAGTGGTCGCCGTAACGTATCTTGATGCGTTCGTCTATTTTCAGTCCGATGCCGTTTCTATTGGTTTTTTCATATAAACCGGCATTGTCTGCAACGGTCAGGGTAAAACTGTCATTGTGTTCGACACAGGTGATGTTGATAATACCGGTATTCAGTAATTCACTGGTGCCGTGCTTGATTGCATTTTCAACAATGGGTTGTAATGTAAAAGCCGGTACAGTTTGTGTCAGCAGGTGATCAGGAATGTCTATCTGAACCTGCAAGCGGTCTTCAAACCGCGCTTTTTCTATTGCCAGATACGATTTTACATGTTCAAGCTCATCGCCCAACATTGTTATGTCATTTGATGTTTCCAGGTTTTTCCTGAAATAATCAGACAGGTAATGTAATAAATTGCGTGCCCTGTCAGGTTGTTTTCCCACAATGTGGCCAATGGTGGTTAGCGTATTGTAAAGAAAGTGCGGGTTAATTTGTGTTACCAGTATTTTGTATTGGTCCTGAATACGCAGCTCCCGCTGCAACTCATAATGCCCTGCCAGTATTCTGTTGGATAACAAATGCGCCAGATTTTCTCCCAGTTTCCGGTTGATATTGCGGAATAACTTATTTTTGGGCTCATACAGTTTAATGGTGCCAACCACTTCATTATTGGCGTCGTCTCTTAGTGGAATAATCAGTGCTGATCCCAGTTCGCAGGATTTTCGCAGTTGGCACTGGTAGGTTCTGTTAATTCCATCGGCAAACAGCACCTTGTTTTCTCTGATGACTTTAAATGTGTCATCGGAGGAAATAAGTGATCCGGGGCGATGATGATCTTCACCCAGTCCGGCGAATGCCAGCAGTCTGTTCCTGTCGGTAATTGCAACGGCACCCACCCGGGTTTCGTGTTGAATGATGTCGGCGATTTTTTTGCTGGATTCCTGATTAAACCGGCCGTAAATAATGCTGGCGGTTTTGTCGGCAATACGCCACGCGGCTGCACTGCTACTGAGTTCATCGCAGGCCCGTTTTTGTTCTTTGATCATATACATGATCAGGGCAGCGCCAGCAGAGTTGGCAATCAGCATGGGCAAGCCGATTTCTTTTTCCAGATTCCAGGCTTCCACTCCATTGCCTGTATACACCCCGAATAACAGAATGATGGTGATATGTCCCAGTCCGACAACGAATGCGATGAGCCCGACAAAACGAGGAGAGAACAGTGTTTCGGTTTTACCTTTACGCGACAGGTAATGATGCACGCAGCCAGCAAACAGCCCTTCAAAGGTTGTGGCAACCGCACAGGCTATGTCTATGTAATTGATAGGGTCATTGATGGACGACATGCTGAAAACCCGGTGAATACCGCCAGTAATCCCCACCAAAAAACCGACGACAGGGCCGCCCAGCAAGCCACCCAGAACAGCACCGATTGCCCGTGTGTTGGCGATGGCGTCATCTGTTTGAATGGAGGGTTCGCTGAGGGTTGTTCCTAAAATACAAAAACCGGAAAAAACCAGATAAATAATTGCTTTGTCCGGCAGTGAGAGCGAGTTGTTTACCAGGGCAGTGAACACCGGTGTCCTGGTGAACAGATAGGCCAGCCCCAGAAACACCAGCATGTGCTGTAACAGGGGAGCGATGTGTTCCAGAAACAAAATGTCTTGCACTGAATGGGCTCTCCTTAAACCGGTGTTACATGGAAGGCATATATAAAAACAGAATATTGGGGTCGAAATACAGGGTGGATCAAGGGTAATATTTATCGTTTTGGTTGTACATACCGTTCAGGCAGTATAACAACCGTTTAATCACTATAACGACCACTTGCCGGATTCCCGCTTTATATGCCCGCTGTCATGCAATAAATATGATGATACCCAAATTTTAGCTTTAGCCTTAAGTGTCACAGGTATATTGACGGATATAAACAAATAATTACTGTGGTTGCGAAAGGTTTGTAAATCATCGTAAAAATCAGATTGATCAAAATGCGCTCAACTTTTCCGCAAAATCAATGAACTTTCGTACAGGTGTGGTGCATTTCATGAAGAAGGGAGATGTATTTCTTCCTGGCCTGCATCGGGATCATTAAAAATATCCATCGAAAGATTGTTTTCGCTGCAAGCAATAATCGTGGCGATGGTGATATCGCCTGTAACGTTTACTGCTGTGCGTATCATGTCCAATATACGATCTACCCCCAGAACCAAAACAACACTTTCAACAGGCAAGCCGACCTGATTGAATATCATTGTCAACATCGCCAGCCCAAGTCCGGGCACTCCGGCAGTGCCAATGGATGCCAGTATGGTCATGGCTATGACGGTAAGATAATCAATGATGCCAAGGTCGATTCCATAAATATTTGCAATAAATACTACGGCAACGCTGTGAGTAATGGCCGTGCCGTCCATATTAAGGGTTGCGCCAAAAGGAACGACAAACGAGGCGGTTGTATTGTCAATACCCAAACGCTTTTCTGCGGTGTGCAGTGTGACGGGAATAGTTACATTTGAGCTTGAAGTGCTGAACGCATAAATTTGTACTGAGCGGATTCTTTTCATAAAGGTCGCAGGGCTGACATGACTCAGCAGTTTTAATAAAAACATCAATGTTCCCGTGGCGTGAAGAATCAATATAACAGCCACAAGTATAAAATAGTGGAGCATAGGTAAAATTAATTCTATTCCTTGCTCTGAAAATGTTTTGGCCATTAATGAAAATATACCGATAGGCGCCACTTGCATTACCACAGCGATGACTTTCATCATTACTTCATTCATTTTTTTGGAAAATTCAATAATAGGTTTCCCACGATCTCCGGTTATTAATATACAAATGGAAAATAAAATAATAAAAAATATGATCTGCAACATATTTCCTTCCACATGGGCTGCAACAGGGTTTTGTGGTATCAAATCAATAAAAATCTGCGTCCATGACGGCGCAACTTGTGAGAGGGGAGTGCTGGGGGATATTTGCGTTATATCAAATCCCTGTCCCGGTTTGATAATGACTGACACAGTTATGGCCAGCGTCGTTGCCAATGCCGTAGTCAGCATAAATAACAGAAACAGTTTAATGCCGATACGTCCCAGAATATCAATATCTCTTAATCCACCAATACCGCAAATAAGGGAAAATGTCAGTAATGGAACCACCAGCATTTTCAGTATGCTGATAAAAATACTGCCTATGACATGAAAAACCCCATTAACCAGATATTGTTGGAAAAATGCTATATCGCTGGCAAGTGTGTTGATTAAAATGCCAGTTAACAAGCCGCAAATCATCCATATCACAATCCTTGTTGTCATGCTCATTTGTTTGTGCCTTCCCTGCTGAAATAATTATTCTTTATGCTCTATAGGGGGGGTGCGTGTAGCTTGCGTAATGAATAAAGGTGTAATAAGCGTTTTCATTGAAGTAACTTTACTTTAGTTGGTGTCACAGGGAAAGTTTACAGTATATATCCAGGATGGTTGATATTTAGGCCTGGTTTCACGCTTTATTTACTTCATGGCTTCATTGTTATCCTTTCAGTAGGCCGAAGGTACATACCGTTTAACGGGTATACCAACCACTTAATGGCCGTGACCACCACTTATGTGATTTTCTCTTTACGAAAATGATCAAACCATTATTGTGTTTGCTGAGGACTTTGTGATCAGAGATATCGGATTGTTATGGCAACAATTTATCTGATTGATAAAAAATCATATTTTTTATCACAAATTTTTATCAGGGAGAAATATAAAAAATGTATAAAAACAGTCATTCAGCCGTAAATTTTACAACATTAATCGTGCTATTGCTGTTAAGCGGTGCGGTGCATTCTGCGGGAAGCATAAGTGTTATTTCCGGGAATAAAACGCTCGACTGGCGACAGGTGGAGTCACAGAGAGAGTCTGGTTTTGGTTTCGAGCTTAACGATCCAGGTTGGGATACGGCTATGGTAGTAACTTATTTAAGCTCAGAGGAATCGACAACGCTTGAAGGATTTGGCGGTGCTATAAAAGCAACGGGCAAAACCACCGAGATCGGTTTTGGTGCGAGAAAATATTTAACAGAAGACAGTGTGCGTTTTTTTCTTGAAGGTGGGGCGGCAGTTATCTCTGGAAGCCTTGAATTAGCGATTCCTGGTGAATCAGTTTCCGATTCTGCTTCAACCATAGGGTTTTGGTTTGGTGCAGGAGGGGAAATTATGTTGGAGGATATAATGAGCGTCGGATTCTTCAGCCGTGTATCGAGTGCGCCAGTGACATTGTTTGATATTGATAGTGATATTGGCGGTACACATTTTAATCTTTATGTGTCGTATCATTTCGGCCGGTAAAATTTAAGGAGAAAAACTGGAGGCTTAACGTTATTAAATTCACATTTCTTGGGGGCATTATGGAAACTTTAATATTTATTATAATTATTGTTATCATTTTCTTTGTTCTTGGCAGTGGAGGTAGGGGTGGCGGCGGTGGTGGCGGTTGGTATGGAAGTGGTGGAGGACATGGTGATGGCGGAGGCGGAGGCGGTGGTGGTGGTTGCGGTGGAGGTGGAGGTGGAGGTGGAGGTGGTTGTGGAGGCGGAGGTGGTGGTTGCGGTGGAGGGTGATCATTTTGATGATTGAATTCCCAGCCGCGTGCTGCTGATGTTGCCAGATTTTGCCCGCGTAGCATTTGGGGTGTTCTGACATGCTTTCAGCCGGAGCCCAGGGGGCTGGACTCCGGTCTTCGTCGGGGTAATACCCTGCCATTTTTTACCTCAAGCGCCTACGGTTGGTGCTACGGGGCAGTTTAATCTTTCCGCTTGTTGTTCATGTTTTTTCAGCAAAGAGTTTTTGATAGCGGCATGCGGTGGCTTTGATATCAGTTTGTGAAAAAATATCACTGATCACCGCAAGCATGTCGGCGCCGGCATTGATGAGTGTATTCGCATTTTCTGTGGTAATGCCGCCAATGGCAGTGATGGGAATATCCAGTTCATGTTTGGCCATTTGCAGTGTCTCTATACTTGCCTGTATTGCATCGGGTTTGCTGCGTGAAGGAAAAAAACGCCCAAAGGCAATGTAATCAGCACCGTTATGGACGGCTTGTTTTGCCAGTGACAAATCGTTGTAGCACGACATGCCGATAATGGCCGCAGAGCCAAGTTGTGCGCGCGCTGTGGATATTGACGGGTCATTCCGGCCGAGATGCACGCCATCGGCACAGCTGTTGCCGGCGAGGGTTATGTCATCATTGATGATGAACAGGGCATCATACCGTCGGGTGAGTGCACGCAGTAATCTGGCGGTGTTGTGACGCTGCTCGTATTGCGTGGTTTTATCCCGGTATTGAATGATACGGGCTCCACCCATAAGTGCCTGTTGAACATCATTGATGAGTTGTTGTTGATCCGTTTGTGTTGTATCGGTGATGGCATAAAGGCCTGTCAATTTGCGGTTATACATTGTTACTTTGCAGGTGTCAGTGCAGTTGTTGTGGCTGTTCTTTTTCGTCATTATTATCTCGTGCCCAGAATAGCCGGTTGGGGATGTTTTGCCCCATGCCAATACGGTAACTGTTGTTAAGTGTTTCCCAGGTGAATTCCTGTGCTTCATGCACGGCGGAGGTGATGGGCAGGTCTTGCGCCAGCAATCCGGCAATGGCAGCAGCCAGGGTGCAGCCGGTACCGTGAAATGTGCCGGGCAGGCGGTCCCATGTGTAGCTTTCCAGTAAGCGGCCTTCGTTATAAAGATTATTTATCACATGTGGTGTGTTTTCGTGGCTGCCGGTGATGAGAATAAACTCACTGCCCAGCTCCAGCAATTCCTGTGCACAGGCATCCAGTGTATCGGCCTCGGGTGCGAAAGAGCGGGCCTCTTCGCTATTGGGGGTAAGCACTGTGGTAAGTGGAAACAAAAGGTTGACCATGGCGTCGATGAGTTCGTCATTCGCCAGTTCGCCGCCACCACCTGCGCTGATCAACGGGTCCATTACCACCGGTACATCGGGGTAGTCAAGTAAAACACTCTGGATGGCCTCGGCATTTTCTGCGCTGCCAATCATGCCAATTTTGAAGGCAGAGACTGGCACATCTTCCAGTACGGTGCGCGCCTGTTCAATAAGCATGGTGGGGCTCATGGCCTGGTAGCGAAACAATTGTTGGGTGTCTTGCACGGTGACGGCAGTGACCACCGATGAGGCATGGCAGCCCATGCTGATCAGGGTTTCGATATCAGCTTGAAGGCCGGCGCCACCGCTGGGGTCCGTACCGGCAAAGCTCATTACCACAGGTGTGCTGGTGATTTCGTTCATGACTGCGCTCTCCTCGGTGGCTATTGGCTGCTTGTGTCAAAGTGTAACACCTCTTGCAAGGGGTGATGGTTATTACCCACGAGACACACTTCGCCTAAAACGTTTGCTGTTGGTGTCATAAGTGCGTCGCCACAAATTTATGTGGGCAGGCTCAGCAGATGGATAAGGCTTCGACTACACTTGTTTTGGAATGGGTCTGGATTCCGCAGTTAACCGCTTGAAGGGTTATGCTCAAAGTTGCCATTCGCTCTACGAATCAATATCCAGTCTACTATGCCCATATGTTGGTGTGTCGCGCGAGCACGAACATTCACGGGTTATAGGCTTAACTTGATAATTGCGCGGTTGTGGAGAAGCCTTATGAAAAAGATGCCTTTGCAGTGCGCTCGTATGGTGTCTGTGGCGCGGGAGTATTGCGCGCTGATTGATAGTGAAAGAGACGCTGGTTGGGTTCAGCGGCTCGCAAAGTTATTGCCGCGTTTGCATGTGGCGGTAACGGCGTTGTCAGCACCATCGAATGAGGGCCGTGCGCCTCTTGTTTATGATGATGAAAAGCGCTGCGAAATGTTTTTATGTCTGAATGCTGATTTGCAGGCAGACCGTGAGCTTTATGCTGCTTACGTAGCAATATCGGTGGCGCCGTACCTGTGGCCACAGCTTTGTGAGCGCATGGCCGATAATCTTGCCGATATGTATTTTGATCTTCAGTACGGGCTTGATCTGTTGTGGGACAGCCCACAACGTGCATCTGAAAACTGGCAATACAGTTTTTACTCGCACTGGGGCAAGCACTTGCTGGATGCCGAATGTTGGTTGCGTGCTGTAGAGTCTGGCAGTGAGCCGGCTCTTTTGCCGGAGTGGTGGTGGCCTGATGCCAGCCGGCTGGCTGCTAACCCGGCCTGACGATTACCAGAATCACAATGGCTATTAACAGAATCACCGGAAATTCGTTAAACCAGCGGTAGAATACGTGGCTTTTCCGGTTGCGGTCGAGCTTGAAGTCTTTCACCAGCTTGGCACAGTAAATATGATAGACCACCAGTAGGGCCACTAATCCCAGCTTGGCGTGCAGCCATGCCTGACTGGAATAGGCTTCCCACGCATAACCCTGCAACATGATGAGGCCGAAAATGATGGTAAGTATGCCGCCGGGCGTCATGATGCCAAAAAAAAGTTTTCGCTCCATAATCTTGAAACGTTCATTGCTGATCTGGTCATTGCTTGCGGCGTGATATACAAACAGCCGTGGCAGATAAAACAACCCGGCAAACCAGGTCACCATAAAGATAATGTGAAAACTTTTAATCCATAACATATATTTTTTCCGTTTGGCGGGTGAAACTGTATTGTTAAATATTGCCTCGATAATGGGCCTCAACACTTTCCCGTGTTAAGACACCAATGATTTCCATTTTTTTGATATTACTGTTTACAGGCGTGGTGTTGACACACAAAACGTCAACATTTTTTTCATTCATCAAGTCCAGCGCTTCCTGTAATGTGGCCTGTTGCTGGATGCCGATCACGTTTTCACGTTGTGCGGGTATTTCCAGTAAATCAATATTGTCATCAAAATCCTCTTGTTGAGAGCTGATGAACAATGCCAGGTCTGCCGCGAGCAGTAAAACCGGTTTTTCGTCCTCTTCGTCGTCAGTTTTTTTGTCGACGATAATCCACAGTGGCTGACGGGCCAATAACTTTTCTGCCGCAGTTCTGGTCAATTCGCGTGGCGCATGTGTAAACGACAGGTCAAGCACACTGACGACGCCGACGCGGCGCAGTGATTGTGCCACCGGGTCGTTACGCATATCCAGTCCGCGTGCTTTTAACAGGGTCAGAAACACTGATTCGCGGCCAAACAGGTGGCTGCTGGTAATGCCGGACACCACCACGGCCAGCATGCCGGGCAAAATGATATTCGGATTGGCGGTCAGTTCCAGCATGGCCAGCAATGCGGCGAGCGGAGCCTGTAATGTAGCCCCCATCATCGCGCCCATGCCCAGCATAGCGTAAAAACCCGGTGAGGCGACCTGGCCAGGAAAAAGCATCTCGGCAAAATGACCGAGCATGCCGCCGGCAGCGGCGCCAATGACCAGTGTGGGGCCGATCAAGCCGCCGGGCAGCCCCAGACCCAGGCCTACGGTTGTGGCCAGCATTTTAAACAGTACAACCATAAATAGTAAACCAAGCCCTATCTGTCCTAACATGGCTTGATTAACGGTATCGTAACCCACGCCCATGACTTCTGGTACGATTAATGCGCATACGCCGGTTAGCGCACCTGCCAGAGTCATGCGTTGCCAGATGATGATTTTGCTGCTGGCTTCGGTAATCCATTTCAGCGCAGCAATAAATCCTGCCGCCAACGCGCCAATAACCAATCCCATCAGCAGCAGGTAAGGCAGCTCATACAGCGATGCGAGTTGCAGTGCGGGTACGGAGAAGGCGGGTTCGGTGCCGAATACAAAACGGGTCAGGGCTGTGGCACTGACGGCGGCGAGAATCACCGGGGCAAAACCGGCAATGGTGTATTCCATGACGATTACTTCCATGGCAAACACCACCCCTGCGACCGGTGTGTTAAACGAGGCGGCAATAGAAGCAGCTGCGCCACATGCCACCAGGGTCTGAATGCTGTTGTTGGGCAGGCTCAGGCTTTGGCCCAACAGGCTGCTGCTGGCTGCACCGAGATGCACGCCAGGGCCTTCGCGACCCACAGAGTGTCCACTGACAAGGCTGATAGTGGCGCCTACAAATTGCAAAACAAGATTGCGCAGCGGCAGGTGGCTTTGGTGGTAAGCCAGCCGTTCCAGTACATGCACAATGCCTACCTGTATGCTGCCGCCACCCGCAGCGTTGAGCGCATGAAAAATCAGGCCAATGAGCAAACCACCTGCGGTGGGCAGCAAAAAACGCATCGTGTTCGACAGAGCTTCATAATTTTCAGTATTACCGCCGGGCAGAAAACCGGTCTGGATGTATTCAATAGTAAGGCGAAATAAAATAATTACACCACCCGCCAGCAGGCCGCTGAGTAAACCCAGTATGGCCAGTTGTGGTAAAGCATCGACATCAGCAAGTCGTGCACGAAAGCGCTTTAACATAATGTTGTCCGCAGGGTGTGAATAAACGTTTTGTGAAAGTCAAATGCAATGAATGTCATTGTGCAGTATCGGTTGCAAATGAAAATTGTTGCTTGACTCTGTTAAGAGCTTGCATTAAATTCCCATGCACTTGTTGAGTGGATCTCTGAATCAGCCAACGGGTGCTTTATAAAAATAATCATAAAATATTTGAAGGCGGCTGCGGCCGCTTTTTTTTTCATCGTTTTTTGCTGAGCTCCCTCACTTGTTAAAACGCTAATAATGCAGGGCGCGCTTTCATCTGGTTAATGTTTTAATAAATACTTTTGAATTACGCCGGTAGTTGTACAGTGCCCGCCGTTTCATGGGCAGGGTTTTGATGTCTGCTTTTTTGAAACCACGTTCCAGAAACCAATGCGAGGTTTTGGTGGACAATACAAACAGTTGCCGGATACCCCGTTGCGCAGCATTTTGTTCGACGAGTTGCAGCAGGGTATTGCCGCGTGCAGCACCCCGGTAATCCGGATGTACGGCAAGACAGGTCAGTTCCGCCATTTTGTTTTCGCTGAATGGGTTGAGTGCGACACAGGCGATAACCATGCCATCACGCTCGATGATGGTAAAACGGTCAATCTCCATTTCGATGTGTTCGCGTGAACGGCGTACCAACACATCGGCCTGTTCCAGTGGACTGATTAATTCCAGGATGCCACCCACGTCGTCAATATTCGCCTGACGGATACCCTCATAAGCGTCGGCGCTGATTAATGTGCCCACACCATCGCGGGTGAATAATTCCTGCAACAAGACGCCATCAATTTGCCGGTCAAGAATATGCACGCGCGGAATGCCATTAAGACAGAGGTTTACCGCGCTGCGCAGAATGCGCCGCATGTCATCAGGTAAGCGCCGCCGCGAATCGAGCAATTGCTGCGCTGCGTTGAAAGTAAGCTCGCGGGTCAGGCGTTTGCGCGTATCGCGCAACCCCGGACCCTCGGCCAGATAGATCACCTTGTGCGCATGCAGTGCGATGGCCACCGAGGTGGCTACATCTTCAGCGCTGAGATTGAACACTTCACCGGTGGGCGAATATCCCAGTGGCGACAGCAATACCACAGCGTTTTGATCAAGCTGGTGACTGATGGCCTCGGCATCAATGCGCCGCACTTCACCAGTGTGCAGATAGTCCACACCCTCGTGCACACCCAGTGGCCGTGCAGTGACCACATTGCCTGATGCCACGCGGATGCGCGCCCCAGCCATGGGAGACTGGGCCAGCCCCATGGAAAGCAGCGCTTCGATTTCCACACGCACGGTGCCCACGGCTTCTTTTACGCAGGCCAGTGCAGTGTCGTCGGTGATGCGCAGTCCTGCATGAAAGGCGGCCTTGCCTGCTTGTGTCTTGAGACGGGCCTCCACCTGCGGACGACTGCCATGTACCAGTACCAGCCGGATGCCCAGGCTGTTGAGCAGGGTGAAGTCATGAATCAATCCGGCGAAATTTTTGTCCTGCACCGCCTCGCCACCAAATACCACCACAAAGGTACGTTTACGAAAGGCATTGATGTACGGTGCGGCATTGCGGAACCACGACACAAAATGTTTGCCGTTATGCGCATTATGGGAGGCTGGTTTTTTGTCGGGTGCTGTCACTACAGGTGCTCCTGAAACACATTTACGAATTATTTTTTAGCGGCCAGGTTTTTCATCCATTGAGATTTGCCGCCACAAAGTTGCTGTTATGCATTGTAACCCACGCTTATCTTTATGACAGCAAAGGATATTTTTCCGGCTGATGGGCTATTCCCTGCAAATATTAGGCGTATAAAATACAGGGCCAATACTTGACTAAATTGCCTTGATAAATATCTGGGTAATTTGCTAAGGTTTGACCTCGCATTAATTTCCGTCCGGTTTCGGCCGTGACAAAGGGCAAATTGGATGCGTTTACTTCAAAACTTTTTCCAAGGGGGAGAATTATCATGGAACTGAAAACAACATTAGTGGCAAATGTGATTGCAATTGTAGTTATGGTTGGCTTTATGATTGATGCCGCCAGCATCTAAAGACGGATTTTCAAACGGGGTGCCTTGCACCCCGTTTTCCGTTCAACAGGTTGTTTTCCCTCTGTCACGATTCCTGCGTGGCAACGTGCTTAAACCCTCCGCCGTATTCACGGTATACTTCGCTCCTGATGGTAGTGCCTGCTGGCCATAACGTGGCCTGATATCGTGGTTGAATGCCACCCGTTGTTCCAGGAACTAAAAGAATGACACACAGTTTGGGAGAGGATGTTTGAATTTCTGGGGCAAACTAATTGGCGGTGTGCTGGGCTACATGATGGGTGGCCTTTTCGGGGGACTCATCGGGGTTGTATTAGGACATCAATTTGATCGCGGACTGGCGAATTTCAGAGGTGACTTTTCAGCAGGCCTGAGTGGCCTCAGCCATGAAGAAACTCAACGCGCTTTTTTTGAAGCCACTTTTTCCGTGATGGGGCATCTGGCCAAGGCTGATGGGCGGGTTTCTGAAGAGGAGATAGCCCTGGCCCGCCACATTATGGCGCGCATGGGATTGTCCGAGCCGGCGCGTCACGAGGCCATCGCGCTTTTTTCCAAAGGCAAAGAAAACGATTTTGCTCTGGACCCTGTACTGACCCGTTTTCGTAATGCAACACAACGTGCACGCAATCTGCAACAGATGTTCATTGAGATTCAGCTGCATGCTGCCTATGCTGATGGTGAGCTGAACCCTGCTGAAAAAAAACTGCTGCTGGTTATTTGTGACGCGCTGGGTTTTTCGAGCGCCGATTTTGACCGCCTGGAGGCTATGGTGCGCGCCGAGCAACATGCGGCAACAGGCGGCAGGGTCGAACAGGTGTCGCTGGATGATGCTTACGCGATTCTCAATGTCACCAGCCAGTCCAGTGATGCAGAGATAAAGCGTGCCTACCGTAAACTCACTAACCAGCATCATCCTGACAAGTTGGTGGCCAAAGGTCTGCCGGAAGAAATGATGAAACTGGCAGAAGAAAAAACGCGCGAAATTCGGGCTGCCTATGAGCGGATACGCGCAGCACGAGGGACTAAATAATGATTTCTGTGCCGTGCCCGCGTTATGTTTTTTTGTTTGCCTTGTTGGGGCTTTCTCCAGCAGTGGTGCTGGCTGAACAGGCAGGTGGCTCAGTGAGCCTGGGATACCGTGTGGATTCGCTGGACTGGAATATCAATGGTGGAAGTGGTGGCCCCAATATTCTTTCCGAACTTGAGTGGAAAGACCTGGATATTTTACAGTTTCGGGGTGAATTGTCGGGCAGCAATTACACGGGTATCTATTTTCGTGGCCAGGTGAACTACGGTTGGGTGCTGGACGGCGTCAACCGGGATTCGGATTATGCTGGCAACAACCGTACTTTGGAGTTTTCACGTTCGGTTAATAGTGTGGACGATAGCAAGGTGCTGGATTTATCCGGCGGGCTGGGGCTGACGTTTTATGCCGGTGAAGCCGAGCAATGGCGGATCATACCCATGGTGGGTTATTCCTACCACCAACAGGATTTACGCATGAGCAATGGTAATCAGGTGCTATGGGATTCCGCTAACGCGGATTTGCTGGGCGTCGGGGGTGGCC
The DNA here is from genome assembly GCA_011321815.1 of Gammaproteobacteria bacterium. GTDB lineage: Bacteria > Pseudomonadota > Gammaproteobacteria > SZUA-152 > SZUA-152 > SZUA-152. The sequence goes on from DROS01000046.1 coordinate 39,606, forward strand.
CTGTCCCATTGGGCCCCTTTGGCGGGCTCAGCTCAAGCTATGATGCAGAATGGTACGGCCCCTGGCTGGGGGCGGACATTTTTCTGGATTTACCGGCAAGAGGCACGGTATTTATGCGGCTGGAAGCCCACCGGGTGAGTTATTTTGCCCAGGCCAACTGGAATCTGCGTAGTGATTTTGCCCAACCCGTGAGCTTTGAGCACGAAGCCAATGCCTGGGGCGGAGTGTGGGAACTGGGCTGGCAGGGGGTGCCTTCCTCAACACACTGGGTATGGGGTGCGAGTATTGTTATCCAATCCTGGGCAACAGGTTCTGGCATTGGCCGGATTTTTTATGCCGATGGCGGTGTTGGTGTGGCTACCCTCAATGAAGTCAACTGGTCGTCAAGCAGTGTTAATTTCACCCTGCGTAAAGCCTTGGATAACTAAAGGTCTTGGCAATACAAATGAATACAAAACCATTATTCATTTGGCCTTGTTGGTTTTTGTAAAAGCCGAATTTCATGTGGAATGATCACGCGATTGCAGGCCGCATTATCGGCCTGACGCGCAGTTTATAGGGCGTATCGGGGCAGTGAAGGTTTTATCCTGGGGGTGCTACCGTGCTGTTGCAGTTAGTTGCGAGAAGTGCTGAGCAACTGGGCAAGGCCTCACGCTATTCATCAGTTGAATCTACTGCGAACGCCGATGGTGCAGAATCCAAAAAAATCTTTTATCTTCAGCATTATAGCCGCTCTCGCTACGGTCCAGCTGAGTAATTTAGGTTAACCCGCCAGCCGTTTTTCATCCCTACACAGGCATTCCGCCTTATTGGGAATGCCTGAAAAATTAAAGCAGCGGACCAATCCCTTTAACACCATTCCCGAGGCATCATGCCGCAAGTGAGCGGTCGAGCAAGATTGACTGCTCCAACGGGGGAGTTCTGAAATGTATTCCTTCGGTCGTTGGCAAAATAGGTCAAAGAGGCCTATGGGGCCGTTTTTGCTGTATTTTCCACTTCCACGCCGGATGTGTTGCGGCTCAACCAGCTGGACACCCGCTTCACCAGCGTGGCATCCAGCCCCCGAAAAAAATGATCGGCGCCGGCGATGGCAAGCTGCCGGTAACCGGGGTTAGCGGCCTGGCTGGCTGCCCGCGCCTTGATGGAGCCCAGTACGCCGCGCAGGTCCTGTGTTCCATATAAATCCAGCACCGGCAATGCGATTTTGGCCAGTGTATCCGGTGTGTGCGCCACCGTACCTGGTGCCAGGCTCATGCCGATGCCCACAAAGGCGCGAACAGCTTCGCTGCCCGGCGCTTTTTGTGCCAGAAAATAGGCCCCCATGGCTGCGCCCAGGCTGTGTCCCACCAATGCAATATTGCGCACGCCTTGTTTTTGCAGAAAACGAATGGCGGCGGAGATACGTACGTTGGCTTCGGGAAACAAGGGAGGGTAGTCCGTAAAATCGGCTTCATTGGGGCGTATGGGCAGCTGGATCGAGAGGGTGCTCCAGCCCGTCTCGGGCAGATTTTGGCGCAGGGGGGAGATGACATCAGGCCAGTCAGGGTGTGCCCCCAGACCATGCAGCAGAATAACGCTGCCACGCTGCAATTTGCCGGCGGCGGGTGTGTACAGGGCAAAAAAATTCTGTTGCCCGGCAGTGAGTTGCAGTGGCTCACCCACCACCAGCTGGTCTTGCAATTGTGCTGCCCAGCGCCGTTCTTTGTCGATATCCGAGGCCTGCGTTGCGTTTATGAAGGCAAGCGCCAGCAGGGTCATCAGTCCTGTTCGAAATGTCAGCAATAATGGAAAACCGGCTCGCATGGTGCGCATTTCTCCTGAAAGTCGTTATTTTGAGCATATCGGCTCTGCCCTTCGAGACCAAGTCCAGGTAAGCAATATGGCTGAAATATCATCGCCAATAGGGTACAGTCCCCGATCCTGACAATTTGTCCCGTGCGGCAGTGGCCGCAGGGCCAGAATATATTTTTGAAAGACGAAAGTATAAGAGACCAAAACTATGCCAGATTTTAAAATAGCCCCGTCCATTTTATCTGCGGATTTTGCCCGTCTCGGCGAAGAAGTCGATAATGTGCTCAAATCCGGCGCCGACGTGGTGCACTTTGATGTGATGGACAACCACTACGTGCCCAATCTCACCATCGGCCCGCTGGTGTGTGATGCGTTGCGCAAGCATGGTGTGACTGCCGACATTGATGTGCATCTGATGGTCAAGCCCGTGGACCGTATTATCCCTGATTTTGCCGCTGCCGGTGCCTCGTACATCACCTTCCACCCGGAAGCCTCTGAGCATATTGATCGTACGTTACAGCTGATTCAGGGCGAAGGCTGTAAATCCGGCCTGGTATTCAATCCCGCCACGCCATTGGCTGTGTTGAAACATGTTATCGACAAAGTGGATATTGTATTACTGATGTCGGTCAACCCCGGCTTTGGTGGTCAAAGTTTTATCCCTGAAACGCTGAACAAGCTGCGTGAAGCCCGCAAAATCATTGATGCCTCCGGTCGTGATATCCGTCTGGAAATCGACGGTGGTGTGAAAGTGGATAATATTCGTGAAATCGCCGAAGCCGGTGCTGACATGTTTGTGGCCGGTTCCGCCGTATTTGGTGCGAAGTCTGACGCTGATGCCAATGCTTACGATTCTGTCATTGCGGCCTTCCGTGGTGAGTTAGCCAAAGCCGGGAAATAACAAGCTAACGCAAAGGCGTGGAGATGCAGAGGCCGTAAAGCTTTACCGATTTGTGCCTCTGCGGTCTTCGCGCCTTTGCGTCTTTGCGTTGGATTTTTTATGAAACTGAATAAAACCGTTGTTAAAAAACCAGAGATGATTCTCATTGATGTTGATGGCACCCTTGTTGACAGCGTGCCTGACCTTGCGTACTGCGTTGATGAAATGATGAAAGCACTGGATATGCCCGTGCATGGCGAAGCCGCTGTACGTAACTGGGTGGGCAATGGTGTGGAACGGCTCGTGCGTCGTGCGCTTATTGGTCAGCTCGATGGTGAGCCGGAAGACGCATTGTTTGAAAAGGCTTATCCGCTGTTTCTCGACCTGTATGCCGTCAACACCAGTCAGCGCAGTTGTCTGTACCCCGGTGTGCGCGAAGGTCTGGATTACATGAAAGCATCCAACTATGTACTGGGCTGTGTGACCAACAAGGCGGCGCAATTCACCATTCCGTTGCTCAAGGATCTGGGTATTCACGATGATTTTGTGAACATCGTTTGTGGTGATACTCTTACCAAAAAGAAACCGGACCCGTTGCCATTGCTGCATTCGGCTGAAGTGCTGGGTGTCTCGCCGGAAAAATCCCTGATGCTGGGTGATTCGGTGAGTGATGTGAAAGCGGCGCGCGCTGCCGGTTTTCAAATTGTCTGCATGAGCTATGGTTACAATCATGGCGTGGATATTCGTGAATCCAGTCCTGATGCGGTGATTGACTCCATGGTTGAATTGAAAAATCTGTTATAGGGTACGCTGGCAAAAAAGAGTTCATATGTTTTACACCACACAAGTCAATTGGCGAAAGGAACGATGGCGCGGCTGAGGCCGCTGTCTATGGAATGCCCTGTCCTGTCCGTTTGACTTTGTAGGTGATGAACATGAATGAAAAACAATTTGCTGTCCTTGCGGCACAAAGTGCAGCACAAAAAATCAATCGCATCCCGCTGATGCGTGAAGTGCTGGCCGATCTCGATACCCCGCTGAGCACCTATCTCAAGTTAGCCAATGGCCCTTATTCCTATCTGTTCGAATCTGTACAGGGCGGTGAAAAATGGGGGCGGTATTCCATTATTGGTTTGCCCTGCCGTACCCTGCTCAAGGTATCGGGCAATCTCATCGAAGTGGAAACGGATGGCGAAGTCGTAGAGTCATTGCACAGCGAAGACCCCCTGGCCTGGATCGAGGCCTTTCAGGCACGCTATCAAGTGGCCGGGGTGAAAGGTTTGCCGCGTTTCACCGGCGGGCTGGTGGGTTATTTCGGTTACGACACCATTCGTTACATCGAACCGAAATTATCGGATTGCCCTAATCCGGACGAGCTGAACACACCGGACATTCTGTTAATGGTGTCCGAAGAAGTGGTGGTGTTCGATAACCTCAGTGGTAAATTGCATCTCATCGTACATGTGAATCCTGCGCAGCCCGACGCCTTTGTCTCTGGTCAGCAACGTCTTGATGAGCTGGAAGCACGATTACGTGAAGCGACACCGCGTGCTGATCTGCGAACAGGCAATGACGTCAACGAAGCCGATTTTATCTCCGGTTTCACCGAAGCAGGCTTCAAACAGGCAGTGGAAGCCGCGCGGCAATACATTGTTGATGGCGATGTCATGCAAGTGGTCTTGTCGCAGCGTCTGTCAGTCCCTTATTCTGCACCGCCACTGGATTTATATCGAGCTCTGCGCAGTCTTAATCCATCACCGTACATGTTTTATCTCGACCTGCATGATTTTCATATCGCAGGTTCTTCACCGGAAATTCTAACGCGGCTGGAAGGTGATGTGGTGACCGTGCGCCCCATCGCCGGCACCCGTCGCCGTGGTCACGACGAAGCCGAAGATCGTGCCATGGAAACAGAATTGCTGGCCGACCCCAAAGAACTGGCCGAGCATTTGATGCTCATTGATCTGGGCCGTAACGATGTGGGCCGCATCAGCGAAACCGGCAGCGTTGAACTGACGGAAAAAATGTTAGTGGAACGTTACTCCCATGTCATGCACATCGTCTCCAACGTCGAAGGCAAACTGAAACCCGGCATGAGTGCGATGGACGTGTTGCGGGCAACCTTCCCCGCAGGCACCGTGAGCGGTGCGCCGAAAATTCGAGCCATGGAAATTATTGACGAACTGGAACCTGTGAAACGTGGCGTGTATGCCGGTGCTGTGGGGTATCTCGGTTGGAATGGCAACATGGATACGGCGATAGCGATTCGTACGGCGGTGATCAAATCCGGCACACTGCATATTCAAGCAGGGGCCGGTGTGGTTTGTGATTCACAGCCGAAACTGGAATGGAAAGAAACCATGAACAAGGGACGGGCCGTGTTTCGTGCGGTAACCATGGCTGAAGCCGGGTTGGATGGCTCGGTGGATGTGCATAGATAGAGTATTTAACGCAAAGGCTTTATGGATGAGAATGTTTTGGCAAACCGGGTTATTGGCGCGGTTATTGAGGTGCATAAATACCTTGGGCCAAGCTTGATGGAATCGGCGTATCATGCCTGTCTAATGCATGAACTGGAACTTGGGAGGTTACATTTCGAAAGTGAATTTTCCGTTGTGGTGGACTATAAGGGTTTGGCGGTTGCGGATGCATATAGAGTGGATTTAATGGTAGAAAATAAACTGATTGTAGAATTGAAAACGGTGGCCAGTCTGGGTGATATTCACAAGGCCCAATTATTAACATATCTGCGCTTGACAAAACGAAAGTTGGGTTTGTTGATCAATTTCAATGAACTGCTGTTGAAGCATGGAATTCAAAGAGTAGTGAACAGCTTATGATTTACCTTTGCGTCCTTCGCGCCTTTGCGTCCTTTGCGTTAAATACTCCGGGGCATGCTCAATGCTGTTAATGATCGACAACTACGATTCCTTCACCTACAACCTGGTGCAATACTTTGGTGAGCTGGGCACCGATGTGTGTGTGTATCGCAATGACCAAATCACCCTGGACGAGGCGATTAAACTGAACCCCGAACGCATCGTTATTTCACCCGGGCCCTGTACACCCAACGAAGCAGGTGTTTCACTGGAAATGATCAAACACTTTGCCGGTAAAGTGCCGCTACTGGGTGTGTGTTTGGGCCACCAGAGTATTGGCCAGGCATTTGGAGGCAAGGTTGTGCATGCGGGCAATATCATGCACGGCAAAACCTCAATGATGCATCATAAAAACAAAGGTGTATTTGCCGGTCTGGATAATCCTTTTGAAGCCACGCGCTACCACTCACTGGTGATCGAAAAAGACAGCCTGCCGGATTGTCTGGAAGTGACGGCATGGACGGAAACCGACAATGGTGAACGGGATGAGATCATGGGTGTGCGGCATAAAACACTGGATGTGGAAGGCGTGCAGTTCCATCCCGAATCCATTCTCACCCGGCACGGCCACGATCTGTTGAAGAATTTTTTACAGCAAAAAAGGGGAATCTGATGGATATGCCATCCGCCATTCACGCCGTTACTGAACGCCGCAATCTCACACGAGACGAAATGCAATCGGTGATGAACACCATCATGACCGGCGAGGCCACACCGGCACAGGTCGGAGGTTTTCTGGTCGGCCTGCGCATGAAAGGCGAAACCATTGATGAAATTACCGCTGCTGCACAAGTGATGCGCGAACTGGCCACTAAAGTGACGGTGAGTGGTGAGCACATTGTGGATATTGTCGGCACAGGTGGAGACGGCAGCGGTACGTTTAATATTTCCACCGCGAGCTGTTTTGTGGTGGCCGGTGCCGGTGGCAAGGTGGCAAAGCATGGCAACCGTTCTATTTCCAGCAAATCCGGCAGTGCCGATCTGCTGGAAGCCGCCGGAGTGAATCTGGATCTCGGCCCCGAGCAGGTCGCGAAGTGCGTGCACGAAGTGGGTGTGGGTTTTATGTTTGCACCCAAACATCACGGTGCGATGAAACATGCCATCGGCCCACGCAAGGAAATGGGTGTGCGCACTGTTTTTAACGTGCTGGGGCCGCTCACCAACCCTGCCGGTGCCCCCAATCAATTGCTGGGAGTGTTCAGCAAGGAGCTGGTGGAGCCTCTGGCCCATGTGCTGGCCAACCTCGGCAGCCACCATGTACTGGTGGTGCATTCGGAAGATGGAATGGATGAAATCAGCATCGGTGCGCCAACCTTTGTGGCGGAATTGAAAAACGGTGAAGTGACTACGTACACCATCCAGCCGGAGGATTTTGCATTGACTCGCGCTGATCTTGCCTCACTGAAAGTAGAGGATGCAGCGCAGTCCTTAACGGTGGTGAAAAGCGTATTGGAAAACCAGCCGGGTCCAGCGCGCGATATTGTGCAATTAAACGCCGGTGCCGCACTGTATGTGGCGGGGCTGGCTGATTCCCTGGCAGCAGGTGTGGCAAAAGCTGATGAAGTACTGGCCAGTGGCAAGGCGCTCGCCAAACTGGATGCTCTGGTGAAGGTATCTAATTCCGGTTCGTCAAATTAAGTCAGGTAATACACGTTGATCATGAGCAACACTCCCGATATCCTCAAAAAAATCATTGCCCGCAAGCATGAAGAAATCACTGAGCGTAATCAGCAGGTCAGTTTGGTGGAAATGATCGAACGCGCAAAAACAGCAGACGCCTGCCGTGGTTTTGTGGCTGCGATGAAAAGCAAAATTGTTGCGGGGGACGCCGCCGTGATTGCGGAAATCAAAAAAGCCTCGCCCAGCAAGGGTGTGATACGCGAGCATTTTATACCGGCTGAGATTGCCGTTTCGTATGAAAAGGGCGGTGCAGCCTGTTTGTCAGTGCTCACCGATGCAGATTTTTTTCAGGGGTCTGAAAAATATTTGCAGCAAGCCCGTGTGGCCTGTGCGTTGCCAGTGATTCGCAAGGATTTTATTGTTGATCCGTATCAGGTCTACGAAGCCCGCGCCATTGACGCCGATTGTATTCTGTTGATCGTTGCCGCATTGGATGACAGGCAGCTGCATGAGCTTGCGATGCTGGCTACAAAGCTGGGCATGGATGTGCTGGTGGAAGTGCATGACGCAGATGAACTGGCACGGGCGCTGCCGCTTGATTTGCCGTTAATCGGCATCAATAACCGTAATCTGCGTACTTTTAATGTGAGTCTGCAAACGACACTGGATATGCTGGAAATGATTCCCGATGACCGTATTGTGGTTACCGAAAGTGCGATTCATTCTGTGGAAGATGTGTCCCTGATGCGCAAACATGCCGTGCATGCGTTTTTGGTGGGGGAAGCGTTTATGCGGGCGGATGATCCCGGGGGGCAGTTGGCGACACTTTTTTCCTAAACAGCGATTGACTACCGTGTCCCAAACACCACGATGGTTTTCCCCTGAGCAGTGATCAGCCCTTGTTCTTCCAGATTTTTTAACACACGTCCCACCATCTCCCGAGAGCAGCCCACAATACGTCCCAATTCTTGTCGAGTGATACGGATTTGCATGCCATCGGGATGGGTCATGGCATCAGGCTCTTTGCTGAGGTCCATCAGGGTGCGGGCGATGCGGCCGGTAACATCCATGAAGGCAAGATTACCGACTTTCTGGCTGGTTTTGCGCAGGCGCAGGGCCATTTGCGAAGCCAGCTCAAAGAGGATGTCCGGGTCTTTTTCGCTGAGCTGACGAAAACGGTTGTAACTGATTTCCGCCAATTCACATTTGGTTTTGGCACGCACAAAGGCGCTGCGGTTGGATTCACCACCAAACAGACCCATTTCGCCGAAGAAATCGCCAGGATTCAGATAAGCCAGCACAATTTCACGCCCGGTTTCATCCTCGATGAGCACAGACACCGAGCCCTCGACAATGTAATACAGCACATCAGGCTTGTCGCCAGCGTAAATAATCAGGCTTTTGGCCGGATACTGGCGTCGGTGGCAGTGCTCCAGAAAGCGCTCGATGGTGGGTGGAATCTGGACAACATTGGGTATTGTGCTCATGGTTTTTTTACTCATGAAAGGCTGCATAATGACTCGTTTAGCCCACACTTCCGGGCGTGGCACAGTCTCTATCGGCAGGCTGTTGTAAATACTTAACCATCAGGAGGGTATATGTGCAGGTGCTGTGCCGGTTTATAATCGCGGATTAACATTAGGGAGCAATATGGATGAAAGCCAGAATCAAATGGGTGGAAGAGGTAATGTTTATTGGTGAGTCCGGCAGTGGCCACAGTGTGGTGATCGATGGACCGCCGGAACACGGCGGACGCAATCTGGGCATTCGTCCCATGGAATTGTTGTTACAGGGCTTGGGTGGTTGCACAGCATTTGATGTGATGATGATTCTGAAAAAAGCGCGGCAGCCAGTCAAGGATTGTGTGGTGGAGCTGGAAGCGCAACGGGCTGAAACCGAGCCAAAGGTATTCACCAGAATTCATATTCATTTCATTGTTACTGGTGCAGGAGTGAGCGAAAAACATTTGCAACGGGCGATTAAATTATCCGCCGAAAAATATTGTTCCGCTTCCATTATGCTGGGTCAGGTGGCGGAAATTACCCATGATTACGAATTGCGCGAGGATTGAAAGTATGATTAAACCGAACCCCACTACTGGCATGCGCCATGTTGCGCTGTTCGTGAAAAATTACGAAGCCACAGAACAATTTTATGTGGAATTACTGGGCATGATTGTGGAATGGCGGCCGGATGCCAATGCTGTCTATTTAACGTCAGGTAATGATAATCTTGCGTTGCACCGTGTGGTGCATGATTTTGCTGAGGAGCAGCATCTGGGACACATCGGGTTTTTTCTCAATACGCCGGAAGATGTCGATCAATGGTTTGATTTTTTACGGGGCCATGATATTAAAATGAAAACTGAACCACGCACCCATCGTGATGGCGCGCGCAGTTTTTATTGTCTTGATCCTGATGGCAATACGGTGCAGATGATTTTTCATCCGCCGCAACAAGTTTAATGTGAATTAAGGGCTATCATTCTGTAAGCGCTTTTGCCTGAAAATACCGTCATTCCGGCATGGTGTTAGCCGGAATCCAGAGGTTTAAATCCCCAGGATAATCGTTCCAGCACATTGGGTGCTTATGTTGTCGTGGTACTGACAAGTGATGTGTTATAAACGCAGAGTTCGCAAAGGTGCAGAGGACGCAGAGAAAAAAGGTTTAAGTGTTCAGTGTGCGTCGCAGAATGTGGAAACAGGAAACATTGGGTCTGTAGCACATAAGGACGAAGAGTTTTTCTCTGTGTTCTTCGCGTCTCTGTGACCTCTGCGTTTACAACACCGAGTTTGAAAAGACTATATATTATCCAGGTAGGCACTGGATTTTTTCAGTACATATACCCATGGCGTTTTGGTTTTTTCCCGCTCTGATTGGCACACAGGTTCGGTCGAGTACGTTGAGGAATGGCATTGCTTCCCGTTTCTTATAACCAGAAGGCAGTGCGTGTCATAACTTTTGATGTGAGTCCCATAAGTTTTTTCACAGGGAGAGGTAACTCTGTACCCCCAGCTTCCAGCGCCACCGTCGCGTGGTGACCTTCATCCTCTTTCATCTGTTCGAGAATAGCGCGGCTTTTGTCATCATGTTCGGGCAATTGTTCGAGATGTTCTTCGAGGTGTTTTACCACTTGCTTTTCAGTTTCCGCAACGAAACCTAAACTCCATTTGTCACCCGCCAGACCGGCCAGTGCACCGATGACAGCGGAGCCTGCATACCAGACAGGGTTAAGTACGCTGACGTGGGTGCCCAGTTCTTTGGCGCGTTTTTCACACCAGTCGAGATGATCGTTTTCTTCCAGTGCAGCGCGCTCCATCTGCTGGCGAACCTGCGGCAACCGGGCAGTGAGTGCCTGCCCCTGATACAAGCCCTGTGCGGCCACCTCACCGGCATGGTTGATGCGCATCAGGCGACCGGCCAGTTGCTGCTCGGCTTCACTGAGTTCAGCCTCGGTTTCGTTATGGGCAGGGTTTGTTCGTTCGGTGGTTTTCGGTTGGCCGAACAGGGTGCGCATGCCCACATCGACACCCATCAGCAGTTGATCCAATGGGGAATATTGGCGGTTTGTGCGATTGGACTTGTTCATGCAGGAAGTTTAGCGCGTTTTGTGTGAATGTGTCTCGTTGGCTATTGTGTGGGGGAAATGTTCGCAATTGCCACGGACACATATCGCTATGATGTTGTGTGTGCCGAGTCGTTAACATTTGTTAGCGGCGGCCGTCATTCCGGCATGTTTTTAGCCGGAATCCACAGGTTTAAACCCCTGGGCCCCGGCTACCGGATCAAGGTCGGCACAGGCTTTGCCGGGGTGGTGTTATTAATGTTAATACCCCGTCAGTTTGCTGTGGGATAACTTATTGAGTTTCAACTGTCTGACCAATAACACTACCGGGTGAGTAACAGTGATAGCCTCTTCGCGTTCGCGCAATCCGGCAGCAAGGTGCAGTGCACAACCAAGGTTGCTGGTCACCAGGGTATCTATTTTTTGCCGGGTTTTTTCAGTCGGGGAAATGTTATCGAGGGCATCCAGTGTTTGCTCACGCAGTTGCCGGGCAAAATCGGCTTGTTCCAGCATGTACTGGCCAGCACCACCACAGCAACGTGTGTTTTGCGCCAGGGGTACTATTTCCAGTTCTGGAATGCGTTGCAACAAATGGCGTGGTGCATCGGCTTGACGCAATACATTTTGCAGGCTGCACGGGGTGTGCAAGGCAACGGTTTTGTGCAGCGGAGCGATGGGCAGGTCGGCGGGCCATTTGAGTCCGCTGAGAAATTGGCTGATATCTTTGACCTTGCTTACAAAGCTTTGTCCGTCCCGAAGCTGTTGTGAATATTCACTGAGATGAGCAGTGCAACCGCTGGCGGTGTGTACGATGGCTTGTATGTCCAGCTTGCTGAAAGCATCAAGGTTTTGTTGTGCGAGTGCTGCGGCTTCGTCCGCCCGGCCGCTGTGCCGGGCCATGGCGCCACAGCAGCCTTGCGTGGTTGGTACATGCACGCCATAGCCCAAGGCATTGAGCAGACGACGGCTGGCATCCAGTGCTTCGCGATCAAAAATATTGGCAATGCAGCCGGTGAACAGGGCAATGTCTCCACAGTGTTTACTGTCGGGCACGGCCGGGTAATAACCTTGCCAGTTTGGTGTATCAGGAATGTGTGGCAGCAGATTTTCTTTTTGTTCCAGACCTAATGGCTTCAGCAGGCCACTGGCGCGGGTGATTTTTTGCAGCCCGGAGCGTTGATAAATACGTAGCCAGCGGGTCGTTTGTGACGAAAGCGTCGATGGTGCCGGCTGGCTTGGCAACAAAGCCCTGGCTTCATCCATGATAGCGCCGAAGTGTACCCCGGACGGACAATAGGCTTCGCAGGCGCGGCAGCCGGTGCAATGTTCGAGGTGGGTTTGCACGGTGGCGTCGGTGGTAATCTGGCCTGTGCTGAGAGCGGCTATCAGAGCAATACGCCCGCGTGGTGATTCATTTTCATCAGCAGTGAGTTGGTAAGTGGGGCAGTGCTGGGAACACATACCGCACATGACGCAGCGATCAAGTTCATCAAAAAGGTTCATAAAAGGCAGGGGGCAAGAGAAAGAGAAGGAAGATAAAAGAAAAACCCGAAAAGTGAAACATGCACATCCTTTTATATTTCTTCTTTTTTCTTTACCCTGCTGCTATGTCCTATTACCAGCGTCACATCTTTTTTTGCACCAATCAACGCACTGATGGCAGCGCCAGTTGCCAGCGGCACGGTGCGCAGGCTTTACGTGATTATGCCAAACAACGTACCAAGGAGCTGGGTATCGCAGGCAGAGAGGGCTGTGTGCGCGTGAATTCGGCGGGTTGTCTCAATCGCTGCGAACTGGGGCCGGTGGCCGTAGTGTATCCCGATGATATTTGGTACACCTTTGTCGACAAGGAAGATATCGACGACATTATTGAAGAGCACCTGCTGCACGGACGGGTAATTGAACGGTTGCAGATAAAATGACACAGGTTTCTGATGCAAGCCATTCGCGGCTACCGCTTTATAGTGATCCGACCGTCAGCCTCTCAAATCGTGGCAACCGTTTTCTGATTCCTGGCGCTGAACCGGGTTGGGTGCTTGAGGCTCAGCTGGATACCGCCAAAACGCCGCGTTCCGCTGACACCCCTGTTGCTGTGGTTTGTCACCCGCATCCGCTGCACGGTGGCACGTTTACCAACAAGGTGGCGCATATGGTGGCTAAAGCCTTTGTTGAATTAGGGGCGGAGACGTTGCGCTTCAATTTTCGGGGTGTAGGGCAATCATCAGGCGCGTTTGATCACGGTGCTGGTGAAATTTGTGATCTGCAAGCTGCGGTGGACTGGTTGCGTGCCCGCCATCCAGCGGCCCCACTATGGTTGGCCGGCTTCTCTTTTGGTGCCTTTGTTGCGTTGAGTGCTCAGGCGCAGCTGAAAGCAGCCCGGCTGCTATTGGTGGCACCGCCAGTAGCGATGTTTGATTTTCCGGTTGAGAGTGGTGTGACGGTCCCCTGGCTGGTAATACAGGGCAGTGTTGATGAGATTGTCGACCCTGCACTGGTTTCGGCGTGGGTGGAGCAGCAAGCCAGTGCGCCAGAGTATCGTTGCCTGGAGGGTGCCGGGCATTTTTTCCATGGCCGCCTGATCGATCTTCGCCAACAAATTTGTGCCGCCTGGGCGGGTGAAAATTGCCCAATGGAATAATGTCGGTCTGCGTGGATGTATTATCGAGCCACCCCGGCAGCTTGACAGTCAGGTACCTACACCTTATTATTCCGCGCCTTTTCAAGACAGATCTTTTTTGGAGTAGTGGCTGAGATGAAAACGTTTAGTGCGAAACCCGCTGAGGTCAAGCGTGACTGGTTCGTGATTGATGCGACTGACAAAACCCTGGGTCGTATGGCGACCGAGATTGCCCGTCGTCTGCGTGGCAAGCACAAGCCCGAATATACCCCGCATGTTGATACGGGTGACTATATCGTGGTGATTAATGCTGAGAAAGTGGCCGTTACCGGCAACAAGGCGGCAGCTAAACAATATCATCGCTACACCGGTTATGTCGGTGGGCTGAAAACCACCACGTTCGAAAAACTGGTGAAAGAAAAGCCTGAATATATTATCCAGACAGCTGTAAAAGGCATGCTGCCCAAAAACCCATTGGGTCGCGCAATGTTCCGCAAATTAAAAGTGTACGCCGGTGCCGAGCATCAGCACATCGCCCAGCAGCCCAAGCCGCTGGATGTTTAATCCTTACCTCCAGCCTTTCAACGAGACAACAAACCATCATGGCAGATAAACAGTACTACAGCACAGGCCGCCGCAAGAGTTCCACTGCGCGGGTATTTATGAAAGCCGGCTCTGGCAACATCACCGTTAACTCGCGTGCGCTGGATGAATATTTTGGTCGGGAGACCTCTCGCATGGTGGTGCGCCAACCGCTGGGCGTGGTTGATATGCTGGAAAGCTTTGATTTTAACATCACGGTCAAAGGTGGTGGTAATAACGGGCAGGCCGGTGCTATTCGTCACGGTATCACCCGTGCATTGATGGAGTACGACGAAACTTTACGCCCTTCATTGCGTAACGCAGGGCTGGTTACCCGTGACGCCCGTGAAGTCGAGCGCAAAAAAGTGGGTCTGCACAAAGCGCGCAAACGTCCGCAGTTCTCCAAGCGTTAACCAGTATTTTGTATTTTGGCAAGGCCCGCGTTCGCGGGCTTTGTTGTTTATGCAGGCGGTAGAGGATAGTTGTTTCGCGGTTTGCAGATTGTTTTGCGCACGCTACAATCCTGTCAGTTGGCAGTGCGGAATGTTTGAATTTTGGGAGATCGTCTAACGGCAGGACAGAGGACTCTGACTCCTCTAATCTAGGTTCGAATCCTAGTCTCCCAGCCACATTACAAAAGGCTCGCTTGTTTAAGCGGGCCTTTTTGGGTTTTCAGGGAATGGGGATTTGTTGGCCATCGGGTAAGATGAGTGTTTGCTCTCTTTGGGCTTGATTCCCCGCTGCTCGCGGCGACTGCCGCCAGAGCCTGTCCCGCGAAGCGCTCTGGATATTCCGGCATGTTTTTAGCCGGGGTGACGTTATTAATGTTAATGCCCCCCCGTCAGCTCGCCTTAAGCGCCTACTGTTGGTGCTGCGGGGTAGTTTATTGTTTGCCTTTGTTGTTGTTTAGCAACAAAGCATCATCCAGGTCGGCGCTTGTGATAGAAAAGTGTTGCGATTTTACCTAAAGCTGTTATAAATACCGGCGTCAATTAAAGACAGTTTTGGATAAAATCAGATCTTAAATAACTATTATGGAGCGCTCTCTCTCATGAATAAAAAATTATTAGCAGTTGCTGTAAGTGCTGCTTTGGTTGCCCCTGCGGCAGCCATGGCGGGTGATGTATCCGTGTACGGTAATGCCCAGGTGGAAGTCGCCAGCTACTCTGAAGACTCTGCTGGTAGTGGCAAGGACGGTGTGGCGATTGAAGATAATGCCCGTGGCCGGGTGGGAGTAAAGGCCTCTGAAGATCTGGGTGGCGGCCTGAAAGCAATTGCCCAGTTTGAGTGGCAGGTGGATACCACGGATAACAATGTGGGCAAATGTTCTACTACTGCCACGATTGATGAGACAGTTACTGGTACTGATGTTAATGGCGATGGCGACGCAACAGACACAGCAGCGAAAGTGGGCTGCTCCAGCAGCCTTTCTTTGTCTGGTCGTGTTTCCCAGGTTGGTCTGACCGGTGGTTTTGGTACGGTGGTTTTGGGTAATCTGAAATCGCCTTATAAATACACCGGTGGTGTAAAGTATGACCCGTTTGTCACGACGTCACTACAGGCTCGTAGCAATGGCGGCATGTCGGGTAAAAACCTTGACCCGACGGGGACAGGTGCTTTGGGGCACCACAGCTTTGTGAGCAATCTGGTTGCTTATGCTTCGCCAAAAGGCCCTGTGACAGCCTCCATCGGCTATGGGGCTGCTGAGAATGATGGTTTGGTGGTGGCGGACCTGAAATACAGTGCGGGTGGTGTGGAAGCATTTGTTGTTTACCTTGATGCGGGTGACCGTTTGGTGACTACGGCTGCACCCAATGCTGAATATTCTGCCACTAAAATTGGTGGCCAGTGGAAGTCGGGTGCGCACAAGGTCTCGGGTCAGTACGAGATGATCGATAATGGCACAGACAAGCCTACCGTGCTGTTCCTGGGCTACCAGATGAAGATGGGCAAAAATACCTTTGCAGCCCAATATGGCCAACTTAACTGGGATGTGAACACCATAGACGACACCACATATATGGCGTTGGGTGTGATCCACAAAATGTCTAAAATGACCCGCGTGTTTGCTGGTTATCGCGATACCAGTGATGTCGAAAGCGTTGTGACCGTTGGTCTGCGTAAAGACTTCAAGTCTTGAGATAAAGTCAAATAACAACAACGTTTTTAGTTGTCATTGAGCGGGGCCTTTGGGCCCCGTTTTTTTATGAGCGCAAAAAAACCGGTTTTCCCCTCTGTTTTTCGCCTTGCACCTTGCGTTGGGAAAAGTTTTCGCCCACCATTCGCATCTTCTGTTAAATGCGGATGACCTTGGTATATTGCTCATGTTATTTCGTTGGGTTCAATGGATCTGTCAGTGTTCATGGCAAGGTACGCCTCGCAGCGAATGGCCTGCTTTTGCAAGAGGTGCAACGCGGCCATGGGCGCTGACAGGCCAACCCTTCGGGCACTCCCGTGGTGTTTCGCTACGGTGTCGCCTAAAGTGCCAACTGTTGGTGCAGTGCTTGACAAGGACTCAGGCCATTGCCTGCGCCTTGCAGCGAAACATCACAGGAACGCTGAACCTGACAAAATAACATGGGCAATGTACTCGTCTTGCGAATGAATTTACGAAAAACAGGGTATTGGTCATGTTTGCTGTTGATGACTGTGTTAGGTGGGTGTGCTTCGCCGCCGCAGTTGTCGAAAGACCAGCCTATCTACTGGCCCAAGCCGCCAGCTGCGCCACGCTTTGTGTATGTGACTACGCTGGTGTCGGGGGAAAGTATCCGCAGGGAAAGCACGGAAGACCGGTTTTTCAAGGCCTTGACGGGAGCCAAAGGTGAAGCCCGCGTTTTTGTCAAACCGTTTGGTGTGGCTGCCAAAAATGGCGTGGTGGTGGTGACAGATACTGTGTTGCGACAAGGGTTTATTTTCAATCTGCGACGCCAGAAGCTGTATCCTTTGGGGCGAGTGGGTAAACAAGGTTTGTTAAGCAAGCCGCTGGGGGTGGCAATTGGCACGGAGGGCCAGATTTATATTGCTGATGCGAGCGCAAAAAAGGTGATTGTCTACGATACCTTTGGGATGTATCTCAGGGATATTGGTGGTTTCGGTGAGCTGGATCGCCCTGTCGATGTGGCGATGTCACCGGATGGAAAGCGGGCATATGTCATGGATGCGGGAGGTATTGACAGCAGGCGTCACCGGGTGGTGGTGTATTCCTCAGAGGGGGTGAAACTGTTCGAGTTTGGCGCGCGCGGCAGGGGGGCGGGGGAGTTTAATCTGCCTACGCAAGTGGAGGTTGCGCCGGACGGCACGGTTTATGTGTTGGATGCGGGTAATTTCCGGTTGCAGGCATTCTCAGCCGACGGTCAGTTTCAGCGAGCCTGGGGTAAAGTAGGCCGGAATTTTGGTGATTTTGCCCGGCCACGAGGCCTGGCAGTGGATGGTGATGGTAACATTTATGTTTCTGATGCAGCCTTTCGTAACGTGCAAGTGTTTAACCCCAAGGGTGAATTGTTGCTGGCAATCGGTAGCAAGTCGCTTGTGGGCAAGCCGGGAGATCTGGCGATGCCTGCAGATGTGGCGGTGGACGAATTACAGCACATCTATATTGTGGATCAGGTTTTCAAGAAAGTTGAGGTATTGCGTCGACTGAGTGAGCAGGAGATGAAGGCGATTGTTGCCAAGCGAAAGAATGACGAGTAGTGTGCCATGGACGTAAAGATATGTGGACATAAAATATTTTTTTAGTGTGTAAAGGTGAGTATAATCACATTCGTTGTACGTAAATGAGATTAAGCAATGTGCAATAGTCAATCTGAATTTGTGTGAACCGGGTCACACTTCTGCGAAGCAATTTTGCGCATAGCGTGGCGAGAGGCGAGCGCCAAAGTTGTGGCTTTTTGTGCACCCTGTTGATTCTTCGCCGTTTTTCTGTTGTGATAAAGGCTTGAGTGTGAAAGTTATGGTTTGCCCGTTTGTTGGTTCAGGGCATTGTTGAAATTGACATCTTGTTGTTAGGCATGTTAAAAAGTGTCTTCAGTGAGGGAGCAGTTCGTTTACCTTGGGTGTTGTAGCAGACCCCGGGTTTACGTAGCAGTAGTAAGCCCGTCTTGGGCGAACAGTAGGAAATATATTTATTAATTCTCGTGCACGAGACCATTATGGGGGTTTCATGATGAAACATTTTGTAAAAACGTCGGTAGCGACGGCAGTGGTGCTAGGGGCGACTCTGGTGGCGACTGGGGCATTTGCCAGTATAGCGGGTTCAATTGTTAATACGCGTCACAATATGGGTTCCACAGGTCAGGGTCCTAACACTGCCGACGCTGCCAATACTGCTGAAATCTGTATCTTTTGTCATACACCTCATGGTGGTAGTACGACGGATGCAAATGGTAACAAGGTGGCGGTTCCTTTATGGAACAAGCAGCTTAGCACAGCAGTCTTTTCCACTTACGACCAATTGGGCACTTCGACTCTGGATGCCGCAGTGGGCACGGTGGGTTCGGTGTCGCTGGCATGCTTAACCTGCCATGATGGCACGCAGGCTATCGATAATATCATCAATGCCCCGGGTTCCAGTGGTTATGACAGTACCGGTGGTGGTGTTGATGGGTTGACCTGGACATGGAACACTGATGGGTCTTTGAATACCCAAGGCCGGTTTGTGAATTCTGTGGATGTAGGTGGTGCTAATATTTGGGCGATTGGTACCGATCTGACCAACGATCATCCGGTCAGCATGCAATACGGTGGTGGTGGTTATTCCTCGCCTTCCAATCTGAATGGTGGCGCGTTTAATTCGATTGCCCCGACTCGTGATATGGACTTTTTGCCTGCGGTGAATATTGCTGGTACCGCCCGTTGGTACGTTGAGAACACAGTGATGGCAGAGACAGGTGCCGGTGGTGAAGCGCAAAATGGTGTGCTTGATAAGTGGGACTTCAAGCTGTACACCCGCGATACTTCACTGGAGACTTACACTTCCGAAAATGGTGCAACCTTTACCGGTGAGCTGGAGCCTTTTGTGGAGTGCGGTTCCTGTCATGATCCACATTTCCAAACCACTACTTTCCTGCGTATGGAAGGTGTGACGGACGTGAATACTGACCTGCAAACTGGGGGGATTTCTCCGGATGCGGGCAACCTCCAGTCAAACCGGGGGAGTCGTGTTTGTTTGGCTTGCCATGCCAAATAAGCTGAACCAGCTTTTGGTTTGAAGACTTGATGGGCTGGTAGTCTGGCGGCGACGCTTAGGCTACCAGCCTTTTTTATTGGCCAGGAAAAAGTTAAATTTGGGAACTTCTGATAAATTCAGGCGAAATTTGTAATGAATAACAAGGGCCGCCGATATTTTGAATCAGGGTTTTTTGCTGATGATTCAGCTGGCAGGAGTTTCTTGATATTTCTTTGTTAAATAGCGTTGCATGGGGTGTTGGGTGGAAAAACAGACATTTTTGAGAGCAGGCGTGTTGCTGCTGATTTTGTGGGCCGGGAGCATTTTAGCGGCGCCGCAGCCGGATGAAGGCGTGACAAAGAAAGACGAGAAAAAGCCGCCGGCGCTTGATTATATCGCGATCGTGAATGGACAAAAAATTTCCATGGGCGAGTATGTTTCAGCGTTGCGTCGAGGTATCAGAGACCGCTTTTATCATGGCAAGATCGAAGAGGATGAGGCAAAAAAGTTTCGCAAGGAGATTGCCGATGAACTTGTTGAGAGGGCTCTGCTGATCCAGGAGGCCAAACGACGCAAATTAAAGCCGGATGTGGATGAAGTTGAAGCGGGTGTGAAAGCATTTGACGCAAAATTTCAGGCCGATCCGGAGTGGGCGGAGGCGCGCGATAAAGTGTTGCCACAGGTGCGTGAAAAACTAAATGGTGATAGCTTGGTCAAAGTGCTTAAAGTGGCAGTGAAAAAAATAAAGGCGCCAACAGAAGATGAGCTGAATAAATATTATCTGGAACATACAGACCTGTTTACGACACCACCTCGTGACCGGGTTTCTTTGATATTGTTACAGGTTGACCCCGCTTCATCCTCGGATGTATGGAAGCAGGCAAGTGATGAGGCAAGAACGATTGTCGAACGCCTGGATGCGGGGGCTGATTTTGCGGAATTGGCAAGGATTCATTCCAGCGATAAATCAGCTGAAAATGGTGGGGACATGGGGTTTATGCATAAAGGTATGTTGGGGGAAAATGCGCAACAGGTGCTGGATATTATGGAGCCGGGAGAAGTTTCCGCCCCAGTAGTGTTGTTGGAAGGGGTGGCGATATTTCGACTGAATGAGCGCACCAAGCCGGAATTGAACAGTTTTGAGTCGGTAAAGGAGCGGGCGCAGCAGCTGTATCAACGGGAGAAAGGTGAGGAGGTGTGGCGAGCTCTTTTGGAGCAGTTGCACGCGAAGGCTACAGTCGAAATCAACGACGCGCCTTGGCGCTAAACTCTTGCGAGACATGTATTTGCGCACATTTGGTGGCTGACATACACTGATTTTGGGTGTGGAGCCTGAGGGGGGCCCAGATGTTGAAGTGTATTTGGGGCTGGGTGTTATCTGAACTTAGAGTGGGGGCTTGTTTCGTGTAATGCGGGGGAGGTAAAGTTCGTTTGTCCGTGTTTCAGCACGAATCTGATGTATATGATATCTTGGGGTGCTATTTTGCGGCGACAAGTGTGGTTTGCTGTCGCCTTAGGGGTTTTTGTGCCGTTTGAGGTGTATGCCGCCTTCAATGGCCTTGTGCCGTTATCGTATTCCGGGCGCGTTTCCTATATGTATGGTTATGTGGACAGTGCTGGCAATCAGTCGGAATTGACCAATCTGTTGTTTGGCTGGAGTGCGGGAGGGTATATTTGGCGCCCTTGGTTTGCCACAACCTCTTTGGCGTTGAATGTCGGTTTGACAAGCACAAATTCAACATCCAGTAGTTCTGAGGGGACCATGGGTACGGGTAATTTTAGCCTGGGAGTATTTCCCCGAAGCCGTTTCCCTTTTTCGCTGGACTATGCGCGAACGGATAGTCGTTCGCAGCAGTTTTATGATGTTACCCAGGTATCCGGCGAAACCAGTTTCCGGACAACACGTCTGACTTTGCGGCAGAGTTACCGCCCGCGGAAACATAACCAGCTATTTAATGGCTGGTATAATTTAACGCAGTTTGATGGCGGGACCTTTGGCTCGAACAGCCAAGTCTATGGAGTGGATTATCAATTGCGCGTACCGCAACAAGCAGTTGCCGTGAGTGCATCGCATTCAGCAGTCAGTAGTCGTGGCATTTCGGGTGAGTCGACAGTGGACGTTGTTTCAGCCAGTCATGTCTATACACCAAGTGTGGAGTTGGGTGTTACCAGTCTGTTTTCATACGTGGAACTTAACCCGATCGGGGCCGAGTTAACAACGACTAACTCACAGGCGTTCAGCTCTTTTTTCTGGCGGCCGGAGCATCGGGCAGTCAATGTGTCGGGTGGTGTTCGATTGTCAGAAAATGAAAATAAAGCAGCCACATCGCGTAGTTTGAATACAAATTTGGCGCTGGGTTATCGGATAACCCGCTCGTTAAACATGAACGCAAGTATGTCGTTAGGCACTTCTTCTAGTGGCGGGGGGAGCCAGACGCTGTCAACATCACAAACAGTAAATGTTTCATACACGGGCAGGCGGCGACAATGGCGGGGGATTTCGTACTTCTGGCAGTGGGGGGCGAGCGGGACAAATTCGGCGGCCAGAACTGAGCCAGCCGGAGGGAAGTCTGAATCGACAGAGCAGCAAAGTGTTTCAGCAAGTCTTGGGCATAATTTCAACAAATCCTGGGTGACGGGACGGGCCTCCTCCCTGTCGGCGACTTTTTCTCAGTCAGGTTCTGGCAGCAAGTCCACCCAAGCAGACGAGGTTAGTAAAACGCTCAACCATGGTATGAGTGTCGGCTGGAATACAAGAGGACGAAGGGGGGCGAGCTATATTAATGGCCGGTTGTCTGATTCCAGGAGTTTTGGTGTTAACGAAACTGTTTTTAACAGTTTCAATTTGAGTTATGCGACAGACCTGACGATCAATAGACTGAGTAGCATGACGGGCAATGTAAATTATCAGGCAAGTCGAAACACTTCGGATATCAATTCGTCGGGGGCAGCGGTGCCGGAGGCAACGGGGAAAGTTACGAGTACCACAAAAAATCTGACGGGTGGGATGGCGTACAGCAATAATAGACCCTTTGGAATATATAATCTTACTTTTACTTCACTGGTGCAGGGGAGTAAGCAGATTGACAGTCCCGTGCCATCAACGACATTGCGATGGGAGTCGGTTTTCCGTTATCAGCTGGGATTGCTGTCAACCACATTGAGCTTTCGGGTTTCCGAGAGTGCCGGAGGAAATTTGGCGAAATCAATGAATTTTCAGGCTACCCGTACTTTTTAATGTAGGGTAGTATGTGCGCTGCACGTGGCATAACAAAATCACAGGCGGCGCGTGTTTTGGTTTTTTTTGGTGAATTTATGGAGGGAGGCTCTATGTTCAAGTCAGCGATGGTCGGCTTGTTGAGTATGTTAGCAGTCTTGATGCTGCCGCAGGCGGCGCAGGCTGAATATGCTGATGTAGTTATCAACAATTATGCTGATGCGGCGGGTATGCGTCCGGCGGTTTTTCCGCATTGGTACCACCGCATCCGTTTCCGCTGTAAGGTTTGTCATGCGGATCTTGGTTTTAAATTTAAGGCCGGTGGCAACAAAATCACTATGGCAAAAATTATCGACGGCAAGTTCTGCGGAGCCTGTCATAACGGTGAGATTTCATGGTCGGTTGAAAACTGCGGTATGTGTCATTCAGGGGTGCCTGGCACACCAACGCAAATCCACGGTAGTACCGTACAGCGATTGGTTGCGCCGACATATAAGTCTTTGGGCAAGCCAGCTAAATAACGACAAAGGAGGAGGGTAAAAATGAAAACAAAATACTTCTTCTTGAGCGTACTGGCGATAACGGCGTTATTGGTCGTTGGTTTTAATGCTCAGGCAGCTCAAGCACCGATGAAGGAAGTTAAATCAGCGAAGGGTAAGGTGAGCGGGGCGAACATTTTTAATCGCCTGCTCAAAAAAGACAAACAACGTAATGCGCCACCAGCGGAAGATGGTATTCATGACCCGGCCAATGATGGTACGCATGTGTTGCAACCGCCATTGATTGCTTATGACGGATTGCCTACGACTGAATTTGGTAATTATGTGGACTGGGTGAAATCACTGGATGATGGTCTGTTGAAACCACGTTATGACCGCTTTGATCCCACCGTGGAGCCATTGGTAATGGATCTGGATATCGTTCGTGAAGTGCGTGCATCGATGCCTGATGTGGTATTTCCGCATAAACCACATACTCAGTGGTTGCATTGCTCTAACTGCCACCCGAAAATCTTCATTCCGCAGCGTAACGCTAACGTGATCAGCATGTCGGCAATTTTGTTGGGACAGAAGTGTGGGGTGTGTCACGGTAAGGTGTCTTTTCCGATTACTACAAAATCATGTACCAAGTGTCACTCCAAGCCGAAACCGGCTGACTGGAAGCCGCCGAAAAGTGAAGCCAGTTTGAAAAACCCGTGGCGGTAGTTTTTGCTGCAGTGAGTAGTCGTTGATGGGTTTGATGTTGTAAAGCCGGGATGCGGTGCAGATAGATGTCTGTGCCGCATCTTGGTATCCCGTATTGTCTTTATTATATGCCAGTGGTTTCTTCGAATTTTGTTGAGGGTGAGTCAAAATGTCAAAGCTCCGCGCTAGAATTGCGCTATTTTTCTACATGGCAACAGTGTTGAGTCTGGTGGCTTGTGGTGGTCAAACGGTCAAACCTGAGGGGAATGCCGTCGTTGATACAGTGGAGCCGAAGGCAGTAGAAGCTGCATCAGCAGTAACTCAGAAACCTGTTGTTGTTGAGGATAAGCCGGAATCACTGGTTGAAGTTATGCCACAAAAGCAAGAGGGCAGAGTGTCGATTGGCGTGGAGCCCATTCCTGCTAAGCAGGATATGTTGGCCGCAGAGGAAGTAAAATCAGCAGCCGATATTCCTGTGCCCAAAAAACCGGTTGTTGTTTCGGCCGCGCCAGGTAAACCTGAACCGACAGTTGCATCAGGGGTGGCGGCATCTGAAGCAGAGAAAAAAGTAAGACCGGTTTCCGCAGGACCAAACCGGTTTGTGGTGACCGTTGGTCCCAAAAAGTCCACTCATCCGGCGTATGGCAAAGGGCATGCTATGGGTTTTTTGGTGGATGGTGTTTCAGGTAAGGAGTTGGTGATTGAACGCGGGAAAGTTTATACGTTCGAAATTGTTACCAACCCAAAACATGATGTGTATTTGTCAAAAAAAGCGGTGGGCTGGGGGGGGGCGCCTTTTGCGGCTGGTGTGGAAGGGGCATATACTTACAAAGGCGAAATGACGCTTAAAGCGGACAAAGAGACACCAGATCAATTATTCTATGCTTGCCGTAATCATCCCTATATGGGGGGGGTGATACATGTTGTCGATAAGGGACAAAAGGTTGATATCAAGCAGCAAGTGGCTGCTTCCAAGGCGGCAGGTGGGGCAGTGTCAACAAAAGTGGCGACTGTTACCCAATCCAAAGTCAAGCAAAAATTAATGTTTGCGGAAATGATGCTCGGTGCGCAAGGTACGAAGCGTGTATTAGCCAGTCAAAATGATGAGGCCAAGCAGCTGGTTGCTGACGCAAGAAAAAAATTGAATGAGGGGCGGGAACAGTCTTTGGCCGGCGCACTGCCGGAAGCGCTGGCTTTAGCTGATCAATCACTGAAAATGTTAAGTGAAGCATCGCGTCTGGTTCCTGGAGATGAGGAAATTGCGCAGCAGGCGGAAAGCTACAAAACCATGCTGGTGGAAATACGGGATTATCAAAAATCCTATCGCGATAATATTAAGCGCATGGAGAGAGCTGCTGGTGTGGCCGATGATGTAAAACTGGATGAGAAAAAACTGGCAGCCGAGTTGGCGCAAGCAAAAAATTTGGCGGAAAAGAAAAATTATGTGCGCGCGAATAAATTATTACGGCAGGTGCAGACCACGCTCACTGGAGCGCTACACAAAATTTTGGATTCCAAAACTATTGTGTATGACCTGAAATTTGATACTCCCTCAGATGAATACGAATACGAGCTGAAGCGTTTTACAGGTTACGAAGAGTTGATACCTGTGGCTATTGAGGCTAAAAAGCCTGCGCCGGGGGCGGTTAAGTTAATGGAAAGTTTTTTGAGCAAGGCGCGCAGTCGTCGTGACGAGGCCGTTGCCAAGGCTGACGCTGGTGATTATCCCATGGCGATTGCTATGCTTTTACAGGCGACGAAAACAGTGCGACGGGCGTTGCGTATGGTGGGTGTGTCGCAATAAGCGGTTTGGGCTTTATAATTCATTCATTATTGAAAAGTAGTGGGGCAATGCGTAATTCAGAATTAATAAAACGGGTTCAGTGCTTGGCATCGAGTGTGGTATTGCTTGTTGGTGTTATATTTGTTTCGGTCAGCGCATATGCGGAAGAAGGGGGGGGGCATTATCAGTTACATGGTGATGTGGTGCCGATAGCTGAAGATGGTATTCATGATCCGGAAAATGCAGCAACCAGTACATTGCAGGCTCCCGCAGAAGCCATGAAGGATTTCCCTCGTGATGCGCGTGGGGTTATCAATTGGGTGGAAACTCTGGACAATGGGTTGATTGCGCCACGTACGGGTTTGACGGGCACAGAAAAAATGCATTCAGTGGATTTTGATGTCATTTTCAAAAATACAGCATCCATGCCTTATGTGCGTTTTCCGCATTTGCCTCATACTCAGTGGCTGACGTGTAAAAACTGTCATCCAGGCATTTTCCTGCCACAACGGGGGGGGAACTTTGTCACTATGGCGTCGATTATCGAGGGTGAATTTTGTGGTGTTTGTCACGGTAAGGTGGCTTTTCCACCGTTGCAATGTAATCGCTGTCACAGTGTAGCCCGTGAAAATGTCGGGCTACGTTAGTTTTTCTGTACCGCGCATATTTTTCCTTTTGGTGCTGGCGGGGGCGTTGGCGGCTTGTAGTGTTGCGGAAATGGAAAAATTTGCGCTTGAGGGTGATGGGCTGGCAGAGAGTTCCAAACCTGAACGGGATACCGGGTTTTCGCAAAAAGTGGGTGCAAAGCTACTTTCTGCTGAGTCCATTATTCGTGGTGGCCGCCGCTCTTACAAGGGTTTTTCCGGACAACTCAGCCGTCTGGTGATTGGTGAAGCCGATGAGATCAAACTGCAAAATCCTGTTGCTGTCGGTGGCGTGGATGGCATGTTGTACATTGTCGATGCCGGGCCAAAGATCGTTTATAAATATGACCTGATTACCAATGAGGTAGAGCCTCTTAGCAAAATTGCTACGCACTTTAGAGGTGACCCTGGCAATATTTATGTTGCCAAGGACCGGTCATTTTATATTGTAGATTCTATTGGTCGGCGGGTGCTGCATTTTAGTGAGTTCGGTGAGTTGCGTACTACCTTCCAGGATTTGGCCAATCTGTCACGTCCCATGGACGTAATAGTCAACGAAGAAACTGGTGACGTGCTGGTAGCAGATGGTTCGTTTAGTCATATAGTCGTGTTTAATGACATTGGCAAAGCGGTCAGTGCTATCGGTCGGCGTGGTACGGGGCCGGGACGTTTCCGGGCAATAACCTTTATGACCAGTGGCGCCGATGGTTTATACATACTGGACCGGTTGGAGTTGCCTGTGCAGGTGATTGATTGGCAGGGTAATTACCGCTATTCGTTTGGCGAATCTGAGCTATTGTATCCCAGTGCTATTGCGGTGGATAAGGATCAGCGCGCATTTATCGCTGATCGTTCCAATAATAATATTCAGGTTTATCAGGATGGCCAATTGATCATGACCTTTGGTGGGGGTGGCTCTTCGCCGGGGCGTTTTCGTTTGGTTACCGGTTTATGGGTAAACGGTAATCTACTGTACGTTGCCGACAGTCTTAACCAGCGTGTTCAAGTGTTGCGAATTAATCCATCTGCGGTGTTGCCGGTCATTCCAGGGGGGTGATGCCGTGAAGACAAAATTTATTGTTTTCCTTTTGTTGTTATTTATAACATTGGCGCTTACGGGTTGCGGTGAAACACGCCATTTGTTGCGTTACGACAAGCCTGCTGAGGAAAAAGTCTGGCCGCAGTTACCGGATAAACCACGTTTTCGCTATGTCGGCCAATTAGTAGGCGAAAGTAACCTCTCGGCTGTCAATGACGGTGGTGCCGGTGCGGCGATTGGACGGTTTTTTAAGGCCTTGGTAGGTTTGAATGATAGGCCAGATACTTCACGCAGTTTGTTGCGCCCGCAAAGTGGTACAGTTGATGCGGCGGGACGTATTATTGTTACCGATGCTGGTCGGCAGGCCATATTTGTGTTTGATCAAAAGCTTGGTAAATTGGACGTTTGGCGAGGGGCGACCAAGGATTTTAATTTTGTGTCGCCAGTGGGTGTTGCTGTAGCGAAAAACGGCGATATTCTGGTTGCTGATTCTGAGCTACGCCGGGTGATTCGTCTGGATAGCAAAGGTAATCCGAAGAGTACGCTTGGTTTTGAAGACTTGGAGCGCCCCACTGGGCTGTCGATTGATGCCAAAACCGGCCGTATTTTTGTGGCTGATACGGGGGAGCACAATATTAAGGTGTATTCCGATGCGGGTAAGCTGATACAGGTGATTGGTCAGGTTGGCACGCGGCGAGGTGAATTCAACGCGCCGACACATATCAGTTTTGTGGGTGACAAGCTATATGTCACAGATACTTTTAATGCCAGAGTGCAAATTTTTGACTCAAAAGGAAGATTTATTCGTGCTATTGGTTCGCGGGGGCTGTATCTGGGTAATCTGGTACGACCAAAAGGGGTCACCGCGGATAGTTTTGGCAATATTTATATTATTGAATCATTCCATGATTACTTGCTAATATACGATCAAGACACTCGGTTTTTGTTACCCATTGGTGGCACTGGCTCCGGCATCGGGAAATTTTATTTGCCGGCAGGGGTTTGGTCTGACCAGCAGAGCCGTATTTATGTTGCAGATATGTACAATGGGCGGGTCGTTGTGTTCCAGTACCTTGGTGAGCAGGGGCAAAGTGATGCTTCCAGTGTGATACCGATATCGGTGAATGCAGTTTCTGCAAGTAGCCAGGAGAAGTAGAGATAGGCGGTATGTGGCCACATTGGTGGCAAGAGTTGAAGATAAAAGGTAAAGAAAAGGATAACAGGAGTCGAAAAGGATAAACAGGAGCCGAAAAACCACGCTTTAGAGTAGTAGGAGTGGATATGCGAAATAACGAGTTTGTGATTACGGGCATGTTGGTGCTCGTATCCGTGGCGGTGTGGGTAGCACCTGTGTCAGCCGCACGCATTGCCGATATTCGCAATACCAAGCATAATTTTTCGGATTTTGTAACACCAAACATCCTGGGGAGCGGGGATACCCGCACTGTGAAAGCAACGCAGGAGGCAGAGATTTGCGTTTTTTGTCACACTCCACACGGCGCTAATCAGTCTGAAGGCCCGCTTTGGAATCGTGCGATCCCATCCAATGCCTCATACACTGTCTACAGTTCAGGCTCCATTGATTCCTTGATCCAGCAGCCTAACGGCGCATCAAAGTTATGTCTTTCCTGTCATGACGGCAGCATTGCCATTGGCAGTGTACGGAATCGTAGTGGCAGTGGCGGATTTCAGTCATCAGCTATCAACATGACCGGCACTGGTAGTGGCGGAGTGATGGCTCCGGGCGAAGGTAATAATACGGGCTATACCCGATTTCTTGGTAAGGATTTGAGCAACGATCACCCTATTTCGTTGACTTATAATCAGGCCTTGTTCAACGCTGATGGTGAAATGCGCAACCCAACAGCAGATCCGATCCGTGTGCGTGGCCTGAACCCACGGCCACAGCTTCAGGATATTCATTTACAGCCCGCTGCGCGCAATGCGCCAACGCCCGAAAATGGTCAGGTGCAGTGTATTAGCTGCCATGATCCACATATCCGTGATACCACAGACGAGAATATTAAATTTTTGCGGTTGAATCGTCTGCAAAAAGCCCAGCCTGATGGTTCTGATAATTTTCTGCCGGCAACGGATATTATTTGCCTGGCGTGCCACACCAAAGCAGGCTGGGAAGGCTCGGCACATGCTCAGCCTAATGTGGCTAACGAGATTTACACCAATGCTGCCGCCAATGTTCGTGAATTTGCACAGGGTACAGCAGTATGGCAGACGGCTTGTCTGGCCTGTCACGATACGCATACTGTGCAAGGCTCGCGTCGTTTGTTACGTGGAGGCACGGATGGCAGTACGTTAACCTCGTCCAGTGGTTATGCAATCAAGGCGGGGGACGGTAATTATTCCGTGGAGGAAACCTGTTTTGCCTGTCACTCCAGTGATGGTGGCACACTCACTTCTCAAGGTATGGGTACCGAAGTACCGGATATCAAAGTGGATTTCAATATGCCCATTCATATGCCAATTCGTAGTTCGGAGCAGGTGGCGGGCATGGAGGTGCACGATATTGGAAGTACGGGTCTGGACAGCCAGGAGCTGAATCAGCGTGGTAAGGATTTTATTGAGTCTCGCGCCAATCTGGGTAAAGTCAGTATGGGTGGGTCGCTCAACAACAGGCATGTGGAATGTACGGATTGCCATAATCCACACCGTGTTACCAGACGGCGGCAATTTAATCAGGATAACCTCAATGGTGCGCTGGATGCGGCGGGTACTCATAATCATGATAATGCCAGCCCGCATACCAATATTGCTTCCGGTGTGCTGCGCGGCATGTGGGGTGTGGAGCCGGTATATACCTCCAACAATTTTTATGTTGAGCCTGTTAATTTTACTGTAAAACGAGGCGATCCCGGCACTAATGGCTCCACAGCAGTTACCCAGCCCTATGTAACCCGCGAATATCAGATTTGTCTGAAGTGTCATTCAAACTACGGTTACGACGAACCGCCGTTGCTGGGCGCCAGCCTGGTCACCACACCGTCAGGTGTCAATGGAATGACCCGATACACCAACCAGGCCCGGGAATATAATTCGCCAGCTTCGCATGCTGGTGAACCCCGCAGCGTGGGTAGTGATGGTGGTGCTGGTAATAACAACGGCTTTACCTGGAATACCAATAACCACCGTGGTTGGCACCCTGTTATGCAACCTACCGGCCGCACTCCTTCTGCGCGTGCTACTAACCAGAATAACTGGACCAGCCCCTTTAACAATGCTGTGGGTATCCAAACGATGTACTGTACCGATTGCCATGGTTCGAATACCGCAGCAGGCACTGCTGATCCCGACCCCGGTCAGGAAAATGGTCCAGTATGGGGACCACACGGTTCTACCAACTATTTTTTGCTTAAGGGGGACTGGAGCGGTAATGCCCCTGGTTCACCACAAAATGACTTCACTGGCCGGCCGGGTACTGGCGATAACGACAGCGGTAATGATGCCACTACCCATCTGTGTTTCAAGTGTCATCGGTACGAACAGTATGCAAGCCCCTCGGGTGGGTCACAGGCCAGCGGATTTTCCGGTATGGGCTGCATGTGCCTTGGCATGGGCGGCATGGGTGGCGGTGCTAATTTCCACCGTCTGCATTCCACTCGTGTGACCAATTTCCGCTGTAATCTGTGCCATGTGGCAGTACCCCATGGATGGAAAAACAAAAACTTCTTGGTTAACCTCAATGACGTAGGTGAAGAGGCTGGTTTTCCACCGGGCTCCAGCAATGAGGTGCGTAACAGTACTACCAACGGTTACGTACAGGGCCCTTATTACAATCGTGCGGTGTTGAAGGTTCGTAGCTTTGCGAGAAGTGGTAGTTGGAGTGCGAATAATTGTGGCTCCATTGGTGTCAGCGGAAATGGTGCGGTTGGCGTGAGCTGGATGGTTGGCATGGGGGGTATGGGGGGGATGGGTGGCGGCGGAGGTGGAGGCTCGGAAGCTTGCAGCAATGTGCCTTGATCTTCGATCCCGATGGGACCTTTAATTTGATTTAGCACTTTTTGCTGTTTTAATGCTATGGCTGGGGTTTTGTTTATGCTTCACGCTACCGGGCAGAAAATTATTGACCATGAAAATATTGTCGGGATTATTTTTACTGCTATACAGCTTAACGGTTCCGGTGTTGGCTACAGAGAACGTACGCTTTGCGTATACCACTAACGATGTGGATGCCAGTCTGGCTCGTTATTCAATCGATCCTTATTCGGGCCAATTGCGTTTTATTGATTATTTGCCATTGGGGAAAAACCCGCCAGAGGCGGTAATTGATCCTTCCGGGCGTTATCTGCTGGCCCTCTCCCAGTCCATTAATCGTTTGTTTGTGTATCGTATTAATCACCAGAATGGCGTATTGGCTCCAGTGCCGGGTTCTCCTTTCGACGTAAAAGGTGCTGGCCCGTTTAATATCGTTTTTCATCCGACCGGGCGTTTTTTCTATATTGCACTACGTTTCAGTGGTGTGGGGGCCTATGCATTTGATCCTGAGACTGGTGCTGTACGTGTTTTGCCGGATTCACCTTATCCGGCTCAGGAGCGTACCCGTGCAGTAGCGTTAACACCTACTGGTCATTTTCTTTATGCGCTGAATTCCTATGTCAGCACAATTTCCGCTTTTGGAGTGGATGCACAAACAGGTGCGTTGACTCCCTTATCCGGCTTCCCGATTCCTGTCGGGGACGCCGGTGAATACGATTACCAATATCTGAGTCAGGATGTTCCATCAACGGCAGGAGCTGTGCCTTATCATATGCTGATTGGCGTGCAGGGACGGTTTGTGCTGGTGCCAAACCTGGCTGGTGGAACCATCAGTGTCTTTCGTATCAACCCGGATTCCGGGCAATTAAAAGAAGTGGCTGGCAGCCCGTTTTTTGCCGGATTTAACCCCCACAGCATAGCGTTACACCCGAATGGCCGATTTGTTTATGCAATACGTGGTCGGGATAGTGTCATCGAGGTGCTTGAGCTGGATGCGAAGACCGGGCGGCTGGCGCAAACTCCAGGCTCTCCTTACGAAACGGGTGGGCAGGGACCGGCAGAGATAGTGTTTAGTGACCGGGGGCAGCGCGCTTATATTATTAACTGGGATTCCAATGATGTTGCACAGATGGATGTGAGCACTGATACGGGAGCATTGGCCGTACGAGAAGTCGTGAAGACACGTTCAGGTCCCTGGTCTTTTGTACTTGCAGAGGGCGACAAAGCTTTACCTGTGCACATACGGGTTTTTGCTGCTCTGGGAGAGAAAGGGTTGAGCTGGACGAAAAATCGTGATTTGTCGGCCATGCGCCCGCAATCAGTGGCGGGGGGGGTGAGTGCACTGGCCGTTGGTCCGAAACAGCGCTTGATCTATGTTATAGATCGAGCCGCAGGTTCACTCACAGCCTTGAGTCTGAACAAAGCTGGAGACATGGAGCCTGTTGTTGATGGGCGAGTGGCGACGGGGAAGGGGCCCAGTGACGTGGTTATCGACAAAAATGGTTGGTATGCCTACGTTACCAATGCTGACGATAACACGATGTCTGTATATTATATCGACAAAAAAAATGGTCGGCCTAAACCGGTAAAAGGCTCGCCGTTTAATACGGGTAAACAGCCGACATTTATCAGTCTTGATCCGGCGGCACGTTATGCCTATGTTGTAAACACGGGTGATGATACGGTTTCGGTGTATCGTTACCGCTCCAATGTTACGCCACTGATCTTTGAGACGGTTTACTACGGTTCGCCTTTTGCTACCGGAAAAGCTCCGGCAAGCATCGAGATTGATCCCACTGGCCGCTACGCTTACGTGGCCAATGCCGGTTCCAACGATATTTCTGCATACCGAATTCATCATCAGACCGGGGCCCTGTCCAGCTTGCCTGGTTCGCCATTCAAGGCAGGCCGCAAGCCACAGTCACTATTGGTACATCCCGATGGCCAGTGGCTGTTTGTGGGCAACCACGATTCCTCTGACATCAGTGTATTTCGTATCGAGACGGCATTAGGGGCACTGGCGGATGTCAACAAGGCATTGAAGCTACCGTTTAAACCCGGACGCTTACAATGGAATTCTGCTGACGAAAGACTTGTGGTGCTGGCGGATGATGGTACAAAATGGCTGACACTTTCACTGGATATTCACACAGGCATGCTTGCCCGTGCAACCGAACCCCCCCTGAAAACCCCGATCCTGGATTTGCTCATTACAGCACAACCCTGATACTATCTCGGCAGCGAACTGCTTTTGGGTGTTGACTCTCCGGCTTGTTCTGCGTATTTTCTACGCGACTCTTGCGCAAAGTAAGTTCTGTTGCGAGATCAGCGTCGCCCATGGACGACCCCCTCTCTGCAAGGATGTGCTGAACGGAATGGTGCTACCGCACCGGTTTTGCCTGCCGGCAAATTACCGCGTTTATATTGCACGGCCTGGTTTTTTGCCGATGGCGTTGATCCATGTTGCGTTACAAATAATAGTCGCATAGCGATATATTGCTGGCCACATAGCGATATATTGCAGTTATCAACCAAAATGACTTTCCACAGTGGTTGAGCCCTAATTTTCGTTATCTGGCGAATTAATGAGCGGTTGCGGCAATAAAAACACAGTGCGATTTTTAGTGGTTTGACAAAAAAAATTGAGGGAACGGTATGAAGCGCTACCGGCTAGCAGTGTTTGTAATTCAATGGACTGTTGTTTTTGTCATCGGAGTAGGGACTGCTTACGCTGGTTCCATGCCCTCGGGACGGGTTTCCGACATCCGCAACACCAAACACAACCTGAGCACCCTCGG
>DROS01000047.1 GCA_011321815.1 Gammaproteobacteria bacterium
GTCGTCCTTTGCAAGAGGAGCAACGCCGCCATGGACGCTGACAGGCCAACCCTTCGGGCGCTCCTGTGGTGTTCCGCTGCGGCGTTGCAGTGCTTGACAAGGGAGCAACCATTGCCTGCGCACTGCGCCTTGCCGCGAAACACCACAGGAACGCTGAATCCCAATTTATTACCTTGAAAGAGTACTAGAGACCGCACAGCGGGAATTGCTGTTATCGGCATTCCGGGAGACCGCTGTCAGCATTCCGCTGCGTCCCCATCGTCACAGTGATAATGATGGCGAACTGCGCACCTATATCGGTTATCGGGTGCAACACAACCATGCGCGTGGACCGTTCAAGGGCGGCCTGCGTTTTCATCCCTCGGTAAATCTGGGGGAAATCCGCGCCCTGGCCCAGTTGATGACCTGGAAGACGGCATTGGTGGACATTCCCTTTGGTGGCGCCAAGGGCGGTATTGCTGTGGACACCACCCAGTTGAGCGCACATGCGCTGGAAATTCTGACCAAGCGCTTCGTGCAGAAAATGGCGCCGGTGCTGGGGATGCATCAGGACATTCCTGCACCGGACATAGGCACCAATCCACAGGTGATGGCGTGGATGCTTGAGGAATACAGCAAGAGCCATGGTTACACCCCGGGCATTGTCACCGGCAAGCCTCTGGAGCTGGGAGGCTCGGCTGGACGCCTGGAGGCCACCGGCCATGGTGTTGTTGCCTACCTGGCTGGTAAAGCGGCGCAAGACATTCATTTGCCCGTCAAAGATGCCTCGGTGGTGATCCAGGGGTTTGGCAATGTGGGATTTCACACCGCGCAACATCTTGTCACCATGGGAGCAAAGATCACTGCACTGTCAGATGCCCGTGGCGGTGTGCGTTGTGAGACCGGCATCGACATTGCGCAGGCCCAGCGCCACGTTGCCGATAGCGGCTGGCTGGAAGGGTTGCCGGGTACCGAGTCGCTCAGTAATGCCGAGCTACTGGAACTGCCCTGCGATATCCTGATCCCCGCAGCGGTGGAGGGGACTATCAATTGCGACAACTCTGAGGCCATTCAAGCCCGGTTGGTGGTAGAGGCGGCCAACATTCCGGTGACCCATCTGGCGGATACCACCCTGCGGGAACGGGGCATCACCGTTGTGCCGGACCTGTTGGCCAATGTAGGCGGGGTGCTGGTTTCTTATTATGAATGGGTGCAGAACTTACAGGAATTCCCCTGGGAATATGACACCGTGATCCAGCGCCTGGAGCGGCGTCTTGGCCGGGTATATACGCAGGTGCGTGACCTGGCGCAGCAGCGGGGCGTGGACCTGCGCACTGCGGCTTATGAAGTGGCCATTGGCCGGGTCAACCGGGCCATCGACCTGCGCGGTTTTTAATATGGCCGAGCATGCAGGATGGGCATTGACGCTTTCTCTGCCAAATCCTCAACGCTGTGGGCATATGGTTGATTACAAGTTTTGCAAGCGCGGTGAAATTTGTATGCAGGAGTTGTTCGTGCAGGCATATTGACAGGAGATCGGTTTGGCCGGGCATGGATATTGACTGATTGTGACGATTTTCAAGAGGAGTCAACGAAATGAAAAAGGATATCGTAACCGTAGTGGACAGTGTCAGTGGCCGCCAGATCGAGTTGCCCATCAAGCATCCCACGCAAGGTCCTTCCGTAGTTGATATCAGCAGTTTTTATCGTGAGTTGGGATACTTTACCTATGACCCGGGATTTCTGGCCACCGCCAGTTGCCAGAGTGCCATTACCTACATTGATGGTGAGCAGGGCATTCTGCAATATCGCGGTTATCCCATCGAGCAACTGGCTGCACAAAGCAGTTTTCTCGAAGTCACTTACATGATGCTCAATGGGGAATTACCCAATGCCGCGCAGCTTGATGAGTTCAGTGACATCATTAACCATCACAGCATGCTCAATGAAAGCCTGAAAAGTTTTTTCCGCGGCTTTTATCATGACGCCCATCCCATGGCGATCATGGTGGGTGTGGTGGGCTCGCTATCAGCGTTTTATAACGACTCCACCGATATCACTGATCCGCACCATCGGGAAATCGCTGCCCACCGCATGATCGCCAAGATGCCCAGCATTGCCGCAGCCAGTTTCAAACACACCATTGGTGAGCCCCAGGTCTATCCGGATAACAGTTTGAGTTACACCGGCAACCTGTTGAAGATGATGTTTTCCGTGCCCTGCGAGGAATATGTGGTGGACCCCGTGGCCGAACGGGCGCTGGACCTGATTTTTATTCTGCACATAGACCACGAGCAAAATGCCAGCACTTCCACAGTGCGTCTGGCCGGCAGCTCCCAGGCCAACCCGTTCGCCTGCATTGCCTCCGGCATTGCCGCCCTGTGGGGGCCGGCCCATGGCGGCGCCAACGAAGCCGTGCTCAACATGCTGGACAAGATCGGCGATGTGAAAAATATTCCCGAGTTCCTGGCCCGCGCCAAAGACAAAAATGATCCCTTCCGCTTAATGGGCTTTGGCCACCGGGTCTATAAAAATTACGATCCCCGTGCGCGCATCATTCGTGACATGTGTCATGAAGTGCTGGCCAAGCTGGGAGACAATAACGACCCCATGTTTGAGTTGGCGCTGCGCCTGGAAGAGATTGCTTTGAATGATGACTATTTTGTTGAGCGCAAACTTTATCCCAACGTGGATTTTTATTCAGGGCTTATTTACCGGGCGCTGGGCATTCCCAGCAATATGTTTACAGTGATGTTTGCCATCGCCCGCACTGTGGGCTGGGTAGCCCAATGGATGGAAATGATTGGCGAAGAGAATCAGCGCATTGGTCGGCCTCGGCAATTGTATGTGGGAGCCGGGCAGCGGGACTATGTTCCTATTGATAAAAGATAACAGAAAATAAGAGTTTTGTTTGACAGGTGCGCATGATAAAAAATAACTGTAATTAGATACTTGAGGTTATTGTAATGAAAATCACCTTCCTTGGCGGCACGGAAACGGTCACCGGTTCCAAATATCTGGTGGAAAGCGGTTCCACCCGGATACTGGTGGATTGTGGTCTGTTTCAAGGGTATAAGTGGTTGCGCAAGCGCAATTGGCAACCGCTGCCGCTGGATATCAAAACGCTGGATGCTGTGGTATTGACCCACGCCCATCTGGACCATTCCGGCTATATTCCAGCGTTATACCATCAGGGTTTTCGCAAGCCGGTTTTTACCCACCACGCCAGCGCGGCCCTGTGCAGCATTCTATTGCCGGACAGTGGCCACATTCAGGAAGAGGATGCCAGATATTACGAACGCCACAAACTGAGCAAACACGAGCACCCGGAACCGCTTTATGACCGTGCCACCGCCGAGCAAAGCATGAGCCTGTTTGAAACGGTGGAGTTTGGCGAAACATTTACTGTGGGTGCTTTTACTATGCACCTGCAAAGTGCCGGGCATATTCTTGGCGCAGGCAGCCTCATTGTGGAAGCTGAGGGTAAATGCGTGGGATTTTCCGGTGACGTAGGCAAACCTGATGATGTATTAATGAAACCACCCGTACCACTGCCTGAGCTGGATGTCCTGTTGCTGGAGTCCACCTATGGTAATCGCCGGCATGAAGATTCAGACCCGCTGGATCAGCTTGCGACCATCGTCAACGAAACAGCAGAGGCGGGTGGTGTGTTGCTGATTCCCAGTTTTGCCGTGGGTCGCGCCCAGGCCCTGCAACACCTGCTGGCCACATTGAAACACGAGGGACGTACCGCCAATGTGCCTGTGTTTCTGGACAGCCCCATGGCTATCAGTGTCTCAGACATTTACTGTCGTTATTCCCAGCATCATCGCCTGAATCATGAGCAGTGCCACCAATTGTGTAAAGTGGCCACGTATACGCGCAGTGTCGAAGATTCCATGGCGTTGTCTGATTTGCAATATCCGCACATTATTATCGCTGGCAGCGGCATGGCCACTGGCGGCCGCATTCTGCATCACTTCAAACGCCTGTTACGTCATCATCGCACCACCGTATTGTTTACCGGCTATCAGGCGGGTGGCACCCGGGGGGAAAAAATGATTGATGGTGCCGAAGAGGTAAAAATCCATGGTGAATGGATACCTGTCAAGGCGCGCGTGGAAGTCATGCACGGCCTGTCCGGTCACGGTGATTATGTGGACATCCAACGCTGGCTGGAAAAATCACAACTGACAAAATATACAAACATCCATCTGGTGCATGGCGAGTCAGCGGCGCTGGAGGCCATGCGTGATCATCTGCGTCGTACCACGCGATATAACGTTGAGGTTGCCAGTTATCGGAGTATCTTGAAGTTGTAGTATTTTACTTTCCCCCTTCAGGAAAAGGAGAAGATCAGATGAATAAAAATTACAAAACACTATTTTTTATTACTTTGTTTTTTACCCCGGTACATTTTGTCTCTGCGGCTGAATTACCGGACATAGGACAACTTTTCAAGCAGAAGTGCTCTCTTTGTCACGCTACGGATAAAAAAACGTTAGGGCCCGCAATCAATACTATGAGTAACGAGAAAAAGGTTTTGCTTCAAGCCATTATAAAGGGCAAAAATTCCATGCCTGCTTATGAAGGAAAACTGACTGGTGCGCAGATAGATGCGCTGGCTGATTATCTGCTGGCAAACCAATAAAAAGCTCTGGTGTCGTTTTCGTGATAGTACACCGGACTATTTTGCCAGTACAAAACACTCGCTCATTTGGCAGGTGGGTTTGATGGCCATGTTGGACGAGCATGCGCAAAAACAGGGCAAGGTGATTCGACAGGTGGATGAATTTCACTGCTTCTCTGGTTTCTATCGTGTGTGTGTTTTTGAATTGGATGGTCCTTAAATCCCCCTCAATCCCCCTTTTTCAAAGGGGGAGGTTTAAAAGTTCCCCCCTTTGAAAAAGGGGGGCTAGGGGGGATTTAAAACCTGGAGCAAAGATAATGAATCAACAACACCAAACAGAGAGTTGCCCAGCCACCCGGCCACGCCGCTTCTACGACTGTACTCTCAACGAAAAATTACTCTACAGCTCGTTCTTATTGCTGGCAGGGATTGCTTACATGATGGCTTTGGCTTATCTCTACACCAGTTTCGACGGCATCGACGGTAAGCCGGGGTTGTCGGTCGAAGATGTGGCTGAGAACTACTATGGCAACCGCAGTGGTACGCGTCTGGAATCAGCACTGCGAGGGTCGATGGCGAGTTATATCGAGATAGAAGACCGAAATCATGTTGTTGAGTGGTTGAAATCAGGTGCGCCCAAAGCCGGTTATGAACGTGTTATTAAACCCATATTCGATGAGCGTTGCATTGCATGTCACAGCGCGGTTTCCGGTTTACAGATTCCTGACCTCTCCAGTTACGACGGCGTCAAACAGGTTGCCAATGTGGATACTGGGGTTTCGTTACACAGTCTGATGAAGGTATCGCACATCCACTTGTTCGGTATTGCTTTGGTCGCTCTTGGTATTGGTCTGATTTTTCGATTTGCTTTGCTTCCCGCCTGGTTTCAGCACACCCTGACGCTGTTACCTTTTATCGCTATTTTTATCGACATTTCTGCTTGGTTTCTCACCAAGTGGGACCCGACCTACGCCTATACCGTGATCTTTGCCGGTGGTCTGCTGGGTTTGTCGTGGGCGCTACAAATCTTTATTTCGCTCTATCAAATCTGGTTTTTACGTTGTCGTGTGGAGGTCACCAGTGAAGAGTAATGAGATCTGTTTCCATGAAATTCGTTTCCACGGTCGCGGTGGTCAGGGAGCGGTATCTGCCGCCGCATTGCTGGCACTCGCCGCTTTTGAAGATGGCTTC
Organism: Gammaproteobacteria bacterium; assembly: GCA_011321815.1. Lineage (GTDB taxonomy): Bacteria > Pseudomonadota > Gammaproteobacteria > SZUA-152 > SZUA-152 > SZUA-152. Next base: position 5,801 of record DROS01000047.1, read on the forward strand.
GAATCTCAGGCCTTTCCCAAGTTTGGTTCCGAGCGCCGTGGTGCGCCGGTAGAGGCCTATGTGCGTATCAGCAGTGCGCCGATTCGTGCGCATAACCAAGTGTACGCCCCGGATGCGGTAGTGATTCAAGATGCCAGTCTGCTGCGTACCGAACCCGTGCTTCAAGGATTAAAACCCAACGGACTGATCCTCTTGAACGCCGATGAAAAACCGGTGCAAGCAAGCAGTGGTTTTCGTTGGGTCTCTCTGCCCGCCAGCCAAATTGGTGAACGCCATATCGGTCGTCCGCTACCAAACACCGTCTTGCTGGGCGCATTGGCCGCAGGTACAGGATGGGTGAAGCTTGTCGCATTGGAGCAGGCAATAGGCAACCATCTTGCCGGAAAAGGTGAGGCGATAGTGAAAGCCAATATCGAAGCAGTGCGTGAAGGTTATCAATTTGTGGCGCAACTTGTGGCGCAACAACGCGTCGAGGTGGCTTCATGAAACAATTATTAGAAGGCTCACAAGCGGTGGCCGAAGCGGCGCGTCTTTGTCGGCCACAAGTGGTGGCGGCTTATCCCATTACCCCACAAACACACATCATCGAACGTCTGGCCCAACATGTGGCTGACGGTGAACTGACGGCTGAGTTCATTAATGCCGAGAGCGAGTTTGGCGCCGCTTCTATTGTATTGGGTGCGGTGGCCACCGGAGTACGCGCCTTTACCGCCACAGCCTCACAAGGTTTGCTGTTAATGACCGAAGTGCTTTACAACATTGCCGGTTTGCGTCTGCCTGTGGTGATGGTTTGCGCCAATCGGGCCGTGGGCGCACCGATCAATATCTTTAGTGACCATCAAGACAGCATGTCCGTGCGCGATGCCGGTTGGGTTCAGCTTTATGTCGAGAGCAATCAGGAGGCCGTGGACACGCTGATCCAAGCCTATCGTATTGCTGAGGTATGCGATCTGCCGGTGATGGTTTGCATGGATGGTTTTTTACTAACACATACTTTTGAACCGGTGGATTTGCCAACACAGGCGATGGTGGACAATTTTCTGCCGTCCTTTTGCTTTTCCCGCACTCTTGACCCCGATCACCCGATGACTCTGGGTGGCGCCAGCGAGCCGGATAACTATCAGGAGTACCGTAGCGCCCAGCAAACAGCGATGGAGGATGCCATGCCGGTGATCGAAGCGCTTGATGCTGAATTTAACGATCAGTTTGGCCGTGCGCACGGCGGTTTGCTTCGGGCTTATCGTTTGGAAAAAGCAGAAACCGTATTGCTGGGCATAGGCTCGCTGATGGGAGCCGTACACGATGTAGTCGATAAGTTGCGTGACCAGGGTCAGGCGGTGGGCGCGCTACGCCTGCGCTGTTTTCGCCCTTTTCCAGCACAGGCACTGGTGCAGCAGCTGCGCGGTGCGCGGCGGATTATCGTGTTGGAGAAAGCGATCAGTATTGGTGCGGGCGGTATCGTTGCCGCTGAGCTGCGAGCGGCCCTGCATCAAGCTGGCATCATGACACCGGTAGCGAGTGTGATTGGTGGTCTGGGGGGGCGCGATTTGACACCAGAAGTGATCGAAGCCGTGTTTCAGGAAACAATGTTTCAAGAGACGAATGTGGGCGAGGTGGGCGCTGCTTTTCAGTTTGTACCTGAGCAAATCCCTCTCAATCCCCCCTTTTTCAAAGGGGGAAGCAAGAAAAAAAGGAGAGGCAAGAAATGAGGGGACTGCTGATGGATAAACGAGACCCATTTCGCCATAACGTGCTGACTTCCGGCCACCGTGCCTGTTCCGGTTGTGGTGAGGCGATGGCAGCCCGTATGGTTGCCGATCTGGTCGGCCCCGATGCGATCTACATCAATGCTACCGGCTGTTTGCAAGTCTTTACTACCCATA
>DROS01000048.1 GCA_011321815.1 Gammaproteobacteria bacterium
AAAAGAGGGGAGGTTAATACTGGTTTTTCCGGGTTGATTCAGTTTACATGCAAATACTCACTCCTCTGTCCGTGCGCGTTCCTGCAGGAACATGAGAATCTGTTGAAGTGTTGCTTCGTCTGGAATCGAGCGCCCCATGATATTCATGTTACGTTGCATACGACCCTCTACGCCGATCCATTCGATGGCCGTGTGTTGACGAGGGTCGGGCAGGGCATGGCAGCGGGAGCAGGTGGCCGCGAAAGCCTGCCCGGCGGCAGTATTGTCCAGCGCGGGGAATTGCGCGGGATCTATGGCCTTTTGGGCATGGCGTTGCAGATAGTCGCGCAGAGTGCGTTGTTCGGCGATGGAGGGGGTATCAATGCGGCCCATCATCATGCTCATCATACCGCCGCTCATGTGGTCCATGCGCTTGAGCATACGTGCCAGTACCGCAGGCCATTCCTCAGTGGTGTGACGCCCCGGCCCTGGCAGAAGATGACATTGTGTGCAGTAACGCTGCAACAGTTTTGCACCCGTGGATTGTGCTTCGGGCAGCAGTTCCGGTGGGAGTCCCGGTGGCAGTATTTCCTGCATGCCGTCTTGCATCATGCCGCGCATGCCGCCACTCATCCCGCTGGCGGTAATGACGCCCCCGAGCAAGAGCAATGCCCCGGCAATAAAGAAATAAGATCTACGTAGTTGCATGGTCACTCCTGTGTGTTGTGACGAATTTATTGTTCAAGATCACGTCGCTTCCGCTGGAATTCCTGTTCATCGATTTCACCGCGGGCGTAACGTTCTTTGAGGATATCCAACGCGGTCTTTTGTTCGGGCAGACCGGTGTTTTTACCATTGCCAGTCAGCCACCTGACAACAGCCACGATGCCAAAGATGATCAGTCCCCAAAACAGGATCATGAACAAGCCGCCAAAACCCATGCTCCAACCCAGGTACTCTGTGTCATTCATCATTTGTTGGTTACTCCTTTTCTCCAAGTTACACTATTCAGGTTAGCTTGTTCAGAGAAATATACGAGGCAGTTGTCAGTAAAAAAACCGCTGAAACGGCATCTCAGTAGGTGGGTATAATTACGTAACGTGTCAGGTGGGTATATTGATAGTGCTTGCCAATGATAAAAAACATAACGGTGAATAGTGGGTTTTAAAAATATTCGAATGCATGACGGTATCAGCCCAGCCAGCACAAATTGGACAACTCTTTCCGGCGGAATATTCACGATGCGGGCAATGGCTGTTGTCTTTGTTAAAAACGATACTGATGGCAGGTGCTTTGGATGACGTCGCGGCGGAGCCCACAGCAGTGACCGAAGGGTGGGGCGTTACGTCCGGCGACAGCGTCACTCGCCGCTAAATTCACAATATGCTAATATTACCTTCCTTTTTCAGCATTTTCTGATGGAGTACCGGGCTCGCTTGAGGCCCGTTCGCAAATAAATGCCAACCATTACACACTGGAGTTTTCATGAGTTTTGATAAAATTACAGCCCCCGCCGATGGCGAAAAAATCAGCGTCAATGCCGATAATTCCCTGAATGTGCCTGATCGGCCTATTGTGCCGTTCATCGAGGGAGATGGCATCGGTGTGGATGTTACTCCGGCGATGAAGACCGTGGTGAATGCAGCGGTGGCCAAGGCCTACGGTGGCGCTAAATCGGTTGCGTGGATGGAAGTATTTGCGGGTGAAAAGGCCAATAAACGCTATGGTGGTGATGTGTGGTTGCCAGAGGAAACCTTGCAGGCAGTGAAGGACTATGTGGTATCCATCAAAGGACCATTGACCACACCGGTAGGCGGGGGGATTCGTTCCCTGAATGTGGCGTTGCGTCAACAGCTGGATCTGTACGTATGCCTGCGCCCGGTGCGTTACTACGCAGGGACCCCCAGTCCGCTGAAACAGCCGGAGCTGACTGATATGGTGATTTTCCGCGAAAACTCCGAGGACATTTACGCAGGCATTGAATACGCCGAGGGTACGCCGGAGGTGAAAAAGCTCATTGATTTTCTGCAAAGTGAGATGGGCACCACCAAGATTCGTTTTCCCGAGTGCTCGGGCATTGGTATCAAACCTGTATCGCGCGATGGCACCTGGCGTCTGGTGCGCAAGGCTATCCAATATACTATTGATAATGACCGTGCCTCGTTGACTCTGGTGCACAAGGGCAACATTATGAAATTCACCGAGGGTGCTTTCAAGGAATGGGGCTATGAGCTGGCCAAAGCCGAGTTTGGCGCGGTGGAGATTGACGGTGGACCATGGTGCAGCTTCAAGAACCCCAATACTGGCAAGGAAATTATAATCAAAGACGTGATTGCCGATGCCTTTTTGCAGCAGATTCTGTTGCGCCCGGCGGAATATGATGTGATCGCCACACTGAACCTCAACGGTGATTACGTGTCTGATGCTTTGGCGGCCCAGGTGGGTGGTATTGGCATTGCGCCGGGTGCTAACCTTTCCGACACGGTGGCGATGTTTGAAGCCACCCACGGTACTGCTCCCAAGTATGCGGGCAAGGATCAGGTGAACCCTGGCTCACTGATCCTTTCTGCGGAAATGATGCTGCGGCATATGGGCTGGTTTGAAGCGGCCGATCTGATCATTAAGGGTGTGTCTGGTGCGATTCAGGCCAGGACGGTAACCTATGATCTGGAGCGCCTGATGAATGATGCGACGCTGGTAAGCTGTTCCGGTTTTGCGGATGCGGTGGTGGATAATATGTAGTCAGCCCGGTGGCTGAGCAAGGAGCGTGCGCAGAATGGGTTGTACAAATTTTGCGCACTCTCCTGAGTGCCGAGGGCTTGTTTTAAGCTGTTTCTGCCCTCAGTTTGGAGATAAAGTCATTTTTTGCTTGAATTAGAATTGAGCCTATGGGAAACAAGGAAACACATCGTGACGATGGTCTGGCGGTACAGGAATCACGTCCAAAGCTGAAAAAACCACCGATGTATCAGGTGGTATTGATGAATGACGATTTTACACCGATGGAGTTTGTGGTGCTGATTCTGGAACGGTTTTTTTCCAAGGACCGCGCCCAGGCGACACGCATCATGTTGCAGGTGCATACCAATGGCAAAGGGTTGTGTGGCGTCTTTGTACGGGAGATTGCCGAAACCAAGGTGGCGCAGGTTAATGAGTATGCGCGCAGCCATAACCACCCCCTTTTGTGCGAAATGGAACAAGCCGGTTAACGTGGGCCTAAAGTGAGCCCGGTTTAGACCGAAGAAAGAGGTAGGGCTGTATTCTCCCACCTGTAAATTTGAGGTAGCTTATATGTTAAGCCACGAATTGGAAGTAACCCTCAACCTTGCTTTTAAAGAAGCGCGTGATTTGCGTCATGAGTTCATGACGGTTGAGCACTTGTTGCTTGCCTTGATTGATAACCCCACCAGCAATAGCGCGCTGCACGCTTGTGGTGCTGATGTTGATGAGCTGAAACGCGACCTCACTGAGTTTTTACACGAAACCACGCCCTTATTGCCAGAAGGCGATGAACGCGAAATTCAGCCGACGCTGGGATTTCAGCGTGTGTTGCAACGCGCGGTTTTTCAGGTGCAATCCTCTGGCAGCAAAGAGGTTACCGGCGCCAACGTGTTGGTGGCCATTTATAGCGAGCAGGAATCCCAGGCTGTTTATTTTCTCAGCAAGCAAAATGTCGCGCGACTCGATGTGGTGAATTACATTGCGCACGGCATTTCCAAAATAGACGAAGGTGACGCGGAATCCCTTTCTGCTCCCGATGATGAGCATGATGGCGAAGCACCGGCCAAAAGTCCGCTGGAAAGTTATGCGACTAACTTGAATCAGTTAGCCATGCAGGGCAGGATCGACCCGCTTATCGGCCGCAAGGATGAAGTTCAACGCACATTGCAGGTCCTGTGCCGCCGTCGTAAAAACAACCCGCTGTTTGTGGGTGAAGCCGGTGTGGGTAAAACCGCTTTGGCGGAAGGTTTGGCCAAACAGATTGTGGATGGTGATGTGCCCGAGATATTGGCCAACGGCGTTATCTATTCACTGGACCTGGGGGCGCTGCTGGCGGGCACCAAATACCGCGGTGATTTTGAAAAACGCCTGAAATCGGTGCTGGCGCAATTAAGAAAAGAAGAGGGCGCCATCCTCTTCATTGACGAAATTCACACCATTATTGGCGCGGGTGCTGCGTCCGGTGGCGCCATGGATGCCTCAAATCTGATCAAGCCGGTATTGGCCTCGGGCGAGTTGAAATGTATCGGCTCCACGACTTATCAGGAATATCGTGGCATTTTTGAAAAAGACCGCGCCCTGGCGCGACGCTTTCAGAAGATCGATTTGCCTGAACCCTCCATGGAAGAAACTGTGCAGATCCTTGAAGGGCTCAAATCCCGCTTTGAGGAGCATCACGAGGTGCGTTTTACACATCAGGCGCTACGTACAGCTTCTGAGCTGGCAACACGCTATATCAATGAACGCCATTTGCCGGATAAAGCCATTGATGTCATTGATGAGGCCGGCGCTATTCAGCGGCTGAACCCCCCGTCCAGACGCAAGAAAACCGTGGGAGTAAGGGATATTGAGGCGGTGGTTGCGAAAATGGCACGCATTCCACCCAAACAGGTTTCCAGTTCAGACAAAGAAAGTCTGCGTAATCTGGGGCGTGATCTTAAACTGGTGGTCTACGGACAGAACGATGCCGTGGACACTCTCGCCACCGCTATCAAAATGTCGCGCGCAGGTTTGGGCGTGGAAGACAAACCCATCGGCAGTTTCCTGTTTGCCGGACCTACCGGCGTGGGCAAAACCGAAGTCACCCGTCAGTTGGCGAAAATCATGGGTATCGAGCTGCTGCGTTTTGATATGTCTGAATACATGGAACGGCACACCGTGTCACGACTCATTGGCGCGCCTCCGGGTTATGTCGGCTTTGATCAGGGCGGTCTGCTGACGGAAGAAATCAACAAACACCCTCACGCGGTGGTGTTGCTGGACGAAATCGAAAAGGCGCACCCCGATGTGTTTAACCTGTTGTTGCAGGTGATGGATCATGGCTCACTGACTGATACCAATGGTCGCAAGGCAGACTTCCGCAACGTGATACTGGTTATGACCACCAATGCCGGTGCGGATGCCATGAGCCGACCGAGTATCGGCTTTACTCAGCAGGATCATTCGACGGACAGTCTGGAAGCCATCAAACGCACGTTCACACCGGAATTCCGCAACCGGTTGGATGCTGTAATTCCTTTCAAACCACTGGATCATGTGACCATTTCACATGTGGTAGACAAGTTTCTGTTTGAACTGGAAACTCAGCTGGAAGATAAAAAGGTGGAATTGGTGGTGGACTCTGCTGCGCGTGCCTGGTTGGCCGAAAACGGTTACGACGAAAAAATGGGCGCCCGGCCCATGGCCCGGGTGATTCAGGAGCGTATCAAAAAACCGCTGGCCGAAGAGCTGTTATTTGGTTGTCTGGCCAATGGCGGGCTGGTGAAAGTCTCCACTGATGAAAAAGGTCTGACCTTTGTCATCAATGAAGATGAACTCGTTACTGAAGAAGTGTCGTAAACAGATGATTGCCCCGGGCCGTTGTCAGCGCGGGGTAATGAAGGGGTGCACTGCTTTCTTAACGGGCGCGGAACGTGATACGGCCTTTGGATAAATCGTAAGGGGTCAACTGCACAGTGACCTTGTCACCGGTGAGGATGCGAATGTAATGCTTGCGCATCTTCCCGGAGATATGCGCGGTGACCACATGGCCGTTTTCTAATTCCACGCGGAACATGGTATTGGGTAAGGTTTCCGTTACCGTGCCTTCCATTTCAATGCTTTCTTCTTTTGCCATTTCTGTTGCAACACTCTTGGTGATCTTACGGATTGAGTCGGTGGATAGAGAGCAAATGCCGGGGCACGCCAAATCCACGCGGCATAATGCCCTAAAATGGCCCAAGATTCAAAAAATAAACGCTGTAAAATAGACATAAAAAAAACAGAGGCCATGTTGCCTCTGTTTTGCGTTTGTTCTTTGTCTTTGTTATTCAGGAGTTAACGGCCTGTTTCCAGGGCTCGGAGAACCAGGCCACCGATGGGTGTACAGAGTCTTGTGAAATCACCAGTTCCATGCCCAGCAGAGAGGTGACAGCGTCAAAATCATTGGGATTGTCCAATTGCTGTTTCAGGCATTCAAGGTGGGCATAATTCATATACAGGGTGTTCGGGCTGTATCCGTGTTCTTTTTCAAACTGCTGGCTGACGTTATAGATAAAACTCAACATGATGTGCCCCTTTTTGTTTAAGGAACCGCTACGACTAGCCCCAATTTTGTTGGCCTCTGTGTGAGTAAAAAGATGTTTTCACGCAGCGGCTGCTCTTATTTTGGGTTATCGTCCAGCATAGAAATCGCTGAATAGTTTATTTGTGTCGGGGATTTAAGCCGAAGTGGAGAAGGGGCGGTCATAATGACTGCTGCCCCTTGATGAGGAGGGTAACGGTAACGCTTGTGTTTTGTCGTAACGTTGCCAGCATCCTTTCTGGAACAGTTCGATGGGCCGGTACTCTTGTTTGTACAACATTTTCTGGCAGCTGCCGATCCAGTAACCGAGAAATAACCAGGGCAGTTGCCGACGCCGGGTTTCGGTTATCTGCCACAGCAGGGTGTACCGTCCGAGGCTGATGGCGGAAAAATCCGGATCGAAGAAAGTGTATACCGAGGACAGACCGCGAGTGAGCACATCCTGCACGGCTACGGCGATGAGTTGGTTTTGCCAGCGGAATTGCACAAATTCAGTGTGCGACCAGTTGCAGCTGAGAAACGTCAGGTATTTTTCCGGGCTGGGGTTGTCCATGCCGCCGCCGGCATGGCGGTGGCTTATATATTTTTGGTACAGAGTGAAGGCCTCATCGTCAAAAGAAGCTTCTTTAATGCTGATGGAAAAATCCGGTGCCCTATTCAGGGTGCGGCGCTGATTGCGATTGGGCTGAAATGATACCACTGGCAATCGTGCTGGCACACAAGCCTGGCAGGCAGGGCAGCGTGGAGTGTAAACGTGACTGCCGCTGCGGCGAAAGCCGATTTCTGCCAGTGCGCTGTAGATATTGACGTCCATGGGGGCTTCGGGGTCGGCAAACACGGTGACTGCTGACTCCCCGCTGAGATAGGCGCAGTCATGTGTGGTGCTGGCAAAAAAGGCCAGATCGTTCGGGGGATGGCGGGGGGGAGATAAAGGAACCGTTCGGGCAGGTTTGTCTGTGCTCATGTTTGCACATTGTTTGTTGGCGCGAACCGCCATACCGGCCCTGGCTGCTCACAAAATGTGTTGAGCAAATCTGTAAATTGCTCACGATGGATGGTTTCTGCCCCCAGGCTTTCCAGGTGCCGGGAATGGATCTGGCAATCAATCACACCAAACCCCCAATGCGCCAGTTGTTGCGTCAACGTGACAAAGGCCACTTTGGAGGCATCGCTGCACCGTGTGAACATGGATTCACCAAAAAACACCTGGCCAATGGCGACCCCGTACAGGCCACCCGCCAACTGTCCGTTGTGCCAGCATTCCACCGAATGCGCACTCCCTTGCTTGTGTAATTGCTGGTAGGCCTGTTTTATATCGTGGGTAATCCAGGTGCCTGGTTGTGTCTCATAATCCCGCGGATGGCTACAGGCCTCGATGACATCGGTAAAGGCCTGATCAATGCTCACAGTGAAGGGTTGCTTGCGCAGGGTTTTACGCAGACTACGGGAGATTCTGAGCCGTTGTGGAAACAGGACAGCGCGTGGGTTAGGCGCCCACCATAAAATCGGTTGTCCTTCGTTGTACCAGGGGAAAATACCCCGACGATAAGCCGCAAGCAGCCGCTGGGGTTTGAGATCACCACCAATGGCGAGCAGGCCATCGGGTTCATTTAGCGCAAGGCTAACATCCGGGAAGTCGAAGTTATTGTTTCTGGGGTCAACCCAGTAGGGGGCCAAGCCGCGCATGACTATTCCTTGATTTCTTCGCTGGCTGAATATTCTATACGAGGCCGAGTGTAGCTTAAAGTACCGTTTTTTGTTGCATGCTCCTTGGCGGGTTTTATGCTGGATTATTTATAGGGGGAGTGTTTGTGCAAGCTGTCGATGTAATGCTGCACGCCTTGGGTTTCCTGCTGCAAAAAATCTGCAATGGCCGTGCGAAACTGTGGATTGGCAATCCAGTGGGCCGACCAGGTCGCTGTGGGCAAAAAACCACGGCTGATTTTATGTTCACCCTGGGCGCCGGGGTCAAAACATTGCAGACGGTGTTCAATGCAATATTCCAGCCCCTGATAATAACAGGCTTCAAAGTGCAGGTTTTGAAAATGTGCATCACAGCCCCAGTGGCGACCATAAAGTGTTGTGTCATCACGAAAGCAAATGGCACTGGCTACAGTGTTGCCATGCTGTTCGGCGAGCACAATGATAAGTTGTTGCGGTAGTGTGCGGCTGATTTCATGAAAAAAATCCAGGCTCAGAGTGGCGTAGCCGCTGAGCCGGTCAAAGGTGGAACGGTAATGACGGTGTACGGTTTGCCATTGTGTATCGCTGAGTTCGTTGCCATACAAACGTTGTAAAGTGATACCGGCTTCCGCCACTGTACGCCGTTCGCGGCGGATTTTTTTGCGTTTACTGGAGGTGAAACGCTCAAGGTAATCGTCAAAATCCCGGTAGCTGTCATTGCCAGGAAGGTTGTGCCAATGAAACTGGCAGCCCAGCCGTGGCAGCAATCCCTGTTGAGTCAGCTGTTGTAAATCATTTTGATGTGGAAACAGCCAGTGCTGGGAAGACACGTTATATTGCCTGGCGTGTTCCAGGGCGCATTGAATAAGTTGAGCGGAAATTTTATCGCGGTCTGCATCTGGTGTGATTAACAGTCGAGGTCCGCTGGCGGGTGTGTAAGGAATGGCAACAACCAGTTTGGGGTAATAATCCAGCCCATTGCGTTGGTAAGCTTCGGCCCAGGCCCAGTCAAAAACCAGTTCGCCATAAGAGTTGGTTTTCAGGTATTGGGGTACAGCACCCAACAGTTTTTTGTCTTCGTAAAGCAGAATATGCTGTGGCGTCCAACCCGTTGCTTCGCCAACGCACTGATGTTTTTCCAGGGCACTAAGGAATTCGTGGCGCAAAAAAGGCGCCTGTGTTCCATCCAGTGCATTCCATTGGTGACTTGAAACTTCATCCAGGCTGCCGATAATAGTGCTGTGCATGGCTGCACTGTACACTAAGGAAAGGTGCACGGAATAACTTGGACATTCTGATTTGTTTTTTTACCCCTGGTTGTTCGATCAGAAGCAAAATCCAGCGTCATAGGATGTTCAAACTATTCCGTGCATGTTTCTAAATAACTTGTCGGTAGCGGGTGAAATAATGGCAGCAAAAGAACTTGCGTTAGAGGTCGGTGATAGTCTGCAATTGCAATTTGTGGGGGATGATGAAACCCGTTATGCCGCCAAGGTGATAGGGTATTTGTCCGGACAAAGTCTGGTGGTCAGTACGCCCAGGGTGGATGGGCGCACGATACCGGTGAGCGAAGGCAAAGAAGCGATTGTGCGCCTGATGTCGGGCAATAAAGTTGTGGGCTTCAGTGTTCGCGTGATCATGGTCAGTGTGCGGCCCTACGCGCATTTGCATTTCAGCTTTCCGCAAAACGTGCAGGCGGTCACTGTGCGCAAGGCGTTACGGGTTACCCTTAATATGACAGCTTCGGTGCGGCCTTGCCTGACCGATTCGGCCGGGATTGACCCCGCACAGGAGCCACAGGTGGTGACCATACAGGACATGAGCACCAGTGGTGCTTTACTGATTGCGGATAAACCGTTGGCCGAAGAGGGACAGCATATCTCCATTGCCTTGCAGCTGGATGTGGCTGGCGCCACTGAGCATACGTCTTTGCCCGCCATCGTACGCAATATTCGCACCGAGCGTGGTGAAAAAGCCGGGCAGCGCTATTTTCACCACGGTGTTGAATTGCGTGTAGTGGATCGCGCGCAGTCGATCCTGGTGCATGCGTTTGTGTATCAGAGTATTGCTCGTGGGGAAACCTGATTACCCCCCGTTCTGGTTGTCCAGAAAGCGTTCTGCATCCAGCGCCGCCATGCAACCGGTACCGGCTGACGTGATAGCCTGACGATAAATGTGGTCGGCCACATCGCCCGCAGCATAAACCCCTTCAATACTGCATGCCGTGGCATTGCCCTGTGTTCCACTTTGGACTTTCAGGTAGCCATGTTCCATTTCCAGCTGGCCTTCAAACAGACTGGTGTTGGGTTTGTGGCCAATGGCGATAAACACGCCATCCAGGTCGATATCCTGTGTGCTGCCATCTCCGGTGCTTTTAATGCGCATGCCTGTGACACCCATGTTATCGCCCAGCACCTCGTCCAGTGTGTGATTCCATTGGATGTCGATATTGCCGGTTTTGGCCTTTTCCATGATTTGGTCGGCGAGAATTTTTTCGCATTTGAATTTGTCGCGGCGATGCACCACGGTTACATGTGATGCAATGTTGGACAGATACAAGGCTTCCTCGACGGCTGTATTGCCACCACCAATAACCGCCACGGGTTTGTTTTTGTAGAAAAAGCCATCGCAGGTGGCGCAGCCGGATACGCCCCGGCCTTTGAAAGCCTCTTCCGAATCCAATCCCAGATACATGGCCGATGCGCCGGTGGCAATGATCAGTGCGTCGCAAGTGTACACACCGCTGTCGCCAGTGAGCGTGAAGGGGCGTTGAGTCAGCTCTGCCTTGGTAATGGTGTCAAAAATCATTTCTGTATTGAAACGCTCGGCATGTTTGCGCATGCGTTCCATCAGTTCCGGACCTTGCACACCTTCGTTGTCACCGGGCCAGTTGTCCACCTCGGTGGTGGTCATTAACTGTCCACCTTGTTCCAGTCCGGTGATTAGTACCGGCTTGAGATTGGCGCGTGCGGCGTAAACGGCCGCAGAATACCCCGCCGGGCCGGAGCCAAGGATCAACAAGTGGCAGTGTTTGGTTTCGCTCATGCGGTAACTCCTGAAATTGTGTTAACCAATAACTAATAAAGGAACGTGCATGGAATAATTTATACATTTTGACTTGTCTTTACGCCTGCTCAAATGGTCTCAATGGTTGCACAGGCTCACGTATGTATTTCTTGAGGTCATTTGCCCAGAAGCAAAATCCGATATCTCAATTGTATGAATTATTCCATGTACGTTCCTGAGGGTGATGGGCCTTGCGCGATGCAAAGTGGCCAGCAGGCTGCCAATATAGTACGAAACCCAACGTCAGGGGAGGGGGGAATCGAAAATTTTATTTTTAAGCGGGCATTTTTTGTGGGCAATATGTCAGCCGGCTTGCGGTCGATGCTACGGACAAAACGCAAATTCCCGTTATACTGAGAACGAATCCAAAACTGAGAGCGCACACCATGATTATTGCTATCCCTCGTGAAATCCGCAGGCTGGAAGGCCGTGTCGGATTGATCCCGGCCGCGGCCGGGCAACTGGTGACACAAGGTCATGAGGTGTTGGTGGAACAGGGTGCCGGTGTGTTGAGCGGTTATGCCGATGATGCTTATCGGGCAGCGGGAGCGATACTGGTGAAAAATGCGGCTGAGGCTTATGGCCGGGCGGAGATGATCGTCAAAGTGAAAGAGCCGCAGCCGGAGGAAGTGGCGTTGTTGCGTGAAGGCCAGCTATTGTTTTCGTACCTGCACCTTGCCGCCGAGCCGGAATTGATGCGGAGCCTGCAAAAAAGTGGAGCCACTGCGGTGGCTTTCGAAACAGTGGAAACGGATCAACACCAGTTACCTTTGCTGGCGCCCATGAGCGATATCGCTGGACGGGTGGCCGTGCAGGTAGGCACACATTTGTTGCACCAGCCACAGAGTGGTCGGGGTATTCTGCTGGGCGGTGTGCCTGCGGCGGAGCGTGGCCGTGTGGTGGTGCTGGGCGCAGGGGTGGCGGGTGGTAACGCCGCACTGCTGGCGGCAGCCATGGGTGCGGAGGTGACGGTATTTGACCTCAATCGTGACAAGCTGGCGCAAATGCGGGCATTGGGAGGCAACGTGACGGGTTTGCATCCTTATCCTGATGCATTGCATGAGGCGGCCTTGCATGCCGATTTGTTGATTGGCGCGGTGCTGGTGACGGGTGAGCGTGCACCACATCTGGTGGGTGCTGATACTGTGGCCGGGATGCGCGAGGGCAGTGTGATTATTGATATTTCCGTGGATCAGGGTGGTTGCATCGAAACCACACGGCCCACAGACTACAGCAATCCCACGTTTATGGTGGATGGGGTGATTCATTTCGGGGTCACCAACATGCCGGGTGCAGTGCCACGCACGGCCTCGCAGGCGTTATCGGCGGCATTAACCCCCTATATTTCCCGTTTGGCACAGGAGGACTGGCAACAAAACCCGGCGTTGGTACGTGGTATCAATGTACAGAACGGAGAAGTAGTGCATCCAGCGCTGAAACGGGTAACATAACGCTTCCCAGATTCATCCAGTGGACGGCGACCGTGGCACATGTAAAAACATCGATTTCAAAAAGCAGGCAGAAAAACAATACGCCTCTCGCGGCTCATATGATTCGTGGGCTGCGCGAAGGCGCGTTGATCATTTTTGGCACGACAGCTTTATATCTGTTGGCTTCGCTTGGTACCTACGATGCGCAGGACCCAGGCTGGTCACACAGCGAAACAGGCAACACCATTGTCAATGCAGGTGGTGTGCTGGGCGCGTGGTTCGCCGATATTTTCCTCTTTTTGTTTGGTTACCTCGCTTATCTGGTACCGATAGGCGTGGCTTATCTGGGCTGGTTGTTGTTCACAGGGCGCAAACAGCCGGAAGTGACGTTTGATTTGCGGCACGGTGCATTGCGCATTGTGGGGTTTTTTCTCACCTTAGGTGCGGGTACGGGGCTGGCCGAGCTGCATTTTGCCGATTTTGCGCATTTACCGGCGGGTCCGGGCGGTGTGCTGGGCAATGTGGTGGGCTCGGGATTGGTGAGTGTTGTCAATCCTTTGGGGGGCACCCTGTTTCTTCTGGCATTGTTTCTCACGGGGGTGACCCTGCTGACCAGTCTGTCGTGGCTGTGGCTGATGGATGCCACCGGGCGCGCCACCTTGAATGTCATTACCGGAGTGCGTGAAACCTTGCTGAATTTGCGTGACGAGATTGCTGGCCGCCGGGCCCGCCAAAAACGCGAGGTTTCGATCAAAATTGATAAAGACAAGGCGGCCGCGCGCAAACCACTGCGCATCGAGCCGGTGATTCAGCCGGCAGCCAAGGTGTCGGTGCGGGAAGAAAAAGAGCGCCAGGTGCCCTTGTTTGATATACCCGTAGAGGGGGGGCTTCCCGCGTTATCACTGCTGGATCCCGCCGACGTGCGCAAGACCGATATATCCACTTCCGCGCTGGAGGCCATTTCCCGGCAGGTGGAACTGAAGTTGGCGGATTTCGGTGTGGAGGCGCAGGTGGTGGAGGTGCACCCCGGCCCGGTGGTAACACGTTACGAGCTGGATCTTGCGCCGGGCCTCAAGGTAAGCAAAATCACCAATCTGGCCAAGGATCTGGCGCGCTCGTTATCGGCCATCAGTGTGCGTGTGGTGGAGGTGATTCCTGGCAAATCCACCATTGGTCTGGAGTTGCCCAACGAGCATCGTGAAATTGTGCGCCTGTCTGAAATCATCAAATCCGAAAAGTATGAAAAGGCAAACTCGCCGTTGACTCTGGCGCTGGGGGTGGATATTTCCGGTAATGCCGTGGTGGCCGATCTGGCCAGAATGCCCCACCTGCTGGTGGCTGGCACCACAGGTTCAGGTAAGTCCGTGGGCCTCAATGCCATGGTGCTGAGTGTGTTGTACAACGCCACACCCAGTGAAGTGCGCATGATCATGATTGATCCGAAAATGCTGGAATTATCGGTGTACGAAGGCATCCCGCATTTGTTGGCGCCTGTGGTCACCGATATGAAAGAGGCCGCCAATGCGTTGCGCTGGTGCGTGGCGGAAATGGAGCGGCGTTACAAACTCATGGCGCACATGGGGGTGCGCAACGTGGCCGGGTTTAACCGCAAGGTGAATGATGCCATTGAAGCCGGTGAACCGCTCAAAGACCCCTTCTTCAAACCCATCATGGAAGGCGATGAAAAGTTCCTGGAGCCCATGCCACAGATTGTGGTGGTGGTGGATGAGCTGGCTGACATGATGATGACCGTGGGCAAAAAGGTGGAAGAGCTTATTGCCCGCCTTGCGCAAAAGGCCCGTGCTGCCAGCATGCACCTGATTCTGGCCACGCAACGTCCCTCGGTGGATGTGCTCACTGGGCTGATTAAAGCCAATATTCCTACGCGCATGGCTTTTCAGGTGTCAGCCAAAGTGGACTCGCGTACTATTCTTGATCAGGGTGGTGCTGAGCAGTTGCTGGGCCACGGTGATATGCTTTATTTACCACCGGGCACCAGCATTCCCACCCGTGTGCACGGCGCATTTGTGTCAGATGCCGAAGTGCATCGCGTGGTGGCTGACTGGCGAAGCCGGGGTGAGCCTCAGTACATCGACGAAGTGCTGGAAGGTCCGGCTGTCGGTGCCGACATGGGAGGGCTGCCGGGCGAAACTGATGATAATGCCGAAATGGATGCTCTCTACGACGAAGCCGTACGCATCGTCACCGAAACCCGCAAGGCTTCCATCTCCAGTGTGCAGCGCCGTTTGCGCATCGGTTACAATCGTGCCGCACGTATGGTGGAGGAAATGGAACGTGCAGGGGTGGTGGGGCCGGTGCAAACGAATGGTTCGCGCGAAGTGATTGCGCCACCACCACCAGCGGATTGATGTATTGAATGATCAGAATCCGTTGACCTGGGAAACCCGAAGTATTTTGTGTGCTGGAGATAAATAGAGTGCCATTTCTTTTAAAATGCCCTTTGAAAACAGTGGCGTTGCTTTTTTTGTTATTGTCTGTTGCCCCGTTGTCCGCTGGTCCGGCCACTGACCGGCTCAATGCCTTTTTTGCCAAAAAGGGCGCCATGCGTGCTGATTTTGTGCAGACAGTGCAGGGTG
This sequence comes from Gammaproteobacteria bacterium, assembly GCA_011321815.1. Taxonomy (GTDB): domain Bacteria; phylum Pseudomonadota; class Gammaproteobacteria; order SZUA-152; family SZUA-152; genus SZUA-152. The sequence continues at coordinate 15,039 of DROS01000048.1, forward strand.
CCGCTTTTGTTCAGCCGGAAGAATCACGCGGTACGTTGTTGATGCAGCGCCCTGGAAAATTTCGCTGGGATTATCGTTTACCCTATGAGCAGCAGATTATTGCCGATGGCAAACAGCTATGGATTTATGATGTGGATCTGGAGCAGGTTATCGTCAAACCGCTGGACAAAGCGTTGGGTGATACCCCGGCATTGTTGTTGAGCGGTGGCGGCGAAGTGGCGCAGCGTTTTGATCTCAAGGAGCTGCCGGAACGGGGTGATGGCCTGCTATGGGTGGAGTTGTTACCCAAACAAGCGGATACCGGTTTTACCATGGTGGAGCTTGGTTTCGACCAACAATACCTGCGTAGTATGGCGCTGGTGGATGGTTTTGAACAAATTACAAAACTGGTTTTTGATAATGTTGAAATCGGCATTACGCTGCCAGCTGATACCTTTGCTTTTGTGCCACCGAAAGGTGTTGATGTCATCGGCGGGAAGGTGGGGGAAAGATAAAGAGGGAGGCGTATAACGTCCCGTTTTTTCACCTCCCGTTTCCGGCCATTCATGCACGATCTTTTTTCCCAACACGCTGATCCGCTGAGCCACCCGTTGGCTGATCGCATGCGTCCGCGTGAGTTGTCGGAGTACTGCGGGCAGTCTCACCTGTTGGCTGAAGGTAAACCGTTACGGTTGGCCATTGAATCAGACAAACTGCATTCCATGGTGTTTTGGGGGCCGCCAGGCACCGGAAAAACCACATTGGCGCGCATGATTGCACGGCGTGCAGCGGCGGAATTTATCAGTCTTTCGGCGGTACTCTCGGGCGTGAAAGATATCCGCGCCGCCATTGATATGGCGCAACGTCTGCGCAACGAGCAAGGCCGGGCCACCGTCTTGTTTGTGGACGAAGTGCACCGTTTTAACAAATCCCAGCAGGATGCCTTTTTGCCCTTTGTGGAAGATGGCACGGTCACTTTTATCGGTGCGACGACGGAAAACCCCTCGTTTGAATTAAACAATGCATTGCTGTCCCGGGCGCGGGTGTATGTGCTTAAATCCTTGAGCATTGAAGAAATTCGTGATGTGGTTGATCGTGCCCTGGCAGATGCAGAGCGAGGTCTGGGTGGGCGCAGTTTACAGATGGATGATGCAATGCGTGATTCGCTGGCGCAGGCTGCCGATGGCGATGCGCGGCGTGCGCTTAACCTGTTGGAAATTGCCGCTGATTTGACTGAGCCCGATGAGCAGGGCGAAGAACGCATCACACAAACCTTGTTAAACAATGTGTTGGCCGGTGGTTTGCGGCGTTTTGATAAAGGCGGCGAGGCTTTTTATGATCAGATTTCCGCGATGCACAAATCGGTACGCGGTTCCAATCCCGATGCTGCCTTATACTGGATGACGCGCATGCTGGATGGTGGTTGTGACCCTCTGTATGTTGCACGCCGCATTGTGCGCATGGCTTCGGAAGACATTGGCAATGCCGATCCGCGAGGCCTGCAATTGGCGCTCAATGCCTGGGATACACAGGAGCGTCTGGGCAGCCCCGAAGGTGAGTTGGCGCTGGCACAGGCCGTGGTCTATCTCGCCTGCGCACCTAAAAGCAACGCGGTATATTCAGCTTTCAAGATGGCTATGCGTGATGCCCGTAATGAAGGCTCGCAAGAAGTGCCGTTGCACCTGCGTAATGCGCCCACAAAATTGATGAAAGAGCTGGATTACGGCAAGGAATATCGTTACGCCCACGACGAAGCTGATGGTTTTGCGGCAGGTGAGAAATACTTTCCGGAGGTTTTGGGGGAGCGGGTATACTATCATCCAGTGGACCGTGGGTTGGAAATAAAAATTGGCGAACGTCTGAGCTATTTGCGCAAGTTAAAGCGCGATGTATCAGACGAATGAAATTAAACATTGATATGCAGGGAGTTTTGCACTTATGCAGGCGCTAGCCATTGCAGCAGGTGGTGCTGTTGGTGCATTGCTGCGTTTCTGGATGTCCAATGGCGTTTATAGTCTGGTGGGCCGCACTTTCCCCTATGGGACATTGGCGGTCAACGTGCTGGGCTCTTTATTGATGGGGCTGCTATATGTGTTGCTGGTGGATAAACTGGTCTTGGGGCCGCATTGGCGGGCTGCATTGTTAGTGGGCTTATTGGGTGCTTTCACCACTTTTTCCACATTCTCTATCGAAACGCTTAACCTGATGGAAGAGGGTGAGCTTGTCAGCGCATTACTGAATGTGTTGCTCAGCGTGGTGTTGTGTCTCGGCGCTGCCTGGGTTGGCATACTGGCGGGGAGGTCATTATGAGCAATGTTGAAATGACGAATATCGAAGTGACTGTGGTGCGGGTTTATCTCACCGAAGCCGAGGCGCATTTGCAGACCCTGCTCAAGCGACTCAATGACTGGGGTAAAGTGCGCGGTGTAACCGTGTTTCGCGGCATTGCCGGGTTTGGTAAATCAGGCACTATCCACTCTTCATCGCTCATGGATCTGTCACTGGATCTGCCGGTGGTGATCGAGTTTTTTGATGAGCCGGCCAAGGCCAGCGAAATGATTGACTATCTTTATCAGGTGGTGGGGCCTGGGCATATTGTCAGTTGGTCCGCAACACTGGCTATTGCCAAAAATGAAGCATAACGATAAATATACTACTAATCCCCAAAAACAGAAACAGGAAATATTATGCTGGACCCCAAATTAATACGCACTGAACTGGATGTCGTGGCAAAAAAACTGGCCAATCGAGGTTTTATCCTGGATGTGGAAAAACTTGCGACACTGGAAGAACAGCGCAAAGAGCTACAGGTTCGTACACAGGATTTACAACGACTGCGTAATAACAGTGCAAAAGCCATTGGCAAGGCCAAGGCCAATGGTGAAGATACTGCACCGTTACTGGCGGCAGTAGCGGATATGGGTGATAAACTTAACGATGGCGAAGCCGGGCTGCGTGCAGTACAACAGGAGCTGGACAGCATTCTTATGGGAGTGCCCAATCTGCCGCACGACAGTGTACCCATCGGCATTGATGAAAATGACAATCAGCAGGTACGCCGTTGGGGCGAACCCCGGGATTTTGATTTTGAGCCGCGCGATCATGTTGAGCTTGGCGAAGGACTTGCGGGCATGGACTTTGAAACAGCGGCAAAAATCACCGGGAGCCGGTTCAGTATGCTCAGTGGTTCGTTGGCGCGTATGCAACGCGCACTCATTCAGTTTATGCTGGATACTCACATCAATGAACATGGTTACACGGAAACCTATGTACCCTATCTGGTGAATGATGACAGTCTGCGAGGTACAGGGCAGTTGCCTAAATTTGCAGAAGATTTATTTCAAATGAGCGATGATGGCTATTACCTGATTCCTACAGCCGAAGTGCCACTGACCAATATTATGCGTGATGTCATTGTTGATGATGACGACATGCCACGCAAATTTACAGCCCACACACCATGTTTTCGCAGTGAGGCTGGGGCTTACGGAAAAGATACCCGAGGGCTGATCCGCCAGCATCAGTTTGAGAAAGTGGAACTGGTGCAGATAGTACGCCCTGAAGACTCCTATAATGCCCTCGAAGCGCTCACCGGCCACGCGGAAAAAATTCTGCAAGCGCTGAATCTGCCGTACCGGGTAATGACACTGTGTTCCGGGGATATGGGATTTTCCAGTGCCAAGACCTATGATCTGGAAGTCTGGCTGCCAGCGCAGAACACTTATCGTGAAATATCATCCTGTTCCAATTGTGAAGACTTTCAGGCACGACGTATGTTGGCGCGTTATCGTCCTGTCGATGGTGGAAAACCAGTGTTGGTGCATACCGTGAATGGTTCCGGTCTGGCTGTGGGCCGTACCTTGGTCGCGGTAATGGAAAATTACCAAAATGCTGATGGCAGCATTAATGTACCGGAAGTGTTACGGACATACATGGGTGGGATGGAAACTCTTTCTGTTGCGTAGCCGCAAGACGGGCACTGCTCACCTGAATTATCCGGATAAAATATAATTGGTGGGCATTGCCCACCCTACCAAAAGTTGTAAAAGGGTTCACATGCAATATTTCCCTGTCTTTTTTGATCTTCACGGCAAACGTTGCCTGGTGGTGGGTGGGGGAGATGTGGCGGCACGCAAAGTATCGTTATTGTTTCGCGCAGGTGCTGAGATAAAAGTGGTATCGCCGGAATTGTGTGAGAGCCTGCAAAATCGTGTTGCCAACAATGAAATTTCTCATGTCGCGCGTATTTTCGAAGATACGGATATTGAGGCTTGTGCATTGATCGTTGCGGGCACTGATGATCATGCCGTAAATAAACACGTTTCTGATCTGGCGCATGCCCGCTGTATTCCGGTCAATGTGGTGGATCAGCCCAAACTGAGCAGTTTTATTGTACCGTCAATTATTGACCGCTCCCCTGTGCAAGTGGCTGTATCCACCGGTGGAGCTTCACCTGTTTTGGCGCGCTTGTTACGCGCACGTTTGGAAACACTGATTCCTTCCGCCTATGGCCGTCTGGCGGCACTGATGAATGAATTCCGTAGCAAAGTGAAAGACAAACTCGGCGATGAAGGAAAACGCCGGCGTTTTTGGGAAGACGTGGCGCAGGGCTCCATTGCCGAACTGATTTTTGCAGGTAAGGAGGAAGCGGCACGAGAAGCCATGCACAGCGCCGTAGATGCTGCTCAGGTTGCAGAAGACCGGGGTGAAGTTTATCTGGTGGGTGCCGGGCCGGGCGATCCTGACCTGCTGACTTTTCGTGCGTTGCGTTTATTGCAGCAGGCCGATGTGATTGTTTATGACCGTTTGGTATCGGCTGAAATTCTTGACATGGCGCGTCGTGATGCCGATCTGGTTTATGTGGGCAAAAAGCGCGATCAACATACACTGCCGCAGGAAGATATCAACTTATTGTTAGCCCGTGTTGCCAAAAAAGGTAAACGTGTGCTGCGCCTGAAAGGTGGTGATCCGTTTATTTTTGGCCGTGGTGGCGAAGAGATTGAAACCTTGATGCAAGAAGGCGTACGTTTTCAAATTGTGCCCGGTATTACGGCAGCAGCAGGCGCGGCCTCTTATGCCGGCATTCCGCTGACTCATCGTAACTATGCGCAGTCTGTCACTTTTGTTACCGGCCACCTGAAAGATGGCAGTATGGATCTCAACTGGCCTGCATTGGCGCAGACGCATCAAACCCTGGTGGTGTACATGGGCCTGCTGGGTGTAAGAACCCTGTGTGAAAAGCTGATGGAGCATGGCCTGTCGGCGGACACACCCATGGCACTGGTGCAAAAAGCCACCACGCGCGAACAAAAGGTATTAACGGGGACGCTGGGCAGCATGCCAGGGTTACTTGACAACGCCACCATCAAACCGCCGACACTGATTATTGTTGGTGAAGTGGTGGCTTTGCATAAAAAACTGGCTTGGTTTGATGGCATGAAAACCGCGCAGGTGTCTTAACGAACGCCGTATTTCAGCCTGGCAAAATCAATGCGGGACGGGGTCCTCGGCAGAATTTTTACTGTTCAGCGCACGCTTAATGCCGCCAATAACTGAGTCCAGTGCCCGATCAAACAGTGGCACGTCGTCCACAAAGCTGGCGCGACCAGACTCAAATTCCTCGATAAGTTTGCGGTTGGAGAGATCAGCGACGACTTTGTATTTGCGATCCACGAAGGTGTATTCACCGGTAAAGTCACATTTCCAGGCCAGTTTGCCACGACTGCGGACTTTGGTTTCGGCATTGATAAATTCCACCCAGGTACCCAGTGCCATGTCTTTGATCTCTTCAGCGTATTGGCTGGCATTGAGATCGGTGTTGTCCCACGGCAGGGGTTGGGTCGAGGCGAGAATGATTTCTTCGATAAAACTGTCTTCACCATTTTGTGTGGCATTTGTGCTGTCGGCTTCTGGCATGGTGGACATGTCGATACCAAAATCATCCTCGTTGAGGTCGGTTGGCGTTGGTGTGGTTTGACCAGCCTCTGGTGTTTGTGGGTTTAGCCCGCCGCGCAAGCTGGCCAAGTGCAGGGCTTCGAGGCCAGCGAATAACTGTTCGCTGGCCTCGTGGTCAAATTGGATCAGGGTCAACCCATCACGCAGGCCATTGAGTACCCGGGGAATGATTTTGACAAGACGTTGGCGTTCGCTCACTGACAGCTTGGGTTGTACGCTCCAGATCAGATCATCAGCGACCTGTAACGCAGTGTTCCAACCAGCGCCTTCATCACCATCACGTAAATAAAGATGGGTAAGTACATCTTTCCAGGCATCAATCAAAATGATGCTGACCAGCGGCGGTACGCGATTGTTGGTGACACGGCGCTGGATTTCGCCGGCGACCAAGTCTTTGGCATTCTCCAGCATTTCACTTGCCAGCCTGTTGGATTCACGTTCTTTTTCAATGAAGCTCACAAACTCATCGTGCAGAGTGGAAAAAATTTCGGTGTTTTCTTCGAACTCGGCGAGGATGGAGTCGACGACATAACTGACCATCTGAAAGACCGCGTCTTCTTCCGGGTCCATTTCCTCCAGGCCACTGCCAGCGTAAGCCAGCTCGTTTAACAGCTGTCGGGCTGGATGGGTTTTTTTGGCAAAAAAGCCCTTGTCGATGATGGCAACCTTGAGCAGGGGAATTTGCAAACGGGCAATTTGTGCCTTGAGATTATCTGGCAGGCTGGGATCATCGAGAATGAAATCAAATAACATGCTGACAATATCGATGGCATCGGTATCGGCCTGGGCTATTTCTTTGCCATCATCTGACTGGGTGGCGGCAATGGTTTCGATTACTGTGGACTTAATAATATTGGCGCTGGGCTGTTGCTGTGATTGTTGCAACACCGAGTCACCGGCGCTCTGAATCTGATTGAGTGCGGCGAGCACTTGTTGCGGGGCATAAGTGACTGTGGTGGCTTCACCCGATGAGGCCGGCGCTGTAGTGCTGCCTGCGATCGCTTCTCCACCTACCGCGCCTGCTGCTACAGGACCCGCAGCAATATTGTTTGGTACGCCGTTGGTAGCCGGGGTTGCGCGGGTCATGGAAAGGAGTTGCTGCAATGAGTTGAATATACCTTCCGGTTGATTGGGGTCGAATGCCGGCATGCCTTCAAGCGCATTTTTTTCGGGCGACATTTCGTCCGTAGGCAGCACAGTGTTAGCAGGGATGGCAGTGTGGGGATTAACGTGGTCATCTTCTGATTTGCGCACAGTGCTTTTAATACGTGGCAATACGCCGGAAGCGATCAGGTCTGCATTAACGTTGTCGTATATTGGCCCTATTTTTTGTGCGACAAATTTATCGAATAATTTGTAAATCACCAGACGAACCTTGATGTCTGCATCCATGAGTTTCACGGCGGGAATAAAGGCATTAAACAAAATTTCCGGACGCAATGGGTTATTGTCTTTAGTGATTTCAATATCTTCAATTAAGTAATTAAGCCTCATGGTAAGCCCGAACAAAGCCTCCTTGGATCGTCCTTCGGCACTGGTGACCATATTGGTGATGGCCAGTGACTCTTCCAGTTGTTCGTCTTCCATGAGTCCGGCCTGGTCCAGCGAGTTGGCTGCTTTTATCTGCGGCACAGTGTGGCTCAGAGAATGTTGGAATGCTTCTGTAAGGGCTTTAAAATAGGCATCTTGCATGGAATCTTTTTGCAGACGTACTTCACGCATGGCATCAAAATACAAAGTCTGTTGCTGGTTGCTTTCAGCCTTGTCAGCCATATCAAACAAGCTGTCGTCTATGCGGGAGAAAAAATCAGGCAATAGCTGGCGCAACTGGTGCTTGATGGTACGCTGGGCGGAGACCACCAATTGAGGCAAAACAATACTGGGTTCAACGTTTGTAGTGTGACGAGGGGGGGTGAAATCAATAATGTTGCGCTGCTTGGTCATAATGTTGCCCGGCCGGTAGGTTGAGTTATCCGCTACGATGCTATTACTGACAATCCATATTCTATTGTGGTTATCGGCCAGGTGGAGTGATTGCCGGCACACTGTTGTCGTGATGGGAATCACATTTTTATTATTGAGCAGAGAGGAATGAAACAGTTTTTGATCAGAAAGAAGGAGAATATGCAAGTAAAATGGTGTTTTTACCCCGTGAATATGACCTATGTTACACTTCACCAAAATCAGCTAGCGTTGATCAATTTTTAATAAAAGAACGTAATTTAAGCTTATTAAAAGCCAACCACAAAAAGATCATCAAATTGCTTGCACCTTGTTACTTATGTTCTATTATTCAAAGCACGGCGGTAGTCATGCCGGTTTTTATTGACAACGTTACTGCAATAACTAGAACTTGGAGGCTTGCGGAGCGTTGAGTATGAAACAGGGAGAACAGAAGAGCAGTGCTTTACCAAAAGCATGGATTGTGCCGATACGGTTAGGTATTTATTTGGTATTGGCAGCATGTTCGGCGTATATCTATTTTAATGTGGGTGATCTGGGCATAACGCATTACCTGGTGATTATTTCTATCGTGGCAGTAGCCGCGATGGCGTTGTTGGATTGTAAAGCCAGTGACGCACATTGGAAAAAAATGGAAAAAGCCGGTGAATCAAGGAATGAAAAATAACAAGCCTCAACTATAACAAGCCTCAACTATATATAACTACATACGAAAATGCTGGCGAAATTGTGACAGCGCAAGAGGAAAATTCTACAGTGGCTATTAAAAAATCCAGTAAAAAAACCGTAAGAAAAAAATCAAAAGGACTTGGCCTGACCTATATAACACGCATGGATCACGGTAATACCCATGGCTGGTGGGTGCGTGTTTACAAAGATTCAAAACCAGTTGAGTCAAAATTATTCTCTGATGGCGTACATGGTAGCAAGGCCAAGGCAAAGCTTGAGGCCCAGGCGCACCGTGACAAAGTGGTGAAGAAAAACAAAATTGTCCCGGTGCATATGCGTAAAACCCGCGAACATAGTGTGGATTGCCGTAGCACCAGTGGTCTGGTTGGCGTAACGCTTTCCATGGCCGATAAAGCAGGCAGTTTACGTGTGCACTGGAGTGCGCGATTTATGGAAAAGGGTAAACAACGCAATGTCTCTTTTTCAGTGCGTAAGTATGGTTATGAAGGCGCCTTCCGAAAAGCCATACGTGTACGTTGTGAAGCCATCGGTACCCGCCTTCCTCGCGGGATCAAACCCCCTGTTCCAAATCCGTCGCTGAAAAAATGGATGAAATCTGTGGGTGTTTAACCCAGGTTTTGCTTGAATTTTTGTGCGGAACCGTTAACGTAGACATCTGATTTCCTGCGGACGATTATTATTTATGCAGTATTTGCTACGACGTTATTGTGTAGCCCGGCTTTTGCTGGGCTGCGCTTTTATTATTTTTCCTATGTTTGCAGTACATGCTGCGTCTGTTGATGCGGCGGATGATTCCCCGATAGAGGCCGGAATCACGGCTGTGGACAATGAAAATTATGCCAAGGCATTTGCGGTGTTTTCGCGTTTGGCAAAAAACGGGGATGCAGAGGCGCAATACAATCTGGCCATGTTGTATCGCACCGGCAAGGGTGTGGAAAAAGATCTGAGTGCCAGCTTCAAGTGGTTTCAGCAGGCTGCGGAACAGGGGATACCTGATGCACAGTATTATCTGGCACACATGTATGATAATGGCGAGACGGTTGAGAAAAACCTGTCGAAGGCTTTTGAGTGGTATCACAAAGCAGCTGAACAGGGGCAGGGGCTGGCACAAATCAATCTGGGTGTGATGTATGCCAATGGCATCAGTGTCCCACAGAATATTGAACAGGCTTATTTATGGTTTCATGTGGCGGCGGCACAAGGTTACAGGGCGGCGTTTGAAAATCGTCTGGTGATTGAGACCGCTCTGAAGGAACAGGGTGAGGAAGGTGCAGCAATGCTTGAGTCTCTCAAAAAGCAGGCGCGTGATTATTTCCTGCAATATGTACAGCCTTTTGCACCAAAAACCGCACCTTCCCGTGGACGCAGGGAACCGCCAGCCGGACATTAATATGGCTGGTTTGCTTCGGTAGTATCAATAGATCAATCCTAATAGCGGGTTTTTGCGGGATGGAGCAATATCAATATGAATGGCCGCACGCATATCTTTGAAAATATTGATGCGCTTTATGCCGCGCTTGAAAAGCAATGGCAGTTAGCCGCGCATGCGGCCATTGCTGATCATGGCGCCTTTCATGTGGCGCTGGCTGGTGGCAGTACGCCCCGAAATTTTTATAAAAAGCTGGCGCAACAGTCGACTGTTGATGCGTCCTGCTGGCATAAAACACATCTATATTTTGGCGACGAACGCTGTGTGCCGCAAGATCACCCGGACAGTAATTATCGCATGGCAAAGGAGACGCTGTTATCCGTAGCGCCACTTTTACCTGAGCATGTGCACGCCATGTTTTCCGCAGATTTTTCGGTGGAACAAAACGTGGCGCAATATGAGAGGTTGCTTCATGATACCTTGCCATTGGATGCTGGAGGATACCCGGTGTTTGATCTTGTATTGCTGGGTATGGGGGACGATGGCCACACGGCATCGTTGTTTCCTGATACAGCAATTCTGCACGAGTCGGTAAAACCGGTAGCCGCACAGTTTGTGCAGAAGCTGAATGCGTGGCGTATGAGTCTTACCTTTCCGGCAATCAATGCGGCAAGTCATGTTGCAATATTGGTAGTGGGTGATGCCAAGGCAGAGGTTCTGGCGGATATTTTTTCCGCGGAGCAAGACGCTGTTGTGCGTTACCCTGTTCAACAGGTTAATCCAGTGGGGCAACTGGACTGGTACCTGGATACCGCTGCGGCACATTTGTTAAGCGTTCAGGATTGACGATGATAATTTTGGCAGGGGATATTGGTGGTACCAAGACCTGGTTACAAATCGCCGATTATTCCCCAGGCTCCCTTGCAAAGCATTCGCCGGTAAAAGACAGGTTCACGGTTTTATTTGAACGGCGTTATGCCAGTGCGCAATACGCCAGTTTTGATATTTTATTACAGGAGTTTTTGCAAGCTGCACAACAGGATGGCTTGCCTTCAGTGGAGCAGGGCTGTGTCGGCGTGGCCGGTCCGGTGACAGATAGTCTAACTGGAAATGATACTGCTAATGTCACTAATCTTCCCTGGCAGTTGAATGTGCAGCAACTGGCAGCGCAGCACAAGCTGCACCATCTGTATTTAATCAATGATTTTCAGGCCATTGCTTTTGGTCTTGAAATGCTTGCTGCTGATGAAATGATGTTACTGCAAAAAGGTGATGTGTCAGCAAATGGAACAATTGCGCCGAAAATTGTGATTGGTGCTGGTACAGGCCTTGGTCAGGCATTGTTGGTATGGCACGGGGAAACGAATGATGGCCACTATGAGGTGATTCCTTCAGAGGGCGGGCATGCTGACTTTGCACCAGGTGGCGATGAGCAGCGGGAGTTATTGTCTTTTTTGGCAAAGCGGCAAGCGCGTGTGAGTGTAGAGGATGTGCTTTCGGGGCGGGGGTTGGTGAATATCTATCATTATCTTGCAGATAAATATCCGGCTGATGTCAGTGAAACATTAAATGCTGCAATGGTGAATGGTGATGCGGCGGCAGCGGTGGGCGAAGCGGGGGTGGCTGCCGCGAATTCATTGGCTGGCCGTGCCCTGGATTTGTTTGTGGCAGTTTATGGCGTTCAGGCGGGCAACTTTGCGTTAACCTGCATGGCGAAGGGCGGGGTTTATATCGCGGGTGGAATAGCCACTAAAATTCAGGGATTTTTTACCCGTGAGCCATTTCTTGCTGCCTTTCAAAATAAAGGCAGCATGCAACGACTGATGAGGAGCATACCGGTGAAGCTGGTATTAAATCCACAGGTGGGGTTGAAGGGAGCCGCGCTGGTGGCCAGCCGACAGCAATAAATCTATGCTGCGAATTGCTGGGCCAGTTGATCGAGGTCTTGTGCGGAATTGATGATATTTTCCAGTTGTTCTTTGGCTTGTTGTGCACTGATACCCAGGCTGGAGAGAATGTCTTCTGGAAGCTCGGTGGATTCTGCATCACCAATGCCGTGTTGTTGTAATAAACGGTCGGCCAATAGCGAAAGCCTGGAATATGAGGCGTGTTTATCGTTGTATTGCTCGTGATGATGTTCGGCGACGGCCACCTGAATTTCTGTTTGTAAATTCCAGCTGCGCATTAGCCATACGCCAATTTCCATGTGGTCTGTACCAAGCACCTGGCGTTCAAGTTCGACTACTGATTTGTCTTTGTTGGCGAGTATAATCTGTTGCAGCATCGAGGCCTCTTTTTTGAAGAGGTGGGCGACCAACAATACACCAAAATTATGCAGTAAACCGCAGAGAAAACCCAACCCTGGTAGCGGGCGATTCTGTCTGGGCATGATTTGTATTAGGCGTTCAATGAGTGCAGCACTGTAAATGCTGTGTTGCCAAAAGGGATACAGGCCCATGGGCCCATAGTTGGGAATAGAGAAGGCTTTGCCAAGTGACAGACCTAAAGCAATGTCGATGGTGAGGCCGTATCCCAATACAGCGGTGACCGCCTGGTGTATGGAATTGATTTTACCGCGGAAACCAAAAAAGGCAGATCGCGCATAACGCAATATCTGCGCAGCTATGCTGGGGTCGGTTTCAATAATTTCAACCACGTCGTTGATATTGCCATTGGGGTCAGAATTCAAACGTAACAGTGCCTGTGCCACTTCCGGCATGGCGGGAAGGTCTGTAGTAGATTCGATTCTCTGCCGCAGGCTGGTCAGCAGAATGGGGCTGTTGTGTGGCTCCATGGGTTCTTCCTTCATCACTTCGTTCCTGGTCATTTGTTATTGTGACGATTTGTTTTGCGTCCTTTATACTGCCAAAAACCACGACGCGCATTTAAGTCTCAATCGCTATGGGTATAGCGTCATTAAAATCGGCATCTTAAGTATTAGTAAAAGATAATATACGTTTTTGGCCAGAATGAAAAAAGATATATCAATGTGTCCGGTAAAATATAAATTTATACTGATCGCTGTTATTTTACTGACGCTGGGTGCCTGTGAGTCGCCCACGGTTTCGCAGCCAGTCGTTAATGCCAGCGATGGACAGTTAATTGCTGCGGGCTTTTTCCTCATGGGGAGTGATAAAGTGGATACTTCAGGCAAGCAGCAGGAATATGGTTTGGTAAAGCCGCTGTTTTTGGATGAGCACCCGGCGCACCGGGTTGAATTGCCGGCCTATTACATTGACCGTTATGAGGTCAGCAATGCCCAGTACAAGAAATTTGTGCGGGCAACAGGACGCGCGGAACCTTTTCCCTGGACACAGAATGGTTTTAATCTGATTGAATCCCGCTTGCTGGCATCTGATCTGGAAACATTGCGTTGGATTGCCACAGAGTATTTCAAGTTTGATATCGACACTCGCACTACCAGTAAAAAACAATTGCTACGATTGATGCGGGAAGACCAGGCGATAAAAGACCGTTTACCCGTGACCAGTGTCAGTTGGTATGATGCCAATGCCTATTGCCAGTGGGCGGGAAAACGTCTGCCCAGTGAGGCTGAATGGGAGAAAGCCGCTCGCGGCGAGGATGGGCGTGAATTTCCCTGGGGTAATGAATGGGATAACGGGAAGACCAATGTAGGAGATGATGCCGACTGGGAGGGAGGGATCGCACCGGTGGGCTCCTACGAAAACAACCAGTCACCCTATGGCGTTTATGACATGGCTGGCAATGTGTGGGAGTGGACTGCCGACTGGTATCAGCCCTATGCGAACAGTGACTATACTTCCAAGGACTTCGGTGAAACACAAAAAGTGATTCGTGGTGGCGGTGGTGGTGTGGGCCACTATTCCCTGTCTTTCTTTTTCCGCAGTGCCATGCGAGGAAACGCAGCACCCGATACGCAAAGTGGTGATGTGGGATTTCGTTGTGCGTGGGATGTTGCGCGTTGATGGAACTGTCGTTTCCGATGCGCTGTAATATGCAGGGCGCGCTGTCCGCCCTGCATAAATAAGGTATTGATCCTGAAATTATTTGGCGGAATGCCCCGACAGTTTGATCTCGACCTTTTCGTCATCCTTCAGGCTGGCGTAGTACTCGCGCAGTATTTTTAATACTTCGGGGCGTGAAAATTTCTCGGATACCGGTTCGCCTTCCGACAGGGCCTTGCGCAACTTGGTGCCGGAAAGCAGCATGCGGTCTGCGGCGTCATGCGGGCATGTTTTCATGGAAGCCATGCCGTCACATTTGTCGCACCAGAAAGTCCAGTCGATTTTCATTGGTTGGGTTTCCAGCGCATCGGCAGGGATCTCGTCAAAAATATGATGAGCATCAAACGGCCCGTAATAATCGCCAACACCTGCGTGGTCACGACCCACGATAAGATGTGAGCAGCCGTAGTTCTGGCGGAACAGTGCATGTAACAAGGCCTCGCGCGGTCCGGCGTAACGCATATCCAGCGGATAACCTGCTTGAATCACCGAATTTTCCACGAAGTATTTGTCGATCAATGTGCCGATGGCATTGGAACGCACATCAGCTGGAATATCGCCGGGCTTGAGCTTGCCCAGTAGTGAATGCACCAGCACACCATCCAGCAGTTCGATGGCAATTTTCGCCAGATATTCGTGGGAGCGGTGCATGGGGTTGCGGGTCTGAAAGGCCGCAATGGTATTCCAGCCACGCTTGTCGAATTCGGCGCGGGTTTCGGCGGGTGTCATAAACTGTTTGCCATATTCTTCGGGAAAACCGCCCTGTGACAGTACTTTTACCGGGCCGGCCAGATTCACATCGCCTTGTTCCATTACCATTTTTACGCCAGGGTGCTCGGCATCGGTGGTCTTGTAGACCTGCATGCACTCATGAGCTTTGTCGATACTGTATTTTTCGGTGATGACCATGGTGGCGAGAATGGTGTTTCGCTCGGCATCAAAGAGGGCGACTTCATCACCTGCATCAATGTCGTTGGCCACCGAAGTGTCCGTAGAGAGGGTGATGGGGATGGGCCAGAATAAACCGGCGGTGGTTTTCATGCCATCGCACACACCTTCCCAGTCTGCATGGGTCATGAATCCGGTTAACGGTGTAAAACCACCGATGCCCATCATGATCAAATCCCCCGCTTCTCGTGACGAGATGGAAACCTTGGGCAAGGTTTCTGCGCGGGTTTTTTCGGCCTCCAGTGCCGAGCCTTCAAGTAGCAGTGGTTTGAGTTCCCCGCCACCGTGGGGTTTTACTAAATTAGACATGGTGTCCTTTTTCCTTTAATTGGATTGCAATAACGTGCAAGTTTATCCCTTTTTAGCTTCAGGTTATATTTTTTCATCCGTGGATGGCTTCGGCAAGTCGGGAAAACACTCTTGCTTTTAATGGATAATGGTTGACCAGCAGGGCTGGTATTGTTTGCCATTATTATGGCCACCTGCTGACTGTGTGGTGTGCTTATTTCACCGCGTTACCGGCGGCCTGCTGATCGGCATGATAAGAAGAACGCACCATCGGGCCGCTGGCGACATTGCTGAAACCCAGTTCATGGGCTATTTGGGCCAGCTGGTCGAATTCCTCCGGGGTTACAAAGCGGTCCACTGCCAAATGGCTGAGGCTGGGTTGCAGGTATTGGCCGAGGGTGAGTCGGTCGCAATTGTGGGCGCGCAGGTCTTTGAGCACCTCGACCACTTCGTCGAAGTTTTCGCCCAGGCCCAGCATCAGCCCTGATTTGGTGGGCACGTCCGGGTACATTTCCTTGAAGCGCTGAATGAGTTTCAGTGACCAGGCGTAATCTGCGCCGGGGCGGATTTTTTTGTACAGGCGTGGCACGTTTTCCAGGTTGTGATTGAACACGTCCGGTGGAGCCTGTTCCATGATGCCCAATGCCATTTCCATGCGGCCACGGAAGTCCGGCACCAGGATTTCGATCTGGGTTTGTGGCGATGTTTTGCGTACAGCGCGGATGCAGTCCACAAAGTGCCTGGCGCCACCGTCACGCAGGTCATCACGATCCACCGAGGTGATGACTACGTATTTCAGTTTGAGGATACTCAGGGTTTTGGCGAGGTTGGCGGGCTCGCCGGCATCCAGCGGGTTTGGGCGGCCATGGGCCACGTCGCAAAACGGACAGCGCCGGGTGCAGATATCGCCCATGATCATGAAAGTCGCGGTGCCGTGGCTGAAGCATTCCCCCAGGTTGGGGCAGGCAGCCTCTTCGCAAACGGTGTGCAGCTGATGCGCTCGCAGCAGTTTTTTTACCCGCTGGGCTTCCACGCTGGTGGGTGCTTTGGCGCGAATCCACTGGGGCTTGCGTTGCACAGAGGTGCTGGGCACCACTTTGATGGGGATGCGGGCGACTTTTTCTGCGCCGCGTAGCTTCTCGCCAGTTTTTTTTGTGGCGGGTTTGGTGGTGTGTGTCGGTTTATTCATAAATGGAAATCAGGTTTTTGGTGGGCCAGTCAAAGCGCGATAATACCTTGGATTATACGGCGAGGCATTAATTGTTGAGATGGGCCTGCATCATTTCCCGTAACGCCTTGCTGATGGCGGGCAGTGACGAATCAGGTAAGTGCTCGCTGAGCTGGGTGGTTTCCAGCCCCGTGTAACCACAGGGGTTGATACGGGAAAAAGGTTCCAGATCCATGTCCACGTTGAGACTGAGGCCGTGATAACAGCAGCCACGGCGGATACGCAGGCCGAGGGCGGCGATTTTTGCATCATTAACATAAACGCCGGGTGCGCCTTCGCGGCGTTGGCCATGGATGCCGTTGTCGTACAGTAGGTCGATAATGGTTTGTTCGATTTTGTGCACCAGTATTTTGACCCCCAGCTCGCGGCGTCGCAAATCCAACAATAAATAGGCAATCAACTGGCCGGGGCCGTGATAGGTGACCTGTCCTCCACGATCACACTTTACCACCGGGATATCACCGGGATCGAGGATATGTTCCGGTTTACCGTTGAGACCGAGGGTGAATACCGGGGGATGTTCCAACAACCAGATTTCGTCAGCAGTGTCGGGTGTGCGGGTATCAGTGAAATGCTGCATATTGTGCCACACGGCTGGGTAATCCCGCAGACCGAGGTGCCGGACAATGAGGTCTTTGCCTGAAGTGCTGGAAAGGCTCACAGGGCCATGAGTACCCGTTTGCAGGCGCTGAGGTCCAGATAAATGGCATCCAGTTGCGCACGGCTTTTTGCGTTGATGGTGACAGTGACGGACACATATTTCCCGTTGCTGCTGGGCCGGCTTTTTAGCGCGTGTTCATCGGCTTCAGGGGCATGGCGTTGCACAATTTCCAGCACCGTTATGTGCAGGGCCTCCGAGGCAAGCCCCATGGCTTTAATGGGGAATTCACAGGGGAATTCCATGGTGGGCTTGTTGTCGTCCGGTTTGTTCACGTTACTGATGACGCAGTTGTTGTTTGTAGCACTGATATAAGGTCAGCATGCGTTGAAACAAGGGGCCAGGTTGGCCATTGGCGACGGGGGCGTCGTCCAGCCGGGTGACGGGCAGGATTTCCTTGGTGGATGACGTGAGCCAGATTTCATCCGCAGTCCGCAGTTCATCGCGGCTGATATTTTTTTCGTGATGGGCGATATCATTCGTTTCAGCCAGTTCGAGAATCAGGTCGCGGGTAATGCCTGGTAACAGAAACGGTCCGGTGGGTGGGGTGACAAGCACGTCATTACTGACGATAAACAGATTGCTGGCTGCACCTTCGGTGGCAAAACCATCACGCACCAGAATTGCCTCGGCAGCATTTTGATCCAGTGCTTCCTGGCGTAACAGGATATTCGGTAGCAGGCTGATGGCTTTGATATGACAGCGTTGCCAGCGTATGTCATCAAGCGTGATGGCGGCGACGCCGTGTTCACGGATTTGCTGACTGACAGGATGTAACGGATTGCTCATGGCAAATATCGTGGGTACAGGGTCATCCGGCATGGCGTGGTCGCGTTGCGCGCTGCCACGGGTGACTTGCAGGTAAAGCGATTGCTCGTCGCCGTCATTTTGCCGGATGAGTTCGTTTAATATTGTGTCCCAGTCTGCGTTGCTTAGCGGGTTGGGAATGCGCACGGCGGTAAGGCTGTTTTGCAGGCGTTGCAGATGTTCGTCGAGCCTGAACAGTTTTCTGCCGTAGACGGGGATGACTTCGTAAACCCCGTCGCCGAAGATGAACCCCCGGTCCAGCACGGGTACGCAAGCCTGATCGGCGGGCAGGAATTTGTTATTGAGGTAGACGGTGTTCATGAAGGCTGGCGGATGGGATTAAATATGTTTAATGTAAGCGAAGGAAAAAAACCAACAGAGATATCGTTAGTGTTGGTTTTTCCGGCTTTTTGACGGTTGCCGGATATGTGATTAACAGGATTGACGGTTTTTGGCCTTAATCCACATTCTAATGTTAATGGTTTTTTTTTCATCTTTGCCCGTTGTCTTATTCAAACAAAAGCTTGATTTCATCAACCAGGTTACCAAACAGTCCGCCGGACTCGATGGTGGAGAGGGCCACCAGTTCGCGCTTGGCATATTGTTCGTCACCAAGGCTGACGTTGACAGTGCCAAAGGCCTGACCTTGTCTGATGGGGGCGGTGATGCGTGCATCAAGGTTCATATTGGCGACCAGTTTTTCATACTGGCCCTTGGGGATGGTCAGGTAGAGGTCTTCATTCAGCCCCAATGACAGAGCTTCCTGCGCACCTTTCCACACACGAGCCGTGGTGAGCGGTTCATTGGCTTTGTAAAGCCGGTGGGTTTCAAAGAAGCGGAAACCGTAAGTGAGCAGTTTTTGACTTTCACTGGAGCGGGCTTCATCGCTGCGTGTGCCCAGTACCACGGAGATGAGGCGCATGCCGTCACGTTTGGCTGAGGCCACCAGGCAATAGCCGGCAGCTTCGGTGTGGCCGGTTTTGATACCGTCCACGTATTTGTTGCGCCACAATAACCGGTTGCGATTGTATTGTTTGATGTCGTTGTAAACGAATTCCTTCTGTGAATACCAGTCGTAGTGCTTGGGGTAATCGCGAATCAATGCGATGGCCAGTTTGGCAAGGTCGCGTGGCGTCGTGTAGTGATCCTTATGTGGCAGCCCGGTACTGTTGACAAAGTGGCTGTCGAGCATACCCAGCTCGGCGGCGTGCTGGTTCATCAGTGAAACAAAGGCGTCTTCGCTACCGGCCACGTGTTCGGCCAGGGCCACGGTGGCATCGTTACCGGACTGGATGATCACGCCTTTGAGCAGGTCTTCCACAGATACTTTTTTACCGACTTCAATGAACATGCGGGAGCCCTGCATACGCCAGGCTTTTTCGCTGATGAGGACTTCGTCGTCGAGGCTGATATTGCCTTTGGCCAGTTCGTGGTCGATGACATAGGCGGAGAGCATTTTGGTGAGGCTGGCGGGTTCCATGCGTTGGTCAGCCTTTTTTTCCGCCAGTATCCGGCCGCTGTTGAAGTCGATGAGCAAATAGCCCTTGGCCTTGATTTTGGGTGTGGCGGGAATCAGTGTGGCGGCCTGGGTGGCGGTAAAAAACAGCATTAACAGGGCTGTGATAAAAAAGGGTAACAAACGGCGCATGGTAGTACTCACGGTGGTGTGCTCAATTGGTGGTGTGGTTAATTTTCTTGAAATCAGTGTACAACACGGGGGTGCAGAGAATAGCGATTTTTACCTTATTCCACAACGATGTGCGCTGAGTCCAATCCCAGTGGGGATAATTGTGCGCGCAGTTTCAGGGCATCTGCTTCGGAACGCAAAGGACCAATGCGTACGCGGTAGACGTTGTAGTTGTTAGTGGCTTTGCGATTGATGGATATATTTTGCTGAGTGGCTTTCACCAGACGATTGAGTAATTGCGAGGCATTATCGTGGTTGGTAAAGGCGCCCACTTGCAGGTAAAGCTGACCCGGGTTGTTTTCCGCAACAGCAGCAGGTTGTGGCGTGGCGGGGCGCGATAACGCCACAGGTGTGGCGCTGGCCTGGGGGGCTTTTGCTGGTGTTGCGGGATCAATGGTGCGGATTTTCACCCGCCCGGTTCCCTTGGTGGTGATTCCCAGCTTTTTGGCGGCGACGTACGACAGGTCAATAATGCGTCCGCTGACAAAGGGGCCGCGGTCGTTGATACGCACAATGATTTTACGCTGGTTGTCGAGATTGTGCACTTCAACATAACTGGGAATAGGCAGTGTTTTGTGTGCTGCGGTCATTGCATACATGTCATAGGGTTCGCCACTGGAGGTGCGATGGCCGTGAAACTTTGTGCCATACCAGGAGGCATGGCCGGTTTGCACGAAACCACGGGCAGACTGGCGTACGGTGTAACGTTTGCCCTGCACCACATAGGATTTGGGATTGCCGTATTTGCTGCGTGGTTCGATTTTGGGCACAGCGTCGGCGACACGGGTGTGGTCCACACTTTTTGCGGGCGCACTGTCTTGCGCGAAGCCGTAACGGTTATGTGGCAGTGAGCCGCAGGCACTGAGCAGCAGGCTGCTGGTTAATAGCAGAGTAGCGGATTGAACCGTGGGGTTGTGTGGAAAAAATATAGGCATAATCGGGTGTCGGCACATTAGCTCGTGCTATTGATACTTTTACCGGAATTTATTTTGGCGGACTCGGCGGCCCGTTTTGAAATAATTGCCTGCCCCAGCTGGTAAACCGCCATGGCATACAGCGGGCTGTGGTTGTATCGGGTGATGACATAAAAATTATCCAGGGCGATCCAGTGTTCGCGGCCCGCAAGGGTTTTCAGTTCGATGAGCGCGCCCATGGCGTTGGGGTCGAGTTTACTTTTTGCCGTGGCGCCACGCTTGCGCAGTTCTGTGATGGTGCTGTGTGGTTTGTAGCCTTTTTTGACCAGTACCTGAATGTGATTGCTGCCGACAACAGCGGGTACGACCACCGGACCACCGGGTTGCCATTTATGGCGTTTGAAATAATTGGCGACGCTGCCGATGGCGTCGGCGGTGTTATTCCACAGGTCACGTTTACCGTCGCCGTCAAAATCGACAGCGTAGTTACGGTAGCTGCTGGAGATAAACTGGGGTTTGCCCATGGCGCCTGCGTAAGAGCCTTTGATGGTCAGGGGTTCAATGTTTTCCTCGCGGGCCAATAATAAATACTGTTCCAGTTCACTGCGGAAAAATTTACTGCGTTTGGGGTATTCGAAGGCCAGTGTTGATAATGAATCCATTACCCGGTAACCGCCTTTGTGTCGCCCGTAACGGGTTTCGACGCCGATAATGGCGACAATGATTTCCGGTGGCACACCGTATTTTTTTTCTGCCCGTTCCAGGGTTTCCCGGTTTTCATTCCAAAAGGCGGCCCCCTCGTTGATGCGCGTTTTGGTGACAAAGATAGGGCGGTATTGGTGCCAGGGCTTGCCTTCCGCCGGGCGGGTGATGGCATCGACGATCTTCTGCCGGAGTTCGACCTGTTTGAACAGCGCGTTGAGCTTGTCTGCATCGAAGTCGTGTTTTTTCACCATCTCGCCAATGAACTGCTGCACGTCGGCGCGGGCGGCGACATCCTGTTTATCCAGAGGGGTGGCAGCCATCACCGGCAACGTGAGCAGGTAAAGACCCGCGAAGGTGAGTTTGAAACGAAACAGGGTAATATGAAAAAAGGGCATGTGATTTATCTTGGCCCTTATCGGGGCAGTAGTTTGCGATGTGTGTGTATGGACATGAGGATACCGAAACTGGCCATCAGGGTCACCATGGATGTGCCACCGTAACTGATTAATGGCAATGGCACACCGACGACGGGCAGCAGGCCGGTGACCATGCCGATATTGACAAAGATATAAATAAAGAAGGTCATCACCAGGCCGCCGCCGAGCAGGCGGGTATAGGTGTCCTGGGCCTGGCTGGCGATGAGCAGGCCGCGCATGATCACCAGCAGGTACAGCACCAGCAGGGCAAGAATGCCAAACAGGCCAAACTCCTCGGCATAGGCGGCGAAGATGAAATCAGTGGAGCGTTCGGGCAAAAAATTCAGTTGTGACTGAGTGCCGTTGAGCCAGCCCTTGCCGTACAGTCCGCCGGAGCCGATGGCTATTTTGGACTGGATAATGTGGTAACCGGCGCCCAGTGGTGACTGCTCCGGGTTGAGAAAAGTGAGTACCCGCTGACGTTGATAGTCGCGCATGAAGTGCCACAATACCGGGGCACTGGCAGCCAGTGCAGCACCGGAGGCGAAGATCAGTCGCCAGGAAATGCCGGCAAACAACAGCACAAAAACACCGGCGCCGGCAATGAGCAGGGCGGTGCCCAGGTCCGGTTGTTTGGCGATGAGCAGAGTGGGAATCACAATGATCAAACAGGCGACAGACAGGCGTTTCAGCGTGGGTGGCAGCGGGTGGTCGCTGAGATACCAGGCCACCATCATGGGTACGGTGAGCTTCATCATTTCGGACGGTTGAAAACGGAACAGGCCGAGGTCCAGCCAGCGTTGTGCGCCTTTGCCGGTTTCACCGAAAAACAGCACGGCCAGCAGCAGACCAATACCCAGCCCGAAAAACCAGGGGGTCCAGCGTTTCAGTGTGGCGGGGTTGATTTGCGCCAGGGTGAGCATGATGAGGAAAGCCACACCCAGGCGCACGACCTGACGCCAGACGACGTCAATGCTTTGCCCGCTGGCGCTGTACAGCACAAACAGACTGATCGCGGAAAGTGCGAGCAGGCAAATCAGCAACGGGGCATCCAGATGCAGGGTTTCGGCCAGATTGCGGCGGTTGGTGCGTAGCACCTCGGCGCGGGCCTCAAACAGGCTCACGGTTTTTGCTCCTTCTGTTGCGCCGGTGGTTTTTCTTCAACTAACACCTGTTCCAGATAATAGTCCATCACCTTGCGTGCAATGGGGGCGGCTACGGCACCGCCGCTGCCGCCGTTTTCCACAATTACAGCGATGGCAATGCGAGGATTCTCCACCGGTGCAAAACCGACAAACAGGGCGTGGTCACGCAGTTTTTTGGCAATGTCTTCTTCCACGTATTTTTCATCCTGTTTGATGCTGAACACCTGTGCGGTACCGGTTTTGCCGGCAATCTTGTATTTTGCCCCCCGGCCAATGCGTCGTGCCGTGCCTTTGGGGCTGTGTACTACCCGGGTCATGGCGCGGATGATGTAATCCCAGTTGGCGCGATCAATCACAGGCACAGCGATATTAGGCACGGCGGGCAGGCCGATGATTTCCCGGCTGTCCGGATCTTCGGTGGCCGCCACCAGGCGTGGGCGCAGCTGACTGCCGTAGCGGGACAATGTGGCCGTAGCTTCCGCCAGATGCAGCGGTGTGGCCAGAAAGAAGCCCTGGCCGATGCCGGTAATCAGGGTTTCTCCGGGGTACCAGGGGGCGCGTTTGGCTTGGCGTTTCCATTGGCGTGACGGCACCAGCCCCGTTAATTCACCGCTGGTGTCGATGCCGGTGAGATCATTGAAGCCGAAGGGTTCGAGGAACCGGGAGATGCGGTCAATACCCAGGGTCAATGCCAGATCATAAAAATAAACATCACAGGATTCGACGATAGCCTGAGTGAGATCCACATGACCGTGACCGGTTTTTTTCCAGTCACGGTATTTGCGCTCGTCGCCATCCAGCATGTACCAACCCTGGCAGTATGTAGAGACGTTGGGGTCAATGAGGCCGTATTCCAGCCCGGCCAGACCGACGAAGGGCTTGATGGTGGAGCCGGGTGGATAGCGGCCACGCAGAACGCGGTTGAACATGGGCTGGTCTGGAGAATCCTGCAATGCCCGGTAAGTCTTGCTGTCGATGCCGCCCACAAACAAATTGGCATCAAAGGTGGGCATGCTGACCAGTGCCAGCACGCTGCCATCGCTGGGGTCGATGGCAGCCAGCGCACCATTGTTGTCACCAAAGGCGGTTTCGGCGATACGCTGTAACTCGATGTCCAGGTTCAGATACAGATTGAGGCCGGGTATGGGCGGGGTGCGATCCAGCACCCGCAGGGTACGGCCCTGGGCATTGGTTTCCAGTTGTTCGACACCCACTTCGCCATGCAGCAGGTCTTCGTAAAATTTTTCGATGCCGGTTTTACCGATGAATTCCGTGCCTTCGTAATTTGTGCTGTCGATGCGCTGCAATTCCTGCTCGCTGATGCGGCCCACATAACCCAGTGCGTGTACGCCCCGGCCATTAAAGGGATAGTGGCGATAAAGGTGGGCGACGGTGTCGACGCCAGGGAAGCGATGCCGGTTGACCGCGAAACGTGCGACTTCAATATCGGAAAGCCGGGTGCGCAGGGGGACGGGTTTGTGGCGCTGGGTGCGTTCCAGGCGTTTCTTGAAACGGGAGATGTTCTCATCACTGATGTCGATGAGTTGGCGCAATTCGGCAATGGTGGCATCCAGGTCGGCGACACGTTCACGGGTGATTTCCAGCTGGTAGCTGGGCAGGTTCTCCGCCAGCAATGCGCCGTTGCGGTCGTAAATCAGTCCACGGGTGGGGGGTACGGCACGAATATGTACGCGGTTTTTATCAGACAACACGGAGTAGGTGGCGTGTTGCAGTACCTGTAAATCAAACAGGCGCGCCAGCAGAAGAATCATCAACGCAGCCGCCAACAGCAATGCGATGACGGCCCGGTTGGTAAACAGCCGGGTTTCGCGAAAGTGATCC
Organism: Gammaproteobacteria bacterium; assembly: GCA_011321815.1. Taxonomy (GTDB): domain Bacteria; phylum Pseudomonadota; class Gammaproteobacteria; order SZUA-152; family SZUA-152; genus SZUA-152. The sequence goes on from DROS01000048.1 coordinate 39,618, forward strand.
TTGAGCGTGGAATGTGAAGCCATGGGACAGTGTTTAGGGGGTTGGTATTGTTGTGAGCTTAGCGGACACGATAAGTTCGGCGCAGACCACGCAAGACGATAAACAACAACGGCCACACCAGCATGCTGGTGAGTGCGGGCAGCCAGTAGGCCCAGGTTTCTGCGGACTGTCCTGTGGCGCCCTTGATCCACAACACCAGCATCAGATGCAGGGCGACCAGCAGCAATACACTGACCGCCTGTTGCCACATGGGAAACAGGCGGATGCGCTGATGCAGGCGTAATGCCAGATAGGCGACGATGGCCAATGCCAGGGCATTTTGTCCCAGCAGGGTGCCGTGGGCCACATCCAGCATCAGCCCGGCTATCCAGCCGACACCGACACCGACGCGCTCGGGCAGGGCGATGCACCAATAGATCAGTACCAGGGCCACCCAGTCCGGGCGCAGGGTTTGCGCCCAATCAGGCAGCGGCAGCATTTGCAATAGCAGAGCGGCAACGAAAGTGAGCAGCAGGGTGGGTCCGCCGTGATGCCGGGCTATGTTTGCGGACATGGGTTCAACCTTTTTTGATAACGGTGCTGCTTGCCATTCACGATAAAAAGCATTTTCTGCATGCCGTTCAGTTGCGGAGTCAGGTTCATGCTCAAGGCTGTACTGTTTCGCTGGGTGTCTGTGCTGTTGTGGCTTGCCCATCCTTGTACTGGGTGGGCCAGATCAGCAGGACTTCACGAGCCTGTTCCAGACGTGCGGTAGGCATGGCGGAAATGACAGCATAGGGCAGGGTGGGGTCTTTGATGATCTCGGTCACCACGGCCACAGGATAACCCGCCGGGAAACGCCCACCCAGCCCGGAGGTGGTGAGCAGATCACCTTCAACGATGTCAGCACTGATGGGCAGATAGGGAATATCCAGTTTGTCGGGTGCGCCGGTACCCAGGGCAATGGCGCGCAGACCATTGCGATTCACCTGGACGGGAATGGCGTGATTGGCATCAGTGATCAACATGGCGGTGCTGGAAAACAGCCCAAGATGGACGATTTGTCCCATGGCGCCACCGGCGTCCATCAGGGGCTGACCAAGATATACTTCATTGCGGCTGCCTTTGTTAATCACAATTTGCCGGGTGAAAGGCTCAAGGTCCACCGACAGCAACTCGCCAATAAGCACCCGCTCACTGATTTTTTTGGAGGATTGCAGCAATTCGCGCAGGCGCTGGTTTTCTGCCTTCAGTGACTGGAGTTTTTGCAGCCGTGCTTCGAACAGGGTTTGCTGGAGTTTAAGCCGGTCATTTTCCTCCAGCAGGGTTTCCCGGCTGGAAAGACTATCGCTTACCCAATGGGTTGCCGCGACGGGCAGGTTGACGATGTATTGCAGCGGATAAATCAGCAGAGAAAGGCCGGAGCGAATGCCTTCAAGGTGATTCTGGCGGTGATCCAGGGCCATCATCAACGAAGAAAGGATGACCAGTACCACCAGACGGGTGGTAATGGACGGCCCCTGTATGAATAGCGGTTTTATCTTGGGAACCTCTAAATGAGCAAAAAATGGAGACTCAAATGTGTTTGCCTGTTATCCACGCCGGTTGGCGGAAACGGTGACTCTTTCCGTTTATTCAGTAGTGAAGACGTCGGTACCGGTTTCATCGATCATTTCCAGGGCCCGGCCACCGCCGCGCGCCACACAGGTGAGCGGGTCTTCGGCGATGATGACCGGCAGCCCGGTTTCCTCCATCAGCAGGCGATCCAGGTCTTTGAGCAGCGCACCACCGCCGGTGAGCACCAGGCCGCGTTCGGCCACGTCCGCGCCCAGTTCCGGCGGGGTTTGTTCCAGCGCCGTTTTTACGGCGCTGACAATGCCTGACAATGGCTCTTGCAGCGCCTCAAGAATTTCATTGCTGTTAAGCGTGAAGCTGCGTGGAATGCCTTCGGCCAGATTACGGCCACGCACTTCGGTCTCACGCACTTCATCCCCGGGATAGGCATTGCCGATTTCCTCTTTGATGCGCTCGGCAGTGGATTCACCGATCAGTGTGCCATAGTTGCGGCGCACATAATTGATAATCGCTTCATCGAAGCGGTCACCACCAATGCGCACCGAAGCGGAATAAACAATGCCGGTGAGTGAGATGACGGCCACTTCGGTGGTTCCGCCGCCGATGTCCAGCACCATGGAGCCGCTGGCCTCGCTTACCGGCAAGCCGGCACCAATGGCCGCTGCCATAGGTTCTTCGATGAGATACACCTCGCGTGCGCCGGCGCCCGCAGCGGATTCGCGAATCGCGCGACGTTCCACTTGTGTTGAACCACAGGGCACGCAGACCAGCACCCGCGGGCTGGGATGAAAGAATTTGAATTTATCCGTATGCACCTTGTGAATAAAATGCTGGAGCATTTTTTCGGTGACGGTGAAGTCGGCGATCACACCGTCTTTTAATGGCCGTATCGCCTGAATGTTGCCCGGCGTGCGGCCCAGCATACGTTTGGCTTCAGCACCGACGGCAGCAATATTTTTTGGATTGCCGGTGCCGCGCTCCATGCGAATGGCGACTACGGAAGGTTCATTGAGCACAATGCCCTGCCCTTTCACGTAAATCAGAGTATTGGCTGTCCCCAGGTCAATGGACAGGTCGTTGGAAAACAGGCCGCGGAATCGTGCAAACATCGTGGTTTTGGTCGCTCTCGTTTTTTGCTGATATTAAGCGCCAATGGCGCGGGGATTTTGTTCAGTCATTCACTGAATGTTTTACTAAACACAAGCCATTGCGAAACGACCTCAGTAAATTTCCGCTAATGTAGCAATGCCGGGGGGTTTCAGCAAGTTGCTGGCAGTCAGTTTGTTTTGCAGGACTTTGGGTGCAGGGGCATTTGTGCTAAATTCTGCACTCATTTTTGCGTCGCTCCATTTTTCATTGTTTACTTTTAGTCAATTTTAGAGATTCCGCCATGTCCCTGGGAAAAGAAGATATAGAAAAAATCGCCCACCTTGCCCGGCTGGGCATCAATGATGCCGACGTGCCGGGTTATGTCCGTAATCTGTCGGATATTCTCGGCCTGGTGGAACAGATGTCAGCCGTGGAAACCAGTGGCGTAACGCCTATGGCGCATCCGCTGGATGCCCGGCAGCGTTTGCGTGCCGATGAAGTTACGGAGATAAATCAACGCGAACAATTACAGGCCAATGCACCTCAGGTGGAAGCAGGTTTGTTTTTGGTTCCCCAGGTTATTGAATAGAAAACCAGGTTGCCGTGTCGGCTTTTGTTTTTCTTCCCCTCCAATTTCTTTTTGATCTGAGTTTTATATGCACAACAAATCCATCGCGGAACTATCACAAGGTCTGGCCAGTGGCGACTTTTCTTCCATAGAACTGACCCGCGCCTATCTTGAACGTATTGAAACACATAATGCCGGGCTTAATGCGCTGATCAGTGTTACGGCAGAGGAGGCCATGGCTGCTGCACAGCTGGCGGACCAAACGCGACAGGCAGGTAACGCTGGGCCGCTTACTGGTGTTCCCCTGGTTTACAAAGATATTTTTTGTACCGACGGCGTGAAAACATCGTGTGGCTCAAAAATACTGGACAACTTTATTGCACCTTACGATGCCACTGTGGTGGCCAAGTGCAAGACGGCAGGCATGCCCATGTTGGGCAAGGCCAACATGGATGAATTCGCCATGGGTTCATCCAACGAGACCAGTTTTTACGGCCCGGTAAAAAACCCCTGGGATACCGAAACAGTGCCCGGTGGTTCTTCCGGTGGTTCTGCTGCATTGGTGGCGGCGCGGTTGACGCCCATCGCCACAGGCACGGATACTGGGGGGTCGATTCGCCAGCCGGCGGCACTGTGTGGCATTACCGGACTTAAACCCACTTATGGGCGGGTGTCGCGTTACGGTATGGTCGCCTTTGCCTCCAGCCTTGATCAGGCTGGCCCCATGGCCCGCAGTGCTGAGGACGCTGCCTGGCTACTTAATGTTATGGCCGGCTTCGATGAGCATGACTCCACCAGCGTCGAACGCGAGGTGCCGGATTACACCGCACACCTGAATACTGATTTGCAGGGCCTGAAGATTGGCCTGCCCAAAGAATATTTTGGGGAGGGGCTGGATGCTGAAGTGGGGCGGGTGGTGGATGCCGCTATCAGGCAATATCAGCAAATGGGCGCCGAACTGATGGAGATCAGTCTGCCTAATTCACATTTGTCCGTGCCGACGTATTATGTGGTGGCGCCCGCAGAATGCTCTTCGAATTTATCGCGTTTTGATGGGGTGCGGTTTGGTTATCGCTGTGAAGACCCTCAGGATCTGGAGGATCTCTACAAACGGTCACGCGGGGAAGGCTTTGGTGCAGAGGTGAAACGACGCATCATGATTGGCACTTATGCATTGTCCGCCGGTTATTACGATGCCTATTATCTGAAGGCGCAACAGTTGCGCCAGCTCATTAGTGACGATTTTAAACGGGCCTTTGAGAAGGTGGATGTGATCATGGGGCCGACGGCACCTGATGTTGCCTTCAAACTGGGCGCCAAAGCCAGTGATCCGGTGAGTATGTATTTGTCAGATATTTATACCATTGCCACCAACCTTGCGGGATTGCCCGGCATGTCGATTCCTGCGGGTTTTGTTGCCGGAAACAAGGGTGATATGCCGGTGGGTTTGCAGATTATTGGTAATTATTTTGATGAATCGCGCCTGTTGAATGTGGCACATCAATTCCAGCTGAGTACCAATTGGCATCAACGGGTGCCGGAAGGGTTTGAATAGATATCCAACGCAAAGGCGCGAAGAAAACAATGCCTGCTTTGCGTTCTCCGCGTTTTTGCGTTGAAAAATACGAGAGGTCAGATAAAAAATGAATTGGGAAGTGGTCATCGGGCTGGAAATTCATGCCCAGCTCGCCACCAAGAGCAAGATTTTTTCCGGCGCTTCCACCGCCTATGGTGCAGAGCCGAACACCCAGGCCTGTGCGGTGGATCTGGGGCTGCCCGGTGTATTGCCGGTGTTGAACAAGGAAGCCGTGCGTATGGCAGCCAGGTTTGGTCTGGCCATTGGCGCCAATGTGGCGCGACGCTCGGTATTTGCGCGCAAGAATTATTTTTATCCTGATTTGCCCAAAGGCTACCAGATCAGCCAGATGGCGTTACCCATTGTTGAAGCGGGCCGTCTGGAAATTGAGCTGGAGGATGGTTCCAGTAAAATAATCGGTATCACCCGCGCCCACCTGGAAGAGGATGCGGGCAAATCCATGCACGGCGATTTCCACGGCATGACGGGGGTCGACCTTAATCGTGCAGGCACGCCATTGCTGGAGATTGTCTCCGAACCGGATATGCGTTCCGCCAAAGAGGCGGTTGCCTACATGAAAAAAATTCATTCTCTGGTGCAGTACCTGGAGATATGTGACGGCAATATGCAGGAAGGCAGCTTTCGTTGTGATGCCAATGTTTCGGTGCGGCCGGTGGGCCAGGAAGAATACGGCACTCGTGCGGAATTAAAAAACATCAACTCTTTTCGCTTTGTGGAAAAGGCCATTGATATCGAAGTGGAGCGGCAGATCGACCTTATTGAAGCCGGTGGCAAGGTGGTGCAGGAAACGCGCCTCTACGATTCCGACAAAAATGAAACACGTTCCATGCGCAGCAAGGAAGAGGCCAACGATTACCGTTATTTCCCCGATCCGGATTTGTTGCCGGTGGTTATAGAAGAAAGTTTTTTGACTGAAGTAAAGTCCACGCTGCCGGAGTTGCCTGATGAAAAAAGGCAGCGGTTTGTGCAGGAGCTTTTTCTGAGCAACTATGATGCCGGGGTATTGACTGCGAGTCGGGAGCTGGCCGATTACTTTGAGTTGGTGACAGAGGTGGCGGGCGGTGAAGCCAAGCTGGCAGCCAACTGGGTGGCGGGGGATTTGATGGGGGCGCTGAATAAAGCCGGTCAGGAAATTGCGGAAAGCCCGGTGAGCGCAGAGATGCTGGGTGGCATGATCAAGCGCATCCAGGACAACACCATTTCCGGTAAAATCGCCAAGGAAGTGTTTGATGCTATGTGGCAGGGCGAGGGTGATGCGGATACCGTGATTGCGGCGCGCGGCCTGAAACAGATTACCGACACCAGTGCTATTGAACCGATCATTGACAACATTATTGCCAACAACCCGGGGCAGGTGGAGCAGTACCGTAGTGGCAAGGACAAGTTGTTTGGTTTTTTTGTCGGTCAGGTAATGAAGGCGACTCAGGGCAAGGCCAATCCGCAGCAGGTTAATGAATTGCTCAGACAGAAACTCAGCGGTTAGTTCTTATGAGCTGTCTTTGTCTTTACAATGTACCGGGCGTTTTACCAGGGCTTGGCACTTTGTAAGGTGGTGCTGAAAACAACCACTTGGTTGCGGCCATTGTTTTTGGCGGCATACAGTGCCTTGTCGGCATGGAAGAGCAGGGTGGTTAATGCGGCTTCTGCATCCAGCTGGTTTTCGGTGAGCCCCATGCCGATGCTGGTCGTCATGTTGATGAGTTCCTGTTTGTATGTCACGGGGTTTTTCTCCAGGGTGCTGCGGATTTTTTCTGCCAGTATATGTCCCCCTAAAGCCGTATCATTCAAACTCAGAATCAAAAACTCTTCTCCACCCATACGAAAAATATAGTCACTGGCGCGACAGGATTCTTTTAATACTTCGCCCATATGGGCAAGGCACTGGTCGCCGACGAGATGGCCGTATTGGTCGTTGATGCGCTTGAAATAATCCACATCCAGCATAAGACCACTGAGGCAGTGTGCTTCACGTTGTGTCTGCGCAAACAGCTGTGGAAATATTTGTTTGAGGTAGCGACGATTATGCAGGCCAGTGAGTGAATCGGTGATGGCTGATTCTTCCAGTCGTTTGTGGGCGCGATCAATTTCCTCCTGTTTTTCACGCAGGCTCTGTAACATTTCGGAAAAACGGTTGGACAAGGTATCAATCTCATTGGTTTCCACGGCCCTGTCCATCATGGGTAATGCGCCTCGTGTGACTGCACGGGTGATTTTCATCAGTTGGTTTAGCGGGCGGTTGAAGTCGCGCGCAATCATCAGGCCTACGGTCAGTGTGGCAAAGCTGCCAAGTATGGCTAATGCGAAAATGATTTGGCTGTGCCGTTTTAATTGCCTGAGCACTTCCTGTTCTGAAATACCATGCCACAGATGGGGTGTGCCCATGTTTTCACCCACGAGAGGAATGGCGCGCACCTGGTAAATTGTGCCATTCATCACAATGCTGTTACTGCGGGGCAGAAAGGTTTTGCCTTCACTTTCGGGCAGGCTGCTTAATTGCACAATATTATGTTGTTCAATGAACAGATGTCCGCCACTGTAGTTTTGGTGCTGGCTGAGCCAATTGCTGTCGAGCAGATGAGTGATGGCAATGGTGCCTAATGGGGTGCCCTGATAGGAAATAGACGCCCAGGCGATAAGCTCAAGCCCATGTGAACTTTGGGCGTAAAAAATTTTGTTTTGTGATTGACGCATGTGTTCTTGCACGGCATTGGCAAGGTCGGCATTTTGTGTGTTGAGCCGTGGCTGCCCGTTCAGGTCGAGGAATACAAAACGTTCCACTGGCAGCCAGCTGAAGTCGCGCTTGAAAAGCCGGCGCAGGGCATCCTCTTCGGCGCCTATTTTGGTAACCATGTACATGTATTCCTGGATGCGTGGGTCGTCACGAATCATCTCGGCATGGTGCAGGAGTCCGTTTTCTTCCATCTCTATATTGCCGGTGAGCAAACGGGCTGTGTTTGAGAGGTTGTATTTGGCCTGCTCCAGAATGGCGTCGCGGGAATAGATATAGGTATACGCAAGTGTCGCCACCAAAAATGTGGTAAGCAAAATAGTGTAAAAAAACAGGCGTGCGCGATAAGTGGTCAACATAAACAGAAAATATTATTGCGTTATGGCGCTTGCCGGGGTTTCTCGTGGGGTTTGTTGCATCGGGTTGAGTGGTAACAGTTCATATTGCCGGGCAACCTTGCGGAATGCTTTGCCGGTTTGTGCTTCGTTGATGAGTTTGATCACGTCTGGCGATGGGCTACGGTTGGTGATGGCTGAAAGCTGGCGATAAAAGGGGTAGTTGCCGTTGCGCAGGTTTTCTGCTGTGGGCTTGAAGCCATCCACGGTGACAATTTTTATCCTGTCTTCGGGTTTGAATTTCCAGGTGGAACCGGTATGACCAATGGCGCCACTGAAGTCGCCCACCCGTTGCACCATGATTGCAGCACTGGTGACATTCAGGCGTTCCTGACGGAATTTTTTGTGGTCGGGTAAGATGGTTTTCCAGTGACCGGGGCGTTTTTTGCAATGCAGGCGAGTGACCACCACAATGGATTTGTCTTCTCCATCCACGTCGGCCCAGTTGGCCAGATCACCACGAAAAATGGCGCGCACCTGGTTCGAGCTAAGATTGTCCACTGGGTTGTCTTTGTGAGTGAGAATCAGGATAGGCTCTTTGGCCAATGGGTAGACGATGAGTTGTTCTTTTTCGATTTCTTCGTCGCTTAATGAGCAGCAAATGAAGCCAAAAGTTTCCCGGCTTTGGGTGGCCTCTCTGGCGGCCTTGATGCCAGCATTGCAGCCGACGCCAAGCATGGAGTTTTCGCCAAACAAAATGACGTTGCGGTTGGTTTTGGCTTCCAGGTCAGCCTTGATGGCATTAAACAGAATCCACGCAAAGTGGGCGCCGACACCCATGAGCGCGTTGTCATTTTTGTGATCAGTGATGCTGTGCCTGGCAGTATCTGTTGAAAAGGCGGGCCATGGGAAAAAGGTGAAGAACACACATAAACATATGCCTGTGATGCGTTGGCCTGTGTTCATTTAAAACTCTCCTTAACTTTCCTGTAGGTTGTGTCCAGGTTGGGTTATCCCGCTTTCTGCCTCCATGCAGTTGTTGTTTTCAGTCCGTCCTTGTCTGAAATGCCGACTCAGGAACGTGTACGTTCCTTGCTGTTGCGCCTGTTTTTTTATTATAAAACCCCGGGTTATTTCTGTGTGTTTGTTCAAAGGCGCCGTGGTTTCGCCGACAAGTCAGACGAACGATAAAGCGGAGCAAATATGAGAACCAAACCGGGGGTTATTACATGCACGTTTCCTGACGATACGTCAACAGCATGGCGTGTAATATTTTTTGTGGTTGTGAACAGCATGTCAGGTGAGCGAAAAATATTGGCCGATTTGTTCCAGGTTGCCAGGAAAATATATCGCCAAAGTAACGCCCTCACTATTTATGGAACGTTGTGATGAGGTATATTTTCTGGTTTGCCGCAGACTTGGCATTGCGGGTCACGGCGCAGGCGGATTTCACGAAATTCCAGGGTGCTGGCATCCAGGGTTAACAAACGGCCGACAAGAGGGGTTCCCAGCCCACTGAGCAGTTTAATGGCTTCGGTGGCCTGAATGCTGCCGATGATGCCCACCAGGGGGGCTAATACGCCCGTTTCGCTGCATCTGGCTTCGGCCTCGGGGATGTCGTCGTAAAGACAGCGGTAACAGGGGGCATTGGTATCTGCGTCAGGTGTGTTTGGAAAAACCGATACCTGGCCCTCCAGGCGAATGGCTGCGCCGGACACCAGGGCGGTATGCGTGTTTACGCAGGCCTGGTTGATGGCAAAACGGGTGGCAAAATTATCACAGGCATCAATAACCACGTCTGCTTGCCGGACGGCCTGGGTAAGTGTTTCGTCAGTGAGTTTTTTGTTCAGCGTGTTTATGTTGATTTCCGGATTCAGGGCGCGCAATGTGTCTGCTGCTGAATCCACCTTGGCGCGACCGATATCATCATGGCTGTGGATAATCTGCCGTTGCAGATTGGATAAATCCACAGCATCAAAATCCACCAGCGTCAATTGCCCCACACCGGCTGACGCCAGATACATGGCCACCGGAGAACCCAGTCCGCCAAGACCGATAATCAGTGCGTGGGATTGCAGCAGGCGTTGTTGCCCGTCAATGTCCATGTGAGGCAACATGATTTGCCGGCTATAGCGGAGAAGCTGATGATCATTCATTGGGGAGGATGCGGATAACTGAAAGTCAGAGTTGTCTTGGGGTCAGGAGTAATGCCGTAAATATTCCGGTCGTTCATCGCGGCAGCCATGTTTGCGTTGATTGTAACAATTGACAAAGATGTCAAGCGTGGAGCTGGCCTGGTCATGCTGGTAGCCCAGATTCATCAACTGGGTTTCTTCCGTGTAATAAAACAATGAACGTTTCATTTTGATCAGCAGGCTGTTATCAAGGTGAAACCCCACTTCCACCAGTGCGGCTTCAAGCACTTGCAGGGTCACCTGCCGGATATCGTAGCTGACTTGAATGCAATGATTGTTGAGCACCCGGACGTCCTTGATGCCGGGTGCGCCCAGTAACAGGCGTAATGCCTCGCGGGCGTCATTGCTTGCCGGGCCCACATTGCGAAAGTGGATTTCACGTGTCTTGATGAAATCGGTGGTTAGTGAATCCATAGTCTAATCCTAGCCCGGTTGCGGCAGAAATTCTATGCTTTTTCTGTGGGTTTCACACAGGTTCCGAAGCTGACACGGTCTTTTTGTGCCAGATCTTTTTCTGTACGTACCTGCTGATAACCCAGCTCGTGCAAAATAGCGGGCACAGCAGTGCCCTGGTCGTAACCGTGTTCCAGTAGCAGCCAGCCGGGTGCGCGCAGGTGCTGGCAGGCTTCAGTGCAAATTGCGCGAATGTCTGTAAGGCCATCCGGACCGGATTGCAGCGCTGTGAGTGGTTCAAAACGCAGGTCGTGTATGTGGGGATCGCCGGGATGCACGTAGGGTGGATTACTGATGATCATTTCAAAATGCTCGTTGCCCAGCGGATCACACCAGCGTCCTGCGGCAAAACGAATATTATTGATTTTGAGCCGGGCCGCATTGTGGCGGGCGATGGCCAGAGCGGCAAGTGAAATATCCGTGGCGACGATTTTGCAACGGGGCCGTTCGCGGGCAATGGCCAGGGCGATGGCGCCGCTGCCGGTGCCAAGGTCGGCGATGTGCCAGGTGGCATCGGGGGGGATTTTTTCCAGTGCCTGTTCTACCAGCGTTTCAGTTTCCGGGCGGGGGATGAGGGTGTCAGGTGATACGGCGAGTGTCATATCCCAAAAATCACGTTCACCGGTGAGGTAGGCGATGGGTTCGCCCAGGCAGCGACGTGCGAGCAGGGTCTGGAATTGTGTGAGGTGTGCTGGTTCAGGTATGTGTTCTGGCCAGGTGCGCAAAAAGGTGCGTGTCTGGCCCAATGCATGGGCTAACAGAATGTCGGCATCCAGTTGGAGGTGCTCGCGCAGGCCGGCGTTACGCAGTTGCGTTACCGCATCCAACAGAATGTTTTTGATATTGACGTTTGGGTGATTATTCGTCACTTAATTGTGCAAGTTGTTGGATTTGATGTTCATTGATCAGTGGCTCAACAATCTGGTCAAGGTTGCCTTGCATGATCTCGTCCAGCTTGTACAGGGTGAGGTTGATGCGATGGTCAGTCATCCGTCCTTGTGGGTAATTGTAGGTACGAATGCGCCCGGAACGGTCACCGCTGCCGACCAGTGATTTACGGGTTTCGGCCTGTTTGGCATCCTGTTTTTCCCGCTCGGCATTGGTAATGCGGGCCTGCAATAATGACATGGCGCGGGCGCGGTTTTTATGTTGGGAGCGCTCGTCCTGGCATTCCACTACCGTACCCGTTGGCAGGTGGGTGATGCGAATGGCTGAGTCGGTTTTGTTGACATGCTGGCCACCCGCACCGGAGGCACGAAAGGTGTCGACTTTAAGGTCGGCGGAATTGATTTCGATCTGTTCTATTTCGGCCACTTCCGGCATGACTGCGACGGTGCAGGCGGAGGTGTGAATACGTCCCTGGGATTCGGTTTCCGGCACACGCTGTACGCGGTGGCCGCCGGATTCAAATTTGAGCCGCGAATAGGCCCCCTGACCGATGATGCGCAAAATGATCTCTTTGTAGCCACCGTGCTCACCCTGACTTTCGCTGATAATTTCGACCTGCCAGCGGCGGTTTTCCGCATAACGCGAGTACATGCGAAACAGGTCACCGGCAAACAGCGCGGCTTCGTCACCGCCGGTGCCTGCGCGGATTTCCAGAAAAGTATTGCTGCTGTCGTTGGGGTCAGTGGGCAATAACAGTTTTTGTAATTCGAGTTCCAGTGTCTGTTGACGAGCTTTGGCGTTTTCGAGTTCTTCCTCGCCCATCTTGCGCATTTCAGGATCGTCATCTTTGAGCAGTGCTTCGGCCTCGTGCAAATCCTCTAACGTGGACTGGTAATCTTTGAAACATGTTACCAGCGGGTCGATTTGCGCATATTCTTTGGACAGTTCGCGAAACTGGTTTTGGTCTGACATGACGCCAGGGTCGGCAAGCAGGGCGCTGACTTCTTCGAGGCGATCCGCGATGGTTTCCAGCTTGTTGTGAATTGAAGGTTTCATAATCTGTCTATGGTTATCCTGCTTTAAATGATGCCTGAATGTGCAGCTCTTTGCGCATATTTTTGGTTTTTAGCCGGAGCATTTTTAGTCCTTGATGCACAAAATGTGTCTAACTGTAAGTGGTGGTTTCTGCCGCTAAATGGCAGCGGAGAAAAGGCCGCTAAAGATCGCGGTCTTTGAGGTCGTACAGCTCGCGGGCGGCGTCAAAAATTTCTTCGCGGGCATCATAGCCGGCCTTTTTGAGCTGCACGCTGGGGGTGTGGATGAGTTTGTTGGTCAGCCGGTTGGCCATTTCGGTGATGACCTGTTCAGCACTTTTGCCCGATTGCAATAGGCGCATGGCGCGTTCGAGCTCGATATCGCGCAGGCTTTGGGCGTCTTCACGCATGGCGCGAATAGTGGAGACGGCATCCAGTGATCGCAGCCAGTGCATGAAGTGGGAGACCTCTGTGTCGATGATCTCCTCCGCCTGTTGCGCCGCTTCCTGGCGGGAGCGCAGGCCTTCCTGGATGATGTCCTGCAAGTCATCCACTGTGTACAGGTAAACATCGTTGAGGTCGCTCACTTCGGGTTCGATGTCACGCGGTACAGCGATGTCCACCATCAGCATGGGACGGTGTTTGCGTTTTTTCAGGGCACTTTCCACACTGCCTTTGCCGAGAATGGGCAGCGGGCTGGCGGTGGACGAGATGACGATATCCGCTTCCGCAAGGTGTTGGGTGATCTCCGGCAGGGAAATGGCGTAGGCGCCGACTTCCTGTGCCAGAGTGTGGGCGTTTTCCACGGTGCGGTTGGCAATGATCATGCGGCCAATGCCGCTTTGGTGCAGGTGGCGTGCCGCCAGTTCCACGGTTTCGCCAGCGCCGATGAGCAGTGCGGTGCGTTTGTCAAAGGTATCAAAAATCTGTTTGGACAGGCTCACCGCAGCGAAGGCCACGGACACGGCGCTGGCGCCAATGGCGGTATCAGTACGCACCTGCTTGGCCACGGAAAACGTGTGCTGAAACAGCCGGTCAAGCTGGCCGCCCATGGTGCCTGCCTCGGTGGCGGTGGCGTAGGCGTCCTTGATCTGGCCGAGAATCTGCGGTTCGCCCAGTACCAGTGAGTCCAGCCCGCTGGCGACGCGCAACATGTGACGCACAGCCTCCTGGTCCGGGTGTAAGAAAATATAAGGTTCAATGTCCCGTTTTTCGAGCTTGTGATATTCTCGGAACCAATCGACAATGATGGCGTTGTTACGCTGTTTCTGACCCGCGTCGCAGTACAGTTCGGTGCGATTACAGGTGGAAACAATGGCGGCTTCTTGAATTCTGGCGTTGGTGACCAGATCTTTCAGGGCATCAATCAGCTTACCCGGAGCGAACGCAACGCGTTCCCGGATGTCTACAGGGGCAGTCTTGTGATTAATGCCAAAGGCTAAAAGAGACATGCGTGCCATTCGTACCTTGATCAAACGGTAAATTCTGAGCGAACTGGGATACGAATACAAGTCATGCTGAATCTGCCGGGTTTTGGTTTGCCTGGGGTGTTTGTTGTTTAACCTGAGTTTAAGCGCATTGATGTCGTGGCCGACAGTGATTTAAGAGAAGTAGCACATGGGGCGCAACATGCGCAAGTTATCCGGGATTTTGGAGTAAAAATGGCGAAAGCAGCACGTTTTTTATGGGTTTTTGGTGCAGTTTGGTTGACAGGCTGCGCGGTTTCCACCGGTGTGGTGAAAGATGCACCAACACCGACAGCATCTGCGGCTGCTTTGACGGAGTTGCCTGAAGGCGAGTTTTCTCCGCAGGTGATGTATCAGCTGCTGATTGCCGAAGTGGCCGGGCAGCGCGGCGAAATTGGTGTGGCCGTGGGCAATTATCTGGCGGCAGCGAAGGAATCCCGGGATGCCAGTGTGGCAGAACGTGCGGCTCGCATCGCTATTCTCGCCCAGGCGCTGGAGCAGGCGCTGGAGGCGGCAGAGCTGTGGGTTGAGCTGGCTCCGGACAATGCAGAGGCCTACCAAGTGCTGGCGCCGTTGTTGCTGGCTTTCGGCCGTGCGCCGGAATCTGTTGCACGCTATGAGCGTTATATCGCCCTGTCAGCGGATAAAGCTGATCTGGGATTCATGCAGATCGCCAGCCAGCTCACGCGGGCCAAAAATGCCGTTGCCGCGCTTTCGGTAATGGAGCAGTTGCGGGCGAAACAGCAGGGCAATCCATATGCGTGGTTGGCGCATGGTCAACTGAGTTTACGTCAGGGCAAACTGGTGTTGGCCATGGAGTCAGTGGATAAATCCCTGGCGCTGAAACCGCACTGGGCTCCGGCAGTGGTCATGCGTGCGCGGATTCTCAGTTTGCAGGGCAACAGAGATAAGGCGCTGGCCTATCTGGAAAAAGAGCGAGAGGGTGAGCTGGAAAATAATGTCTCCGTTGGTATGAGTTATGCGCGATTGTTAACCGAAGCCGAACGGCTGCCCCAAGCCTTTGCTGAGTTTGAGCGTTTTGCCGAGCAGGCGCCAAATAACGTTGAAGCACAGTATGCCGCAGGTGTGCTGGCACTACAGTTGGGCAACCTCGATAAGGCAGAAATCCGTTTCAAACGTGTTTTGGGTCTGAGACAGCGCATGCTGGAGACCAGTTATTACCTGGGGCGTGTTTATGAGGAAAAAAAGAACCCTGAGGCTGCGTTGGAATATTATTTTGCGGTGCGCCATGGCGAATATTATCTGGGTGCGCAATCACGGGCAGCCAATTTGCTGGCGGAGCAAGGCAAGCTGAAACGTGCGCGTGCACATCTACAGTCACTGCGTGTGCGCAATGAGCAGGATCAGGTACGGCTTTATCTGGTGGAAGGTGAGTTATTGCGCAAGGCTGGCAAGTATCTGGAAGCCCTGGAGTTTTTTGCCGACAAGCTGGAAAAAATGCCCAACAACACTTCTTTGCGTTATGCGCGGGCTCTGGTTGCCGAAAGGGCTAACAAACTGGCTCTGGCCGAAGAAGACCTGCGCATTATTATCGAACGCGAGCCCAGCAATGCCCAGGCACTGAATGCGCTTGGTTATACCCTGGCTGATCGCACCGAGCGTCTGGATGAGGCGCTGGATTACATCTCCCGGGCGCTGGAAGTGGAACCGGCAGACGCAGCCATTATCGACAGCATGGGCTGGGTGCAGTATCGCATGGGCAATTATGCCAAAGCGGTTGAATTGTTGCGTCAGGCTCTGTCATTGATTCATGACCCGGAAATTGCCGCCCACCTGGGTGAAGTCCTGTGGGAAATGGGTAAGAAGCAGGACGCGCTGGATGTGCTGGAAACGGCCCTGGAAAAACATCCTGAACATGAGGCTTTACTGAATGCCATGAAGCGTTTGGGGTTGTGATACGTCTGTTGCCGCAACAATAATGTTAAGTGGGTGTTTTCAGGCAACACAGGCGCTTTGCTGAAGGTGTGATGTTACAATAGAGCAGGGCGCGCGGAGAGAAAAACATTTCCGAAGGGTTTTCTCCGCACCTCTGCGCCAACAACACTGTGATCAAAACAAGCTACATTTTTCCATTGCCACGCCCCCGTATATGACATCTCTCCTGGTTTTTGAGCGGACACCGTTATCCGGTAAGTGGATTTTTTAAACCCGCAAAACATGACATTTACCAACATAAAAATACATTCGCTCAATGGCCTGTGGAGGCGCTCGGGATTATGGTGGCTGGTTGGCGCGGTGTTTCTGCTTTCCGCTTGTACCTCGTTATCACCCCTTGCCCCAGAGGCCCCTTCTGAACGTATTGCCCAGTTGTGGCAGCAGCATGTGCAGTCTGTGAATGCGCAAACTGACTGGACCTTGAGTGCACGTATCGCCGCCCACAGCGAAGATGATGGTTGGAACGGCAAGCTGTATTGGCAACAGAAGAAAGATACTTATCAATTGAGTTTCAATGCACCTTTTGGTCAGGGTGGTTTGCAGCTGGATGGCGGGCCTCAGCAGGTGGAAATGCGTACCTCGGATGGGCAGGCGATGGTCGCTGCGGATGTTGAGTCTCTCCTCTTTCAGCAGCTGGGCTGGCGGTTGCCGTTGAACAGCCTGCGTTATTGGGTGCGTGGTGTGCCGGTGCCGGCAAGCGGGAAAGCCCCGTTATTGGCCTTTGACGAAAAAGGGCGACTTGCCCGCCTGCAACAATTTCACTGGCAAATCGCATACCCCGCCTATCGTCAGGTGGACGGATTGATGCTGCCACGTAAGGTATACCTGGAAAATGGCGAGATCAGCGTGCGTCTGGTGATCGACCGCTGGGAATCGGGCAATAGCGACTGAAGCATGTCAGATAATCTCATTTTGCAGCAGCCCGCCTGGCCCGCGCCGGCCAAACTCAACCTGTTTTTGCACATCACCGGGCAGCGGCCTGATGGTTTTCATGAGCTGCAAACCGTGTTTCAGTTTTTGGACTTTGGTGATGTGCTACGTTTTTGTGTGCGCGCCAACGGGCAATTGCGGCGGGTTACAGACGTGCCGGGGGTGCCTGAAGCAGAGGATTTAATCATCCGCGCTGCACGGTTATTACAGACTGAAACGGGTTGCACACAGGGCGCAGAAATTTACATCGAAAAAAACCTGCCCATGGGCGGCGGTCTGGGTGGCGGCAGTTCCGATGCCGCCACCACGTTGGTTGCGCTTAATGATTTGTGGCAGGTTGGTCTTGACGAAGATGAACTTGCTACGTTGGGTTTGCAATTAGGCGCGGATGTACCGGTATTTGTGCGTGGTCGCGCCGCCTGGGCGGAAGGTGTGGGCGAAAAACTGGTACCGGTGATGTTGCCCGAGCCCTGGTTTGTGGTGTTGGCTCCCGGCGTACAGGTCTCCACCGTTAAATTGTTTAGTGATACGCAATTGACACGTGATGCGCGACCCATCAAAATAGGCGATTACCTTTCGTGGGTTGGATTTGGGGGTGCCGTGAATATGAGTGGCGCCCTTTTTTGTCGGGACGGCGGAAGCCGTGTTGGCAATGTATTCGAACCGCTGGTGCGGGCAAAGTATCGTGAAGTTGATGCTGCATTAACAGATTTGATGCAGTTTGCACCCGCGCGATTAACGGGTACGGGTGGCTGCATATTTGCAGCGTTTGCGAATGAATCACGAGCGCGCGAAGTGGCAGAACGGCTTGCAGACCGCTGGCAGACGATAGTCGCCGCAGGCTGTAATCGTTCACCATTGTTTGACCCGGAAAGGTTTTGTTGGGGAAAATAAGGTTTATATTGGGGCGTCGCCAAGCGGTAAGGCACTGGGTTTTGATCTCAGCATGCGCAGGTTCGAATCCTGCCGCCCCAGCCAATGAATAGCGTCTGACGGCGAGTCATGTATGGCCCGGTGTCAGCAGCAGAGGGTTGGAAGGGCAGGATTTGAACAGGTTCGACCGATGAGCGCAGCGAATCGGAACGGCGTAGCCGGCCCGTAGGG
>DROS01000049.1 GCA_011321815.1 Gammaproteobacteria bacterium
CATAAAGTAATATGTCTTCGATATTATCGTGATTAAAATCACCCCGCGCGATAAGCGATACATTTTGATAAGCACCCGACAAATCATATTTCGCCTGATACTCGTCCTTCTTTGAAACAAATTTCACCGTCTCCACATCAGCCCAACTCACAATTTTTTTATTTTGTAAAACCCTTTTCCATTCAGAGTCAGAGATAACTAACGCCAGATTTTTAGGTGCATGAAGAGGAAAATCCGCATCCAGTTTAAAGCTGGACAAAAAACTGTATTGGGCGGGGCGTGCTTTGGCGATGGACTCTGCGGCCGCACACATAGCAGTCAAATATATGAACGGCGGGAACTCATAGGGCTTATTAGTTTCCAATTGCGTAATAGTCGGCAAGACCTGATTACAACGATCTGCGCTAAATACCTCTTTCGTTTGTAAATTGACCAGCTCAAAGGGCATATACCAATGTTTATCTAATAACGCCTTGATATCCTGTTGATCACTCACAGGAGTCTTTTCCTTTAATAACAGCTCAGCCATGGCAAAACCCGAAAACCACTGTACCGGATAAACTTTCGTTGCTGCCAGTGTAACCTTAGGCGCACAACCCATAATCAGCAAAATACCAAACGTCCATACACTGTATTTAAAGTTCATTCTCCAATCCTTTTGTGTCAATTATGGATCTGTACTTTAATTTTCGATGGGTGTTTTCTCGGCATTTTTAGCCGCAGCCTCGAATAGTGCTCTAACATAGTTATTGCGGGCATCTGAAACTGGAAATTTCCGGCGTGACTCAGCTGCCGCCTCAGCCCATTTTTTTGCCTTGACCGCTTTATTTAACTTGGGAAATAAATTTCTTAATTTTGTCATCCCCAAGTTAAAAATCATATCCAACAAAGCCAACCTCACTTCTGTTGAATAATCATCGAAATCCGGGTAGAGCCTCTTTAATTCGCTATAAAATTTATTTATGTGCTTGTTGGTCAGCCTGTTTACTTCGACCTTTTTCATAATCAATTGGGTATATTTTTTATAATAAGGTGCTGCTGTATCGGATTTCCATTGTTTTTTAACTGCCTCATAATCGATGGTTATTTGCGCATCAGTTGCTATCGCCCCTGTTTTCCCCACCACCAAATTCAGCTCCAACGCCGCCGCCAAGTCGCGAACCAGATGCCCCACACCAATGGTCACATGTCCCTCTGAATCAAGGTACATATGCCTCACATCTCCTTCGTAACGAATGAGATTCTCTCTAAGTGTCCGCTTTTCTTTTTCTGTCAACATGTCATTCTTTTGCCTGTTGGTTTTGTCCATTGAACTAATGAATGGCGGTGTAAAAACATACCGCTATTCACATCACAGTGGCTTGGCGGTGGTCAGATCATACCCCGTTCGTTGCGGGCTGCCGGAGGTGTTGGTGGCGTCATGGTCTTTGTAACTCACTACAATTTGAGAGAAGCTCAAGCAGATAGTCTCTTCCATTTCCCCGGTATCGTCTGCTTCAATGTCATAACGGCTGATCAGGCAATTCTCCAGGGCATAACTCATAAATTCTTCTACGTTGTTGCTGCCGGTGCGCACAAACCGGAGCACGGCTTTTTTACCGGAAGCACCACCCACCGCCGCTCTGAAAAATTGACTGACCGAGGCGTCGATGGTTTTACTTAAACTGATTTCGTTCAATATGGGGCGGCCAACTTCACGGTTGCTCAGCTTGCCCGGCTCCATGGAAATCTCCCGGCAGGTGCCAAAGTCCACGGTATTGATGGCGATGTGGTCTTTGTACCCTTCTGCGGTCACGTTGCCTTTAATGCCTTCGTATTCCAGATAAATGGCCATGAATGATGCTCCTTTTTGCTAGTACTCTTTCAAGGTGATAAATTGGGATTCAGTTGGTCTGTCAGCGTTCAGGGCAAGGCGCTCCTCGCAGCGAATGGCTGTCGTCCTTTGCAAGAGGAACAACGCCGCCATGGACGCTGACAGGCCAACCCTTCGGGCGCTCCTGTGGTGTTCCGCTGCGGCGTTGCAGTGCTTGACAAGGGAACAACCATTGCCTGCGCACTGCGCCTTGCCGCGAAACACCACAGGAACGCTGAATCCCAA
>DROS01000050.1 GCA_011321815.1 Gammaproteobacteria bacterium
GTCTGTCGGACTTAGGATGAATCTACTGCGAAAAAACCATTTCGGCCCATTTTCTCGATCCTTTTCGTTGAATATGTCCAATATTCGCCTCAAACGATCAAAAAAATGGACTCAAAATGGTTTTCTCTCGCGACGATTCCCTAAGTCCGACAGACTCCTAGATCAGTTGTTATCAAGATGGCGCAAAATAGCGTTGCGCACATCGCGTTTCAAAACATCCTTTTTAATTGCACTGCGTGGTTCAATCAATCCATCAACCTGACGTTTTGCCGGTCCAGCCAAGCCAGTGGCAGCGGCTGCGCTGTAAAATGAATACACTTCGGCCTCTTCGATACCCAGGCTTGTGGCGATATCATCCAGAGTACGCGGCTCACCTACCCACAAGGAAGCGATACGCATGCCGTGCGGCGTCTGTGGCAGGCGGGGAAAATTAGGCCAGCAGCGCAAATAAAATAACTTGCATGAGTCTGTACCTGCTGGCAGCCGGCCACGGGCTGTGCGTTGGGACAGGTCCCAAAGCAGATAATCAATGGAGATGAATGACAACCCATCAGCTTCGCACGTGGCTGCATCACTGTTATTAATTTCAAACGTAAATTCGTCGCTGCTTCCAGCTTCGCTCAATTGCTCAAGCTGTTCGCTGCTCAAACCACTCAACGCCCGTCCTTCATGGGGAAAAAGCACAAGCTGTTGATCCTTGCCACACCGCACATTAATACTGCATTCACGCCCACTGCACTCTTTCAAACAGGCAAGCAGATGCCCTAAAAAATAATCCTCCGGGTTAAAATTTTTCACTGTATCTGCCGGTGCATTTACGGGCGGTACGGCGTTTGAGGGTGTGTCTTGTAAAGTACTGTGGACGCCATTCGCGGTGGTATCACTTTCCATTACAGCGGATGTGCGTTCATGTTTTACGGCAAATTCGTCTGGCGATGGCAGACCGATCACCAACCGTAAAATAGATTCCCACAACAAACCCAGCTTGGCCGGTTTGCTGAGATACACCGCCCCTTCAGCAGTGGAAGGTGACTCGGAAAGAACAATGGCGGACAGGTTTGGGAATTTCTGCCGAAACGATTCCCACACACCTGTTTCACCATCCAGATCAACAATGGCGAGATCGGCCTGCTCCCCCGTTGCGACTTCGCAGCGTTCTTTGTATACCACTTTGAATATGGTCGCCATCCTGGTCACAGATCGTTCGTCCATTCCGAGCAAAGCAACCTGTATCGGCTTTCGCTCCTGCTTGTTCATTGTCTGCACCATTCCTGTAACTTTGCCTTTATGTGTGGCCAAAAAACCGGCCTCCCTTTATTTGTACCCTTTGATCAAGCAAAAACGGTATCGGCAAGCATTTCGAAAAATTTACTGTTCGTTGCTTAACCAGTGTTGTGCAGGAATGTGTACGCCATAATTTGTACCATTATGGCGCAGGTTTTTTTTGCTCCTGATCAAACAGCCTCAAGAAGCACGCTATCCCGTTAACGCCACATCACCATGCGGGTTTGTTCCCATTTGTTCCGGCATCCAGGAAGTCGTTGAAAGCACTGGATTCCAGGACAGGCCCGGAACGACGGAAGAGGCTGTTTAAGCTCATGCCTCACACAGCAGTCATTGTGCCACTTGCCCCACATGGTGGAATCAGTTGATTACCCTGTGGAAAACCACGGGTTTCTGCTGCTGATTTTCACCACCAAACCCTGACCAACACGGCCAGGCATTTCCGATAGAAACAGTTGGCGTTGCGTACAGTCACGACTATTATTGCTGTAAATGTGGTGGATGTTTTATCCCGAATACTTCAAGCAAAAGGCCCGACATGGACACTGAAAAAAGACGTTTTTCACGCATCTCCTTTGTGACAGACATTCATCTGGTAAATGCAGAAGGCAGCTGGGACGCCAAGCTCATTGATGCTTCCCTGAAGGGGATTCTGGCCACAATGCCGGACGGCTGGCACAGCAAAATTGGCGACCATTACCTTGTGGAAATGTTGACCGATAATTCAGACGCAACAATTCGTATGGAGGTTTCTGTCGCCCACATTAAAGAGCAGCGCGCAGGGTTCCGTTGTGAACACATTGATCTGGACAGTATTTCCCACCTGCGTCGACTGGTGGAATTAAACCTGGGAGATAGCGAGATACTCAGCCGTGAGCTGGCTGAATTGGTGGACGCCTGATTCCGCTCACAGAGCAGGCACACTGTGCGGTTAATGGCTTGTTTACAAGGCCGCCAGTGCTGCTGCCAGGGTTTTGACGCCCACAATTTTCATGCCTTTGATACCCTCTTTAGGCACATTGGCCTCGGGCACAATGGCTTGCCGAAAACCGTGCTTGGCCGCCGCATTCAGACGTTCCTGGCCACTGGGTACGGGGCGGATTTCCCCAGACAGTCCGACTTCACCAAATACCATCAGATCCGTGGACAACGGGCGGTCACGCAAACTGGAAATGATGGCCAGCAATAATGCCAGGTCCGCGCTGGTCTCCAGCACTTTCAGGCCACCGACCACATTAATAAACACGTCCTGATCACCCACCTGCACACCGCCATGGCGATGCAGCACGGCAATCAACATGGACAATCGGTTTTGGTCCACCCCCACTGCCAGACGCCGCGGATTGCCATAACTGCTGTCATCCACCAGGGCCTGAAGCTCCACCAGAATAGGCCGTGTCCCCTCCCACACCACCATCACCACACTGCCGGCAGCGGGTTCATCGGCACGCGAGAGGAAAATCGCCGAGGGATTTTTCACTTCACGCAGCCCCTTTTCGGTCATCGCAAACACGCCCAGCTCATTCACCGCACCGAAGCGGTTCTTCACCCCGCGCAGGGTGCGAAAACGATTGTCGGTGGAGCTTTCCAGCATAATGGAACAGTCAATCATGTGCTCCAGCACCTTGGGCCCGGCCAGAGTGCCGTCTTTGGTGACGTGACCGACCAGAATCAGCACGGTGTTTGTCAGCTTGGCGTAACGTATCAGATAGGCCGCGCATTCGCGCACCTGCGCTACGCCGCCGGGGGCCGATGGCACTTCCTCACGGCTCATGACCTGTATGGAATCCACCACCAGTAATTTGGGTTTATGTTTTTCGGCCACCGCACAAATACTTTCCACACTGGTTTCGCTGAGCATTTTCAGGCTGTCTGTGGGCAAAGACAAACGCTGTGCACGCATAGCCACCTGTTGCAGGGATTCTTCGCCAGTCACATACATGGCGCTTTGCGATTGCGCCAGCCTGCACAGCACCTGCAACAGCAGCGTGCTTTTGCCCGCACCGGGATGGCCACCAATGAGAATCGCCGAGCCCGGTACCAGACCACCCCCCAGCACCCGATCCAGCTCATCAACGCCGGTACCCAAGCGCGGCAATTCGCTCAGATCAATCTCAGCCAGGGTTTTGACATCCGACAAACTGCCCGCATAACCGGCAAACTGCCCGGCCTTGGGCGTACTGCCACCGCTGGCCGGGCTGCCGGTACGAAATTCCGACAATGTATTCCATGCACCACAATCATCGCAGCGACCCTGCCATTTGGGAAAATCCGCACCACAGTCACTACACACGTAGACGATTTTGGTTTTAGCCATATACCTGTTTTCCGTTACATGCCCCGGCAGGGTGCACCCTATACATACTGTCGTGGCACACGCGCAGTGACACTGCAAAACAATTCATAAGCGAGAGTACCCGCCGCGTGCGCCACAGTCTCCGCAGGCAGGCCTTCACCCCATAACACCACCGCGTCACCCACTCCGGCAGCAGGCAGGCCACGCAAATCCACGCTGAGCATATCCATGGAAACACGGCCGATAAGCGGCACTTCCACCCCCTGCACCAGCACCGGCGTACCGGCCGGGGCGTGACGCGGATAACCATCACCGTAGCCGATACCCACCACGCCGACAGACATGGCTTCGGGGCAAACCCAGGTGCCGCCGTAACCCACAGCATCTCCCGCCTGACACTCGTTGACCGCAATCAATTCACTGCGCAGGGTCATTACCGGACGCAAGCGCCGGTCAGCGCCGGTTTCATTCAAAAAGGGAGAAACGCCATAAAGCATAATGCCGGGGCGGTCGATGTCAGCATGACTGCCCAACCAGCCCAGAATACCCGCCGAGTTGGCCATGCTGCGTTCAGTCTGTACTCCAGGCAGCACATCGTTAAAAAATTCAATTTGCTGCCGGGTACTGACATTGTGAAAATCATCGGCACAGGCTAAATGCGTCATCAGCCGTGGTGGCTGCTGCACCGCCGCACACGCACTAAGCCGTGCCCATGCCGTCGGCACAGCATCCATGGCAAACCCCAGACGGTGCATACCCGTGTCCACTTTCAGCCAAACGTTTACCGGTTTTACCATAGCCTGCTGCCGGGCCAAAGATTCCAAAGCATCCAGCTGTGCAGCATGATGCACCACAATGTCTAACTGGTATTGTTGGATTTCAAGCAACTCATCGGCGTGAAAAAAACCTTCGAGCAACACAATAGGCTGACCAATGCCCGCCGCACGTAAAAGCACGGCCTCTTCCAGACTGGCGACAGCAAAACCGTCGGCATCAGTCGTCAGCGCCTGCGCCACAGACAGCAGACCATGGCCATAGGCATCTGCCTTGATGACCGGAAACTGCCTGGCTTCAGGATCGGCGGCACATGCCCGTTGCAGGTTGTGCCGCAGGGCATGGAGATCAATAACGGCGCACGCCGCCCGGCTCATGCCCCGGGGCCCGAGTGTGAGTAACCATCGTCATCGGAATAGATGTCATGGATAAAATTTTCAAAACGGGTGAACTGGCCAAGGAAGGTCAGGCGTGCGGTGCCAATGGGACCGTTACGCTGCTTGCCGATGATGATTTCTGCGGTGCCCTTGTCCGGGCTGTCTTCGTTGTAAACCTCATCACGGTAGATAAAGGTAATCACATCGGCATCCTGCTCGATGGCGCCCGACTCACGCAAGTCTGACATCACCGGACGTTTGTTGGGGCGCTGTTCCAGACCACGGTTGAGCTGCGACAGCGCAATCACCGGTACTTCCAGCTCTTTGGCCAGGGCTTTCAGTGAACGTGAAATTTCAGAGATTTCGTTGGTGCGGTTTTCTTTGCTGCCGTGCACCTGCATTAACTGCAAATAGTCGATCACCACCAGTCCCAGACCATGCTCCCGGCTCAGGCGGCGGGCGCGGGCACGCAGATCATTGGGGGACAGCGCCGGCGTATCATCAATGAATAACGGTGCATCAGCGAGAATACCCACGGCGGAAGTCAGCCGTGGCCAGTCTTCATCGTCCAGCTTGCCGGTGCGGATTTTGTGCTGGTCAATACGCCCCAGCGATGAAAGCATACGCATCGCCAGTTGCTCGCCGGGCATTTCCATACTGAATACAGCGGTGGGCACATTACCCTTGATGGCCGCATGCTCGGCAATGTTCATGGCAAAGGAGGTTTTACCCATGGAGGGGCGACCGGCAACAATCACCAGATCACCTTTTTGCAGGCCGGAAGTCATCTCATCAAAACTATCCCAACCCGTGGGCACACCGGTAATGGGATTGTCCTGCTGAAACAGCTCGTCAATACGATCCACCGCCTTGACCAGCAAATCCTTGATCGCACTAAACCCCTGCTTGCCCCGCGCACCCTGTTCGGCGATCTTGAATACCGCGCTTTCGGCGCTGTCCAGCAATTCTTCAGTACTGCGGCCTTCGGTTTGATAGGCGCTGCCACTGATATCATTACCCACGGTAATCAGCTGACGCAGCACTGAACGGTCACGCACAATCTCGGCATAGGCCTTGATGTTGGCAGCACTGGGGGTGTTTTTGGCCAACGCACCCAGGTAGGCCAGACCACCCGCCTCGTCCAGCAGGGACTGTTGGGCCAGCCATTCGGAAAGCGTTACTACGTCAAAAGGATTGCTGTGTGCTGCCAGACTGGCGACCGCACGGAAAATCAGCCGGTGGTCACGACGATAAAAATCCTCCTCCACCACCAGATCAGCGACTTTGTCCCAGGCCTGGTTATCCAGCATCAAGCCGCCCAATACAGACTGCTCAGCCTCCACAGACTGCGGCGCCATGCGTAATGCCTCAGTGGCAATATCGGCTATTTCAGGTGGGTACTCTAGCTCGTTCATCGTCGCATCATGTTACCCGATGTCTGTACAAAGGCCGATAGGCTACAACCGGGAATGCGCAGGAAAATACAAATAAATTGTGAATTGGCACAGGCTACGGACTCAAAATCGGTGGTGATGGCGCGTGCACGTTCCTATGCAAAAACAAAAGCGGCGCCCCGGAGCTGCCCCGGGACACCGCTTTACAACGGTACAGTGATCCTGCACCTGCTATATCAGGCCTCAGCAACCACGCTGAGCTTAACCGTGGCTTGCACATCGCTGTGCAACTCAATACTAATGTCGTAATCACCCGTCTGACGTAACGCACCTTCCGACAAGCGCACTTCAGCGCGACTCACCTCAACACCGGCGGCAGTAATCGCTTCGGCAATGTCATGGGTACCGACAGAACCAAACAGCTTGCCTTCGTCGCCGGCCTGCTGGGCGATGGTGATTTCCAGCACTTCCAGGCTTGCCTTGCGGACTTCGGCAGCCGCCAGTTTTTCAGCGGCGGCCTTTTCCAGTTCCGCGCGGCGGGCTTCAAATTTGGCAACATTGGCTTTGTTGGCCGTCACGGCCTTGCCTTGCGGGATCAAAAAATTACGGCCATAACCGGCCTTCACACTGACCTGGTCGCCCAGATCACCCAGGTTTTGCACTCGTTCCAATAAAATTACGTTCATTGCAGCTTCCTCAACTTACATCAAGTTTGGTTTAAAAATCTGTTCCATTGCCGTGCCGCTTATTTTGCAGCAAGCCGGCGGCGAAAATCTGCCCAGGTGTCAATCAGCCCCATTACCGCCACCAATATAATCAGGTGCGGCATGATAAATAACGTGACCAGGTAAAGCACCACCAGCCAGGCCACATGTAATCCGCGCTGAGCAACAATCGAGTGCAGCAACGCCAGGCCCTGTAGTACGTAAAGACTGAGGATCACGATCACAATCTCACCCGCCATGTGTGACACCACACCCAGCGGCAATAACGACAGCGCGATAAAACCCAACGATACCAGCGCCAGCCCCCGTCCCAATCGCAACGCATGGAATTCCTCGCGGAAGCCACCCGGGTTGTATAACTGTGCCTGCCAGGCCCGTGCCAGATACAAACACATCACCACATTCAGACTCACTCCCGCCGCCGCGATACCGGTCATGATCCTGGCAAGGTCAGCCAGAATCGCCTCCACCATGGCCCGGTCAGCCAGAGGACCATTATTGGCCTCCATGGCCGGCTCGAACATGGCCAGCAAAATCTGCTGCCACCAGGCAGTGACATCATCCACAATGGCATAAACTGCCAGAACACCGATAATGCCCAGCACGCCTGCCACCATCGTGGCCAGTGCCAGAGAGCGCATCTCGCGCAACACCCAGCCCAGCACCCAGAGCGGCAACCACAACACAGCCAGAAACACCACGCCGGGCAGAACATTGCCCAAAGACAGGTAAGCCAGCAGGGCCACAAAAGCCGTGCTGCCCAACACCACCATCGCACCGGAGCGCGGACCATTACGCAGGGTTACCAAGGCAACCACTGCACCGCTGACCACGCTCAAAGGTGGCAATACCATTGCCAGCACCGCCATACCTACGGCAACCAGTATTGCCTGACTCGGTCCACGCAGAATAAATGTTGCCAATGCCTTCATTTCATTCTGCCTCGCATGCCCGGTTCACCGTCCACTTTGCTGCGGACGGTGACAAAATCAACACCGGACTTACTGGTGTGAATCGCTATACGGCAACAGTGCCAACGCACGGGCGCGTTTAATGGCCGTGGTCAGCTGACGCTGATACTTGGCTTTGGTGCCTGTAATACGGCTGGGCACAATTTTGCCGGATTCCGACACATAGGCCTTCAGCGTATTCAGGTCCTTGTAATCGATTTCTTTGACGCCTTCTGCGGTGAAGCGACAATATTTTCTACGACGGTAAAAACGCGACATTCACTTATCCTCTCAACATTTTTTCAACAAGCGGAGACCACCAGGCCTAGGCGCTTTCGGTATTTTCCACGGGCGCTGCTGCGCTTTCTGTTTCTGCCGCAGGGGCCTCCGTAGTCTCAGCCGCATCTGCGGTGGCTTCAGGGGCTTTTTCAGCGGTGTCTGCTGTCGGTGCTTCGGCTTTCTCTTCAGCAGCAGCGGGTGCAGGACGGCGATCACGAGACTCGTCTTCGCGTGAACGTGCCAGCGGGGAGGCATCTGTGATTGCGGTTTTGGTGCGCATCACCATGTTGCGGATCACTGCGTCGTTAAAGCGGAAAGCGGTTTCCAGTTCTTCCAGCGCTTCGGCGGTGCACTCAACGTTCATGAGCACATAGTGCGCTTTATGGATTTTGTTGATGGGATAAGCCAATTGGCGACGACCCCAGTCTTCCTGACGATGGACTGTGCCACCGTCACCTTCAACCGTTGCCTTGTACTTTTCGATCATGGCGGGAACCTGATCACTCTGGTCAGGGTGGACCAGAAACACAATTTCGTAGTGTCTCACGAGTATTCCTTATGGTTAGCGCCTCCCGCGCGCCTTCGTTTTCAAAACAGAAGATACAACACGGTGAAGCAAGGTTTGTTGCCGTAACGAGGCAACCCGAATTTTGAGCGACGCATTCTACCGGAGGCTCTGCGCAGAAGCAATGAGGCGCGGAAAACAGACAAGCCACATATATTCATCACCCCGGTTTAAGGGATAATAAAAATTAAGCGATATGACGGCAGATTTAACAACGCTAACCATGGACCATGGTTACGGAACTCCACGAGAACCCATACCGTTTGCTATTCATCACCATCCTATGTATTCCTGCACAAGGTAAAGCAACATGAAAATACACGCGATGCGCCAAATAACGTACTGGTCAAAATTTTTACTGCCTGCCAGCATCCTGTTGTTGTCTGCCTGTTCCGGGTCCAGCGGGCCTGATGTTACAACACCCACCCCGGCCTCCGTTCCGGCGGACAGCTATTTTTCCCTGGCCGTCACTGAAAACTCGCACAACCACACGGGGGCGAGAATCCTTTTGCTCGATTTCATGGAAACCGCACCCGCTGCGGGTGCTGACGCCAGCAATGTCGTCATTTCACCGCGCATCAGCAATGACGGTATCACCCTCGATGGTGACAGCGCAGACTGGAACAACAGCAACCTGACGACCATTAAAGGTTTGGTGCAAAGCAATTATCCCCTGAGTCAGTTCATTGATGCCATTCCCACCGACATTACCGTCGGCTCTGCCTGGGACGATGAGTACATTTATTTTCTGGTTCAGTGGGAAGATGCCGGCCACACACAAAGCACACAATACCGAAAATGGATCTATGGCGATCAAGGCAACGGTGAAACCGGCTGGACGGCAAAGGTTCATACCGGCACCCGTTCCGGCAGCCCCAATGAATCGGCCACCAACGCCAGCCATGTGCTTGCGGGTCGTGAAGATGAAGATCGCGTATACCTCATGTTTCCGGTTACTGACAGCGAAAATGCATTCTCGGCCAACGGGCTGGGTTGCGCGGCATTTTGTCATGCCAACCTTATTCTGGATAACCCTTTCCAAAACTATACCGGCGCCGATGTCGCCGTTATGCACGCCAATAACAGCGGTGACGCCGCCGATGTCTGGCAATGGCAATCCAGTCGCACTGAACCTGCGGGGGTTGCCGAGGACATGCTGCTTGCCTACTCCGCCACAGGCGGCAGTGGTTTCACCCCTGATGCCGGCAACCCTGCCTATGTTGACAACACCCTCAATAACAATAACCCCACTTCCATGCATACCAGCGGACTGGCCTATACCGGTGATGTCCTTTTGCAAGCGCAAGCCGTTGCATTCAATGGCCCCCCAAGCATGGGCAATCAAATACCTGCTATCGTCACCCAAACGCCCGACAGCAGCCGGGCTGATATAAGCACCAGCGCATCCTGGGACTCTGCAAGCGGGCGCTGGACAGTGGAATTCCGCCGTCTGCGTAACACGGGCAATACTGACGACAAGCAGTTTATTCCCGGAACGGATGCACAACCGCTGACCGTCCCCGTCATCACGTCCGTGGATACCGCAGCGGGAAGTGCACTCTATGAAAACCTTTGCGAAAGCTGCCATGGGCTTAACGGCAGCGGCAGTCTAACGGGTAATAGCTGGCAATACCCGCGCGTACAACGTGCATCGGGCTCTTTAATAATAAAAGCCATACAAACAATACCGGCCATGCGTGGCATCAACATCACCCATCAGGCAGCGGAAGACATTGCTGCTTTCCTGCAAAACCAAAGTACCTTTTCCGCAACTTACCGCCTGGACACGGTTATTTCCGGCGTGACGATGCCATCGTCAGGTACCGTTACCAGCAGCCAACCGGGAATAAACTGCCCGGACACCTGCAATTACAATTTCCTGCCGGGATCATCTATCACCCTGAACGCGAACTACATCAGCGGATACACATTCTCCGGCTGGAACGGTGCAACCTGTAACGAAGGTTCGCAAGCCGGGCCAACATGTTCGTTTGAACTCAACAGCGGACAAAACATCACTGCCAGCTATACCCCGACGGCAACGAACTACACACTGACCGTTACCGCCGGAGTCAATGGCAGCGTATCCAGCTCACCCACGGGCATTGCATGCGCCCCTGACTGTACGGCACAATTCAGCGAAAACGCGGACGTCATACTCACGGCCACACCCGACACCGGCTATCGACTGGATGCCTGGGGTGGCGACTGTAGCGGTACAGCAGGTTGTACCCTCAACATGTCAGCCGACAGGAATGTCACCGCAACATTTATGCAAACCCAGGCCACTGTTACGCCCTGCGAAGTCAACGGCCCGCCGCCCGCCATACCGGATATCGCCATACAGGAAATCGTTACCGGGCTATCTGATCCGGTGCATGTCACCAACGCAGGAGACGGAAGCAACCGGCTGTTCATTGTCGAACAACGGGGAACCGTGCGTATCGTGCAGAATGGTGTTCTGCAAGCGGGTAGTTTCCTGGATATTCAGGATCGCGTCCGCAACAGTGGCGAGATGGGATTGTTAAGCATCGCCTTTCACCCGGATTTTGCCCGCAATGGCCGCTTCTTCGTCAACTATGTATCAGACAGCAACAAGGCAAACTCACAATGCACCAGCAGCAGCCGATGCACCATCGTTTCCGAGTTCACCCTTGGTGCCACAGCCAATCTGGAAGACAGCGAAAGAATCATCCTTGAAATCGACCAGCCCTATGGCAACCATAACGGCGGACAGCTCGCCTTTGGCCCCGAAACCAACCCTTATCTCTATATCGGCATGGGGGACGGTGGCAGTGGTGGCGACCCGGATGGTTACGGACAAGACCTCACCACCCTGCTGGGCGGCATGTTACGCATTGATATCAACAACAAAGACAACGGACGGGAATATGCCATTCCTGCGGACAATCCCACATGGTCCGGTGTTGCGGACGCACGCCGGGAAATCTGGGCCTACGGCCTGCGCAACCCCTGGCGCTTCAGCTTTGACCCGGTAACGGGTGATCTCTACGCAGCGGATGTCGGGCAGGTGATGCGGGAAGAAGTAAACATCATCAAAAAAGGCTTAAACTACGGCTGGAATGAAGTTGAAGGTGACATCTGTTTCATCGCAGGCTGTGACATCACGGCCTATGAACCCCCCATCATCGCTCCGCCCAGAGGTGATGGCTGGTTCTCGATTACCGGCGGCATGGTCTATCGCGGCTCGGACATTCCTGGCCTGTGTGGCGTTTATTTATACGGCGACTATGTGGCCGATTACGTGCGGGGTTTACGCTACGATGGTGTTGACAGCTACTCGGAAGAACGGGCATTCAGCCCCACCGTCAACAACCTGAGTTCTTTTGGCTATGACGAAAGTTACGAAGTCTATGCCTTAAACAGAGGTAATGGACGTTTGTATAAAATAGTTACGCCATAATCGTCCATGCCAAATGAAATTGAGCGCCTTTGTTCGGCATTACACAGGCTCTCCTTTTTCTACTGCCGTTCGGTTGGGACCACACTCGTTTAACTGAAAACCCCCGGCACGTTCTCAGTTGGAACCCAAAGATCGACACTCCGGGACTCCCACATTCATCTTCCGTATCTCAAACGCCTCACACATCTGCCCAACAAGCTCACGTACCCATGCCACCAATATCTCCAAACACCCTGTAGCAATATTTGAGGCCCATACAAAATAATACTCTATCCGGTATACCGTACCGTACGGCTCCCATTTTGTAATCCATGCCTCTCTGCAAAATCCGGTGGTTTAAACCTTTTGATGGAAAATTAATTTATGGGTGCCCCTATTTATTTTATTCACAAACCTGAGGAAAACCATAAATAACTTATAGATCATCATTGAGTTTCCTGGCGGATTTAATTCAATTACCCGTTACAGGCTTCGGTGGTGATTCAATAAATCGGGCAATGATTTCAGCCGAAGAATATACATACTGCTAAACTAGGAGTCTGTCGGACTTAGGGAATCGTCGCGAGAGAAAACCATTTTGAGTCCATTTTTTGATCGTTTGAGGCGAATATTGAACATACTCAACGAAAAGGATCGAGAAAATGGGCCGAAATGGTTTTTTCGCAGTAGATTCATCCTAAGTCCGACAGACTCCTAGCAATTTTCATTCAATTGAATATTCAAACATGAAGTCTATGTATTTTTTCTTACGGGGATCAATATGACCTTAGCACGCCTTTTGCCATTCTTGCGCTGGTACAAACTGCTTACCCCTGCAACACTGAAGGCAGACATGGTCGCCGGGCTTACCGGGGCTGTTATTGTGCTCCCACAAGGCGTTGCATTTGCGGCCATTGCAGGACTACCCCCTGAATATGGGCTGTACACGGCAATGATCACACCTATCATCGCCGCCTTGTTTGGCTCCTCCCACCACTTGATCTCTGGCCCCACCACAGCCATATCCATCGTTGTGTTTTCAGCAATCAGTCATCACGCAGAACCTGGTACAACAGAATTTATTCAACTGGCATTGACCCTAACCTTTCTGGCTGGTGTCTACCAGCTGGCCTTTGGGCTGGCGCGGCTGGGAGTATTGGTTAACTTCGTATCGCACACCGTGATCATTGGCTTTACTGCTGGCGCCGCAATCCTCATTGTCACCAGCCAGATGAAACATGTACTGGGCATAACAATCCCGAAAGGTGAATCTTTTTTTCACACCTGGATCGACGTCTGGAACCAAGCCGGAAACATTAATTTGTATATTATAACAGTATCGGCAAGCACACTGGTCACCGCCATGCTGATAAAAAAATTAACACCCAGAATCCCCTATCTATTAATTGGCTTGATTGTAGGCAGCATCATCGCCATTGTATTAAATGGCGCCGAACATGGCGTCAAACTGGTGGGCGAAATTCCGGCGCATCTACCACCACTGTCGCTACCGGACTTCTCGTTTGCAACCCTTCAGGTATTGGCCCCCGAAGCCTTTGCCGTCGCACTACTGGGGCTGATTGAGGCAACATCCATCAGTCGGGCCGTAGCCACAAAGTCAAATCAGCGAATCAATTCCAACCAGGAATTCATAGGCCAAGGCTTATCCAACATGGTCGGCAGTTTTTTCTCCAGCTATGCTGGATCGGGCTCATTTACACGCTCAGGTATCAATTATGCCGCCGGTGCAAAAACACCCATGTCGGCAATTTTTTCTGCTGTTTTTTTGATGGTGACGGTTTTATTGATCGCACCGCTGACCGCCTATTTACCGGTAGCGGCGATGGGCGGAGTAATTCTCATCGTAGCCTATAACCTGATCGATTTTCATCACATAAAAAATGTCCTTAAAAACAGTCCATCAGAAACTGCCATTCTATTGGTAACGTTCTTTTCGACCTTATTTCTGGAGCTGGAATTTGCGATTTATCTTGGCGTAATTCTCTCGCTTGTTTTGTTTTTGGCACGCACGTCCATCCCGGAAATTCCGACCCTGGGGATTGATGCCGACAACCCAAAGCGCCCACTCATAAATATCAACAAAAAACCGGTCAACCAGTGTCCACAGCTAAAAATTATCCGCATCGACATGTCTGTTTATTTTGGTTCGTTAAACCATATTCAGGACACGATTCATAACATCGTCGAAAACCAGCAGATTTATCATATCTTGATCGTTTCCAGCGGCATCAACTTTATTGATCTAAGCGGTGCTGAAATGCTCATAACAGAAAACAAGCGCCTGAAGCAGCATGGCGGAGGCTTGTATTTTACCGGATTGAAATCAAAGGTGTATGAATTTGTCGCCAAAACCTATTTTTTCCGGGAAATTGGAAACGACCATTTCTTTGACAGCAGAAATGAAGCCATCCGCAGAATTTATAAAAAACTGGATAAAGAAGTCTGTGAATCGTGCAACGCACGTGTATTCATTGAATGCAATTAAGGCAGGCCAAACGAACAAGGTCCCCTGCCCCCAGCGTCAAAGAAAAACAAAAAACAAAAGAAGACGCCCATAAAATAAAACACACCTCCCACAGAAATATTTGTGTTTTCGGCGACATGATCAAAAATTGATAGTTTTTGCCAGACAAGGTAATAAATTGGGAGTTTCCCGGTAACCAAACTGCTTTTCTGAATCACAGGCAACAGGAATCCCTTACCATTTACTCTGGCGACCTGAAAACAGAAATAAGCATGTGACATGCTGACGTGGCCAGGAGGATTGTTACTCCTGGCTTCCGTCGTTCCAACCGGGGCACTTTATCAAGTTAGAGAAAGTGTCACTGGTGGGCAATGCCCATCCTGCGCTGCCGCAGTGCTTCAAACAGGCACACACCGGTGGCCACTGAAACATTAAGACTTTCCACAGCTCCCACCATGGGAATGTTAACCAGAAAATCACAGTGTTCTTTGGAAAGCCGACGCAAACCCTGACCTTCGGCTCCCATAACAATCGCCAGTGGGCCTTTAAGGTCAGTGTCGTATACCGTCTGTTCGGCATAACCATCCAGCCCCACCAGCCAGATACCACGTTCTTTCAGATCCCGCAGGCAACGGGCAAGGTTGGTGACTTGCACAAAAGGTACGGTCTGCGCCGCGCCGCTGGCCACTTTGATCACCGTGGGCGTCAATGAGGCGGCACGGTCTTTGGGGGCAATAACCGCCTGCACGCCGGCGGCGTCGGCACTGCGCAGGCAGGCTCCGAGGTTATGCGGGTCGGTAACACCGTCAAGAATCAACAGGAAAGGTGGTTCAGCAATTGTGCCCAGCAACGCACTCAGCTCAGCGTCGGAATGCACTCTGGGTGCGGCGGCTTGCGCCACCACACCCTGATGTCGGCCATTGGGCACCAGCGTTTCCAGCTTGCGTTTATCCGTCGTGTGTACGGTAACATCCGCCTCCCTGGCCAGCTGAAGAATAGTGGCAATACGCTGATCGTGACGTTTGCCATCCACCCACAACTCTGACACATCGCCAGATGCCCGTTCCAGTGCGGCCTGTACGGCATGCAGGCCGTAAAGATATTCGTTCATTCGCCGCTGGATTTAGGTTTGCGGCGGCGACGGCGTTTTTTCTTTACCGTACCTTGTTTGTCATTCGACTGTTTTTGTGGCTCTGGTTTACTGCCCGCTTTCTTTTTTACCACCTTTTTCTTAGTCGCTTTTTTCTTTGCTGTCTTCTTCTTGCCGGCTTTCTTTTTGACTGTCTTTTTTTCCGCTTTTTCAGCAGATTTTTTACGGCTTTGTTTGACGCCCTTTTTGCCTCTTTTCTTTCCATCACGAGCGGGCCGCTCGCTGGGCAGGGATGCGCCTTCGTCGTCCAGCATTTCAAAGTCGATCTTTTTATCGTCCAGATCCACCCGCACCACTTTCACCCGCACTCTGCCACCCAGCTGGTAGGACTTGCGACTGTGCTCGCCGGTCAGCGTATGCTTGGCCGCATCAAAATGGTAGTAGTCGTTGCGCAGCGAAGTGATATGCACCAGCCCTTCAACGTAAATATCGGCCAGCTCCACAAACAGGCCGAAACCCAGTACCGAGGTGACGATGCCATCAAAATCCTCGCCCACCTTGTCCA
>DROS01000051.1 GCA_011321815.1 Gammaproteobacteria bacterium
CAGCCACTACCGATACGTCTGACAATAAAATCTATCTGGCCAGTTCCACCGATCATTCTGTTTATGTAATTGATGGAAAAACAGAAGCCGTCACCCGTGTAGCCAATGTCGGACTCTACCCGTGGGGAACGCACATTCTGGACAGCAAAGATAACTACTGCCATTAAAACTGGCAATGAATCCTCTTTTTACAGGAATAGTATTCTCGGTCCTGAGCATAAACCTGGCTATAAATATGGTCAGGGCCGAGGGTATCCGCGATCATACCCGTCCGAATTACGCCGATGGAACCCAGGTAAATCAATCACAGGCCGATGAATTAACATTAACCCTGATTCAATCCGGCAAACAAAATTTACAAACCTGGCTGCGTCTGGCCGCGACAATCGACAACACCGGTCGATACCTGTCTGCAAAAGACTGTTCTTCAGAGGCTCAACTGATCCGGGTGGGTCAACGTGTACGCGCGTTTCCTCCCGATTCAAAATCATCAATATATCAGGCAAGAGTCACCCAGGTTGATGCGCATAAAAGCTGCGTGACAATAAACGCTCGTTTATCCGCAAGTCCGCAGGAGCAAAGCCGTCACTATGTTATGGAAATTGTCGTTCAGCGCGGACGGTATTTTTCTATTCCAAAAGAAGCCATTATCGAAGAAGAGGGAAAGCAAATTGTCTATGTGCAGCGACATCCCGGACATTATCTGCCGCAACAAATACACACCGGCATAAAAGGCGAATTATATACCGAGGTTATTCATGGATTGAATGAAGGTGATCAGGTTGTGAGTTTTGGCAGTTTTTTTATTGACGCGGAACATAAATTAAAATCTGCAGGGCAAACCGGGGCGAACCATGCTCACCACCATCATTAGAACCGTCATCCGGCATCCTTTTGTTGTCCTGTTCCTGCTGGCCATCGCTACGATGTACAGCCTCTATGCTATCCGGACGGCGCCACTGGATGCATTACCGGATATTTCGGATTCCCAGCTTGTCATTTATGCAAAATGGGCGCGCAGCCCGAAACAACTGGAAGACAAAATCACCCGCCCCGTAATTCGCGCCCTGCTTGGTTCATCCGAAATACAAAGCATTCGCGCCACCTCTCATCTCGGCTATTCCTTCATCTATGTCATCTTTTCGGATCGCAGTCAACGCAAACAAATACGAGAATATGTGCTCGACAGGCTGAATGCGATTCGACCTCAGCTTCCTGATGACGCCGAGATTAAACTCGGTCCTGATGCGAGCAGTATGGGCTGGATCTATCAGTATGCGCTGGTTGATCACAAGCAGACGCGCGATCTTCGAGAACTCAGACTGCTAAATGAAAACACCATAAAACCCGCCCTGCAGACCATCACAGGCGTGGCTGAGGTTGCCACTGTCGGTGGTCTGGAAAGACAGGTGGAACTGAAAATATTTCCGCCTCTACTGGCCGAATCCGGAATCACGCTGCGACAACTGATTACAGCATTGAAAGGCGTATTTCAACAGGTGGGAGGCCGCACCATTGAATTGACCAATCGTGATTACCATCTTCGTGGTGTTATTAATTCTGATGATCTGGACAAGCTGGAATATCTGATCGTGGCGCGCGGCGCTGACGGTCGCCCCGTATTACTGAAAGACATCGGTTATTTTCAGGTGAATTATGATCTTCGTCGTGGCATTGCCGATCTTGACGGTAAAGGTGAAGTTGTCGGCGCTATTGTAATTATGGATCAAAACCAGAACGTGGTAAGCGTTAGCCGGGCTTTTGAAACCATGCTGGAGAAAGTTAAACAGAAATTGCCCGATGGCATTGAAATTGTCACCACCTATGATCGATCTTCCCTGATCTGGGCAACCCTGAAAAACTTTTCAACGGCGCTGGCCTACGAGTTGCTGGTGGTCATGCTGGTCATTATCTGGGCGCTACGCAATGGTCGCGCCGCAGTCGCACCGGTGCTGGTCATTATTCTTGGCTGTTTGTATACCCTGCTGTCATTATCTTTTTTTGGACAAACGATTAATTTACTCTCGCTTGCCGGCCTGGCCATCGCTATTGGTGAAATGGCCGACGCGACCATCGTTATTGTCGAGAATTGTAATGCTGAACTGGCGCGACAGAAAAAACCGGATTCCCGTTCCAGAATTGAAATCATCATTCGTGCGACCAGCAGAATGATGCGGCCACTGTTATATTCCCTGCTGATTATCCTGGCTTCTTTTCTGCCTGTATTTTTTCTTGATGATCGAGAGGGGCGTTTATTCGATCCCCTGGCTTTTAGCAAAACTTTCGCCATGGGATTCTCAACATTATTAACGCTGTTTCTTCTCCCCATTCTTGTCATCTGGATTTTTAAAGGAAAATCAGGTGTCATAGAATCACAGCAACGTAGCGA
Organism: Gammaproteobacteria bacterium; assembly: GCA_011321815.1. GTDB lineage: Bacteria > Pseudomonadota > Gammaproteobacteria > SZUA-152 > SZUA-152 > SZUA-152. The sequence continues at coordinate 2,390 of DROS01000051.1, forward strand.
TACACATCTTGTACAGATCTATGCGCGTATGCTGCGCACAACGATTCGCCGCCGATATTTGTTTTTCGGCATCAGTCTGAGTTTGCTGATTGCTGCTGTGGTATTAATGAGCAATTTTGATAAAGACTATATGCCGGAAATGGAAGAGGGATCGATTCTGTATATGCCGACAACCCTGCCCGGCTTGCCTGTTCGTGAAGCCGGCTGGATTCTGCAACAGATTGATCGAAAAATAAAAGCGTTTCCCGAGGTGGAACGTGTATTCGGTAAACTGGGGCGCGCTGACACTTCAACAGATCCAGCGCCGGTTAGCATGATTGAAACCACGATTTTACTCAAACCTGAGTCTCAATGGCGCAAGGGCATAAGCAAAGAAAAATTGATTGCCGAGATGGATGAGGCATTAAAAATTATCGGCTATGTCAATAGCTGGACCCAGCCAATCGCCGGGCGAGTAATCATGCAGGACACCGGCATTCAAACACCGGTCGGCATCAAGATTAAAGGGAGCGAAATAGCGACGATTGAAAATATTTCAAAACAGGTTGAAACATTATTGCGCGATTTTCCAAACACAGCCTCCATCATTGCAGAACGTATATCTCAGGGCTATTACATTGATGTGGAAAATGATCTGCAACGTCTGGCGAAACATAATGTGACCGTTGACGAAGCAATGTTGACGATTCGTTACGGCATCGGCGGCGAGAATATCATTAATATCACGCAAACCGATAATACAGTTGTGCCACTGAGCATGCAGTATTCACCCGAGTACATCGACACACTGGAAAAAGTAAAGAAAACACCGGTGATAACGGCCAATGGCCAAACTGTCGCGCTTGGCGCCATTGCCAATGTCAGGGTCAAAAAAATGCCCGAGATGATTCGCGATGATAATGGCATGCTGGCCGGCTATATCTACATCAATCCCACCGGCGCCACCGCAACCGACTATGTGCAGGAAGCAAGAAAATATCTGGCCCGGCGCCTGAACTTACCCCCCGGTTATTCGCTGGAATGGACGGGAACCTACCGCTATGCGGAACAGGCTCAGGCCCGGCTTTTATGGATAGCGCCTTTAACCCTGATCATTATGTTCAGTCTGCTTATGCTGACGTTCAAATCTATAAGCATCAGTTTTCTTGTCCTCCTGTCCGCCCCATTCGCATTAATCGGCGGCGTGTTGCTGCAATGGCTTCAGGGCTATGCGATGACTACAGCCGTCGTTATCGGCTATATTGCGGTTCTGGCGGTAGCGATCCAGACCGGGATCATTATGATTGAATTTATTCGCGAAGCCCTGGCGCGCAAACCGGAGAACCAGCCCTATATGGAGGCGGTGATTGAAGGTTCGCTTGCTCGCCTGCGTCCCAAACTAATGACTGTCGCCACAACAGTGTTCGGTCTGATTCCGGTTATCCTCGCCAGCGGCTCAGGCATGGACGTGACCCGGCCCATTGCCGCCCCCAGTGTGGGTGGCATGATCAGTTCTACAATCTACGTGCTGTTTCTTATTCCCTGCTTATTCGCCATTGGCGACGATTTAAAAAAACATCTGGGTATAG